>DASRFL010000016.1:0-275615 GCA_035651555.1 Terriglobales bacterium
GGAAACAATTTCAGTGTTAATGATTCGTCTGGCGCGCGTGGGTGCGCGCAAGCAGCCGCATTACCGTGTGGTGGTGATTGAAAAAGAGCGGGCGCGCAACGGGCGTCCGGTGGAGATTGTGGGGACGTACAATCCCCGCACTACCCCGGCGAGCGTCGAGCTCAAGCGCGAGCGCATCGATTATTGGCGCTCGAAGGGAGCCCAGCTCTCGGCCCGCATGGCCAAGATTCTGGGGTTCGCCGAGACTGCTGCGCCAACGCCCGCGGCTTAAGTTCAAAAGCTTTTAACCGCAGAGATCGCAGAGTACGCCGAGAATTCTCTGAATTTGTTCTCTGCGAACTCTGCGTGCTCGGCGCTGAAATCTTTTGATTCGTAGTTTCCACCTTGCGAAAAAGAGGCGAAAGATGGGCACTGGCAGAGAAAAGAATTTACGGATTTCTCGGCGTACTCGGCGGTCTCTGCGGTTAAATGCTTTTATTTTGATCCGTGTTCATCCGCGTAAATCCGCGGCCAATGAAGTTGGTGAACGATGACTGACGCGACCCCCAATCCCAAGGCACTCATCGAGCACGTCGCCAAGGCGCTCGTCACCGCACCCGACCAGGTGTTCGTCGAGGAAGTGCCGGAGGATGGAGAGGTGGTCGTCGAGCTCGAAGTTGCCGAAGACGACATGGGCCGCGTAATCGGCAAGTCGGGGAAGATCGCGCGGGCGCTTCGCAATCTGCTGCACGCAGCGGGCGAGAAAGACGGCAAACGCTACGAGCTGGAGATTCTGGAGTAGTTGTGTGGGTCGGACATTCCTATCCGACAAGCCCCGGAGGGGCGAAATAATTTAACCCAGGGCGTAAGCCCTGGGTAGGCGGCAATATGACCGCAAGTCCCGGAGGGACGGCACAGGAATTCGTCACCTTGGCGCGGGTGATAAAAACCCAGGGCCGCCTCGGAGAAGTAGCCGTCGAAGTCCACAGCGACGTTCCGGATCGGCTGCATGCGGGACTGAGAGTTTTTGGGTTGAACGAGAATGCCGCGCGGCGCGAACTTAGGATAGAAGACGCCTGGCCGCACAAAGACTGGCTGGTGCTGAAGTTCGCAGGCGTCGATTCAATCTCGGATGCCGAGCCGCTGGTCGGAAGCGAGTTGCAGGTTCCGCTGAGCGAGCGCGCGAAATTGGAGCCTGGCGCGACGTTCGTCAGCGATTTAGTTGGTTGCGTTTTATTAGATCGAGATCGCGAAGTCGGCATTGTCAGAGATGTTCGCTTCGGAGCAGGAGAAGCGCCGCTGCTGGTTGTCGGCAGTGAGACCGGGAAAGACAAGCGGGAGCTTGAGATTCCCTACGCGCAGGAATTTTTGCTGCGGGTTGATCTCGAACAGAAGCGGATCGAGATGAATTTGCCGGAAGGTTTGCTCGAAGTGAACGCTCCGTTGACGGAAGAAGAGAAGCGCGAGCAGATCAAGGGCAAAAACAAAAGCTTTTAACCGCAGAGAACGCAGAGTACGCAGAGAAACACAAGTAGATTCTCCGCGAACTCTGCGACCTCGGCGGTGAAAAGGTTTTGATTCGCTCTTAGCCGTTAGCTCTTAGCTTTTAGCCAAACCGATACAGCTAAGAGCTAAAAGCTAATGGCTAAGAGCTGTCGGCAAATTGACATCATCACCATCTTTCCGGATTTTTTTCGCGGACCGCTCGATTACGGAATTGTTCGCCGGGCGCGCGAAGCCGGGCTGGTGAAGATTGCAGTTCACGATCTGCGGGCGTTTACCCGCGATCGCCACAAAACAGTAGATGACCGCCCATTCGGCGGCGGCGAGGGCATGGTGCTCAAGCCGGAACCGATCTTTGAATGTGTGGAGTCGCTCGACTTTGCGCCGCGCGAGGAGCGTGCCGCTGAAGAGCAATCGGTGATTTTGCTTTCGGCGCAAGGCAAGCGCTTCGATCAGAAGCTGGCATCTGAGTTGGCAGAGCTTCAGCGCATTGTTCTAATCTGTGGCCGCTACGAAGGCGTGGACGAGCGCGTGGGAATGTTTCTTGCCGATCGTGAGATTTCGATTGGCGACTACGTTCTGAGCGGCGGGGAGCTCGGAGCGGCAGTGATCGTAGATACCGTCACTCGGCTGATTCCCGGCGCTGTTGGGAACGAAGCTTCGACGCGGCAGGAGTCGTTTGTGGCCGGGGCGGAAGCCGGTGGTAGTGATTTGGCGGACAAGAGTGTCCGCCCCACACAGGCAAACCCGGACAGGAATGGCCGAGCCACACCTGCAGTGCCGGATTCGACGTGTAGTTCTGGCGGGCTGCTGGATTATCCGCACTACACGCGGCCGGCGGATTTTCGCGGGATGAAGGTGCCGGAAGTTTTGGTCAACGGCAACCACGAAGAAATCAAGCGCTGGCGTCGCAGATCGGCGCTGGAGAAGACCGTAGCGAATAGGCCGGATCTTCTTGCGCGAGTGCAGTTGAGTGAAGAAGATAGAGAGTTGCTGGGCCGAGCGGCGAGCAATGAGCTGTGAGCGACCAGACTATGCTTGCTCATAGCTCAATGCTCGCAGCTCAAAGCTGAAAAACAGATTCCTCAGGACTGAAGTCCTTCGGAACGACAATTCGTGGGGCATAACTGGCCCGAGAGGATTAAGACAATGACGAACCTAATCATCGAAAAACTTCTTGCCAAGACCAAGCGCACCGACCTGCCAAACTTCGTGCCTGGCGACACAGTTCGTGTGCAGGTAAAAATCAAGGAAGGCGACAAAGAACGCCTGCAGGCATTCGAAGGCGTAGTGCTCGCGCGCACCCGCGGACCGCAGGCCAGCTTCACCGTGCGCAAAATCAGTTTCGGCCAGGGCGTCGAGCGCATTTTTCCCGAGAGCTCGCGCGTGGTCGATAAGGTTGAGCTGGTGCGGTCATCGAAAGTGCGTCGCGCAAAGCTTTACTACCTGCGCAGTCTTCGCGGCAAAGCTGCCCGTCTGAAGGATGTAGACCGCGATAAGGCCACGGCAGCCAGCCAGTAGAGCGAAAATCAACTTCGGTGCCACAGGTTTACACGGATTTGGTGAGTGCACTCAGAAGTGATCTTCGACCGTACTGCCGCGCCGCTCCGGATGAATGCGTCCAAGCGCCTGCGCCTGAATGATGCGGTCCCATGGACCTGCCTGCCAGTTATCGCGAATCGTGTCATGCCGAATCCACGGGGGCAGCGGGATGTACAGATTGCGGGCAATACCCAGGACGTAGGGCTCGTACTTCATTCGTAATTCGTGCAGCTTCTCCTCCACTTCCGGCGCGTCGCTCAGTTTGAGCCCTCTTGCTCCGAGCTGTGAGCGAATTTGCGCCAGGTCATCGGGTGTGAGCCGGTCCTGAATCTCGGGCTCGTAGCCTGCGTTCACCACCTGTGCCAAATCAACCACCGCATGCCGTGCCATTTTGAATGTCCAGCGTGCCTGCTTGCTGCTGACGCCATCAATACCGGCAATAACCAGGGCGGTCGCATCCAGAATTACTGTCAGCGCCGCCAGCCACGACTGATTGCTGTGTTGCGAGCGGTAAAAACTCAGCACCGGATAGGAGAGATGGCTTTCGAGCACCTCCGCGGCCCAGCGCTCCCAATCATGGAACAGGCGATCGAGCGTGGAACTGTCGTTCTCGTCGATCGTTCTCGCTAGAAGCTCGGCAGCGCTCGGCGGCGAACCGGCGCGGGCGTCCAACAGCGAAATTTCAATCTCCCGGCGAGAAAATGCCGAATAAATCGTCGGGAGATATCCAATCACGACGGCGAGAAAACCGAAGCCCATTCCCGCTTCCAGAACCGACAAGGCGCGGGAGTAAGTCGACGCCGGAACAATGTCGCCATAGCCAAGAGTGAAAAAAGTCTCGCCGCTGTGATACAGCAGCAGGCGAAACGTAATCCGCTGTGTGGCCAGCGAGAGGTGCTCACCTGCCCCGTATTGCAGCAGGGCAAAGCTGAAGATCAAGCTGCCCGCCCACAGCGCGAGCAGCGCAATCATCGAAAGTGGACCAAAATATCCGAGCATGTTCTCGCGGCGCGTCTGCGACCGGATATGGCTGGCCAGGCGCGCATAGGGCACCCACATGTATCGGTAGTACCAACTGGTAATGCGGAAGTGCCGCCGCACTCGCCGCGGCAATACCACGTTCTCAAAGGCATCCAGCAATACCGCGAGAATGATTCCCGCTCCCGCAATGATGGCAAGAACGTGCATTGAAGATGAGATGAAACAGGTTGGGGAATGGTAGCAGGATTACCCGATTGTGACATCCGTCACAGACAAGAAGGCGTTGGAAGCATATGTTTGTGCAAATCGTTAGCGAGCTTTCAAATCTGCTTCCGAACACAGGACCAAGCTCGTTAATTGGGGAAAACCGCGGCGCGGTGAGTTAGGTTTTGGATTGTCATCGCGAACGCTGCTGTCACAGAAATGCGCCGGAGGCGCAGCACAACAGACCGGACCGAGCTCGTTGATTAGGGAAAGCCGCGGCACGATGAGTTAGGTTTTGGGTTGTCATCGCGAACGCTGGTGTCAGAGAAATGCGCCGGAGGCGCAGCACAACTTAGCCCAGCGCTTCAGCGCTGGGTACGGGTGCAAACGAGAGCGAAGTCCCGGAGGGACGACACGTGTCACACACTTATTCCAGCAACCGCGTTCACGTTATCTTCAGCACGAAAGGCCGCGTAGACGCTATTTCCGAAGCCTTGCAGCCCAAGCTCTGGGCCTATATGGCCGGAATTGCGAAGAAGCAGGGCTTCCAGGCTGTCGCAATCGGAGGCATGCCAGATCACGTTCATGTGTTGCTTTTGCTGCCGGCGATTATGCCGCTGGCGAAGGCACTGCAATATCTGAAAGGAAGCTCCTCAAAGTGGCTTCACGAAAACGGCGTGAACTTCTCGTGGCAAGAGGGATATGGTGCGTTCAGTGTGAGCGCGTCACAAACCGCCGGGGTAATTTCGTATATCAAGAACCAGAAGGCGCATCACGCGAAGCGAAGTTTTGAAGGTGAATTTCTAGATTTCCTCAGGAAATATGACGTGCGTTACGATCCTAAATATGTACTTGGCTGATATGTGCCGTCCCTCCAGGACTCTTTCGTGTTGCTTTGCCGACCCAGCGCTGAAGCGCTGGGCTAAATTCTGATGTCCCTCCGGGACAGCCTACACCGTGTCACTAAGGAGTAGGTTCTTGCTTCTTAAATTCATGGACAGACGCTGCTCAGGCACAATCGCGACACGATTCCTGGGTACCCGAAAAGCTTACCGACACGCGCCGGAGGCGCAGCACAACTTAGCCCAGCGCTTCAGCGCTGGGTTGCGAGGCGAGAAATTAAAGTCCCGGAGAGACGACACAATCATGGCGTCGTGTGTGACTCCGCTACCGCCTTCTGCACCGCCAACAATTCCTTCAATACCGCGCGCAATTTCGTTGATTCAAGCGCGTTGGCGCCGTCGGACTTCGCTTCTTTGGGATTGTCGTGGACTTCCATGAATACCCCATCCACGCCGGCAGCCACCGCCGCGCGCGACAGCAAGGGAATGAACTCTGGCTGCCCGCCACTTACTGGATGTTCGCCGTCGCCCGAAGCCGAAGGAAGTTGCACCGAATGTGTGGCGTCGAAAACCACCGGCGCGAACTTACGCATGATTGCCAGGGAGCGCATGTCCACGACCAGATTGTTGTAGCCGAAACTCGCGCCGCGCTCAGTAACGAACACGCGATCGTTTCCCGCCGAACGGCACTTTTCGACAATGTGTTTCATGTCCCAGGGGGAGACGAACTGACCTTTCTTGATGTTGACCGCGCGTTCGGTCATTGCCGCCGCAACCACGAGGTCAGTCTGGCGACAGAGAAACGCCGGAATCTGTAGAACATCGGCGACCTCCGCGACTTTGGGAACGTCCTTCGCTTCGTGCACGTCGGTCAGCACCGGAACATGAACTTCATCTTTGACTTTTTTCAGTATGCGCAAGCCTTCAGCAAGCCCCGGCCCGCGAAAGCTGCGAATCGAGGTGCGATTGGCTTTGTCGTATGAAGCTTTGAAAATGAAAGGAACGTTGAGCGAGCGGGTCACGCCCTTGATGACTTCTGCCATGAAAAGTGCGTGTTTTTCGCTCTCGATGACGCAGGGCCCGGCGACCAGGAACAGATTGCCGGAGCCAACATTCATGCTTTCGATTTGGAAGGAAACGGCCAAGAAAAGATTTTAACCGCCGAGCCCGCCGGACATGCAGAGAAAATCAGCCAGGCATCTGCGCGGGTTTTCACGGATCTCTTTCTTGATCCGTGCTTTTCCGCATAGATGTTGTCGACGAGATTTGTACCGTACTTTCTATAGGTGAGACGCAGGAACGGCTTTCGTCTCGCTAAGCTTCACCTCAGTCCCATAGCGAAGGGAGTTGGGAATCTCGGCGATCGCGTCGGTATGCTGGATCAGGTCCTGAATCTGCTCTTCCGATGCTTCTGCTTTCACTTCAACGCTCATCTGCACATTCTGCGCTCGCACGGGATCGCCGCCCCAGTCGGCGCTCACGGTGACTATGACCAAGTGAACAGATATTCCGCGCTTGGCAGCCTCGCGAAAAATGTCGTTGCTGTAGCAACCTCCAATTGCCAACAGGAGAAGTTCTCCGCCATTAAAGCCCAGTCCGTGACCACCCGCTTCTTTTGCGCGATCAATCGTGACCGTGCGCGGGCCGGCGGAACCGACCGCTAAAGAAGTGCTCGCCAGAGACCTGATCTCCACTGTAGTTTGCGGCATCAAACGATTTTAACCAGAGCTCGCTGCGCGCGCGGGACAATTCCGTCACATCGGCCGCGAATCCGTCTGCTTTTGCCACATCCTGTGCTAGTCCGCATCACCTGCTGCTCCGAGTTAGTCCAACAACTCCACAGAGGCGTAGAATCTGTGACGAAGTTTCCAGGCTGCACAAGGAGATCGTGTGAGACAGATTCGTGTTGCGATTCCAATTTTGATTGCTTGTATCGCCTCATTCGCCGCCGATCCTGGTCTGCACGTCCTCAAGAGTTACAAGCTCGGTGGCGAAGGCGGGTGGGATTACCTGAAAATCGATGCTGCTTCCCGCAGCCTTTTTATTTCCCGGAGCACGCACGTAATCGTCATGGACATTGAGACGGGCAAGCCGGTCGGAGATATTCCCGACACTCCCGGCGTGCATGGAATTGCACTTGCCCCGGAACTCGGTCGTGGATTCACTAGCAATGGTCGCGAAGGAAGTGTCAGCATCTTCGATTTGAAGACCTTCAAGCCGCTCGAAAAGGTACAGAATGTCGGACAGAACCCAGACGCGATTCTGTACGATCCAGCGACCAAGCGGGTATTCACCTTTAATGGCAGAAGCGGCGATTCGACTGCGATTGATGCCGCCACTGGCAAGATCGTGGGTAAGATTCCCCTCGATGGCAAGCCTGAGTTCGCAACCAGTGATGAGAACGGAAAAATATTCGTCAACATTGAGGACAAGAGTGAACTGGTTGCTCTCGACCCGCAGAACCTGAAAGTGCTTTCGCGATGGCCGCTCGCGCCATGCGAATCGCCCTCCGGCTTAGCGATGGACATTGCGAACCGCAGGTTGTTCTCCGGCTGCGACAAGCTTATGGCAGTCGTAAATGCTGATACCGGAAAAGTGATTGCCACACTGCCCATCGGCGATGGGGTAGACGCAACCAGATTCGATCCGGAGTCAAAGCTCGCCTTTGCCTCCTGCGGTGAAGGGGTCCTCACCGTGGTGAAGGAAGATGCGCCCGACAAATTCGAAGTCGTACAGAACGTACCTACGAAACCTGGCGCGCGCACAATGGCGCTGGATCCAAAGACACATCAGATTTTTCTTGTCACGGCAAAGTTTGGGCCGCCCCCGGCTGCCACGCCCGCTAATCCGCATCCATGGCCATCGATTCTGGCAGACACCTTTGAGGTTCTAGTGGTAGGCAAATAGCTGGCCTGCTCTGCATCTAAGCTCGAAATGAGACTCTTGCGGCTCATCTCGCTATTGGCTTGCCTTTCCGGATTTTCGCTGCCTGGCTACTCGTACTCGGTACTCACCCATGAGCAGGTAATTGATTTGGCGTGGGAAGAGCAGATCCGTCCCATGCTGCTGGCGCGGTTTCCCCAGGCTTCGCCCGACGATCTGAAGCGGGCGCACGCATTCGCCTACGGCGGAAGCGTGATGCAAGACATGGGGTACTACCCTTTCGGGAAAAAATATTTCAGCGATCTCGTGCATTACGTCCGCAGCGGAGATTTCGTTGCCGCGTTAATCTCGGAGTCCTCTGACATCAATGAATACGCGTTCGCGCTGGGCGCGTTGGCCCACTATTCATCCGATAACATGGGCCATCCTACGATCAATCGCGTGGTAGCAATCGAGTTTCCCAAGCTGCGCGCGAAATACGGGAATGAGGTTACCTACGCCGACGACCACAAATCTCACATTCGCAGTGAGTTTGGTTTCGATATGGTTCAGGTAGCAAAGAACCGATACACCTCAGACCGCTTTCATGACTTCATCGGATTTGAAATCTCAAAACCGCTGCTTGAAAGGGCGTTTCAAAAAACCTATGGATTAAAGCTGAGCGATGTGCTGGGAGATGAGGACCTTGCCATCGGCAGCTTTCGCCGCGCAATCAGCCTGGTAATTCCCGAGATGACGCGCGTGGCCCTGCTCAACCGGCGAGCCGACCTTGTCCGCGAGACGCCGAACTTCGACAAAAAGAAATTCCTATATCACCTTTCACGGTCCAGTTACGAAAAGGAGTGGGGAAAGGGATACCGGCGACCTGGACTGGGCTCTCGCATTCTGGCGTTTTTTCTCCGGATCATCCCGAAGGTTGGCCCGGCCAGCGCGCTCGCCTTCAAAGTCCCGAGCACTCAGACCGAAGATATGTACATAAAAAGCGTCAATAAAACGATGGACAACTATCATTCTCTGCTGCGCCAGTCGTCGGGAGATGACCCGCGCTTTCCCGATAAGGACTGCGATACCGGGCGCGACACCCGGGCGAGCGAATATCCGCTGGCGGATGAAACTTATGCACACCTGCTGCTCGACCTCAGCAAGAGCAACTTTGCGCAGGTTACACCGGAACTGCGTGCCAATATTCTGGCGTACTATTCCGACCTGAACGCGCCAATTCATGGCAAGGCGAATCAAAAAGACTGGAAGCGAACCGAAGCAGCACTGGACCAGCTCAAGTCATCGAACGCTTCGCCTGCTGGCGGGCCCTTCGCGCCTCTTTCGCAGTAGACAACTCGACACCAACATGTCGCGGAATTCCTGTAAACTGAGTGGCTTTACCAGCGAGGACTGAATGTCGGTTGCAACTCCTGACGACAAGTTTTATCGCGCGAAGATCCTGAAACGGACCGATTTTGCCGAAGATCTGTGGATGATTCGCGTTGATCCCGGCGGCGCTTTTTCATTTAAGCCCGGCCAGTACGCCACGCTCGGCGTGCAGACTGCGGAAAAACGAATCGAGCGCGCCTACTCCATTGTTTCATCGCCACTCGAGAAAGAAATCGAGTTTTTCTTCGAGCTGGTGCCCCAAGGCGAGCTCACGCCGAAGCTCTACCAGTTGCAGGTCGGCGACGAAATGCTGATGCGCAAATCGTCCAAAGGCTTGTTCACCCTCGATCAGAAGAGCGGCAGGACCAATCATTTTTTGGTATCCACCGTGACCGGGGTTGCGCCTTTCGTGAGTTACGTCCGCACTCTTTATCAACAATGGAAGGAAGGTTCCTTTAAGGGCGAGCACAAGCTTTTCATCCTGAATGGCGCCAGCCGGTCCTGGGAATTCGGCTATTGCGATGAGCTTTGCAAGTTTGCCGCAGAAGTTCCCTGGCTGAAGTATGTGGCCACTGTGAGCCGTCCCTGGGAGGACGAAAAGTGGACCGGCGAGATGGGGCGCGTGGATGACGTGATGCGCAAGTATTCCGATCTATGGGAGCTGGATGGCACCAATTCGGTGGGATATTTGTGCGGCCATCCTGACATGATCGAAAACGGCAAGAGCATTTTGAAGCGAATTGGCTTCACCAAGGAACACCTGAAAGAAGAGGTGTACTGGATTCCCGCGAAAGAAGCGGCCGGGACGTAAAGACGGGCGAGACGCCCGTCTCCCCACGATCCGGTCATTTGTTTTGGGCACGGGCGCTTCGCCGGTGCGAAATTTCACTTCGGGGAGAAGCATGCGCCGACAAATCATGCGTTCCTACGCATATCTGATAATCACTGCTGTTCTTTTACAAAATCCCATCCACGTAAGGGCGCAGCAAGTCGCCGCGATCCAAATCTCCGGAGAGCGCCGCATCAACTTCGATGGCAATTGGCGCTTTCACAAGGGCGATGCCCCGGGAGCCGAAAATAATGGCTTCGATGACTCGCAGTGGACACTTCTTCGCTTGCCGCACGACTGGGCCATTGAAGGCCCTTTTGAGGAGAGCTTCAATCCTTCGACTGGCGGTCTTCCGGTGTCCGGGACCGGATGGTACCGCAAGACTTTCCTTCTTCCTGAGAGTGCCAAAGGACGCGTCTTTACCATCATGTTCGACGGCGCGATGTCGAACTCCACGGTGTGGCTGAACGGTGAAGAACTGGGGGGGCGGCCATACGGTTATTCGAGTTTTTATTTCAACCTGACTCCGCATCTGCGTTATGGATCTGATCCGAATGTGCTTGCCGTGC
Source organism: Terriglobales bacterium (assembly GCA_035651555.1). Lineage (GTDB taxonomy): Bacteria > Acidobacteriota > Terriglobia > Terriglobales > Acidobacteriaceae > Gp1-AA145. The sequence continues at coordinate 10,704 of DASRFL010000016.1, forward strand.
GCCTTCAGCCGGAACCGGACGCCTCCCGCTGGTATCCCGGCGCTGGGATCTATCGCAACGTCTGGCTCGACATCACTGCGCCCGTGCACGTAGCGGAGTGGGGAACCTATGTGACCACGCCTGAGGTTACAGATGCGAAGGCGACGGTCGCGATAAAAGCCGAAATTCAAAATCAGTCCGAGCACGAAGCTCAGGTCACAATTCGCAACAGCGTGCTCGATGAGTCAGGAAACGCGGCGGGAAAGCCAAGCACGGAAAAGACTGCGGTTTCCCCGGAGGCCACAAGAACAGTACCCACTGATCTTACGGTTCCTGATCCGCACCGCTGGGACATGGACCATCCTTATCTCTACACGGTGGTCACCGAGGTTCTCGACGGCGATCGTGTAGTCGACAAATATTCGACTAGCTTCGGAATCCGCACGATCGCCTTCGATCCTGAAAAAGGTTTTCTGCTGAACGGCAAGGCGCGCAAGATTCACGGCGTCTGCCTGCATCACGATCTGGGCGCGCTCGGGGCTGCGGTGAACTGGCGCGCAACCCAGCGCGAACTGGAAATCATGAAAGCCGCGGGGGTCAATGCCGTCCGCACCAGTCACAATCCGCCTTCGCCTGAACTGCTCGAGCTCGCCGACCGCATGGGCTTGGTGGTTATGGACGAATCGTTCGATATGTGGAAGATTCCCAAAGTCCCGAATGGTTACAGCAAATACTTCGACGAATGGTCTGAGCGCGACCTTCGCGATATGGTTCGCCGCGATCGCAATCATCCCAGCATTATCCTGTGGAGCATTGGCAACGAAATACCCGAACAGCGCTCTCCGGACGGATGGAAAGAGGCGAAGCGGCTGACGGATTTATTTCACGATGCCGATCCGACTCGTCCCACGACTTCTGCGATGAACGATTGGGAAAACGCCATTCGCACCCACTTCGCCGACAACGTGGACATTAAGGGCTTCAACTATCAGCCCATGCATTACGAACAAATCATGAAAGATCATCCGGGCTGGGTGGTCTATGGATCGGAAACGGAATCGTGCGTGAGTTCGCGCGGTGTCTATCATCTATCGCTCGAAGCCTACGAAAAGCCGCCTTCACATGAGATCAGCAGCTACGACACAGTTGCGCCGTTCTGGGCGTATTGCCCTGATGTGGAGTTCACCTATCAGGACAAGCTCCCCAATGTGTTCGGAGAGTTCGTATGGACGGGCTTCGACTATCTTGGCGAGCCGACTCCCTACTTCGGATGGCGGGACAAAGACACTGCGAAAGATTGGCCGGCGCGCAGCTCTTATTTCGGATTTGTCGATCTCGCCGGATTTCCCAAGGACCGCTATTACCTTTATCAGAGCGAGTGGACCACCAAGCCGATGGTGCACCTGCTGCCACACTGGAACTGGCAGGGCCACGAGGGCCAGACAATCCCCGTCATGGCCTACAGCAACGCGGATGAAGTGGAATTGTTTGTGAATGGAAAGTCGCTGGGCAGGAAGAAACGCTTCGGCGAGATCTTCGAAATTCCAGTCGGCGCGAACGTGACTCCGGACCGAAAATTTTCGTCCAAGTATCGATTTGTATGGCGAGTCCCGTACCAGCCCGGCTCGATAAAAGCAGTTGCTTACTCCGGCGGGAAGCAGGTTGCCTCGCAGGAGATTCGCACCGCAGGCACACCGGCCAGGATTAAGCTATCCGCTGATCGCAGCCTCATTCATGCAGATGGCGACGATCTTTCCTACATCACGGTCCGAGTCGAAGACAAAGACGGGAATCTTTGTCCTGACGCCGACAATCTCGTTCACTTCAATGTAACCGGAGCAGGCGATATTGCCGGAGTCGACAACGGAAATGAAGCGACAACCGAGCCATTCCACGCAGACCATCGCAAGGCGTATCACGGGCTGGCGTTGCTGATCGTGCGATCACGCGAATCCGCTGGCAGAATCCACGTGGTCGCGACCGGCGACGGCCTGGCACAGGCGCAACTCGAGATTCGCACCCAGTCCACAGTTGCCAGGAAGTAGCTGGCTCAAATTGTATTCTGCTAACGAGCCCGGCGGTGCTAGTCGACTGACAATTATTGTCACTTTTCTGAGATGGCTGCTTTCCGGTGCGCCATGCCGCCAACAGAATCAGCTACTTGCTGCGTCGCGCTTTTTGGTACCTCACCTGCGCTCATGATTCTGGGGGACCTTGCCCCGTCCGAACCGGAGATAACCATGGCGTGGAAACCGAGGCAACATCCGAGATACAAAGCCGCTCTTTCTCTCGAACTTCGACTGAAGGACACGGAAGCTCCGCCGCTACGCACGCAAACCGCAGACGTGGGACTGGGCGGTTGCTATGTCGAAACTTTTGCTACCCAGGAAGTCTCGACACCGGTCGAGATCACGCTTTGGGTTGGCGATTCGAAGATCAATGTCGCGGGCGAGGTCGTCAGCAAGCATCCATCGTTTGGAAACGGATACAAATTCATCCGCCTCGCGAAAGAAGGTGAAGAGGCGCTTGACCGATATCTCGAAGACCTCAAGCCCCAGATGATGGACGATCCGCCGCCTCCGGATGTGCCTGATTCGGAGAAATGACGATTTTCTGGCCGAGGACTTTCCTATGATCCTTTGTGTAAAGCTTTTAACCGCAGAGTTCGCGAAGAAAAGCCGCAAAGTTCGCAGAGAAAACTTCCTGCCAATACTGAGACTCTGGATTTACGCTCTCTCCGCGTTCTCCGCACAATCTCTGCGATCTCTGCGGTTAACTTCTTTGGCGCCCCGAATCCGTCGTATTCACAGGATTCGCCGCGCATCCCCTTCTCGCCGGGTCACTCGTTCGCGATCCAGATATTCGAGCAACGGGATCGCATATTTTCGCGTCACTCCGGTGAGGTCTTTGAAACGCCCAACGTCGATCTTCGGAGAGCGCTGTTTTTCCGCCGCCAGGCTCTTGCGCAGCTCCAGCAGCGCGGATTGATGAAACACCAGGTCCTCAGAAACTTTAACCAGGACCTTGTCACGCAAAAGCAGAGTGACGATTTTCTGCGCGCGCGTCTTGTCGATTTTTAATCCCGCAACGACATCCTTCAGCGCGGGAACTTTCAATCCCGTTGAGGCGAACGCCTGCTCGATCAGCTTCCGCGATTCCGATTCTTCATCTTTCATCACGATCCCGTGGCCGGATAGCCGGATCAAGCCCTCAGTGGATTCGATCTTCTTCGTTCGAAGCAAAGAATCGACTGCAAAATCAAATATCCAGTCGCTGGAGCCCACGACTCTGCGCAATGCCTCCGCCGCAATACCCGGCGTGAGTGGGTTCTGTTTGTGAAATTGGGAGATGGCATCGGTAATCCGCGCGGTTAACGAAGTGAAGTCGCGTTTGAAAATCAGAACTGGTATGTGGGGCAACAACTGGCTATCGCTTTTCTGCAACGACTCAATTTCTCTTTTGGTCCAGCCGCTTTCAGCGACCGCGTCGCTGATCGCCAGCCCTGCGCTTCCTCGTCTCGAGACTCGTGCTTCCAGAACTCGCGCGCGGTCGGCTGTTGCCAATGTCGTGAGGAAAGAGAGGTTTTCAGCCCTCGGCTTGCGCAGCGGAGATGCATCCAGCACAACTCCTCCGCCAATCGTGATCACCGGAGAAAATTGGCGAACGATAAACCGATCTCCCGGAACAAGCAGCAATGGCTCTGCTGTTCTCAAGTGGGCAAAGCTTGTGGCTCCGGCCTGTGCGTTCTTGTTTTCGTAAAGCTGCACGGTGGCAATAGTCTCTGATGCGAAGGCATGGAGATGCACGCGGGCGCCAGTCTTCAGGGGTTTCGCGGTCGACAGCAGCGATAGTTCCACGTGGAATCGCGACGACTCCTTCAACAGACCAGGTGACGCCAAAGTCATTCCCCGGGCGAGCTCGTGCTTTTCTACTCCGGCGAGGTTTAGCGCAGTGCGTTCCCCCGCGACGGCCCGGTCCGCATTCTTGCCGTGCACCTGAATCCCGCGTACGCGGACTTTTCTTCGGCTGGGAAAAAGCTCCAGCTCGTCTTCTTTATGAATCGTGCCCGCGATCAACGTTCCCGTCACGACCGTACCGAAACCTTTCATGGAGAAAACACGATCGATGGGAAAGCGCACAATGGCGTTCGCGTCGCGCGCTTGGGCTTGCGAGGCGATCCGTACGAGCTGCTGTTTCAATTCGTCGAGGCCCGTGCCTTTGAGCGCGCTGACAGGGAGGACTGGCGCTCCCTCAAGGAACGAGCCGCGGACGAAATCCTCAAGCTCGAGGCGCGCAACTGCCAGCGTTTCGGGGTCGACCAGATCCGCTTTAGTCAGCACAACCATTCCATGCCGGATGCAGAGCAGCCGGCAAATTTCAAAATGCTCGCGGGTTTGCGGCTTCACCCCTTCATCCGCGGCGACAACCAGCAGAACCAGATCCATGCCGCCGGCTCCGGCCAGCATGTTGCGCACGAAGCGTTCGTGGCCAGGAACATCGACGAATCCAAAGCGCAGAGTTTCGCCATTTGGACCGGGCAGCTCAAGATGCGCAAAGCCAAGATCAATGGTTATTCCGCGACGCTTTTCCTCGTCCAAACGGTCGGCGTCAATGCCGGTAAGCGCCTTGACCAACGCGGTTTTCCCGTGGTCAATGTGCCCGGCAGTGCCGATGACGACGGATTTCATGGAGGATTTCAGTATAGCTGCGCACCAGCGGCGCAGCATCGAGCTGTGAGCGATGAGCGAACGCCTGGTTTTGCTCGCAGCTCATCGCTCGATGCTCACAGCTGGTGGGCGACATGGGCGTGCTCGTCGTGAAAAGCTTTTGACTTCCGCGCTTTCCCCGAAAATGCGACAATAGAGCTTCCCCACATGACCACCGCCGCCCTGGACATTACTCCTCAAGTCCTGCGTGACCATGGACTGACCAGCGAAGAGTACGTCCGCATCAAGTCGCTTTTGGGCGGGCGGGAACCGTCCCTCACCGAACTCGGAATCTTCAGCGTGATGTGGAGCGAACACTGCTCCTACAAATCGTCACGCGTACATTTAAAACGTCTGCCCACCCGCAGTCGCCGCGTCGTGCAAGGCCCGGGAGAGAACGCCGGGATCATTGACATCGGCGACGGCTGGGCCTGCGCCTTCAAGATCGAATCGCACAATCATCCATCATTTATCGAGCCGTTTCAGGGCGCAACCACCGGGGTCGGCGGTATTCTGCGTGACATTTTCACCATGGGTGCGCGCCCGGTCGCGGTCATGGACTCCCTTCGGTTCGGACCGATTAGTACAGGCCATGTGGGGACGGGCGTCCTCGCCCGTCCGGCGGAGCTTAGCTCCGCGACATCTACGGCCGATACCCACCGCAACCACTCCATCCTCGAAGGTGTTGTCGGCGGCATTGCTTCGTACGGAAACTGTTTCGGCGTTCCCAACCTCGGCGGCGAAACCAAATTTGAGCCCTGTTACTCGGGCAATCCCCTGGTTAACGCTTTTGCATTGGGACTAGTCCGCAAAGATGAAATCTTTTATGCGAAAGCTTCCGGCGTAGGAAATCCTGTCATCTATGTCGGCGCGAAGACCGGCCGCGACGGCATTCATGGCGCCACCATGGCCAGCGAAGAGTTCAGCGAAGAGTCGGAAGCGAAAAGGCCGAATGTCCAGGTCGGCGATCCATTTCTCGAAAAGCTGCTGCTCGAAGCTTGCCTGGAGGCCATGCAAACTGGCGCTATCGTTGGCATTCAGGACATGGGCGCCGCCGGCCTGACTTGTTCCACCTGCGAGATGGGCGCGCGCGGTCACGTTGGAATCGAAATCGAAATGGACCGCGTGCCGCAGCGCGAGACCGGCATGAGCGCCTACGAGATCATGCTGAGCGAATCGCAGGAGCGCATGTTGCTGGTCGCGCAAAAGGGACGCGAAGAGGAAGTTTATCGTGTGTTCCGCAAGTGGGGACTGGATGCGGTCGAAGTCGGCAAAGTCATCGGCGAAAACACGCTCCGGGTTCGGCAGCATGGCGCGATCGTAGCGGAAATTCCAAACACTGCGTTGACAGACGATGCTCCGATTTACCATCGCCCCATGCAACGCTGGGAGCCGCCGGTTTCGCGGGAAATTCCAGAGCACGTGAAACTCGACGGGAAAGCCGATTTCACCGACGATCTGAGGCGGCTGCTGGCCAGTGAAAACATCTGCAGCAAACGCTGGATTTATCAGCAATACGATTCGATGGTGCAGACCAACACGGTCGAAGGTCCCGGTACCGGCGATGCCGGCGTAATTCGCATTAAGGGCTCGCAGCGCGCTCTCTCTATGGCCCTCGATGGAAATGGCCGCTGGTGCTATCTCGATCCGAAGCTTGGCGCGATGCACGCCGTCGCGGAAGCTGCCCGTAACGTTGCGTGCTCAGGGGCAGTTCCGGTTGGCGCAACCAATTGCCTGAATTTCGGCAGCCCGGAAAAACCGCAGATCATGTGGCAGTTCTCGCAGGCTATCGACGGAATCACCAAAGCTTGCGAGGAACTCGAAGTTCCAATCACCGGCGGGAATGTGAGCTTCTATAACGAAACCCTCGGCGAAGGAATTTATCCGACACCGGTGCTCGGAATTGTCGGAATTCTCGAAGATGTCACCAAGGCGATGACTCCGCATTTCCGCGAGGCTGGACGCGCCGTCGTGCTGCTTCGCGGCTCAGAACCCGGCGATGCCACCGATGCTGAAATCGAATTTGGGTCGTCGGAATATGCAAAAGAAGCTTTGGGCGAACTGTGGGGATTTCCTCCTGCGCTCGAACTCGAGAAGGAGGCAGCGCTGCAGAAGGCGATTGTTGAGTTGATAGTCGCTAGGTTGGTGGATTCGGTCCACGATTGCTCCGAAGGCGGGCTGACCGTGGCTTTGGCCCGAGCGTCGTTCCCGGCCGGAATCGGCTGTTCCGTCAATCTGCGGTCGAATGAGATTGCACCAGAATGTGTGCTCTTTGGCGAGGACGCCAGCCGCATTGTGATCTCCTGCGACCCGGCCAATGTGGCGCGAATCAAAGAAGTGGCGCGCAAACACGGCATTTTCACGGATCTGCTGGGCGAGACGGTTCCTGAGAAAATAGAGATCAAGCTGGACGGACGTACTCTTGTTTCAGCGCGGATTTTGGAGTTGAATCGCGAGTACGAAGGCGCGCTGGAGCGGGCGCTGAGGAGTGAACCTGCGCCAGTCGCAGCGGACTAATAATGGTTGTGGAGCGGCGGGCGTCCACGCCCGCTGGAACGGTTGACAAATACATAGGTCCTTCGACTCCGCAGAATCATTCGTAAAGAATGATTCTGCTTCGCTCAGGATGACAGGTGTTTGTTTGCTTTTGCTGATAGCTGAGGGCTGACGGCTGATGGCTAAAAACGACAAATTTCGTGACGAGTGTGGCGTAGTAGCGATCTACTCGCATCCTGAGGCGGAGACGCTCGCCTATCTCGGCCTGCACGCGCTGCAACATCGAGGCCAGGAATCCGCTGGAATTGTCAGCTCTGACGGCATGTCGCTGCACATCCATAAAGCCATGGGCCTCGTAGCCGACATCTTCACGGAAGATCGGCTCCAGAAGTTGCGCGGCACTCTCGCCATCGGCCACACCCGTTATTCGACAACCGGTGACTCGGCCATCCTGAATGCGCAGCCCATCATGGTGCAATCGAACAAGGGAATGATTGCGCTTGCTCACAATGGCAATCTCACCAATGCCTTTGAACTTCGCAGCCGCATGGAAGCGCAAGGCTCGATCTTCCAGACCAGCAGCGATACCGAAGTCATCGTTCACCTGATTGCGCAGTCACGCGAACAGACGTTACCGGAAGCGATCGCGGATGCGCTCCGCCGCGTCGAGGGCGCGTTTTCCCTGGTAATGATCAGCCGTGACCGCATTTTTGCTGTCCGCGATCCGCATGGTTTCAGACCGCTCGCCATGGGACGCATCCCGGCCAGTGGAGATCGCCTGCACGACACGATTGTTTTTGCCTCTGAGACTTGCGCCTTCGATCTGGTCGGCGCAACCTACGAGCGCGAGGTCAAGCCCGGCGAACTCGTGATCGTGGGGCCGGAAGGAATCAGCTCTCGCTTCTATGCTCCAGCCGCCGCGCAGTCGAGCTGCATCTTCGAGCACGTTTATTTTTCGCGGCCTGACAGCCGCGTCTTCGGCCGTCCGGTGCAGGAGAGCCGCGAACAGCTCGGTCGCCATCTCGCAATTGAATCTCCCGCCGATGCCGATTTGGTCGTGCCGGTTCCGGACTCCGGTGTAACCGCGGCGATTGGCTACGCAGCCGAAAGTGGCATCCCGTTGCGCTTTGCGCTGATCCGCAACCATTACGTTGGGCGCACGTTTATTGAGCCGCAGCAATCGGTGCGTGACTTTGGCGTGAGACTCAAGCTCAACCCGGTGCGAAGCTTGCTCGAAGGCAAGCGCGTGGTGCTGATCGATGACTCGATCGTGCGCGGCACCACCAGCCGCAAGATTGTTCGCATGGTACGCAGCGCCGGCGCGAAGGAAGTCCACATGCGCATCTCCTGCCCGCCGACCATCTCGCCATGTTTTTACGGCGTCGACACGCCGCGCAAGAAAGAGTTGATCGCCGCGAACAACACCGTCGAGCAGATTCGGCAATTCGTGGGCGCGGATTCATTGGCGTACCTTTCGCTGGATGGGCTGAAAAAAGCCTGCCACGATGGCGAGAAAACTACCTATTGCACGGCCTGCTACACCGGCCGGTATCCGACGAACCTGGTGGATGTAGAGGAGATTCAGCCCGCGGTGGTAGAGAAGCGCTGACATGCGGTCCGTTATTCTGCTGTTTGTTGTTTTCTCTTCATTGGGCGCATTCGGTCGTTCTTCATGTCCGCCGCAGGTGAGGACTTCACAAGAAAGCTGGCAAGCGCTGTATAGTTCCTTCAGGCTCTATCACAACTGTGACGACGGTATTTTCGCAGAGGCCTATAGCGACTCTATAGCGCGCCTTCTTGTCGATCATTGGGGTCGCTTTCGGCAGTTCGCTCTTCTCAGTCAGAAAGATTCGCGGTTTCGAAGGTTTGTGTTGAGACACATCGATTCCACTCTCGACGATGATGACCTGCGAACAATTGGTAAGAACCCGCGATCGCGCTGCTTAAATGGGCAACACGAGCTCTGCAACGATGTTCGCAAACAGGCGAATCTTGCTCTTCAAGAACTTCAAAGGACAAAATAGTCTCTCGATCTTGCGACCGCTCGTCGGTTTTGCGCTGACGCCACCCGCGGAATTCCCTGCAAATCCTTCGCGATCTCCACGTCTTTCCAATCGTTCAGCAGTTCTCGTACTCGCTCCGCAATCGTTCCGCTGATTTCCATGATCAGCCAACCGCCTGGTTTCAGAACTTCACGCGCTTGAGGAATTAACCGCTCGATCACTTCGGTTCCCGTCGCTCCGGCAAACACCGCGGTACGCGGCTCGAATTTCCGGACTTCCAGTTGAACGGTGTCTTCCTCTGACTCTCCAACGTAAGGGGGATTCGACACGACAAAGTCGAATGAATTTTTTTCAATGCCCCGGAGCAAATCGCTTTCATGAAACTGAATTCTATGCGCGAGCTGGTGCCGCGCTGCATTCGCTCGCGCAATCTCTAATGCCGCGGGAGAGATATCCGTCGCGTGGATCTCAGCGTGGGCAAGCTCCTTGGCAACAGCAAGAGCGATGCAGCCGGAACCGGTGCCAACATCGACTATTCGAACGTGTGGCGCGGGCGCCCCCGCCCGCGTTGCTGATTCTCGGCTCGTGCTGGCGATCAAAGTCGCTTTATTCCGCGCATTCTTGTCGGACAAGAATGTCCGACCCACACGAGACTTGCTGGGATCGAATCTCCCTTCCACCCGTTCCAGCACTGCTTCCACCACGTGCTCGGTCTCCGGCCTTGGAATCAGAACCGCCGGACTTACGATCAGGTCCATGCCCCAGAATTCCTGGTGCCCGGTGATGTACTGCGCGGGAATGCCCTGCGAGCGTTGGGCGAGAACTTGGTCGTATTGCGACTGCTCTTCGCTGGTGAGTTCGCGCTCGGGATGTCCGTAGAGGTACGCGCGGTCGTGACCGAGCGTGAACATGAGCAACAGCTCGGCGTTCAGTCGCGGAGAAGGTACACCTTTTACTTCAAGACGCTTGATCGCAGCGTTCAGAGTTTCGCCCAGCAGCACAGGGATATTTCAACACAACTTTCATCCGGGACACTTCCAGCTTGGCGAGATGAGCACTCAAACCAGTTCTCGATGGCTAACAGGAAAGAACCGGCGCCCTTTTCGCTGCACTTCTTGCCAGGGAACGGTCTTCACTTTGCCCGACTCAACCTGCTCCAACCGACACGCAATCTCTTGCTGCCATGGGACGTCCACATCTGCATCCACGGTAATCTCTAAGCTGGAGATCAGGTTTCCGGCTAATTCTGTCCGTTCGTTCTCAGGAAGGGCCAGGGCTCTCTGCAGCAGTTCACGCGCTTGCTGCGTCATATACAAATTATATTCATCAGAACAAACTCTGCCTGTTTGACCGCGTTTTCTCCCCTCCCATAAACTTTACTTTCCATGCCAGAAACCATTCACATCAAGCTTCCCGACGGGAGCGAGAAGGAATTGCCTAAAGGTTCAACTGCGCTCGATGTCGCGAAATCGATCAGCCCGCGGCTTGCCGATGCTGCGATCGCAGCCAAAACGAACGGGAATCTCATCGACCTCTCCCGTCCTCTGGAAAAAGACACTGAGCTTCGCATCCTTACCGACAGAGATCCCGAGGCGCTGGGAGTTTATCGGCATTCCTCCGCGCATTTGCTGGCGGCAGCGGTGCTCGAGCTTTTTCCCGAGACCAAGCTCGGCCACGGTCCGGCAACCGAGAGCGGCTTCTTTTACGACTTCTATCGTCCGACTCCGTTCACGCCCGAGGACCTCGACAAGATCGAGAAGAAAATGCAGGAACTGGTGCAGCAGAATTTGCCCTATGCGCGCGAATTTCTGCCTCGCGATGAAGGCCTGGAGCGCTTCAAGAGTGAAGGCGACTTCATGAAGTGCCACTTCATCGAGCAGTTCACCAAGCCCGACGAAAAAATTTCTATCTACAAGACCGGCAAGTTTCTCGACTTCTGCCGCGGGCCGCACATTCCGTCGACCGGCAAAATCAAAGCATTCAAGCTGCTGAATATCGCGGGGGCGTACTGGCTTGGCGACGAAAAAAATCCGCAACTCCAGCGCATCTACGGCACGTCGTTTTTTTCGAAGAAAGACCTCGACGCGTATCTCAATCAGATCGAGGAAGCCAAGAAGCGCGACCATCGCGTGCTCGGCAAACAGCTCGATCTGTTCTCCATTCAGGAGCTCGCTGGGCCGGGTCTGATCTTCTGGCATCCCAAGGGCGGCATCATCCGCAAAGAGATGGAAGACTGGATGCGCGAGCAGTATCTAAAGCGCGGATATTCGCTGGTGTACACGCCGCACGTCATGCGCAAGCAGCTCTGGCAGACCTCGGGCCACGAGGCCCACTACGCGCAGAACATGTTCGACACGATGGAGCTCGACGACGCCGAGTACCGGCTGAAGCCGATGAACTGCCCCGGCCACATTCTTATATATAAGGACTCGTTGAAATCGTATCGCGATCTGCCGGTGCGATTGGGCGAGCTGGGCACGGTGTATCGCTATGAGCGGTCGGGCGTGATGCATGGCCTCCTGCGCGTGCGCGGATTTACCCAGGACGACGCCCACATTTTCTGCACGCCCGAGCAGATTGAGGACGAGATGGCTGCCTGCCTCGAGTTTGCCCGCGATACGCTGCACGATTTTGGTTTCGACAAGTTTCTGACCGAGCTTTCGACGTGGGACCCGGCGCAAGGCGCGAGTTTCGTGGGATCGGCAGAGCAGTGGACGCTCGCAACTTCGGCGCTTGAACGAGTTCTGAAGCGCCAGGGGATCGAGTACACGACCGTTCCGGGCGAAGGCGCATTCTACGGCCCGAAAATTGACATTAAGCTGGTCGACGCGATTGGCCGACTGTGGCAGCTTTCGACCATACAGTTCGATTTCAACCTTCCTGCTCGCTTTGGACTCGAGTACGTCGCCGAAGATGGCACGCGCAAACAGCCCGTGATGGTTCACCGCGCGCTGTATGGATCCATCGAGCGCTTCTTCGGCGTGTTGATCGAGCACTACGCGGGTGCGTTCCCCGTTTGGCTATCTCCGGTGCAGGTCGTGCTGATCCCGATCGCCGAGCGGCATGTGGAATATGCCAACAAAGTCGCGGCTCTATTGCGTGGAGACATTGCCAGCCTCTCCGATGCTCACGTAGGGGCGGGTGCCCTCACCCGCCCAGCGGCCCGAAGCTCCGCGATTCGTATTCGCGTCGAGGTTGATGCCCGCAACGAAAAGATGAACGCCAAAATCCGCGAGCACGCGTTGCAAAAAGTACCATTCATGCTCGTCGTCGGAGACAAAGAAGCGGAAGCCGGCAAAGTGAACGTCAGGACGAGGGGGAAAGAAAAGACCGAGGACATGAGCGCGGAGGAGTTTGGGGAAAGGATTGCTGGCCTCATCTGCACCAAGAGTCCCCAACTCTGAGTTGGTTCAACAGTAGATTGCGCCGATCCGTATGTCCCTGACTCCACACAGAAAGCGAGCGTACTTTGTACGCATGCGAATTGCCCTGTTACTCTCTCTTCTCTTGACAGTACCTGCGCTGGCGCAGACGCATGATCCGTGCGCAGTGGGGACCCTTCCAACGGGTGTACAGGAGTTACTTAAGAGTAAGTATCACGGCTTGCGTCCAAAAACCCTTTCCGATCTTGCAGAGGATGACCAGAAGCTGTGGTTAGCTTCCAATCCGCACTCCTGTCCCGGAGTCGCGGTTGGCGCCTTTGAGGAGCGTAGCCACCGAGGATACGCGATCTTGTTGGTCCCGAAATCGGGGGCTGACGGCGAATACAAACTCGTGGTCGTCACTCAGCATGAAGCGTCCGCTGAATATCACGTCAGCCTCCTGACTCATGGGTCAAACACGCCCAACTCCGGTTTGGTCATATCAAGAGTGCCGCCAGGTAAACAGACCGGATTCGATGAAAGTAAGTCGGTGACACTGAGACGTGATGGGATAAACCTCGAGTGGCTGGAAAAGGGCTCTGTCCTCTACTACTACTCAAGCGGCAGGTATCGCGAACTCCAAACCTCCGACTGACGCCAACACACGGTTGGCAGAGCGACTCGGGACATAACTACGCTAGATCACAACCCAGCGAGAATCTCAGTGCCACGCAAATTTCCGCCATTCTCAATGAGCTGAGCTGCGCAACCCGTTTCCCTAGGCGGACTTGCGAAACTGTGATTGTATTGTGCAGGTTCACTGCGCAAACAGATTTCATTCCGTCTTCTTCGCTGAGAACAACCTCCGACGGCACACCGCGAATTGTGGATGTAACCGGGGCCACCGTCACGGTCGACAAATAGCCAATAGAGCCCTCTCGGGTTAGGACCACCACAGGCCTTTTCTTGTCTGGTTTGGCCAACTGATATAAACAGACATCTCCGCGGCTTATTCGCCTGGCCATGCCGCCTCGGCCTCCCAGCTGAGTTCTTCAACCGTTTGCGGCTGTTTCGTATAGCCAGCGCGATCTCGTTCTTCTTGAGCCCGTAGTTCCAAGGCACGGAGATGCTCGCGTAGTGCATCGCGCACCAAGGCAGAACGATTTCGCTTTGTCCGTCGCGCAGCTTTATCGGCCGCTAGCAAGAGCTTCTCGTCCAAAACAACTTGAACAATTTGCATGTTCAACAGTATATTCCACACTACATTCAACAATCAAGAAGTACCTTGTTTTTGGTAACCTGTCTAGCCGTCCTGGAGGACCATTGATGAAGCGAAGCAACCTAGTTGTTGCAATCGCCGTTCTAGCCACGATTAGCGCCCACGCCGCCGACCAATACGCCGTCACTTACGAGCGCAACGTTACTTTCACCATGCGCGACGGCGTCAAACTCAAGGCAGACATCTATCGCCCTAAGGCCGATGGCAAGTTCCCCGTGCTTCTTCAGCGCACGCCTTATAACAAAGACAACGACGTTGATTTTGGACTGAAAGCCGCTGCGCAGGGTTACGTCGTCGTTGTCGTCGACGTGCGCGGCCGCTATGCCTCCGAGGGCGAGTGGTACACCTTCAAGCACGAACCGAATGACGGATACGACACCATCGAGTGGGTTGCGGCGCTTCCTTATTCAGACGGCAAAGTCGGCATGTTCGGCGGGTCCTATGTCGGAGCAACCCAGATGCTTGCGGCCATCACCCACCCGCCACATCTCGCGGGAATTTGTCCGATCGTCACCGCCAGCAACTATCACGAGAACTGGACCTACGTGGGCGGAGCTTTTTCGCAGTGGTTCAACGAAGACTGGACCTCGGGCCTCGCGCAGAACACTTATGAACGCCTGGTTGGACATCAGAATGATCCCGTTGGCGGAATCTGGAAATTGCCGCTGACTGACTATCCGATTCTTAATCTGGAGAAACGGCCCGATCTCGGATCGAATGCAGCCGTCGCGCCTTATTTCCTGGACTGGCTGGCGCACCCGAATTATGACGACTACTGGAAGGCGCTCTCGATTGAAGAGCACTTTGGCGATATCAAGGTTCCCGCACTTCACGTCGCAGCGTGGTATGACCTGTTTCTCGGCGGATCACTGCGCAACTACGAAGGCATCAAGGCGCACGCTGGCAGTGATGAAGCGCGCAATGGTCAGCAGTTGATGGTCATCGTAGGCGGCCACGCCGGCAACGGCCCTCGTATCGGAGACGTCGATTTCGGTCCCGCATCTCACATCGACGAAGACGAAATCACGCTGCACTGGTATGACTATCTGTTCAAGGGCGAACGCAACGAATTCGCCAACGGCAAGCCTGTGAAGATTTTCGTCATGGGCGCGAACAATTGGCGCGACGAAACCGAATGGCCCCCCGCCCGCGCGAAGACCACGAAATATTTCCTGCATTCCGGGGGTAAAGCGAATTCGCTGCGTGGCAACGGCACGCTCTCGACGACTGCTCCAACGAAAGAGCAAGCAGATCAATACATTTACGATCCCGCAAATCCCGCGCCAACCGTGGGTGGCCCGCTGTGTTGCGAATCGCAGCGTTGGCAAGCTGGGCCGCGTGATCAGCGCCCGGTCGAAGCGCGCGATGATGTGCTCGTCTATTCAACTCCGCCGATGCCGGAAGATATGGAAGTCACCGGCCCGGTCTCGCTCGAACTATACGTCAAGTCCTCGGCGGTCGATACCGACTTCACTGGCAAGCTGGTTGATGTCGGACCCGACGGCTTCGCGCAAAACATGACGGAAGGCATTCTGCGAGCGCGATATCGCGACTCGCGTGAGACGGCGACGCTGCTGAATCCGGGGCAGGTCTACAAGCTCACGGTTGACCTTTGGGCCACGAGCAATGTCTTCAAGAAAGGGCATATCTTGCGCCTCGAGGTTTCCAGCAGTAACTTCCCGCGCTTCGATCGCAACCTCAATACCGGCGAGGCGCGCTACGTGAAAACCGGGCAGTCTTCTGCGGAGCATTTCCTGACCGCGACAAATGTGATTTTGCACGATGCCGATCACCCCTCGGCGCTGATTTTGCCGGTTATAAGCTCGAAGTAGGAAAACGTGACCAGAGCAAAGCTTGCAATTTCCATAATCATCATCTTGGCGGCGGCTTTTTGGATCTGGTTTAATGTCGCAGCCAATTACGACTACAGCGCTTTATCAGGAACCTACGTGCTTCAAAACAGGGCAGAGCGCTGTACGCTGCGACTACGTGCGGATCAAACCTTTGCGCAGGAAATAAATCGTTCAGGGAAGATTGAAAAGTCGGTGGGAACTTGGCACCGATATGGTGAATCGCACGTTTCGTTTTCGAGTGAATTTCTGCAACTCTCAGGAGAAGAGCTGAATGCAGCAGGCGAGGCACACGGCGACTTTGGAAAGAAATTCGGGATATTCCCAATGCTCAACCTGGCACCCCTTCCCGGTGGTCCCGTCTTTTATAGGAAGTTGTTAGGCTGACTTGTGCGCCAGATATAGAGAACAATGTGCCACATACAGTTATCGGTGTCATATCCGACACTCACGGCCTGCTTCGCCCAGAAGCTCTGGCCGCACTGAAAGGCTCGGACCACATCATCCATGCCGGCGACGTCGGCGACCCAGCAATCCTCGATCGCCTGCGTGAAATTGCTCCCGTCACAGTGGTCCGCGGAAACGTAGATCACGGATCGTGGGCGGAAGCCATTCCAAAGACTGATCTGCTGGAAGTCGACGGCATCTCGATTTATGTCGTTCACATCCTTGAAACGCTCGACCTTAAGCCGGAAGCCGCCGGGATCAGCGCGGTGATCTACGGCCACAGCCATGTGCCTAAGCAAGAGACAAAGAATGGCGTGCTCTACTTCAATCCCGGCAGCGCGGGCCCGCGTCGATTCAGCTTGCCGGTCACCCTCGGGAAACTGATCCTCGATCGCAAACAGATTCGAGCCGAAATTGTGCAGCTGCACGTTTGAACCTATATAGCGGGTGCCCCACCCTTAGTCGCGTTTCTTGCGACTAGGGTGGGGAATTTGACTTTCTTTCCCAATAACGTTTCCTTCCCAATAACAAAAATCAAATTCCCCCTGTGTCTCCAAAATCGGAGACACAAGGACGGGGCACCCTGAAGAGTTTTCTGTTCCTTTAGAATCGCGCTACATGTCTTTGCGATTTGAGATCAGCAAACTGAGCGGAACCGCGCGACGTGGAACCCTGCACACGCCACACGGCCCCGTTGAAACGCCCGTTTTCATGCCGGTCGGTACGCAAGCCACCGTCAAAGGCGTGCCGCAGGATGTGCTCGAAGGACTCGGCGTCCAGATCCTGCTCGGCAATACCTATCATCTTTACCTCCGGCCCGGAGTCGACCTGGTCCGCAAGCTTGGCGGTCTGCATCTTTTCATGTCCTGGCCGCGCGCCATCCTCACCGACTCGGGCGGCTTCCAGGTCTTCAGCTTGAGCGATCTGCGCAAGGTCAGCGAAGAAGGCGTGACCTTCCGCTCGCATCTCGACGGCTCATCGCACTTCCTGTCTCCTGAAAAATCCATGGAAGTTCAGATCGGCCTGGGCGCCGACATCATCATGGCGTTCGACGAGTGCACCGAATACCCTGCTGAGCCCAAGCGCATCCGCGATTCCATGGAAATGACTCTCCGTTGGGCCGAGCGATGCAAAAAGTATTTTGAGGAGCATAAGAGTGAGGTGCCGTGGCAAAGCCATGTTCACGTAGGCCCGGACGCCCTCGTCCGGGCAGGCGAGCACAATTCGGGCGGGCGGGTGGGGGCACCCGCCCCTACGTGTCCCAATAGTACTCAGGCCCTGTTCGGCATCATCCAGGGCGGCATGGATCGCGCTCTGCGCAAGGAATCCGCCGAGCGCACTCTCGAAATCGGTTTCGATGGATACGCCATTGGCGGCCTGAGTGTCGGCGAGCCCCGCGCCCTGACACGCGAAATTGTCGAGTCAACTCTCGAGTACTTACCGGAAGACAAGCCGCGCTACCTGATGGGCGTGGGCACTCCCGAGGAGATTGCCGAGTACGCAAAGCTCGGCGTCGACATGATGGATTGCGTTCTTCCCACCCGCGCCGCCCGCCACGGTCTGCTTTTCACGTCGGAAGGGAAAATTTCCATCAAGCAAGCCCGCTACGCCTCAGACCAAAGCCCTGTCGACGCGAACTGCACCTGCCGCGTTTGCCAGCGCTATTCGCGCGCCTACCTGCGTCATCTTTATGCCGCGAACGAGCTGCTCGCGCAAGTCCTGAATAGCGTCCACAATCTCAGCTACTACCTTGACACTATGCGACGCCTCCGGCATTCTATTTGACTTGGAAGTTTGCAGCTTTCTTTTCTGGTAACGTAGAGGAGAGCAGCTGGCCTTCCTAGGGAATCCTGCCTGTTGATCTCGGCACGCCCTCCGGCACCTGCCCGTTGAGGCTTAACCGCGAAGAGTGCAAAGGATTCGGAAAGCTCGCAGCGCGCGGTTCAGTGGAATTGTGCGACACCTTGGTTCTGATTTCGCAGTAGCTTCCGCCACAGCATCGAAATGCTTATTTACAGCCTAATCGTTTGGCAGAGCAGCAGCACCCCGAGTTGGCTCGGGATTGCGCCTCTCATCTTCATCTTCGCGATCTTCTATTTCATTCTGATCATGCCGCAGCAGCGTCGTCAGAAGAAGTGGCAGGCCATGCTCGGCCAGCTCAAGACCGGAGACAAAGTCACGACCAATGGCGGCATTCGAGGGACCATTGTTGCGCTCAAGGATGACTCGGTGCACTTGCGTGTTCCACCGGACAATTTGCGCCTGGAGGTCAGCCGGTCGGCGATTGCGTCGGTAACGACGCCCGAGGAGCCGGCAGCGAAGTAGTGTTGAGTTTTGTTCTGTAGGTGACGTCATTCCGAAGCGCTTTAGCGGTGAGGAATCTGCTTTTCTCGTGCGAACAGCAAGTTCCTCGTTGTCTCACAAGTTCGACGCCTCGGAATGACATGCTTTGAATGTGTCGAAACTTGGAGCAGTAGTTTCTCATGAATAAGAATCTCGGTTGGAAGCTGATCCTCATTATCGCGGCGATCCTGGTGTTTGTTTACGGGGTGTTTGGCGTTCCCAGCGGAGTTTCGGGTGGCGCGCTTGCCAATGGACTCCTGAATCCGTCGCCAATGCGCAACGGCATTCACCTCGGCCTTGATCTGAAGGGCGGAACTCACCTGATCCTCCAGGTCCAGGTGAACGACGCGGTGAATGTTGATACGGACAACGCTCTTCAGGTCCTCAAGTCTGGGCTGAAGAACGCCAAGGTCGCTTCTGCAGACGTCAGCAAGCCCGATCCGACAAACCATCCCGAGCAGATCGTCATTAAGGGAGTCCCGCCGGAGTCAGCCGCCGACCTGCGAACTATTGTTGAAGACCGCCTGCCTGAGTACAGCCTGGTTTCTAGCGCAAACAACACCTTCACAGTCACCATGAAGCCCACGAACCTCGCTGATCTGAAGAGCCGTGCCGTTCAGCAGGCGATTGAAACCATCCGTAATCGCATCGACCAGCTCGGGGTAAGTGAGCCAATCATTGAGGAACACGGGCTTGGCGACTATCAAATTCTCGTGCAATTGCCGGGAATCGACGATCCCGCTCGCGTAAAGGAAATCATTCAGTCGACCGCCATGTTGGAAATTCGGCAGGTGTTCAGCGGACCTTACGCCAGCCAGGAAGACGCCTACAAAAGCGGGGCATTGCCCGAAGACGCGGTAGTCATGCCCGGCAAGAACAACCCTGACGGATCGCCAACCTTTTACGTGGTCTCCCGAATCCCGGCGGTAAGCGGCAAAGACCTGCGCACAGCCGGTCCCGGAACCGATGAGAACGGCCGGCCAGCGGTGAGTTTTACTTTAACCGCTGAAGGTGGCCGCAAATTCTACGCGTTTACCTCGGAGCACGTAAAAGATCTGCTCGGCGTAGTTCTGGACGGCAAAGTTCAGAGCGTAGCCACCATCGACGAGCCCATCCGTGATCAGGGAATTATCAAGGGCCGCTTTACCGATCAGGAAGTCAAAGATCAGGCCATGATTTTGCGTTCGGGTGCGTTGCCGGCGGGTATCAAGTATCTCGAAGAGCGCACGGTCGGGCCTTCGCTGGGCAGCGATTCCATTCACGCTGGAATAAGGGCTGCGGTTGTCGGTATGGCCGCGGTACTGATCTTCATGCTCATCTATTACCGAGCCGCGGGAATCAACGCCGATATTGCTTTGATCCTGAACCTTGTAATTCTGCTGGGTTTCCTCGGCTACACCGGCGCAACTTTGACTCTTCCCGGAATTGCCGGAGTCATTCTCACCGTCGGTATGGGCGTCGACTCAAACGTGCTGATCTTCGAGCGTATCCGCGAGGAGTTGCGTAACGGCAAAACTCCGCCATCTGCGGTGGAGCAGGGGTTTGCGCATGCCTGGGTCACCATCGTCGACACACACGTGACTACCATCGTCTCGGCGATCATCCTGTTCCTGTTTGGAACCGGTCCGGTGAAAGGCTTCGCAGTGACACTGAGCTTTGGTTTGTTTGCTAACTTGTTTACCGCGGTTTTTGTCTCCCGCGTGATTTTTGACTGGGTGCTGAGCCGCAAGCGAATTGGCGAAGCGTTAAGCATTTAGACAGGCCATGTGGGGACGGGCGCCCTCGCCCGTCCGGTCGAGCGTAGCTCGACCTTTTCCTGTGGCAAGTAATGAAGAACGCTCGGCTCTGCCGAGCATGGCGGGTGAGGGCACCCGCCCCACATGGACAAAGAAGGGTTCAAGCAGCGTGGAATTTTTTCGTAATCCGAACATCGATTTTCTCGGCAAGAAGTGGTATTTCATCGTCTTCTCGCTGGTCTTCAGCACGGCGGGAGTGCTTTCCATGCTCTTCTGGCATGGCATTCCCCTGGGCATCGACTTCCGCGGCGGCACGCTGGTTTACGTAAAGTACTCGCATACGCCGGATGACAATGCCATCCGCGCCGCAATGGACCGCGCCGGCTTGAAGAATGTTCGCATTCAGACGTATGGCGGGACCGCAAGCAACGAGGTTCTAATCGACGTTCCCCAGGCCAACGACCAGGCCGCTCTCGAACATCCCAGAGAACAGGTAATCGGCGCGCTTAGCAGCAATGCCCCCGCCGGCAAACAAGATCTGAACAACACCAGTTCTCTTGCCCTCACCTCTTACCTGATGCAAAAGGACCCTCTGCACCTGGGAACCGATGCGCAGCAGCGCTATACCAACAGCGCGCAGGCGATTACCAACTTCCGTGACAAGACCAAGGGCGGGGTTCTGGCCAGCTTTGATGAGCTGAAGGGGACCGCCGAGCCGGCAGTTCTGACCTCGATCGAGGATGGTTTCTTTCTCTCCGATTTTGGTGTCTATCAAGTAGAGATCGTTGGCCCGCAGGTGGGAGCACAACTGAGAAAACAGGCATTGCTGGCCACACTCTACTCGCTGCTCGGAATGCTGATCTACCTGGCCTTCCGCTTTGAATGGATTTACGGAGTTGCCGCCGTGATCACGGTATTCCACGATACGCTCATCACCGTCGGGGCATTCTCATTGCGGGATTACCCCATGTCGCTGACCGTGATAGCCGCCATCCTGACCCTGATCGGCTACTCCAACAACGACACGATCGTGGTTTTTGACCGAATTCGCGAGAACCTGAAGCTCATGCGGCGGGAGAAGCTGTCTGACATCGTCAACCGCAGCATCAACCAGACCCTGAGCCGGACCATCTTGACAGCAGGTTTAACATTCCTGACTGTGCTAGCTTTGTTCCTTTTTGGGGGCGAAGTGTTGCACGCGTTTTCCTTTGCCCTGGTTATCGGCATCTTAATCGGGACGTATTCGTCGATTGCTATTGCCGCCCCGATTCTGGTGGCATATCAGGACTGGCGGTCCGACCGAAACCGGCCACCCGTGGTTCCTGCGGCGGGCGGCGGTCGCCGGGAGAAGGTTAAAGCGAAGGCGTAGCGCTCCTTCTGTTGTAGTGAAGACGGGCGACAGCCCTCGCGCGCTGGCTCATCCTGATGTATAAGTGTTGTCTCTGTTCGTCGTAAGTGTTGGTGGCCGGTTCGGCTCGGGATATGGCCGCAGACGTGCTCTTCCACGTCCCCTGGACGAGCATCGCGTTCTATGTAGGTTTCGGAGCGGGAGCAAACTGGCTGCGTCCGGTGTCTAAGACATCGTAGACCTGTGCAGGGAGAGAACCTATGTTTGAAGATAGCCTGATTGAGTCTGGCGGTAAGTTAAAGACCAAGCGTGGCAGGACGACGACATTCTCCTTTGTTCTGGAGGCCATCATCATCGGGGTGATGGTGCTGATTCCGCTGCTGTTTACTGAGGCCCTTCCCAAAGCCCAGTTAATGATGGCGCTGGTGGCGCCTCCGCCTCCGCCTCCACCCCCGCCTCCTCCGGCGCCGGTTCACGTGGTCAAGCAGGTTGAGACCGATATCGTCAACAACCAGCTCCGCACACCCACCAAGATTCCAAAGAAAGTCGAAATGATTAAGGAAGAAGAGGCGCCCCCTCCATCCATGGGAGTTGTCGGCGGCGTTCCCGGCGGAGTCCCGGGTGGTCAGATGGGCGGTGTGATCGGCGGCATTATCGGCAACACCCCGGTGGCGGTGCCCAAGGTTGCCGTGCAACGTGTCCGCGTTTCGCAGGGCGTAACCCAGGGCATGGTTCTGCACAAAGTTCAGCCGGCCTATCCTCCACTGGCACGTACCGCGCGTGTACAGGGCAGCGTGGTTTTGGCCGCGATCATCGGCAAGGACGGCACCATTCAGAATCTGCACGTCATCAGCGGTCACCCGCTGTTGACCCAGGCGGCGCTGGATGCAGTGAAGCAGTGGCGCTATCGCCCGTACATTCTGAACGGAGAACCGGTCGAAGTCGATACCCAAGTGACGGTGAACTTTACGCTCTCCGGAGGATAACGAGTGCTTGTCATTCCGAACCGCCTTAACAGTGAGGCATCTGCTCTTATGAAATACAGCGGCTTCCTGCTTATGGCAGTGCATGGAATGACATCAAAAAGCGGCCCGGAGTAGCAGAACAACTTTCGCAAGAAATGTAAGCATCTGATTCTGGTTAAAGATCCTGAGGAGGATAGCAACTCATGTTTGCAGCTCAAGCAGCAACACACCTGGTAACACATGCTTCAACCACCGCAACCTGGCTTCTGCAGGAAGCTGGCGCGCCCCAATGGGACATCATCTCGCTCTGGAAGCAAATGGGATGGGTCGCTCGTGCTGTAGTCGCCATTCTCTTCGTCATGTCGGGCTGGTCGTTCGGCGTGATGATCGACCGCTGGATGGCCTTCAGCGCCGCCCGCAAGCAGTCACGGGCCTTTGCTCCGGCAGTCGCAGGCGCGCTGCGGGACGGAAAAATCGACGAGGCCATCAAGGTCGCCGAGCGTAACAAAAAGAGCCATCTGGCCAAGGTCGTCACCGCCGGCTTGATGGAATTCCGTGCCCACCAGGAAAGCACCGACATCCCTGGCGAAACCATTGAAGCTTCGAAACGCGCTCTCGAGCGCACCGAAGCCATCGTTCACGCCGAACTAAAGCGCGGCCTCAGCGGGCTGGCAACTATCGGTTCGACCGCGCCGTTCGTCGGCCTGTTCGGAACGGTGATGGGCATTCTGAACGCCTTCAAAGGCATTTCGCAGGAGAAGGCAACCGGTCTCGCCGCAGTCGCCGGCGGTATCGCCGAAGCTCTCGTTACCACGGCCTTCGGACTTCTGGTCGCGATTCCGGCGGTCATGATGTTCAACTATCTTACGAGTCGGGTGGAAGCCTTCGATGTCGAGATGGATAACTCGTCAAGCGAATTGATCGATTACTTCCTGAAGCGCCGAGGCGCCGTCCGCAGGTAACACTGATTTGCGTAGGGGCGGGTGCCATCACCCGCCCGCCCGGACGAGGGCGTCCGGGCCTACGTGAGCATCGGTACTTGAGTTGCTTAGGTCCGGCCGGAAATAATCCCGGCCGGACCGCCCTCCGAAGCGGGGTTTGAACGCCGAGTGGGGCAGGAGAACAGTTATGGCGATATCAAAAAGAGACGAAGGGGCGAAGGTCAATTCCAACATCAACGTGACTCCCATGGTGGATGTCATGCTGGTGCTGTTGATCATCTTCATGGTGATCACGCCCATGTTGCAGAAGGGCGTTACCGTCGACCTGGCAAAGGTGAACAATCCGACGCAGATGCCGGATGCGGACAAGGAAGACGCATTGATCGTGGCCGTCATGCGCGACGGCGGCGTCTACTTCGGCAATGATCGGATCAATCCCGACCAGTTGACCAACAAGATTAAAGACCGCATCGCCAACCGCGTCGATAAGCGGGTGTATGTGCGGGCAGATGCGCGCGCAAAATACAAATCCGTGGTCGAAGTGGTGGATAACGTCCGTGCCGCAGGTGTTGACGATCTCGGTCTGCTGACCGATCAGAAAAAGCAGACGATTCCAGGCGCTCCTGGCACCCCAGGGGGCCCACCAGCAAGCGCAAGCGGATCTGAATAATTTCTCAGGAGCTTTTCTATGGCAATGGCAATGGGTGGTGGAAAAGGTGGGCCGGCAGCTGACATCAACGTCACCCCGCTCATCGATGTTTTGCTGGTGCTGTTGATCATCTTCATGGTCATCACGCCGCTCACTCCAAAAGGCCTGGACGCGCTGGTGCCGCAACCGCCGCCGCCGAATGCGCCCAAGAACCAGTCGAATGATCGCACTATCGTCGTGCAGGTGATCGACCGCGGCCCTGGTCAGACTCCGGGCGTAAAGATCAACCAGGATGACGCCACTTGGGAGACGCTGCAAAGCCGCTTGACCGACATCTTCAAGACCCGCGCCGAGAAAGTGATGTTCGTGAAAGGCGATGACAATATTCCTTTCGCGGACGTGGCCAATGTGATTGACATCGCTCACTCTTCCGGTGTCGACAAAGTCGGATTGATCACCGCCAAAATCGAAGCTGGCGGATAAATCGACTAACAGCGGCGAGCGATGAGCGACGACCACCCTGAAAAGCTTTGCTCGCTGCTCCGATTTTTGCGCGGTGAGTCTGCGCGCTTCGGGAATTTCTGTTATCGTATGCGGCTGGCTTGTGACCAAGTTCCTCGAGGAAACTAACTTTCATGAAAAACAGCTTTCGAGTTCTGACAGTGGTGGCGACAGCTGCTCTGGTCTTATCTAGCGCTGGTTGTAACAAGCTTCGTGCTCGCGACCAACTGAATAAAGGCGTGGCCTCATACAAGAATGCCCGCTATGAGCAGGCCATCGAGCACTTCAAGAACGCCGTCGACCTTGATCCCGAACTGAAGAACGCCAAGATATACCTTGCCGCCGCTTACGTGGCGCAGTACATTCCCGGTGTCGATTCTCCGGAAAACCTGCAGAACGCAAATAATGCTATCGCTCAGTACAAGGCTGTGCTCGACAAGGATCCTAACAACGTAAACGCGGTGAAGAGCTTGGCCGGCCTCTACTTCCAAATGAAGAAGTTTGATGACGCGAAACAATATAACCAGAAGGCCATTCAGCTCGACGCCAACGATCCTGAGGCCTATTACTCCATCGGCGTCATTGATTGGACAGAAGCCTATCAGCCCCGGATGGAGGCGCGCTCCAAACTCGGACTGCGCCCCGATGAGCCGCTCAAAGACAAGAAAGTTTGTGCTCAGTTGCGCGAAGCAAGCGGCCAGACTATTCAGGACGGCATTGACAATCTCAATAAGGCCCTTTCGCTTCGCGACGACTACGATGACGCAATGGCCTACTTGAACCTGATGTACCGCGAAAAGGCTGACCGCGAATGCGACCAGCCCGACCAGCGCGCGGCTGATCTAAAGACCGCGGACGACTGGGTAGATAAAGCGATGGCTGCCAAGAAAGCCAAAGCCGAGAAGGCCGCCAACAACCCGCAGGGCATCACCATGGACCAGAACAAATAAGTCGGAATTTCAGATCAGGCTTTGCAGACGGGCGTCCCGCCCGTCTTTTCATTTTGCGTCGTTCAATTGCACGCCATCAGTCGATACGCATGCCCTACATTTGATTGAATGTCATCATTCAATTGCATGTCATCCTGAGCGAAGCACGATCTTTCGCTTGCGAAAGGTCGTGCGGAGTCGAAGGACCTGTGCAACTTCTCCGCAACGTAAGCAGGCTTGGCTGATCGTTCGAGTGGGCGGAGTTTTCTATCCTGCCGGCTGAACTCCAGGATTAATCCTGCACACAATAACGTTTGCGCCGAATTTCCTCGGCCTGTCGCAGCCATACTGCCCGAGCAACGTTTGAAACCCCGGCTCCCGGTCTACGATGAATCCCGCCTGGAACAGCCACACCTGCTGTGCGCTGTGAACAGATCGGGCAAGCTCATTAACTTGTGTGGGAAAAGTCTCAGCCCGAAATATCCAGAGCCGAGGGAGCACTGACGCCGATTCATATTCTCCGCACTGCGAAAGATAGAAGGAACCGGAAGGCTCGCCGCTATGGGTAATGTCTCGGTCGCAAAGATAGTAGCTGAGCAGAAGCCCGCTCTCATAATCCGTAAGGACCACCGAGCCCGCCGGAGCGGAGGTGCGCAGGTATCGCACCGCTTCGATCAGCAGCTTCCTCTTTTGGTTCTTCGGCTTGATGTAAGCGCCGGCAGGATTCACTGCAAAATTGCAGATCGCGAGTGCGGCGGCGACGGCAATGGGCTTGGACCACGCCCAGCGCGGTCTCCAGCGAGCAATAGGAATCGCGACCGCAGGCATCGCGAAAACCGCCAGGTAGGCGTTGTGCCGCGTTCCTCCGTAGGGATACAAGCCTGCTACTGCGGCAGCACAATTGATTGCGAATGGCAGAAGCAACAGAGCTCCCAGGCTGCGAGCTCCGGAACGCGGGACCCGGCCCGCGACGTCCCTGGCAGCAAACAGCATTGCGATTCCCGCCAGGAACAGTACGACTCCCACAACCGAAATTGCGCCCTGGCTGAAGAAGAAATGAAAAAGTCTCAGATTCGATCGAGCAATGAACGCGAACACATTCTCCCGCCCGGGATGAAACAGCGAATTGCGCAGGTAGGACTCGGCCACATCCTGCGTGAGCGGGCGATGACGGATGATCGAGATGTGCGTCTCCCATAAAAAAATCCCGATCGCGATTCCGCCAAGCTGGACAAAAATCCACGCCAGGATCAATCGCCCCGGCCGCGTCGTCCACATTCTGAGAAGCGCGTAGATCGCCACGCTCACGGCAAAAATCAGCGCACAGTAGTGGGTGAGCAGCGCCAGGTAGAGCGTGAGTCCCGAGGCAAACATAAAAGCGGTGGAATTCTTCGCCAGGGCCCGCTCTTGCAAGTAGAGGGTCGCGCACATAAAGCAGAGCAGCAGCGCATACTGCCGCACCTCGGCTGAGGTATAGATCAGTGCCGGAGAAAAGACGAACAGCCCCAGCGCAATCGTTGCCGTCGCGCGGTCAGCCCTGTCACGGAGCCACGCATAGAGAAACCACCCGGCGGCAGTTCCCGCCAGCACCGACGGAAGTCGAAGGAAAAATTCTGTTCTCGAGATCATTCCCCAGTAGTGCAGCAGAATGATCAGTAAAGGTGGGTGCGCTGTGCCCAGACTGGCGCGATACGTCTCCGCAAATGAAGGCTGCACCGAAAGCAGGTAGTGCATGGCTTCGTCTGCATTCAGGAACTTCGAATACGCGCTGATCAGGCGTACAGCCAGCCCCGCCGTAATCAGCAGAGCGGGCGCCCAACGAGCAAGTCGCTCGATGCCGCGCGAAGCATCTGATGCCGATTCGGCAGTGGCGATCATCTGGAAGAATGCTTATAGTACGAAGTTCTGCCTGAATAGGCCAGAAGGCGGCAAACGCGACGCAACGTGAGCAGACTTTTTAGCAAAATTTTGATCGCAAATCGCGGCGAGATCGCGGTTCGCCTCATTCGTGCATGCCACGAGCTTGGGATCAAAGCCGTCGCTGTCTATTCAGAAGCCGACCGTGCGTCACTACACGTCCGTAAAGCAGACGAAGCCTACGCGATCGGCCCCGCTGCGGCTTCTGAGTCATACCTGAATATCGAACGCATCATTGGCGCCGCCAAAAAGTCCGGAGCCGAGGCGATCCATCCCGGCTATGGCTTCCTCTCGGAAAATGCTGCTTTCGCTCAGGCGTGCGCCGACGCCGGCGTCAAGTTCATCGGTCCCAACCCGAAATCCATAGAAATGATGGGATCAAAAACTGGCGCGCGCCGGCAAATGGAAAAAGCCGGAGTGCCGTTCGTTCCTGGTTCATCTCGTGGCCTGCAATCTGCAGCCGAAGCGCGAGACCTGGCCGCCAGGTTTGGATATCCCATCATGCTGAAGGCCGCGGCTGGGGGCGGGGGCAAGGGAATGCGGCTGGTCGCAATCGAATCGGATCTGTCTTCCGCCCTCGACGCTGCGCGCAGCGAGGCGAAACGCGCCTTCGGCGATGATGAAGTGTATCTCGAGAAGGCGATCGTCAATCCGCGCCACATCGAAATGCAGGTCCTCGCCGATGAGCACGGCAACTGCGTTTACCTCGGCGAGCGCGAGTGTTCAATCCAGCGCCGCCATCAGAAGGTCCTCGAAGAATCGCCATCCGTCGCGGTCACGCCCGAAATGCGCCGCCGCATGGGAGAAACCGCCGTGCGCGCTGCACAGGCCGCCAACTATGTAAATGCTGGCACCATCGAGTTCCTGGCTGACGCGCAAAACAATTTCTACTTCCTCGAGATGAACACGCGTCTTCAGGTCGAGCATCCAGTCACGGAATTGATCACCGGCCTCGATCTGGTCCATTTGCAGATTCGCATTGCTGCCGGCGAGAAGTTGCCGTTCACCCAAGAACAAATCGCCATTCGCGGCCACGCCATTGAATGCCGCGTCTACGCCGAAGATCCCGACAACAATTTCTTCCCCAGCCCCGGGAACATTGCGTTGCTCGTCGAGCCCGCCGGGCCGGGAATCCGCCTGGATAGCGGAATCTATGCCGGGTGGAATGTGCCCGTCGAGTACGACCCGCTGCTGGCCAAGCTGGTCGCGTCCGGCAGCAGCAGAACCGATTCCATCGGGAAGCTGAAACGCGCGGTGGATGAATATGTCGTCGGCGGGGTAAAAACAAACATCGCGCTCTTTCGCCGAATCCTCAACGATCCAGATTTCATCTCCGGCAAAACCGATACCGGATATCTATCGCGTCTTGCTCCCGAGCCAAAGCGCCAATCCGATGAACGCGATCAGGAAATCGCCGCCATTGCCGCTGCCATTGCAACCGTCCTTGCGCCGGCAAACGGAACGAAGTATCTGGCCGAACAGGCTTTCCTTTCCCGATGGAAGCAAGCTTCGAGGAACGAGGCGCTGGAATAAACAATGAGCTTCTACGAAGTCACGGTCGGCGCAAAGACCTACCGAGTTGAACTCACTCGTGCCGCCCCATCCGAAGCCGCGCAGAACCCTCTTGAATCAAGCTGGAGAATCCGCCTCAACGGGCGTGAGATGGTCGCGGCGTGCTTGCGGATCAATAGCGATTCTCTTTCTTTGCTCTTGAACGGCGAGTCATTTGACATATACCCGAAGCGCGCAGGCGACAAACTGATACTCCATTTTCGTGGAAAGGTTTACGAATGTTCCGTGCGCGATCCTCGTTCATTGCGCAGCGGCAGGCGTGTGGGCGCGATGGACGCCGGCCCGCAGGAGATCAAAGCCTCGATGCCGGGCAAAGTGGTGCGCATTTTGGCAAAAGCCGGCGAACCCGTTGAGGCCCGGCAAGGGATCCTGGTAATCGAGGCGATGAAGATGCAGAACGAAGTGCGCGCTCCGAAAGCGGGCCTGCTGAAGAAAATCAGTGCCCGTGAAGGCGCAAACGTGAACGCAGGAGACGTGCTGGCAACGATTGAATAGTATCTAGCGCGCGGTGGTGCTGCCTGCCAGGACCTGCTGCGCATAATAATTTTCGATCTTTGCTTGATTGCGCATTACTTCAAAATAGGCCGTCTTGAGCAGTTGTTCGCGCCGGTCCTGCAGTTGCTGCCGGATGTCCTGCTGTACGCGCTGGTCTGAAAGGTCGCGCAGGCCGGCAGGTTCCATTGAAATCAGCTTCACGATCTGAAATCCCATCAACTGATGGCTTGACGGGCTTACCACCGTCAGCACCGGTGTATACTGCCCCGGCTTCAGTTTCATTACGTCATCACGAGTGGTCTGGTCCGTTTGTTTGAGCGCCGATTCCGGCACGATCCCAATGTCGCCGCCGTTGGCCGAAGTCGCCGTGTCCTCGGAGTAGGTCATTGCCAGTGCGGAAAATTCTGCTCCGGTTTGCAATTGGGCCAACACGGTGTCGATTTTCTTCTTGGCCTCAGCTTCGCTGGCAGCCCTGCCCAGGTTTTTCGCTTGCGGATCGGGGGTGGCGGTCACCATGATGTGTGCCAGGTGGTACCGTGGTTCAATCAGGTTGAACTCCGCCCGGTGCTGGTTGTAATAAGCGGTGATGTCTTGTTGCGTAATGTTGATCTTCGAAGTGACCTCGCGGTTTATCACCTTCTCAGCGGTCAACGAACGCCGTATCTCACGTTTCACGTCGTCCAAAGTCAAATTCCGTTGCTGTAGCTGCTTGGCGAAATCCTGATCGCTGTAAGGCGTCTTCATTTCCTTCAGCCGTCGCTCGACTTCATCCTCGGTTGCAAGCAGGCCAAGTTTGCCTGCGCGGTGCATCAGAATCTGATTGTCGATGAGGTTCTCCAGAATGCTGAGCCGTAATCCCGTGGCCTGTTCTTCGCTCAACGGCTGGTTCGATCCCGCAGTCTGGTTCTGAAAATAACGCTCCACGTCGGCGTTATAAATCTTTTCGCCATCGACGGTCGCGGCCACGTTATTGCCAGGCCCCTTCCACGAGCAGGAGGTTGTGAGAACGCAAAACACCGCAGCAATCGGAAGAAAAAGCGCGGGTCGATTTCTGCGGCCTGATCCCAAAAGTGCCTTCATTTCTTCCCGCATGTCAGTGCACGCCACCGTTCCCGGCCGGCGATGAATTTGGCGTCGCCGATGGATGTGCCGGCGGAACAACTCCCGCTTGCTGCAGAGCGCTGTCCAGAATGTCGCGGAATTCGCCCGCCGTACGGGCTCCATTCACCATGCGGCCGTTCACGAACATCGTCGGCGTGCCATCAATTCCAAGCGACTCCCCTTCTTTCACCGATGCCAGCACCGCATCTGCTTTTTGCGCTTTCATGCAGCTTTGCAGGTTTGGCGAGTCAACCTTGAACTTGGCGGCTTCCGTTGTCGTGATTCGGTCAAGCGCCGCGAACTGGTTTTCTCGCCCGTGCTCCTGATTTACCTGCGACTGATTGTTGTGAATATAGTCGGCGAAATCCCAGTACGCGTCACTGCTTTGCGCCGCCAAACAATTAGCGTCCACTGCCGCATGAATCGCCCAGGGATGGATCTCGGAAAGCGGAAAATCCTTGTAGATAAATGCGACTTTATCTCCGTATTCCTTCAACAATTCAGGAAATAGTGTTTGGTGCGCCCGTGAACAGAAAGGACATTGAAAATCGTCGAAGTTCACCACCACAACTTTTGCGTTCGGATTCCCCCGCACCGGGCGTCCCTTCACATCGATCTTCTTCATATTCTCGGCATACGGATCTTTGCTCAGGTCCATGCGGCTCAAGCGGATCAAGCTCTTCTGGTCTTTCGAGAGTATGAATTCGAAAGTTTTCTTCTTACCGTCCTGGTCCAGCGTGACCGTCAGTGCGTCATAGTTCGTGAACTCGGTACTTGGGCGGGGATTTGAGACGGTCACTTTTACGTCGTCGGGAACGTCGTACGACGCGCGCAGTTGCCGCTCAATACGCTGTGAGAGCTCGGCCAAAGAAAGACTGGCCGGAGCAGTCTGCGCTGAACAACCCATGCCGGTAAACAGCAAAAACACAAGGATTCGCTTGTACAACATCACGAGAAACCGCCTGAATGTTGGGGATTTCAGCAAATTATCTCACACGGCCGAAGCCCGATGCTGTCGCCACCCATCGCGTTAGACCAGACTTCGTCCAGCTCCGTGCTCTTCTTGGCAGAATTCGGGAAAACTTTGGCAGGATTTATCCCGCTCGAACGATCTGTTCAGCAGAAAGCAATGCGTTCATCGACCCCGAGCGGAATCCCTCAAGATCGAGAGTGACGAACTTGAACCCAAGCGGTTTGAAAATTCTGGTGAACGCCGCAGCCATGTCTGGAGTCAAAGCTCGCGGCATCTCCTCGCGAGCAATCTCGATACGTGCGATCTCGCCGTGATGGCGAACGCGAAACTGGCGAAATCCAAGTTGACGCAACGCGTCTTCTCCACGCTCAACTGCCGCCAACGCCTCAGAGGTGACTTCCCGGCCATACTCGATTCTTGAGGAAAGACAGGCCGAGGCTGGCTTGTCCCAAATGCGCAGTCCGGCCGTGCGGGCCAGCTCGCGAATTTCTTTTTTGCCCAGACCCGCGGCCAAAAGCGGGGCAGCAACTTGGTGTCTTGCCGCGGCAACCTGGCCGGGACGAAAATCCGCCTGATCGTCGAGGTTCACGCCGTAGGCAATGCTCTTGAAATTGTTGGCCGTTGCGAACTGCTCCATCACTGAGAAAAGCTCATCTTTGCAGTGGAAGCAGCGGGATCCGTCATTCCGAACGTATTCCGGCCGCGCCATTTCCTGCGTGGGAATGATTTCGAAAGGAATGTTCTGCTCACGCGCAAATGCGACCGCGTCCTCCAATTGGAAACGCGCGAGACTTGGCGAATCCGCGATCACCGCCAGCATGTCGCCGCCCAGCACCTGGTGCGCGGCCCACGCGAGAAAGGCAGAATCCGTGCCGCCAGAGTACGCAATCAGAGTGCGCCCAAGTGACCTCAGTCCCGCTTCGAGTGCGGCACGCTTTGTGGCCAGCTCATCCGAAATCGCCATCTGGATATGTTATGCCAAACGCGAGGATCGCATAACTGTCATGCTTTAAACATCAACGCCGCCACGGATCGCACGGATCCCTACAGACTTGTTTCTTAAAAGTTCGTCTTCATCCGCGCAAATCCGTGGCTAATGAAGTTGAGGTCTAGAACAGTCGCTCCGTTCGCCGCAAATTTCCAAACGCCCCTATGTTCGCCAGCGAAAACGTAAAACGATACTGGTTTTCATTCCTGATTGACGCCAGCGCAAACCTTCTGTACTCCAGGTTGACGCCGCAGCAGTCCCAGTTGTAGGCGAGCTGTGCGGAACCGTATTGCACCTGTCCCAATTCGGCGTCGAACCCGAGGCTCGTTGCGCCGCTGAATCCGCGTTTGTTCGAGCTGCCATAGCCGAAAACCGTGCGGAATTGGTTAAATCTTTCCGCCACCGGCGCCACGGTGGTGTTCGTAATCTGACCCGGCACATGGAGAAACGCATCTCCGGCGCCAACCGTGAACAGTCCGAAGTGATAGTTGAATAGCAGCGTGCTCGAATTCACTCGACCAGCCTTGAAATCATAGTCAGCGTCCCATTCGAGATCGCTGCTGGTCGTAGTCCCAATTCGCAAGCGGGAAATCAACGGCGAGAGATGACGCGGTTCGGTAAGGAACGCGATGCCGGTCAAATCCACCGTACTGGTGAATACGTTGCTGCGGCCCGCAACCAGGGCGCCTCCGAAGGTCGGATCAAAAAAATACTTCTGCGCCAATTCCCAGCTCACGATCTCTCGTGTTTCTGGCTGTTTGTTGCATATGGGTTGCTGCGCTATGCGATTCCTCTGCCACGGAATCCGGCTCGGAATCGGCGCTGCCCCGACGATGAGCGCAGGCATCCCAGGCGGCACACATTTATCTGCTTCCGGCGAAGTTCGTTTCGCATACAGGTGGTTCACCACCGCATATTCCACTTCGTTCGTGTCGCTCAGAATGTCGCGATCGTCAAATCGCAGGACGCGGGCGAAGTTGTTGACTCCAGTCACACGGTCATACAAAACTCGTGGCTCGATCACGTGCTTCCACTTGCGCCCAATTATTTCGTGATCAAAAACCCGGTCGAGCGCTGGCGGCCTGATCTCGAGCGAGCCTTCTACTGATCGACGGTTGAGAGTATTCGAAAGCACTGTTCCGACCTGAGTCAACACTGTGCTCGATGCCGGAACCAGTTGCTGCGTATAGACTGTGTCGCGTAGAGAAAATTCCGGGCGGAAGCTCCAGCCGTGGAATTGAACCGGCAGTGAAATATCCGGACTGAAATCAAAACGCCCAATCAATGGCGCGGTCCTGAATCCTGGCTCGCTGCGCGACAGACCTTCGGCGTCGGCGTCAAAACTGCCATAAAACGGCGTACTGCCAAGCTTCCGGTCCACCGTTCCCGCCTCAAATCCTGGAGCATGAAGAATTGTGATGACGTCGCCACGGGTCGTGCTCTGGAAGTTCTGATATCGGCTGGTGCTGGCGTTGAGGAAGAAATCACTCGTCGTATTCGAAAGGAACGCCTCAGAGCGCACTTCCGAGTTCACTGCCTGCGCGAACGAATCGGTAAACGCGAGCCGGAAGATATACGAGCTGAGATAGTCGATATTCGCGACACTGCGGAAATTGTGCGCGAACGCACCCTCCGTATTCAGCCGAATTTCAGTGCCACCCTGGTCAATGCCGTCGAGTCCGCGATCGAGCACGCTGAAATAAGTGAGATCAACGAACGAATTGTCCGTAGGTTGTGCGCGGAACTCCCCATCCGGCGCCCATCCACGTTTCGAGTAATATTCCGCCCCGGCCGTGAGGTCCATGCTGCGGTTAATCGCCCAGAATACCGATTCGCCCACGGTATTCCCGCGTGTCGACGACCGCCCGATGTTGGGAATCAAAAATCCGCTCTGTCGCGGCGTCTTTTGTACCGGGTGCGTGGCGAAGGGAAAATACAGGACCGGAATGCCTTCCAGGCGAAAGTTGCTGTGGTAGATCGTCGCCCGTCCGCCGACCTCAACATTCACGCGATGCGCCGCAAACTCCCACTTCGGTCGTGGCAGCTCGCAGGTCGTTACTGTCCCGTCGATAACCGTGTAGTGGTCGGGTCCGGATTTCTCAACTACACGGCCGGAAAAGAAAAATGGGTTTGTGGTGGTAAAAAGATTATGCCGGCTGCGCAGCCGAAATCCGACGCTGCCACGTGCATTTTCAAACCTGCCGCTTTCGGTTTCCAGATTATATTTCGCGTGCGTGGCTTCGATGTGTTCGCTGTTCGGCCCACCCTCGATCAGCAGGTTTCCGTTCCCCTCCACTTCGCCAGTGTCTTCGTTGTAATTTGCCTGGTCCGCGAAGACGGTGTAGGTGCCGTAGTCAATTTGCACCTTGCCCTTCAGCGCATAAACCGGCCCGTTCTTTTCCTGCTCAATCGCGCGAATCGTAACCGGTACACCCGGCTTGCTCCCGGGAGCGAACGGAAGCGTCGAATCACTCCCTGAACTCGGAAGCAACTGGCTGGTTACTAGCGTGGGCGCCACTAGCAGATGACAAAGCACCGCCGCCGTGATAAGCAATCGAAGGGGAAGCATTTGCAGCGCAAAAAGACGACGCCCAGGTGTTTGCCTCTGCGCGAAGTTAGCACGTCCGCCGTTGGTCGAGCAAAACGCGCCGCCGATCTTCACCTTGCAGTATAGACATGAACCCACCCGAATCCCAACCCGATTCTGGTCCAGACGAAACTTACTTCGATCCCGACGCGATGGACGCAAGCGAACAATATTTTTCGGCAAGTCTCGAGGCTGCGGCTTCGAAGCCGGAGTTCGTGCTCGACTCTGAGGACGAGGCACAATCGCTTGCGCAGGCCATTCCCTCCGATCAGGTTGGATCTGGGGAAAAGGTTGTGGTGGAACGGGCGTCTCGCCCGTCCGAATCGGAACGCAGGCTTACTTCCGATGACGTGGCAGGACCGGCTGTTTTGAGCGAAGTCGAAGAATCTCGCCCGTCGGAGCTTGCAGTCAGCTCCACTTTTAATGACGTGGGGGCACGGGCGTCTCGCCCGTGCGAGCTCGAAGCCGATTCCCCCGCCCAAGCCGGCGCCGACTGGCGCGACCTCGTCAGTGCCAAAGTTAAGCACTACAAAACCCTCAAGCCCCGCCAGGAGCGCTATCCCTCGCTGCAACTGCAGTTCGATTCCGGTCCATCCTGGAAATCGGACTCCGCAGCGCGCGCTCACGTCGAGACCATCAATTCATTTCTCGCGCAGCCCGATCCGCCGCCAGTCCTCGCACCGGAGCCGCCAGTTTTCCTGCAGCCGACCACAGAGTCGACCGCCCGCGTTCTCGAATTTCCCCGGCCGGGTATGCTTCCGTTTAACCGCGATGAGCTTGCCGAGCCGATGATTGATCGCCCGCGAATCGTCGAAGCTCCTGAGCTTCAGCCGCCGCCACCCGCGCTCGGCGGAATTCTCATCGAGCCAGTCCAGGAGGCCGAACCCGAGCGCCAGCCCGGCCTCGACATGCCACTCACCACGGCGACGTTAGGCCGCAAAGTTTTCGCGGCGGCGATAGATGGCCTTGTGGTTGCAGCCGCGCTGGCGATTTTTGGATACATGTTTGTGAAGTTCAACAGCTCGCTTCCACAGCTTCGTCTATCTGTCTCACTCGCTGCCGGCCTCGCGGCCGTTTTGTGGTTCGCATATCAGTTCGCATTCCTGACGTACTGCGGAAAAACCCTGGGACTGCTGGCGGCCAGACTCCGACTCTCGCGGTTCGATGGCACCCAACCCACGCGAAATCTTCGCCGCTGGCGTGTCCTCGCCTCGATTCTTTCCGCCGTTTCCCTCGGCCTGGGATACGCCTGGTGCTTCTTCGACGAAGACCAGCTCTCCTGGCACGACCGCATCACCAAAACCCATCTCGCACCGAAGTAGTCATGCCACGGTTTCGCGATTCCTCGCTCATTCGAATCGGAATCGGAATTATCTTGTTCTGGTTTTTGGTTTTCCTAGGTTTTTGGATTGCGTATTTCTTCTTTAGATACAATCCGGCAATCGGCCCAACAGGTTTGTGGGCTGTGCTCTGGACGATTATTGCGCTCCTGCTGATTGCAATCGGAATAGGCCAAACTATTATCCGCAGAAGGTCGCACCGTCCTCACTGATTTAAGGAGCGACCGTGGAAGAGCGGCCATTTATGGCCGCGTCAGCCCCCATACAACGATAGAGCAAGCTTCAGCTTGAAATAAGTTTGCAGGTTGCCCCACCCTTGTCGCGTTTCTTGCGACAGGGTGGGTAAAAAGACAAGCATCCGAGTTTGCTAACATCAATCCGTGCCCTCAACTTCCCCGGTTCGCGTGCGTTTCGCTCCATCTCCAACCGGACATCTCCACGTCGGCAATGCCCGCACCGCGCTTTTCAACTGGCTCTTTGCCCGCCAGAAAAAGGGCACAATGATCCTGCGCATTGAAGACACGGACCTCGACCGCAGCGAGACCCGCTTCGAAGGCCAGCTCATCGCCGATCTCAAATGGCTCGGCCTCGACTGGGACGAAGGCCCCGACGTCGGCGGCTCATTCGGCCCTTACCGACAGTCCGATCGCCTGGAAATCTATCGCGAACACGCCGAGCGATTGCTCAGCGACCGCAAAGCTTATTTATGTTTCTGCACCGAGGAAGATCTGCAGAAAGAACGCGACCGCGCTACCGCCGAGCATCGTCAGCCAATTTACTCCGGTAAGTGTCGCGCCATCGACCCTGACGAAGCACAACGTCGCCGAGTCAACGGCGAAGCTTGTGCCATCCGTCTCCGCATCCCCGAGCACCCGATCAAATTTCACGACATCGTTCACGGCGAAGTCGAATTTTCAAACGAAGTCGTCAGCGACCCCATCATCCTGCGGTCCTCCGGCATGCCGGTTTACAACTACGTGGTCGTGATCGACGACGCGCTGATGAAGATTACTCACGTCATCCGCGGAGACGACCATCTCTCGAATACTCCGAAGCAGGTCGCATTGTACGAAGCTCTTGGCTGGCCGGTGCCCGAGTTCGCGCATCTTTCTACAATTCTCGGCTCCGACCGCGAGCGCCTGTCAAAACGTCACGGCGCAACTTCCATCGCAAATTTTCGCGACATGGGAGTTCTCCCCGAAGCGCTGACGAACTATCTGGCCCTCCTCGGCTGGGCTCCGCCGGGAGGGACTCGCGAAATCTTTTCGCGAGATGAGTTGGTTAAGGAATTTTCCCTGGAGCGCGTCACACCATCGCCCGCCGTCTTCGATATGGAGAAGCTGTACTGGCTCAATCGCCATTACATCAAGGGGAGCCCGCGCGATCGCATTGAGAAACTCGCCCTTCCTTATCTTTCGCGAACTCTCAGTGAATCGGAATATCGTGACAATCAGAGGCAAGAGTCGCCCGATGAAGACAGGCCCGGAGGGCCGAACGAGTTTAGCCCAGCGCTTCAGCGCTGGGGCAAAGAAAGAAGCGGTCCCGAGTCCCGTAGGGACGACACACATGCCCTATATCCGTGGACTGCCGACGTGGTCACTTGGTTCGGCAAGATCACAGCGCTCCTTGCGCCTTCCGTCGATCGTCTCGATCAACTTCCCGAACGCGCCTCGCTGATCTTCAACTATGACGCTAAGGCCGCTCTCACTTCCTCCGACAACTCCGAAGTGCTCGCGCTTCACAATACCGGCGCCGTTCTGACCCGCTTCGCCTTCAAGATCCTCGAAGACGAATCCGCACGCGACGGCAAGCTCACGCCCGAGCAGTTCAAAAAAATTGTCAACGAAGTAAAAGCCGAGACCGGCGCCAAAGGCAAAGAGCTGTTTCATCCCATCCGCATCGTGATCACCGGATCTCACTCCGGCCCCGAGTTCGACAAACTGATCCCGATACTCGAAGCGGGCAGCCACCTGCCTCTCCCGAAGCACGTGCTCAGCGTCTACGAACGCGTCGAACAATTCGCAAAAGCCCGCGGCAAATAACCTCCCCTGACCCCCCTGTCATCCTGAGCGAAGTAAAGCGACTCGCTTGCGAGTCGCTTTACGTAGTCGAAGGACCTATGCACTTCATCCTTCTTTACAGGCGCTAGCGTTCCCACGATTGCTCTGATTTGATTTGCGCAGAAGAACTGCAAAGGTCCTTCGAGTTCGTAAGTTCATTCGCAAGCGATGAACTTACTCCGCTCAGGATGAAGGGTGATTAAGTTAAAAGCTGCGCCAGCGCCATACCCAGCTCCGGATACTGAAACTCGAACCCACTCTCGAGAAGTTTTTTCGGCGCCACCCTCGCACTCGCCAGCAGCCCCTCGTCCGCAAATTCGCCGAAAGCAAGCCTCGCCGCGAGCGTAGGAACCGGCAACAGTGCTGGCCGCTTGACCGCAGCCGCCAATTCGCGAGTAAACTCCGCATTCCTCATCGGATTCGGCGAAGTTAAATTGACCGGGCCACTGATTGCAGAAATTTTGGTCGTGGGGGGACGGGCGTCCCCGCCCGTCGATACGCCTCTTCCGACCAGACTCAGCACTGCCCTTACCGCATCCTCAATATGTATCCAGCTCCACCACTGCCGCCCGCTCCCAATTCTTCCTCCCAATCCGAGTCGGAACGGCAACAGCATCTGTTTGAGCGCTCCTCCACTGGGGCTCAGCACAATTCCAAATCTCAGATTGACGACGCGAATTCCTGCCTTGGCTGCCGATTCAGCCGCCGACTCCCATTGACGGCAGACGTCTGGCAAAAACCCGGTTCCCGATGCGCTTTCTTCTGTCAAAATCTCATCCCCGCGGCCTCCGTAATATCCAATCGCTGACGCACAAATAAAAATATGCGGCGGCTTCCCGCATTTCACCACCGCCGAAGCCAGATTCCGCGTGCTCACCACCCGGCTGTCACGAATCTTGATCTTCTTCTTCGCCGTCCAGCGTCCCGCAACACGTTCGCCCGAAAGATGAATCACAGCGTCGTACCCAGACACCAGTTCCGGCGGGATCTCTCGAATCGGGTCCCATTGCACCTCGTTTTCAGATTCCGGCAACCGCCGCACCAGCCGGCAGACAGCGTCGCCTTGTTGTTCGAGAGACGACACGATCGCCTTCCCGATCAACCCCGACGCGCCGCTGACAAGGATCCGTAACACGGCAAAATTCTACTTTGTCATCCTGAGCGAAGTGTGATCTTTCGCGCGCGAAAGATCACATGTAGTCGAAGGACCCCTTGCTTTCTTTAGCAGGAACCGCAACATCGGGGAATTCTCCCCGTAACCAGCCCACGTAGTGCTAGCTATAATCAAAATCAACCGGCCACTCGCCTTGCGGCAGCCTGTGGACAAATGACCACCATCCGCGAACAAATCGCGACCAACGTCCTCACCGTGACGAAGTTCCGCGATCTGCTGCGGAGCATGCGCGAGAATCGCCCGAACGACGACCTTGAGCTCGTCCGCAAGGCCTACGAATTTTCCCAGAAGTATCACTCCGGCCAGCACCGCGCCTCCGGCGAGCCATATCTTGTGCATCCTCTCGAAGTCGCGCTCGTCCTCGCCGAAATGAAAATGGACGCCGTCTCCATCGCCGCCGGCCTCCTGCATGACTCGGTCGAAGACACCTCCATCACCATCGTCGATATCCGCAAGGAATTCGGCGAGCAGGTCGCGCACATTGTCGAAGGCGTCACCAAAATCAGCCAGATTGATTTCTCTACCCAGGAAGAGCAGCAAGCCGAAAACCTGCGCAAGATGATGCTCGCCATGGTCGACGACATCCGCGTCGTGCTCATCAAGCTTGCCGACCGCCTGCACAACATGCGCACGCTCGAGCACCTGCCGCCCGAGCGCCAGCAAAAAATCGCCCGCGAGACGCTCGATATTTATGGCCCTATCGCTCACCGCCTCGGCATGGGCAAAATCCGTGGCGAACTCGAAGACCTCGGCTTCCGCTACCTCGATCCCATCGGCTATCAGCAGGTCCACGACGCCGTCGAGCAGCGCCGAAAAAAAGGCGAGCAATTTCTCGCGGGAGTCGAACACCTGCTCAGCGACAAACTCCGCGAAGCCGGCATTACCGCCAAGGTCGAGAGCCGCATCAAGCGCCTTTACAGCATTCACAAGAAGCTCATCAAGCAGCGCATCTCCGTCGATCAGGTTTACGACCTCTATGCCATGCGCGTGATCACACGATCGGTGCAAGACTGCTACGCCGTGCTCGGCATCGTTCACAACATGTGGCGGCCCGTTCCCGGCCGGATCAAAGACTTCATCGCCATGCCCCGGCCGAATCTGTATCAATCGCTGCACACCTCGGTGATCACCGAAGAAGGCACCAGCTTCGAAATCCAGATTCGCACCGAAGAAATGCACCGCATGGCGGAAGAAGGCATCGCCGCGCACTGGAAATATAAAGACGGCCCGGTTTCAGTCAAAGACGAAGAACGCCTTGCCTGGTTGCGGCAGGTCGTCGAGTGGCAGCGCGATGTCTCCGATCCCAACGAATTTCTGTCGACGTTAAAGATCGACCTCTACCCGGAAGAGGTTTACACCTTCACGCCGAAGGGCAAAGTCGTCGTTCTTCCGCGCGAATCTACGCCGATCGATTTCGCTTACACCATTCACACCGAGGTCGGCCACACCTGCGTCGGCGCGAAGGTGAACGGACGCATGGTCCCGCTGCGCCACAAGCTCCACAGCGGAGACATTGTCGAAATCATCACCCAGCCCGGCCACAAGCCCAGCCGCGACTGGCTCGGCGTCGTGCGTTCATCCCGCGCCCGCAACAAAATCAAGCACTGGCTCAATGTTCACCAGCGTGAGCGCGCCATCGAAATCGGCAAGAAGCTGATTGAAAAAGAAGCCCGCAAATATCGCATCTCGCTTAAGGACATCAAAGACCCCGATTTCCAGCGCGTCGCCTCCGACTACGGTCTTGGCCAGCCTGACGACCTGCTCGCGGCAATCGGCTACGGAAAATATTCAGCGCGCCAGGTCTTGGGAAAGCTGGTACCCGCCGGCGAGCCAACCGCTGCCCCTGCCGAAGAAGACACCGGAATCGGCAGCGGCATTGGCAGCGTAGTCCGCCGGGTCTTCGGCGATCACAGCAACAACGCCATCCGGGTCAAGGGACACGGCGATCTGCTCGTCTATCGAGCGCGCTGTTGTAATCCCATTCGCGGAGAGTCAGTCGTCGGTTACGTCACGCGCGGCAAAGGCGTCGCCGTACACTCCATCAACTGCCCCAACGTACTTAACCTCATGTACGAGCCCGAGCGCCGCATCGATGTCGAATGGGGCAAAGAGGACGGCGCGCCCGTCGCATTCCCCGTCAAACTCACCGTTTTCTGCGACGACCGCTTCGGAATGTTGAAGCAGATCACTGCCGTCATCAGCGACACCAAAACCAACATCCGCAACATCGGCGCCCGCACCGAAAACGGTCAGGCCAATGTGGATATCGTGATCGAAATCGAAGACTTGAAGCACCTCGAAAACATCATCCACGGCGTGCGGAAAATCCCTGGTGTGCATGATGTGCAGAGATTGCAGAGAGTGTGAGGAAGGTATGAAACTGTTGTCCCTTCTCTTTCTAGTCATTCTTCCCCCGATCGCCATGGCTAAGAACCTCGCCCAACCTAGGCCGGAAGACGCAACACACGTCATGACTCAACTGTTCGATCGCCACAACATCGTGCTTTTTGGAGAAATCCACTCCAGCAAACAGGAGTACGAATGGCTGTGCAAGCTCGTGAAGACACCCGGATTTGCCGATCACGTGGACGATGTAGTCGTCGAGTTCGGAAACGCTCTGTATCAAAAAGATGTGGATCAATATGTGGCTGGCGACGACGTTCCCTTCGACCAGGTTGAAAAGGCCTGGCGAAATATGATCGTATCGGTCCCGCCGGTTTCTCCCGTGTATGGATGGTTCTACCGAGCGGTGCGCGAGGCGAATCTCCACAGCCACGACAAGCACCGGATCAGGCTCCTCATGGGAAGCCCTTCTGCCGATTGGGACAAGATAAAAACGGAGCAGGATCTCACTCCTTACGAGTCACAACGCGAACAATGGTATTTACATGTCGTGAAAGACGAGGTGTTGGCCCGACATCACCGCGCATTGCTCATAATGGGTGCCATGCATTTTCTTCGCGGGTGGGATCAGGTACTGCAGGACGAAACCCTTGAGCAGCAGCACAGACCAGTTCCAGCTGTCGATCTCAAGCGCCTAGGTCCTGGACACATTGAACATGAACTCCGAGCCGCAGGCGCCGATACCTACTTAGCAGTAATGGCGACGGATGTTATAAATGAGCGCGGCGATGTGGACTCGCGCATACATTCGTGGCCGACCCCGGCCTTTGTTTCTGTTCGCGGCAACTGGGTTGGAGAGATGCCGGCCCAGCCTATCGTTTCAGGCGGACACGCTCCAGCGACGCCTCTGACACTTTCCGATCAGACGGACGCGATCATCTATGTTGCGCCGTGCAATAGCCTGAAGCTTGTCAACGATTCATCTGCCGAACTAGACGGTACTGCTTATGGAAAAGAGATCATTCGTAGAAACATTATTGAACTCGGCCATCCACTCCCATTCCAGTACGGCGAGAGCCCGCAATGCGTCCAACCCTCTCCTCACTAGAACGTGACGAAACCCTTCACCCGAAGTGCCGTACAGCGGGTGGTGACCCATCCTTCTAAGCGGGACGTATTCAAATTGTGCTCCCCCCTTCGCGGGTTTC
Organism: Terriglobales bacterium; assembly: GCA_035651555.1. Lineage (GTDB taxonomy): Bacteria > Acidobacteriota > Terriglobia > Terriglobales > Acidobacteriaceae > Gp1-AA145. The sequence goes on from DASRFL010000016.1 coordinate 53,996, forward strand.
GAAGAGTGGGTTCCCGACCTTGTGTGCACGGTCGGCCCACCGTTATTAAGTTCCTAATCGCCACGTCAGCTTTACCACCGTAACTTGCGTCAGGTTACCGTACGTGTTCAGAATTCCATATGCATCGTGCAAAGTACATAATCGTGCTCGTGTGCGTGACGTGGATATGGCCTGGGCTGAGTACGGCGCAACAGGACACAGGCGCGGCCACCGTCCGTGCGCTGGAACTGAAATGGGCCGACGCATACAAGTCGCGCCAGTTTGATGTGCTGTCCTCGTTCCTCGATGATGATTGCGTCAGCACCTTCGAGGACGGGAATGTTTTCGGTAAGCTCGGCCTTATCAGCTATATAGCGAAACCCTCTGAGCACATCGAAGTGGTCGAAATGTCAGATCTGAAGGTCAGGATGCATGGTGAGACGGCGGTAGTCACCGGAGCGTATCACGAGCAGGGAGTTTCCGATGGCAAGCCGTACGATTATCACGATCGCTTTACCGATGTCTGGATGAAAGTGCGAGGCAACTGGAAGCTGATCGCCTCACATTACAGCATTCCTTCAAAATAGCGAGCGGTTTGGACTGCAAAACGCCCTTTCAAGGAGAAGGCGGACAGCCTCACCTGCCACTTACGATACAGCCGGGCCCTGCTGTAATTCTGATCAAGAATGATTTGTCATCCCGAACACGTACGCCAAAGGCGGACGTGAGAGGGACCTGACCACCGCTTACACCAACGTTGCGGTCAAGCGACGCCCCTAACCACCTACGATCGAATTCCGCGGTTCCCATATCAGGTGACTATTCTTAGACGTCTGAAGGCGGGCGGCGGGGCCTGAAGTCATGGATTCCGAATATTTCGCACGAGACACGTACAATCAAGTCATGCGCACCCCCATCTCCACCCCCGACGCTCCCAAAGCCATCGGCCCCTATTCGCAGGCGATTAAAGCCAACGGATTCGTCTTCGTATCCGGCCAGGTCGCATTCGATCCGGCAACGCAACAGATCATCAATGGCGACATCTCGGCCCAGACCGACCGCGTCCTGAAAAATCTCTCCGCCATACTCAAAGCCGCCGGCACCGGCCTCGAAAATGCTGTCCGCTGCACTGTCTTCCTGAAAAACATGTCCGACTTCGCCGCCATGAACGAGGTTTACGCCAAATACTTCAGCTCGCAGCCGCCAGCGCGTTCTACTGTCGAAGTCGCGCGGCTGCCAAAAGACGTGCTGGTCGAAATCGACGTCATCGCCGTTGAATAACTCAGGAAGAGAATATGTCTGCGAAATTCTGGATCATCGTTTTCGCTCTTGCCATCGTGGCCATCGCCCTCGCTCAAACAGTCCACCAAAAAGCAAAGACGCGAGCGAACTCCGACGCTCCGGCCAAGGTCACCGGGCCTGGCGTGCGCACTCCCGACGGTCTTCAGTATTGGGACATCAAAATCGGCACTGGCGCCAAAGCCATCTCCGGCGAAACCGTACGTGTGAAGTACACTGGCTGGCTTGAGAATGGCAAGAAGTTCGACAGCTCGGGAGACGATCCCTTCTCGTTCGATCTCGGTGCGCACCAGGTGATCAAAGGCTGGGACGAAGGTATCCCCGGCATGCACGTGGGCGGCAAGCGCCAACTGCGCATTCCGCCGGAACTCGCCTATGGCCAGCGCGGCACACCAGACGGCACCATCCCGCCGAATTCAACCCTGATTTTTGATGTGGAGCTGGTGGGAATCCAGTGAAGGAATTGTGCAATTGGGTAATTTGGTAATTGAGTAATTTAAAATCCCATTCGCACAATTTTCCAATTACTCAATTTCCCAATTACTCAATTAAGCTTTCACGACTTTCCCGCTTCTCAGGCACGAGGTGCAGACGCGCATGCGCTTTCCGCCGCCCTTCACCTTGGCGTGCACCGGGCGCAGATTGATGTTCCAGCGCCGCTTGCTCACGTTATGGGCGTGGCTGATGTTATTTCCCGACATGGGTTTCTTGCCGCAGATTTCACAAACTTGTGCCATGACTACTCCAGATATCTCAGAACTGTACGGCTGAATCACTAATTTTACTGGATTTTCAGGAGTTTCGCCATTCGAAGCGCCGAATTTGCTACCTAAGTTGCATTGGGGGTCGACTCCGTGGGAACTTCCGCGTCCACGAAATTCCCACTTCGCTCAGGATGACACACTTTGAAATTCGGCTTTGCGCATTCAGCTCGAAGCGGCGGAGCATAAATAGCCCCCGCACGTGAGTGCGGGGAACCCGCCAAACAAATGGTAGTTCCCTTTAGGGACGGCACCAAAAGCCGCTATTTCCTTGCCGCTTCCGCTTCCGCCAGCCATCCGCGCCGCAATTTTTCCGCCGGAATGCTCGACATATAAGGCTTGATATCGAGAATCGGCGTCCCGTCGAGCATATCGACGCCCTTCACCCGCACCCGCGGACCATCACGCCCAAGCACCTCGACCACCGTGAGCCCAATCGGATTCGGCCGTCGCGGCGATCGCGTTGCGAACACCCCATGCTCGCGATTATCGATCGGAGGTCTTCCCACCAGCTCGAACCCTTCCGACCGATGAAAAGCCCACAGCACAAACAAATGGGAGAATCCCTCGAGATCCTTCAGCCCCGCCGCAAACTCGGGCAGAATCTCGAGCACGCCCTCGGCCTCATGTGTCACGCCGAATCCCTTGGGAATTTCCTTGGTGTCGCGGTAAGAACTCCGGACAAACCCGATTGGCCTCATCACGAACTCACTCACGATTCAATCCTCGTCGATTTTCTCCGCGAACTTTGCGGTTTTTCTCTACGATCTCCGCGGTTAAAAGCTTTTAAACCTTCGTGCCCTTCGTGGTTCAAAGAGTTTTCTAAAGCACACAATTCAATGCTCATCCCGATTGCTTCGCCCGTAGGGAAATTCCGCCGTCCCCGCCTTCGCGATATTCTCTTGCGCAAAAATCCGCACCCGGTCCAGCGCCGATTGCAACTCGGCCAGATACTCCTCATCTCCTCCATCGCGCGGGACCGGAATCTCCCGGCTGATCCGCATCAGCGCGCGGCTAAATGGCTTCGGGATCATGCATCCATCCCAAGTTTTCAGCACCCACGCGCGATCGATCGCAATATGAAACACAACCATCGGCGTGCCCGTGCTCCGCGCGAGCACCACCGGCCCGGGCTTCGCCACATATCGCGGTCCCTTGGGCCCATCGATCGTAAACGCCACCGTCCAGCCCTGCTCGATCTCGCGCCTCATGCCAAGTAGCGCCCGCACCGCGCCCTTCGAGCTCGAGCCCCGCACCTTCACGAAGCCGAATTTCTGCATGATTCGCCCGGTGTACTCGCCGTCGAAGCTGTCGCTGCTCATCACCCGGACTTGCAAGTCCCGGCACCACCACATCGCCGGAATCATGCAGTTATGCCAGAAGGAATAAACCCGCGGCCTCTCCGCCAGGCTCTTCGGCGACTCACCCTCCCACGACACCGCGAACCGCACCGTGGGAAGCAAAATGCGGATGGCGAAGTACCCCGCCCACTCGATCATCCAGAGCAGGACGCGTTGCTTGAGCGTGAACTTTCGCCAGGGCTTGTCAACCGGGGGCGTGGCGGGAGTGGCAACTGCGCTCACGAGTTAATTGTAGCCGCTGCTCACACTGGGAACCTGGGGCGACGGAGTCCTCGCCCGTGCGATGCACTGCGAACGTACAAACTCTTTTGCCCCAACCAGAATCCAACGCGGGTGCCTCATACCGAGCAAGCCGCCCCGGAAACCCGTCGTCTCACCGCTAACGAGATCTTCGACGCCGCCACCGAAAACGCGCGCTCTGAGTTGAAGCGTCCGCTTCTGGGTTTATTGTTTTCCGGTCTCGCGGGAGGAACGACTCTCGGTCTGACTGGAATTGGGGTTGCCTCCATTCGTGCCGCGCTCGGCAATGGCGGCTGGCAGGAACTCGTCGCGTATCTCATTTACCCAATCGGTTTCATCGCCGTCATCATCGGCCGGCAGCAACTGTTCACCGAGAACACACTTTATCCAGTGGTGCTGGTTCTCGACGAGCGAAAGCACGTGCTTTCCACTCTTCGACTGTGGGCGGTAGTTTTTGCTTCGAACATCGCCGGAGCGATCCTGTTCGCCGCCCTGTGCGTCTACACCTCAGCGTTGAAGCCGGAAATCCAGGCCAAGCTCGTCGAATTGGGCGCGCAGGCAGCACCCGGCAGCTTCGGCCACTTGTTCTGGAGCGGCGTTGTCGGCGGCTGGTTAATCGCGCTCGTCGCCTGGATGGTCACCGCCAGCCACTGGACCATCGGCCAGGTCGCAATGATCTGGCTGCTTACTTTTATCGTTGGCGTGGGCCATTTCGCGCACTGCATCGTGACCAGTTGCGAGATTCTGTCGTCGGTGATGGCGGGATCCGTTTCTACCCCTGCGTATCTGCATTGGCTCCTCGCTGCTACTCTCGGCAACATCGCAGGCGGAGTCGGAATCGTAAGCGTCTTGAATTACGGTCAGGTCCGGCAGGAGTAATGCCCGGAACTCCGCCCGGATCCGCCCCTTGCATATACATCGCTATCAATACTGATGTCATTCCGAACTCGTTTGCCGCAGGCAGACGAGAGAGGAACCTGACGAGGCCGAGGCGTTAGCACGGAAGCAAACTGGCATAAACTTGTCCCGACTACCAGCGAAATGCATCCGGCACTGAAACACACCGCTCACCGTCCCTGGCCAATACCCTCCGGACCCTGGATCATGCACCAGACATGGAACGACCTACTCTTCGCGCACTGGCCTGCTCCCGTCGAAGCCATCCGCCCGCTCGTCCCTGCAGTCCTGCCGCTCGACACCTTCAACGGTCAATGCTGGGTTGCCGTCACGCCCTTTCACATGACCGGAGTTCGCCCGCGCGGAATTCCACCACTGCCTGGGATCTCAGCTTTACCGGAACTCAACGTCCGCACCTACGTGACATATCAAAACAAGCCTGGCGTGTTCTTCTTCAGCCTCGACGCGGGTAGTTGGTTCGCCGTTTGGGGCGCGAGGGCGACCTATCACCTGCCCTACTTCCATGCCAGCATGAAAATTGTCTCCCATAACGGCTGGTTTGAATACGACTGCGTTCGCGGGCCGGGCACGGAATTCCACGGCAAGTACAAGCCCGTTGCTGACGTCCAATTGAGGGCTCCGGGGAGTATCGAGCATTGGCTGACCGAGCGATACTGCCTGTACACCGTGGTTGGCGACTCGGTCTACCGTGCCGAAATTCACCATGAGCAATGGCCACTTCAGGACGCCGTAGCCGAAATTCCGGTGAACACCATGGCTGCCGCTGCTCACATCGAGCTGCCCCGAATCCCGCCACTCACGCACTTTTCCAAGCGGCTGCACGTGCTGATCTGGCCGCTGAAAAAGGCTTGACAACCAGCCCGCGTTCTTTGCTCACGCGCTGTTTACGGCTTGAATCCAGCTCACGAGTTTTATTGCGTGCAGCTTGGCCTTTACTTATTCTGCGAATGGGCCATGCAAACCGCGATCGCTACCGGTTCCGAGCAGTTGCTGCTGCTGGAGCTGTTTGCGACCTTTGTCTCTGCCAAAGCGGTTGGCGAATTGTTCGAGCGCTTTGCCCTGCCGTCTGTCTTGGGTGAAATCCTTGCTGGCGCTGTCCTTGGCCCCTATGCTCTCGGCTGGATCGCTTCCAGTGACATCCTGCATTCGGTTGCCGAGCTGGGGGCGATTTTCGTTCTATTCAGCGCCGGACTCGAAATCAGCCCCGGAGAATTGATCCGTATTGGCTCCAAATCGTTGCGCGTAGCGGCTGCGGGCATCGTGGTTCCTTTCATTCTCGGCTACGTATACATGAGACTGCGCGGCTCGGTGAACAGCGAGTCAATTTTCGTCGGCGCCGCCATGGTGGCAACCAGCGTAGGCATAACTGCGCGTGTGTTCGCCGATCTCCACCTGCTCTCGACCGAGACTGCCAAAATCATTCTTGGCGCGGCTGTCTTTGACGACATACTTGGAATGCTGCTGCTGGCCGTCGTGGGCGGCATGGCTTCGGGCGGCATCAACTGGCTCCACATGAGCGTGCTCCTCGGTGAAGCCGTGGCCTTTGCGCTATTCATGATGTTCGTCGCTCCGCGTATTGTTCGCCGCATCGAGCCCGGCGTCGAACATCTTTCCATGCAGAATGCTTCTCTGGTCGTGGCCCTCGCCATTTGCCTGCTCCTCTCGTGGTTGGCCGTGAAAATCAACATCGCGGCCATCATTGGGGCCTTCTTTGCCGGTCTGGTTTTCGCCGACTACGCTCCCCAATGGAACCTGATGCCACGGGTCTCCGGAATCGCCGAATTTCTCGCGCCATTCTTCTTTTTCACCATTGGCGCCCGGCTGAACGCCTCGCTGCTTACGCGCGAGATTCTCATTTCTGCATTGATCATCTCCGTCCTCGCAGTTGTATCCAAGCTGATCGGCTGCGGTTTGCCGATGCTTGGGCAAGGCTGGCGTCAGGTGTTGCAGGTAGGAACCGGAATGGTGCCGCGCGGCGAAGTGGCACTCATTGTCGCATTGGTCGGATTGCAGGCCGGAATCGTGAGTCAATCCACTTATGCAATCGTGGTACTCATGACCGCTGTCACTACCGTGCTCGCTCCGCCGCTGCTGCGAGTCCTGTTCCGCCGCGAGATCGAAAAGCGGCAGGAAGAACACATGCCCGCTACAGTCCAGTTATAATTTCGCCTTCGCGAAAACAGAATGAATCTCACTGGACGTGTAGCACTCATCACCGGAGCATCGCAGGGTATTGGCCGCGCCTGCGCGCTGAAGTTGGCGCAATGCGGCGCCAGCGTGGCGCTCGTGGCTCGTAATCAGCAGAAGCTCGAAGAAGTCGGGGCAGAGATCAGAAAATTGGCAAATGGGGACGCGGGCGTCCACGCCCGCGTGTATCCCACCGATATCGAAAACGAAGACCAGATCAAGGCCACCTTCAAGTCCGCCATCTCCGACCTCGGAAAAATCGACATTCTCGTCAACAACGCCGGCATCACCCGCGACCAACTTGTCATGCGGATGAAGCGCCCCGATTGGGACGCAGTTCTCAACACCAATCTGACTTCCGCCTACTTGTGCACTCAGGCAGCGATCAGCTCCATGCTCAAGCAGCGCTGGGGACGGATCATCAACATCACTTCGATTTTCGGGCAGATGGGCCAGGCCGGCCAGGCGAACTACGCGGCGTCTAAAGCAGGTTTGATCGGCTTGACCATGGCGATCGCCCGGGAAGTGGGATCGCGAAACATCACGTGTAACGCCGTCGCTCCTGGATTTATCGAGACCGCGATGACCGCCGTTCTCTCCGATGAACTGAAGCAGAGTGCCATCAAAGCAATTCCGCTCGGCCGCGTCGGAACTCCGGAAGAAGTCGCAAATTGTGTTGCATTCCTGGCATCAGATGAGGCGGCGTACATTACCGGCCACGTGCTGAACGTGAACGGCGGTATGCTGATGGGGTAAGGCCAAAGCTTTTCGCCGCCGCGAACGCAGAGTACGCCGAGGAAAAATAGAAAAACATCGGTCGGATTTTACTTCGTAGGCGGTCTCGGCGTCCTCTGCGGTTAAAGATTTTGAGTTGATCTGTCAGCAACAATGAACCGACGAGGAAATAGAAAGCCATGGAACAACGAGAATCAGGATTGACTGTGCACTTCTCGGCGGTCTCGGCGTCCTCTGCGGTTAAAGATTTTGACTTTCAGCAGGCGGAAACTCCCGAACAGCTCGAAGACGCCCGCGAGCTTTTCCTCGAATACGCAAAGTCCCTCGGCTTCAGCTTGTGCTTTCAAAACTTCGATCAAGAGCTGGCAAATCTGCCCGGAGACTACGCGCCACCAGATGGCAGACTTCTGCTGGCCACGTACAACGAAGACCCGGCCGGCTGCGTGGCGCTCCACAAAATTGACGGCGTCGGCTGCGAGATGAAACGTCTCTATGTCCGCCCGCATTTTCGGGGCAAAGGCCTGGGCAGCTATTTCGCACAGCGAATCATTGCCGAAGCCCGCCAGATCGGTTACAAAAAGCTTCGGCTCGATACCGTCGAACCGGTCATGACCACTGCGGTTGCAATGTATCGTAAATTGGGTTTTCGCGAGATCGCGCCTTACCGTTCGAACCCTATGCCAGGCGCGCTGTACATGGAACTTGATTTGTGAGGAGCAAAGATGAAAGCCATCCTGACAGTTCTCATTCTTCTGTTCGCAGTTTCCGCCTTCGCCGCCACCTCAAAAGACGTTACCTACAAGAGCGGCGACGAAAATGTAAAAGGAATCATCTACACGCCTACGGGCAAAGGCCCCTTCCCCGGCATCGTCGTTATTCACGAATGGTGGGGACTGAATGATTGGGTCAAGGAACAGGCCTCAAAGCTTGCCGATCAGGGTTACGTTGCTCTGGCTCTCGATCTTTATCGCGGCAAGGTGGCCACAACTCCCGAAGAGGCCCACGAAATCATGCGCGGCGTCCCGGAAGACCGCGCCAAACGCGACCTGCAGGCGGCATATGACTACCTCGCCTCGCAGCCGAACGTCAAAAAAGATCGCATTGGCGCGATCGGCTGGTGCATGGGCGGAGGATATTCGCTCGATGTCGCTCTTCTTGAGCCGAATTTGGCGGCTGACGTCATCAACTATGGCTCTCTCGTGACCGATCCGAGCGAAGTAAAGAAAATCAACGCCCCCATTCTTGGCTTGTTCGGTGCGCAGGACCGTGGCATCACTCCCGACGACGTGAAAGCCTTCGAATCCGAGATGAAGAAGCAAGGTAAGAAGATCGAGGTCACCATTTATCCCGACGCCGGTCATGCCTTCGAAAATCCGAACAACAAAGATGGCTATCGTCCAAAGGACGCGCAGGACGCCTGGAACAAGACCGTCGCTTTCCTGGAGAGCACGCTGAAAAAATAACCACGCGCAACCAGCCCCATCCGTGTGGGTCGGACACTCTTGTCCGACAAGCTCTGTGACGGCACGTCCGTGTGGGTCGGACACTCCTGTCCGACGGGGCGCAATTGAAGACGCTCAGCCGCCGAGCGGCGGAATCTAAATAGCCCAGCACGTCAGTGCTGGGAAGGCATCAAGCAAAAATCCGAGTCCGCTCTAGCGGACGACACCACGTCGCTGTGAAAATCCTTCGGATTTTTTAAGGACGAAGCGGTGTAGCTGAAAGAGAAATAAAGAAGAAGCGAGACACGTACTCACCTTGTAACTTTTTGCTTGCCATCATGTACTACTCTGATTACCATTCACGCTTACCCATTCGATGAACATCGGGGACACAATCCGGAGTTTCCGCTTGCAGAAAGGAATGTCCCAGGGTGACATCGAAAAGCGGACCGGCCTGCTCCGCTGCTATCTTTCCCGGGTCGAAAACGGCCACACCGTTCCTTCTCTCGACACACTTTCCAAAATCGCCGGCGCCATGGAGCTGCCGCTCTCGCATTTTTTCGCCGAGCCGGGCAGCAGCAACGGATCCAAGAACCTTCCTCAACTCTCCGACGACGAACTCCGCTTCCTGACCCAGATCCGCCGCTACTCCGGCAATCTGAACGACAGCGACCGCAAGCTGGTCGTGGCCATGGTCAAGAAAATGGCCACGAAGTAGCTTTTCGGCTCTGAGCTATCAGCTGAAGGCGGTATTCCAGCATTCGAATTATTTGGGTGAGCAGCGCTTCAGCGCTGCATCTCGCTCCGTAACGTGGTACGGCTTTAGCCGCTGAGGTGCGTTTCTGCTGACGGCTGACGGCTGATGGCTGACTCCTTACTTTCGTACATCCCCTTTCGTGTCCAGCGGGTATCTCGTACCCGTTACCGATCTCACCTAGACTGACGGCTAGTCCAGAAGCAGCCCATGACCATCGACGAAGAATTGAATTTGCTCGAGTCGCATCTGCGCCGGCTGAAAATCGAGTACGAGATTTACTTCAGCAATCCGCAGAAAAAGCCACCTAACGACCTGGAATGGAAGGTGGTTTCGCTGCTGCGCAAGTTCTCCGACGGCGGCGGAGGCATGAAGCTCTCGCATCGATTCCGCTACAACGAAATGGCCCAGCGCTATGCCATTTACAGCGATCTGTGGCGCAAAAAGGGCCGCATCCGCGAAGAAGGCTATCGCCGTCCCCAGGATGCGTTGCTCTCGGTCCAAGGCGTACGCGAGGAAGAACACGAACACGGCCACAAAGTCTACGGCGTCGCACATCAAGACGGTCCCTTTGCCATTGATTGGGCGGATCCGAAATCCGAACACGATAAGGTCGAAAAGCTTTTTAGCGCTCTGAGCGAAGCCAAGAAAAAAGCTGGCGAAAATCTCTCCGGCTCGCTCGCAAGCTTCAACTCTTTCGTACAAAAGAAGACTGCCGAAATCAAGAAGCAATACAAGTGCGAGCGCGTCGAATACTCAGTCGACATCGCCGACGGCAAAGTAAAACTCACCGCCCGGGCCAAGACCTAATCCATCCACTTTGCATATTCAGTTAAATCACACTTGAGGGTGCCCCTCGAGATAGTTTGACCAGTAAAAGATAAATCTCACCTGTAGATTGCGACTCCGCGACCCTAGCTGCTCCTTCATCCAAGCTAAAATAAGGTTTCACTGCGAGGAACTCGTAATGCAGCAGGTGTTCGGACTGAGAATTCCGCAGTCGCTTGAAGATGTTTGTGATCCGGCGCGTTTGGCGCTGGTCGTGTACGACATGCAAGTCGGGATCGTGAAGCAGATCAAGAACGGCCAGCAGATCACCGACAAAGTCTGCCAGGTTCTCGAAGCGGCCCGCAAGGCGAAGATTCGGGTCTTCTTCACGCGGCATATGTCACTCCCGAAAGAACTCATGGGAGTGTCTCAGTACCGAATGGCGATGGCGTGGCAACGGGTGAAGTCGGCGGATGAGGTCAAGCCCTGGTTCTTGCGGGACGCGCCGGGATTCCATCTGGTTCCAGAGATGAATCCGCTGCCGAGCGAAGCCATTTTCGACAAGATTGCCATGTCGGCGTTCGAAGGCACGCCACTCAACATGGCCCTTCGCGATTGCGGTGTTAACGCGTTCGCCATCGTCGGTATCGCAATGGAAATCGGAATTGAACCTACCGTGCGCCACGGTGCGGACCTTGGTTACGTCCCGGTGGTTATCAAAGATGCCTGCGGTTTTGGACATGCCGATGCGGCCGATCGCTCAATTGCCAGCCTGGAATTTGCAGGCGACGCTTTGCTCACGAACAGCGATAACTTCTGTGCTCAATTGGAGCGCGTCGCGGAACGAGCGAGTTAGTCGGTCTGAAGCGGCAATCTACCACGTCAGCGAACGCAAGGGCCCTTCGGCTTCGTTCAGGGCAGGCATAGAGTGGGGCACCTCCCGCTCGAATCTTTGACAAATGCGGGAGACAACTTCCGGACCATCCACCGCAACTTAACTCCGTTCGCAACCAGTTTCGCCGACAGTTTCGTCCACCATTCATCCAACATAAGCTGCTTGCCTCCACGTAGCCGATGAGAAATTACTCTGCCCTGGAAAGGAACCATCTTATGTTGTCCAAACCAATATCTTTTGCCGTGCTCACCGTATCGCTGCTTATATTGGCCGTGCTTTCGCAACCTGTGACTGCAGCAGCTCAGGAAGGTGGTTTCGTGTATGCCGCCACGAACAACCCAGCGGGGAATGCAGTGGTGCAATACATTCGCTCGATCGATGGACGCCTGGCGAAGGTGAATGAAGTTTCGACCGGAGGAAAGGGCGGCACAGGCAACGGAGTGGGGAAACTCGACCCGCTTGGTTCGCAAGACTCGCTTGTGCTCGACGATGTGGGATCTCTGCTACTGGTGGTGAACGCCGGGAGCAACCAGCTTTCGGCATTACAAGCGGGTAGCGCCGGATTGAAGCTGCTCAGTACGGTGCCCTCAGGCGGTAACTTCCCCAACAGCGTGGCGCTGAATGGAAACCTGATCTATGTGCTTAACGCGCACTCGGCCAACATCACAGGATTCCGTATCACCTCGGAAGGCATTCTGCAGAAAATTCCTAATTCAACGCGTTCCCTGCCCGGCGGAAGCGCATCCGCTGCCCACGATATCCGCTTTACTCCAGACGGCACAAGGCTGGTCGTGAGCGAGGGCGGAACGAACCAGATAGACGTTTTCGAATTGAACAACAGCGGAACCGTCAGAGGCGTTACTCAACAGGCATCAGCCGGCTCTGGCCCGTTCGGAATGAAGTTTGGACGGGGCGCGACCCTGCTCAACTCAGAGGCCAATACGGGATCGGTCTCTTCTTACGACCTGACGTCGGAGGACATGTTGACCGTGATCAGCGGCGCAGTGGCGGACACGCAAAAAGCCAGCTGCTGGATTACGCTGACGGCAGATGCAAGAGTCGCCTTCGTTTCAAATACTGGGAGCGGCACAATTTCGTCATACAACATCGCAAAGGATGGCACTTTGCATCTCGAAAAAATCAAGGCAGGGGTGATCGCCATGGGGGCGCCGATTGATTCAGCGCTCACGACAGGCAGCGAGTTCCTCTATGCTGTCGATTCGGCGCTCGGGCGGATTGTCGCATTCCGCGTTAATGGCGCTACGTTGACGCAAATTGAAATCGTGACTGGCCTGCCACAAACCGTGCAGGGAATAGCCGCCAAATGAGGACTGCGCGGATGTCGTTCCCAAGAGCGCACCGAGAACAACGCGCAAGGCAAAGAAGTACAAATGTTCGCGGTCCCGCGATAAAGAAATAAGGTTCCTGCTCTGCTTGCAAATTGGCGCAAGGCGGGCGCCTTTGAAGGTAGTATTCTGCCTACCTGAGATGGAACTCTTTCTCATCGACGGCACGTACGAGCTGTTCCGGCATTACTATGCGGTGCCGTCGGCGCGGGATAAGCAGGGGCGGGAAGTCGGCGCGGTGCGTGGCGTGCTCGCGTCGGTGCTGGGGATGATTAAGGGTGGGGCGACGCACATTGCGGTGGCTACCGATCACGTGATTGAGTCCTTTCGCAACCAGTTGTGGCCGGGATACAAGACCAGCGATGGCGTCGAGCCGGCACTGCTGGCGCAGTTTCAGCTGTTAGAAGACGTGCTCACCGCGGCCGGAGTTGTAGTTTGGCCGATGGTCGAGTTCGAGGCCGATGACGCTCTTGCGGCTGTGGCTGCGTTGGCAGAAAAAGACTCGCGAGTCGAGCGCATCGTGATTTGCACGCCCGATAAAGACCTGGCGCAATGTGTGCGAGGCACGCGGGTGGTGCAACTGAATCGGCGGACGCGCGTGACGCTGGATGAAGCAGGCATCATTCAGAAATTCGGCGTTCCGCCCGGGTCGATTCCGGATTATCTCGCACTGGTGGGCGATTCGGCGGATGGTTATCCGGGACTTCAAGGATGGGGCGCGAAGTCGTCGGCGGCGGTGCTGGCGAAATTTGGCCATCTGGAAGCGATCCCGAAGGATTGGCGCGAGTGGAAGGTGAATGCGAATAATGCGGGCGCGCTTGCGGAGACGCTTCGCCGCGAATGGGAGAACGCATTGCTATTTCGCAAGCTAGCCACGCTGCGGACGGACATCCCACTCTTTAAAGACGTAGAAGAACTTCGCTGGAAAGGCCCCAAGCCGGAGTTTGAGGGGATCGCGGCGGAACTGGACGCGGCCCGGTTTCTGTCCGTGACACTTTCTTGACATACTGACCGGAGCTGTCTCAAAACCGGACGTAACGTGACCGATCTGACATTTTGTGTCACTCCGGTAACCGCGGTTATATTCAACTTCCCGCCCTAGCCTGCCGATGGCCTAAGCAACTTCCCGACGATTCAAGGGTTTATCTGGATGTGGGCTTTTCCAGATGGAACTACAGGATTGACCCATATTCGGCAAGTGAATTGCATGCAACAAAACTGATTGCCGCTGAGTCTAATGGGTAGAGCAGTCAGGGTCGGAGGTGAAAGATGAGAGAAAGGTTTTCGGTGACGGAGTTGGCGGCTCTGCGAAACGACCTGCTGCAGGGAGGTTTGGCCGATTCGCGTGAGGCTGCGGAGCTGGTGCAAATCTTTATGATGGGCCGCGGCTATGGTGTTTCTCCACAGGCGGCGCGCGATGCTGTGAGCCGGGTAGAAATGTCGGGTTGCGCACTGCCGGTTTTACAGCGTGAGCTTGAAGGACTGGCGCTCGTCCAGTAAGCGACCAGCCGGCGTGCGGTGCGCCGGTATGGTTTGGCAGTGAAAGACACAGATTTTGGAATATCCGCGGGAGACAGCGACTGAACTAGTTCGCTCCCCAAAGATGATCGACAAAGAAACGCCGGGCCAACCAGCCCGGCATTCTTGTTTTAAGGCCGTGATTCGGGGCTCGTGATTCGTGATTCGCGATTCGTAGTGTGTTCCGCTGCTGGAATGTGGACTGAAACAAGAGTTTCCCGCCATGGAATGACGGCTCGCTACAAACTACCGATCACAAGCCACAAATCACGACCCACGACCCACGCTAGGAGTGTTTCACTCCCACCTGCGCATCCGGTCGATCATTCACGACCTTCTCCTGACGCGCGCTTTCCTCTTCGGCTGAATGCGAGGTGATCCCCTGAGCTGGCTTCTTCGGGGTGCGCGTTGTGACTGAGCCTTCGTGTGCTTCCTGCTCGGGCTCGGTATTGTGCTCAGGCCCGCCGGTGTGCAGGGTTCGAGGGCTGCGGTTGGTACCGGTCTCGGCACCTTCCATGCGGCTATACATCTCTTCATCGCGGCCGGGTAGTTCGCGGCCAGTTTCTGAATCGCTTTGTTCGGGCGCTGCATTCTGCTGCGTTTGTGTGTGAGGACTTTTCTGGGTTGTCATTTGGGATTTAGGTGCGAGGAGCCGGACGGCCGTTGCATGCGGTGGGAGCGATTCGCGGAGCCACTTACTCGTAACGCAGGCTCTCGACTGGATCCAACTTCGCTGCGCGTGCCGCCGGCACAGTTCCGAACAGAATTCCCACCAGAGACGAAACCACGATGGCTACGATTGCGGACAATCCAGAGATCGGGACGCGATATTCGGTGAGAAAGCGAATCGAATAAGGCAGGGCCAAGCCAATGACGACTCCGACCAGCCCGCCGCCGACAGAAATCAGAATGGCTTCTGACAGGAACTGAAACCGGATCTCGCGGTTAGTCGCACCCAGCGCTTTGCGGATGCCAATCTCGCGAATTCGTGAACTCACGGTGGCCAGCATGATGTTCATGATGCCGATACCGCTTACCAGCAACACGATGGCGGCTACTGCCAGCAAAACCATGGTGAGAGCGTTCGCAGTTTTATCCGCAACGCTTACCAGTTGTGTGAGATTGGTTACGTCGTAGACGGATTCCGCGCGATGTCGCGACTGAATCAACTGCCGGATCTGATTGGTGACGGGCTCAATCATGGACGCGTCGGTGACGGAAAAGTAAATCAGCTTCACGTCGGGCGTTTCCATGAAATACCGCGCAACGCTGTACGGAATGACGAAGGTGCTGGTGGTAACTTCCGACTCGCCAAACGTATTCACCCGCTCACGAAAGGTGCCAACGATCGTGAACGGGAGGTGACTGAGCGGAATGATCTTGCCGATGGCCAACTCTGGCGAGCCATACAGTTCTTCCGCTAACTTCTCGGTGATGAGCCCGACTTTGTTGTGGCTTTGTTCGTCTTGTTGGTCGAAGAAACGTCCGGAAACCACAACCAGATTTCGCACGGTGCGATATTCCGGATAAACGCCGAGAATCTGCAGGTCTCTTTCTTTGCCATTCCCAACGGGGACGCGTTCGTTCAAGGTAAGCACCGGCGACGCGCTTACGATGCCTGGGATGGTCTGCTGTGCCGCCTCCATGTCACTGATGGTGAGCGGGTCGGGTGCGGTGCTGGTAATGCGTTGAGCGCCACCTTCGTATTCCGCATAGATCAAGTTGGCGCCAATTCCCTGAATCAGATTCAAGACATACTGCTTGCCGGTCAGGCCGATGGTCACGACAAGGATGAGGGACGCGGTGCCGATCACCATGCCCAGGCCGGTCAACAAAAAGCGGACCTTGTTGCTGCAGAAGGTATCGTAAGCAAAGCTCATGATCTCGCTGAAAGCGAGTTTTGGCGTGAGCGCCCGCGATACCGTTTCGGTGACTGGCATGCAATTTAGATGCTACGCCGTGTGGGCTAGAGTCGGAAAGTAGTAAGGAGCGGTCAGCACTCAGCGATTTAGCAGAGACCGCGTGGGTTGGATGTTCTTGTCCGGCGGCGCTTTGGTTGTCGGCTCCGATCTCTGTCGGACAAGAATGTCCGACCCACACGGGCAGGAGTCACTCCTGTCTGAGATGGACAGACGACGGTTGTCTGAACTTGAACTATGCTGTTTTTACTTGGGCCTGGGAGATCAGTGACTCGTAGATTTTCTTTACCTGCTTGCGTGTATCTTCTACGCTGCCGCTGTTGTCGATCACAAAATCCGCGGCCTGAATTTTGGCCTCATCCGGCGCCTGCGCCATCATGCGGCGAGTGACTTCCCGGCGTGCCGTATCGGAGTCGACTTGCAGACGCTTCTCCCAGCGGTCAATGCGTTGTTGTGGCTTGCAACTGACGACGATCACACGATCAAAACGCCGGCGAAGTCCGGCTTCGAGCAGCAAGGCGGCTTCAAGCATGACAATCGCATCCGGTTCGCGTTCGGCAATTTCGTCCATCCACTTTTCATAGCGCTGGATGACGCCAGGGTGGACGATGCTGTTCAGCTCATAAATGCGCGGCCGCTTCTGATCGAACGCCAGTTCGGCGAGGCGGGTGCGATTCACCGTCTTATCGGGGTTCAGCACTTCCTGGCCGAAGCGGCGAAGAACCTCGTCATAGACTTTCTCGCCCGGGCGCATGAGGTCGTGCGCGATCTCATCTGCATCGATGGTGTGAACGCCGAGCTCGGCAAACATTTTGCCTACCGACGATTTTCCGGTTGCGATACCGCCTGTCAGGCCGACTTTGAGCATCGGAAGATTATTGCACCACGGAGGCACGGAGACACGGAGAAAAACATCTCTAGCTGGAAGTCAGCTTTAGGAAACGCTGTTCTACCCAGATCGTGTCTCCCACACTCCCCGTCACTGATTAAATATCGAGTTCCGCCATTCCTACTTCATTGAAGCCTGAGATTACAAATTCGTGCCCGACACACCTTTCAAAAGTGGATTTTGTGGGAAAGTCCGGGTAGTCCTCAAGACCGTCGGGCACGCCGACCAGCCGCACTCTGCAACCTACCTGCACTTGGCCGCCCTGACGGTGTTCGCCATCAGCATGGCGATCGTAAGGGGCCCGACGCCGCCGGGTACCGGTGTGATTGCGCCTGCCACTTCGGCGACTTCGGGATGGACATCGCCCACAAGGACCGAGCCTTTGGTACGAAAGGTCTCGGCGCGTTTCGGATTCCCCGCGAAAAGCCGCTCGAACTCGGCATGATCCGTTACGCGATTCATCCCGACATCAATCACCGTCGCACCCGGGCGAACAAAATCTTTTGTGATCATTCCCGCGCGCCCGATTGCCGCGACCAGAATGTCAGCCCGCCTGCAAACCCCAGGCAGGTCGCGGGTTTTAGAATGGCACACGGTCACGGTGGCATTTGCGTTCAGCAGTAGCATTGCCATGGGCTTGCCGACAATATCACTGCGGCCAACTACCACTGCTTCCTGACCAGAAATTTTGATTTTGCTTCGCTCCAGCATTTCCATGATGCCCGCCGGAGTGCATGGGACCAGGCCCGGGCGT
This sequence comes from Terriglobales bacterium, assembly GCA_035651555.1. GTDB lineage: Bacteria > Acidobacteriota > Terriglobia > Terriglobales > Acidobacteriaceae > Gp1-AA145. The sequence goes on from DASRFL010000016.1 coordinate 71,761, forward strand.
TGGGTCGAAAGAAAGCCGACGTTCATGGGGTGAAACCCATCAACGTCTTTGGACGGATCGACCGCGAGCAGAACTTTCTTCGAGTCCACCTGTGGAGGTAAAGGCAATTGCACCAGAATGCCGTCGATCTCGTCGCGGCTGTTCAGGTCGTCGATAAGGCCGAGCAATTCCGGGGTCGTAACATTTTCAGAGGGGGTGTGCTTCTCGCTGTAAATGCCGACTTCTTCGCAGCTCTTTACTTTTCCGCGAACGTAAATCTCGGAAGCAGGATTGTTGCCGGCCAAAACCACGGCCAGCCCTGGCCGCATCCCCGCGCCAGACAAGGCTTTCGCCTCGGCTGCTGCTTCGTTGCGGATTTCGGCTGCGATCTTGTTTCCGTCGAGGATGGTTGCAGGCATGAAAGAAAAGTTTAGCATTGCAATTCCCGTCGTGCGTCACACGTCGTGAGTCGTGCGTTTGCTGGTTGTTTCCCTCCGAGAAATTAAGGCAGGCAACCGCGCACGACGTGCGACGCACGACCCACGACCAACACTCCTTTCTGCGATACTAAATTTCATGTCTTCGGCAGATCCCAAGTCGGTGAAAGTTCACCTCACAACCGGAAAAGGGGTTGAAATCGAGTGGAAGGACGGACACCTTTCGAGCTACACGTTTCCGTTTCTACGTGACGCTTGTCCCTGCGCGATGTGCAATGAAGAACGCCAGAATTCCGGCCGCAAGCCGGGAGAGCCGCCCAGACCGAAGCCAGGCGAATTGCCAATGTTCAAGCCTCCCGCAAGGCCAGAGTCGGCCGAGGCCGTCGGCAAGTACGCCATCAAATTCAAATGGAATGATGGGCATGAGACCGGGATTTATTCCTGGAAATGGCTGCGCGAGATTTGCCCATGCGAGGAGTGCAGCCAGGCAACGGGATCTAAAGCGGTCTAGGGTTGCGGTGTCGCGTTCTTTCTTGCTGCTTCCATGGCCTTTTGCAGCTCAGGATGCTCCTGCAAGACTTCCAGCATTGAGTCGCGCCCTAATTCTCGACCCCACTGTTCGCCTGCAGCTTGAGATTCGGCGGTTATTTTTGGAAGCGTGGTGACTAGTTTTTGGCCAACCGGCGTTTGGTAGAGCTGGATCAAGGATTTGATGTCGCCGTCATCAAAATATTTGTCGTAGATTGGGACGACCAGGTCCACCATGCCTCCTGAATTAATTTTCGAATGAAATTTTTCAAAAAACAGTTCAATGAGTTGGTCGCGGTAGTCTCCTGGAGGCAAAGACTTAGTGAGTAGCGGCCTGATGCCCTTCTCCATCTGATTCATCGTTTGCATGCCCAAGTCTCCGGCCCCCATAACTTTGAGGAGCTGGCGAATGTCGGCTTCCTTCACGGGATCAATCTTCGCGGCCGCACCGGTCGAACTCGAAGTCGATGGATGAGGATCGTTCGTGCTGCTCGCTTGTGGCTGCGTCTGGGAATTGCATGTCGCTGCCCAAAACATTGCGCTTACGACGACTATGCTCGTGATTCTCATTGGAATTCCTCGTTAGAACTGGGTTGATCGTACTCTGATTTCTTTCGTCAGCCGAGTAACGATGGTCATCGTAGGACGACGGAGAGAGTCCGCGGAATGTGTCCTGTAAAATTCAAGTAGCAGCCCCGGAGCGGTTTCCCGAATTGTCTTTCCTATCACAACTCAACCCGCAACAACGCGAAGCCGTGGAAACCACCGAGGGGCCGGTGCTCATTCTGGCCGGCGCGGGTAGCGGAAAAACCCGGGTCATTACCTACCGCATTGCATATCTGATTGAACATGTCGGGGCGATGCCCGAATCGGTGCTTGCGGTCACATTCACCAACAAAGCCTCGGCGGAGATGGGCGAGCGCGTAGAGAAAATTACCGGCGGATCGTCGATTGCCAAGCCGGTGATTTCGACGTTCCACTCATTTTGTGTGCGGATGCTGAGAAGGGATATTGAGGCGCTAAGAATTCCGGGTGATAGCCTGGCGGGCGGGGACGCCCGCCGCCCCACGAGCAACGCAGGGAAAGCAATCGGGCACACGAAAAGCTTCGTCATCTACGACGAAACCGACCAGCAGCAGGTGACCAAGTCAATCATGAAGCGGCTGGGGATCGACGACAAGGAACTGACGCCGCGGGCCGTGTTGTCTCACATTTCCTGGGCGAAGAACCACATGCTCGACCCGCAGGAGGTCTATCTAAATTCTGCCGATCCGAAAACCGAGCGCGTAGCGCACATTTATGAGGAGTACCGCAAGGAGTTGCTGCGGGCCAATGCACTCGATTTTGACGATCTGCTGCTCGAAGCCGTTCGCTTGCTGAAAAGTTCGGCACAGGTCCGCGAGTATTACAACCAGCGCTTTCAGTACATTCTGGTTGACGAGTACCAGGACACGAACCGCCCGCAATACGAGTTGATGCGCCTGCTTGCGGGCACGCGGCACAACGTGTGCGCCGTCGGCGATGAAGACCAGTCGATCTATTCCTGGCGCGGGGCGGATATTCGCAACATTCTGGAATTTGAAAAGGATTTTCCCGAGGCGAAGATCATCCGGCTCGAGCAGAACTATCGCTCCACGCAAAATATTCTTCAGGCAGCATCGGCAGTCGTTTCGAACAATGTGCGCCGCAAGGGCAAGAATCTCTGGACCTCGCGCCAGGGCGGAACGAAGATCGGCTATTACGAAGCGCCAGATGGCGAAAATGAAGCCCTGTTTGCGGCGGATTCGATTGCAAAGTATGTGCGGGAGGCGACCGATCGCGGCGAGGACCCGCGGGCGGCGGTTCTTTATCGAACGAATTCGCAGTCACGATTGTTCGAAGAGGCAATGCGCCGGTATCAGCTTAAGTATCACGTGGTCGGCGGATTTTCCTTTTATGATCGCGCGGAAATCAAAGACCTGATCTCTTATTTAAAAGTCGTGCACAATCCGGAAGATTCGGTTTCGGTTCTACGGGTAATTAACACTCCCCCGCGTGGGATTGGCAAGAGCACGATGGAGGTCATCGAGCGGATTGCGCTCGAAACCGGACTGTCATTGTGGGGAGCAATTGGAGAATGCATTCATCGCGGGTTGCTGCCGGCAAGAGCACTGCAGTCACTGAAGTCGTTTCGGGATTTGATTGAGGATGCTCGGGCGATGGCGGCAGGAACATATGCGGAGAGGTTGCAGAAGAGTGTCGAAACTGACGGGCGGGGACGCCCGTCACCCCAGGACATAGAGGACGTGGGGGCACGGGCGTCCTCGCCCGTGCAAGCATTCACAAAGGCCGACGACACCGAATTCGATCCAGCCGCGTTTAATTTCGGCGAGGGTGAGGAAATTCGCGCCGAAAGTTCGGCTGAAAAGATGAACGATGTCGAGTTTCCTGCCGAGCTCCCTGAAGAAGGTGACCAGAATGAACCCGTCGAAGGCTTCCGCGCTCCCGGCGGGCCGGCCAACATCGCCGAAATTTTGAAGTTCGTCATTGACCGCACGGGATACATCAAAGTTCTCGAAGCTGAGGATTCACCGGAGGCCTACTCGCGCGTGGAAAATATCCGCGAACTGGTCAACGCCGCCATGGATTCGAAGGACCGTGGCGAAACTCTCGATCAGTTTCTCGATCATGCCGCGCTGGTCAGCGATGCCGATGCCTATGATGAGCGTGCGCAGATTACGTTGATGACACTGCACGCAGCAAAAGGCCTCGAGTTCCCGCTGGTGTTTTTGTGCGGGCTGGAAGAAGGGCTGTTTCCGCACTCGCGCACTTTTCTGAATCCCGATGATATAGAAGAAGAGCGCCGGCTCTGCTATGTAGGAATGACGAGAGCCATGGACCAGTTGGTGATCACGCGGGCTGTTTATCGTCGGCGTTATGGGACTGACATGCCTGAAGCCAGCGTGCCATCGCGCTTTCTCGAGGAAATCCCGGCGGAGTTGGTGGAAGAGTTAGGTCGTGTGGGGCGCACGACCTCGCGCGCCAATATGGTCTCGAACTACTCCGGTTCAGCTTGGAATTCCACTTCACACCGGCGGGCGGGGTCGCCCGCCGCACACAGATCCGAGCCACAGGGTCATCATTACTCCTACGAGGATGAAGATCAATCCGCAATGTGGCGGGAGCCGGAGCCCACGAAAAAACCCGCGGCTCCGAAGTACAACTCCATCGACAACATCGCCGAATTTTTCGCCTCGCGAGGCAAAAAATTTTCGCTTCCCAAAGTACAGGTCGAGGAACCAAAGGGCCGCCGGGGATTTCGGCCCGGCCAAAGAGTCAAGCATCCGAAATATGGCGAGGGAACAGTCTTTCAACGCGAGGGGGAAGGCGAGGAGGCGAAGATTACGGTACAATTTCCTCGCTTCGGACTTAAGAAACTGGTCGAGAAATACGCGCAGTTAGAGAAAGCCTGAAGCAATTTGGTAATTTTGTAATCGGGAGGAAACATTTTGTAATTTGGTAATTGAGTAATTTTGTAATTTGAAAACCCGTTTCGCGCGCGGTCTTCAAATTTCACTATTACCCGATTACAAAATTACTCAATTTGGACTTTTCATGGCCAATACAACCGCATTGAGCAGAGACGAGCGTAAAAAAGCAAAACGCGCCGCGCGCAAGAAGCGCAAGACGGAGCATCCACTGAAGCCCCGCGAGTATGCTCGCGGGTCGCAAAAACGCAAGGTGAAGAAGCTGGCTCGCGGACAAGCGAAGAGGTAGAGTTTGTGAGTTCCCACCCTTCGAAAGACGCGAAGGGTGGGGCACCCTCAGATAGAGTGTTCGATTCGAGGGCCTTCAGGAGACAACAACCGCTTGCCGCAATCAAGCACCGGGCCAACGCCAATCCGCACGTCAGAGAACCAGCTTTTCTGCTGCAAATCTATTGACAAGCTGATTGCCGACTCCGAGGAACCGGAGCGCCGTTTAAAGAAGACGCTCGGGCCGTTGTCGCTGACAGCACTCGGAATCGGCGCCGTGATTGGATCGGGAATCTTCACGGTGATCGGCACCGCCATCGCCGGGCAGAAATTCGACACGTCGTCCATCCTTAACGCGCCTCTACTCGACTACGCGATTAAGCACACGGCCTCGCTCGGGCGTCCCGGGGCCGGTCCCGCGCTGGCACTTTCACTTGTGCTGGTCGCGATTGTCTGTGCTTTCACCGGACTCTGCTATGCGGAACTGGCGTCGATGATCCCCATCGCCGGCAGCGCTTATACCTACACCTACGCCACCATGGGTGAGCTCATCGCGTGGATCATCGGCTGGGACCTGATTCTCGAATACGCCGTCAGCAACATGGCGGTGAGCGTGGGCTTCGCGCAGCATCTGGTCAACATGTTCGACTGGTTCGGCTGGCATCCTGGGTTGCGATGGGTTTCGCCCGCGTACTTGCCTTCCGGCATGACCGGGTTGCAGGGAGAAATGCTCTACGCTCCCGGCTTTCATTTCGGCTTCAACATTCCCGCGTTTCTGGTGGTGATGATACTCACGGTGGTGCTGGTGCGCGGCATTCGCGAATCCGCTGAAGCCAACAACACCATGGTGATTTTGAAAATCGCGGCGATTTTCGCTTTCATCATTGCGGGCGCGCATTACATCAATCCGGGCCTGTGGCATCCGTTTGCGCCGATGGGATGGTCGGGAATTCTGACCGGCGGCTCCATCATTTTTTTCACCTATATCGGCTTTGATTCGGTGTCGACCGCCGCGGAAGAGGCGCGCAATCCGCAACGCGACTTGCCGATCGGCATCATTGCCACACTGGTAGTGTGCTCGATCCTGTACATCGGAGTGGCAATTGTTCTCACCGGTATAGTTCCGTGGAACTCGATTGCTGACGATGCGGCGCCGGTAGTCAACAGCCTCAAGCACCTGACAGACGCGACCGGGTCGCCCACTCTGCGCTGGGTGAGGCTGGGGGTTTTATTTGGCGCGATGATGGGGATGATTTCGTCGCTGCTGGTGTTTCAGCTCGGGCAGGCGCGTGTCTGGTTTTCGATGTCACGTGACGGGCTGTTGCCGAAACTTTTCTCCCACGTGCATCCCCGCTTTCGTACGCCTTCGACGGCCACGTGGATCGCGGGATTCGTGGTTGGCATTCCGGCAGGAATTCTCGACATTGGCACACTCGCGGACTTGTCGAACATCGGAACGCTGTTTGCGTTCGTGCTGGTCTCGCTGGGAGTGATTATCCTGCGCTATCGCGAGCCCAATCGCCATCGCGGCTTCCGCGCCCCGGGCGGCATTGTCGCGCCCATCCTCAGTGTATTTTTCTGCGCATTACTGATGTCCGGCCTGCCGATTCTCACCTGGCTGCGCTTCTTTGGATGGCTGCTGATTGGGCTGGGAATTTATCGCTTCTACAGCCGAAAGCATAGCGAGTTCGCCAGGGCAAGCTGACGTAACAGCCAAAACCCTGTAAAAACGAAAAGTCCTTAATCTCGGAGTTTGCGCTGAAATCGCTGAGCGAAACGTTAGATCGTGCCTTCTTTGCCGCGCATACGCACATATACCAGAGCAAAATCCGAGCCTTTGGCCTGGGGATCGATCGCGACAATATGCTGATTGCCCTCGGTGCCAACTTTCAGTTCGATGGTCTTTCCGCTGTTGTCGCCTTCGCACGTTAATTGGTCAGAGTCAGATTTACCCGAATGGTGGCTGTAGTCCGCGCGCCGGCCTTGGGTATGGCACTCGAGAACGCTGCCATACTTCTTCAATTGATCTTTGTAGTACGTGATCACCTTGTCTGGAGCGTCATCTGTCTCATAGTTCAACGCGATCACCTTCAGACCAAATTCGGAGGTCGAGATATCGACATTCGCACTCTTCTCATCATCCGAGTCTCCTTTTGCTTTCAGCCGCGCCCCGGGATAGACCGGCAGCCCGGTGTCGCGCACATCGGCGCCTTTGCTGACGTGGATTCCGCCGAAGGGCGTATCAATGTCGACTTTTTTCTCCTGGCCCTGGTCATTCTTCTTCACGTTAATGCTGCATCCTGCGGAAATAAGCGCGGCAGCGAGTGCGACAAGGGACAGAATCCTAAGCCGATGATTTTTCATGATGTCCTCCTACTGATGTGCCACCACCGAAACACCTGATCCTCTCGACGCGATACCCGGAATCGTGACCGGCAAATGGCCGCGAATATCAATTTCGCCGAACACGGCTTTTGCCGCGCTGACCTCGGACACCGGAGCAGACGAAAACGTGCACAAATAATTCTGCACCTCGGGGAAATCTCTGGCCAGATACGGATTGCCCATGGCCATGACAATGCTCTTATGCGCGGCTGCTTTCAAAATCAGGCGCAGCAAGCCGGCGCTTTCCTCCGGCAATGATGCCGATCCGCGAACTCCCGTTTCGGTCTTAACGGTGCGTCCGGCGCTGGGCGAAGCATAAACGGCAACAACGACTTTTTCCGCCTGCTGCACGGCAGCGAGCACGCCAGGAGTCATCAACGTAGCAAGATCGGAGTCCGTGTAGATCACATTCGCATCCGGAACTCGCGACTTGATTTGCCGCTCGAGGACACGCCCGGCCTCAAGGCGCACGTCGTCTGAAAAGATGATCACAACCAGCCGATTACGCACCTCTACACCATTTTGATACGGAAGGCCATTGGCGATGGTTCCCATTTTTTTCAGCGGAAGGACAACGCCGTTTTTCCGGACCAGCGTGAGCGCATCATCGGCCATTCTTTGTCCATCGGCGATGTGCTCGGGCGTTCCCACCGTGTGGTCGAGAGTTGAGATGTCGACCAGGCGCGCTTTGTTCAAGCCTAAGGAAGCTTTAGTTTTAAGAATCTTCAGCACGGAATCATCCAGGCGCGACTGGGGAATTTCACCGCTGCGGACGGCGGCAAGCACGCCTCGATAGGCGAGATCCAGATCGGGAGGAATCAGCAATACATCGTTGCCGGCTTTAAAAGCGTCGACCGCTTCGCGGCCAAGATCGTTGGCGTACAACCGCGTGAGCGCACCCATATCCAGAGCGTCGGTGATGGCGAGTCCCTGAAAATGGAGTTGCTTTTTGAGCAGGTCGGCCACGATCACGGGAGAAATCGTAGCTACAGTGTTCGGTTTGGGGTCAAGGGCTGGTACGGTGACGTGCGCCACCATGATGGCATCGACGCCGTCTTCGATTGCTTTGCGAAACGGTGGAAGTTCAACTGAATCGAGGCGCGCGCGATCGCCGCTGACCTGCGCAACGCCGAGGTGCGAGTCGGTTGCGGTGTCACCGTGCCCGGGAAAATGTTTGGCCGTGACCAGCATGCCGGCGGAATGTGCGCCCCGGATATAGGCTTCGACAAAATCGCCGACCTGCTGCGGATCGCTGCCGAATGAGCGTGTATTGATAATGGGATTGTCAGGATTTGAATTAACGTCGGCGACCGGGAAAAAATTCCAGTGCACGCCCACGGCACGCGCCTCTTCGGCGGTAATGCGGCCGAAATCTTCGGCATATTTCAGGTTTCCGGTAGCGCCAATCGCCATGGCATTTGGAAACGCGGTTGTCCCATGCAGGCGATTGCTGACGCCCAATTCAAAATCGGCAGCCACCAGAAGAGGCAGCTTCGAGTCGCTTTGCAAATGGTTCAGTAATTCCGCGGCTTCGTAGGGCTGATTTTTGTAGAGAAATGGCGACTCATAGCGCACCGTCATGGCGAACGAGCCCACATGATACTTGTTCATGGTGTCGCGAAGCTCGAGATAGGCTGGGCTGTTTACGTTCACAAATTCGGCGCGAGTCCAGATCATGAAAAGTTGGCCGACCTTTTCTTCGTCCGACATTTTTTTCAGCGTCTTTTCCGCCCACTTTTCGGCATCGCGGTCCATGTGGACGGGCAAGGGCTGATATTTTGTTTTGGCGGAGGCGGAAATCGCGAAGAGCAACAGGGCGATGAAAATCCGGGAGCTTCGAATCATTAACAGGAACATTATCACGACGCGTGGCGGAAACGATCTTCAACAGCAGCGACGGCCTGCTCGATCACGCTTGGCTGATCGCCGAAGCCCACAATCCAGGTGACGTCCGGTTCGCGGCGAAACCAGGTCATCTGGCGCTTGGCGTAGTTGCGATGGGCTTGCTGGACTGCATCAACCGCGGCTGAGCGGTCGAGCTCTCCCTTGAGCATTCGCACGACTTGTTTGTATCCAATGGACGCTAGCGGCCGCGCTGCCTCGCCATACTTTTCAAGCAGAGATTTTGTCTCATCCACCAGTCCGGCGTCGAACATAGCCAGCACCCGTTCGTGAATGCGGCGATAGAGCTCGGCTCGGTGAGGATTAAGTCCGATCCGTAGGATTTCGAATCCTCGAAGCGCATCTCGTCCTGCCTGCCATTGTTCGCTCATCGGTTGCTTTGCGCTGAGGCAAACTTCGATGGCGCGAATCGTTTTCGGAATATCGTTTTCGTGGATTTTCGTGGCCGCAGCGCGATCCAGCCGCTGAAGAATGCGGTGCAGGTAGTGCGCTCCTTTTTCTTTAGCTTGTTCGCGTAGCCTGTCACGTACTTCTTCCGATCTTTCCGGGCCGTGGAAGAGGCCTTCGAGCAAAGCGCGCAGATAAAGGCCGGTGCCCCCGACAACAATTGGCAGCGCTCCGCGCGTAGCGATCTGTTGCAGCACTGCGCGCGCCCTTCGCGAGTACTCACCCGCCGTGGCGTAGCTGGTCGGATCGACAACATCAAGCAAATGATGCAGAGCGCGGGACTGTTCGTCTTTGGTGGGTTTCGCCGTCCCGACGTAAAACTCCCGATACATCGCGACCGAATCGCAATTGACGATCTCGCCGCGAAAGCGAGCAGCAAGCTCAAGCGAAAGCGCGGTCTTGCCACTGGCAGTGGGGCCGAGGACAACCACGAGCAACGGATCGCGGGGCAATCAGCGCAGGCTCCAGTGAATGTTGTGCCAGTAGCGAGTGAGGGTAATGGCAAGAATGAGAATGCCGATGACGACCAGGCCGATGTTTTCGAGAGATTTGCGCGGCAGGGGCGCCCCGCCGCCGCTCGTTCCGCTGGTTAAGCGCTGCTTTGCCACGGCGCTATTGTAAATCCGCTGTCACTGTTGCAAAGGTTTGCGGGGAATCACGATATCGACCCGGCGGTTCTTGGCGCGGCCATCGGCGGTGTCGTTGCTGGCAGTGGGGTGATACTCGGCATAGCCTGCGGCCGACAGGCGAGCGGGATCGACCTGGTCTCGAATCAGCAGGCGGACGGTGGCGGTGGCGCGGGCGGTAGAGAGGTCCCAGTTTGATGAGAAACGAGCATTGTGAATGGGAACGTTATCGGTGTGGCCCTCGACGCGAATGTTGCTTTGGTTCTGGCGAAGGATTTCGGCAAGTTGTCGAAAGACGAGGGTTGAACTTGCCTTGATCTGGTCTGACCCGGTGTCGAAGAACCCAACCTCGCGCAGGCTGATGACCAGTCCTTCACGCGAGTTGCGGACCGCAATATCGCCATTTGCGATTTCTGTCGCAAGGATCTGCTCGATTTGATTTTTGAGCGCAGCTTGCTGCTGCTCATCACCGATCGGTGTGTCGGAGGATTTTGCCGCGCCTCCCGCGTCCGATGGATTCGGGGGCAGCGAACCTTTCTGCAAAAAAGCGGTTTGAATAGCGGTCGCCAGTTGGCCGGCGCGGCGCTTATCAAGTTGCGCGGCCGAATACATCACCACGAAGAATGCGAAAAGCAGGGTGATGAAATCGGCGTAGGAAACCAGCCATCGGTCATGGCTGGTGGCACGCAAAACAATTCTTCTCTTTTTTTTCATGCAAGCGCTTCAAGCGTGATGACTCAATAAAATAAGTGCGATCTGGTCGTCATGCGCCGGCTGCATTGGCCTTGACGTTGTCTTCCAGTTCGACCTTCGACTCGCCCAGAAAACTGCGCAGCGAATTGCGCAACATGCGCGGGTTCATCCCGCCAAGGATGGAGATGACGCCTTCGAGCACCATTTCGCGTTGCGCCTGCTGTTCGCGCAGCCGAAGTCGAAGCTTTCCGGCGGCGGGGAGGAACAAGAGATTGGCGGCTCCTACGCCATAGATCGTGGCTACAAATGCGACCGCGATGCCCCGTCCGACTTCGTCGATCTTGTCGAGATGCTGCATCACCTGAATCAGGCCGAGCACGGCGCCGATGATGCCCACGGTGGGTGAGAAACCGCCAGCCGATTCGAATACCAGCGGATAGCGCTCTTCGCGTTCGAGCAGGTTATCGAGTTCGAGTTCCGCGATCTTTCGCAGCTCCTGGGGCTCCGTGCCATCAACAGCCAAGGTGAGAACTTTGCGCATAAATGGGTCTTCTACATTGGGTAGTTCGGCATCGAGTGAGACGATGCCACGGCGGCGGGCAATGTTTGCGTAGCCGACCAGCCGGTCGATGGCGGCCTCCAGTCCGGTTCTGGGTTCGGAGAAAATTCCTGCCAGCCGGCCCACGGCGGTCATCACGATGGGCAGTGGAAATTGCACCAGCACCGCACCTGCGGTACCTCCGAAGACGATCATGGCGGCGGTGGGCTGAAGGATTTGCGACACAGTACCGCCTTCGAGCAGAAGGCCGCCGATAATTCCAGCAAGGCCAAGCAAGACTCCGCTCACGCTGGCTTTGTCCACGCCTAACCTTCGCTTTCCTTATGGCTTTCAGGGGAGACGCAGATAACCGGGAGGGCGCCAGTGCGGACGCCGCTCCAGTTCACGATGGCTGAGAGCAACTGACGACGGAACTCGACCACCCGAGCGACGATTTCTTCGACGGTCTCCTGGACCAATATCTTTTCGCCGCTGAGCAAGGTGATGACCGTGTCCGGACTTTGTTCAACGATCTTGATGAGGTCCGAGTTGATAGTGAATTTTGAGTTGTTCAGACGGGTGAGGTGGATCATGCAAGCCGCCGGTACAGCTATCGGCGTTGAAAGGTCGGAGTTCACAGCGGTGCATGTACGGCGGTTACGGAAGTTCGGGAGCAATATCCGGGAACGGCTAAAGCAGGTGTTCGATCCGTCGATGTGGAAGCTAGACGCGAAAGGTTCCGCAAATAAGGGGCCTCGGCGGGGGTTTTATGAGGCGATCCGCAAGGACGGGACCAACTCAGACTTCAGGAGCAAACCATGTCGCTTAGCATTTTGAACAACCCGGCCTCGCTGGTCGCGCAAAACGAGCTGTCGATTACCAGCGCCAGCCTGCAAACCACCCTCTTTCAGTTGTCTTCAGGATCGCGCATCAACAGCGGCGCCGATGATGCAGCCGGCCTGGCGATCGCCGACGGCTTGCAGGCCAACATCACCGCGCTCACGCAATCCGCGCGTAACGCGAATGATGGCGTGGGCAAGCTGCAGGTAGCAGATGGCGCGCTGTCACAGGTCACCAGCCTGCTGAATCGTGCCATCACATTGGCAACCGAGTCCTCGAACGGCACGGTTTCTGATCCGCAGCGCACGGCTATTCAGGCTGAGTACTCGTCGATTCTCGCGGAGATCAACCGCATCGGCAGCACCACAACTTACAACGGGACCACAATTTTTCAGAACCAGGGCGACGCGACCAGCGCGACCACAACTTTGACTCCGACGACCACGCTAGGAGGCATTGGAGGATTCGCCACCGGCACCGGCACCGGCCTGACCACGGGCTCGGCACTCCTGACGAGCGGTTCACCGGTCGGCGAAACCCTGACCGTCAACGGCAACCTGGTTTACACGGCCGGAGCAACCGACACGGTACAGAACCTGATCACCGCGGTCAATTCAACTGGCCAGTTCACCGCCACGATCACGGGCGGGCATCTGGTGATCAGCGCGATCGGCAACACCACCGCGCCTACGGTCGCCGGCACCCTTACGACCGACGCCAATACCGCGATCGGGACTTTTGCTGGCACTGCCGGAACCGCAAAAACGGTGACAGTGACGTCGGCAGACGCCACCCGTTCGGTGACCGTCACCGATAACGGAGGGCTGACGGTGCAGCAGTTGATCACCGATATCGGCAATGCCAACCAGGGATTCTCCGGCGAGCTGGTGGGGGGGACGCTGGTGGTCACCGATACGGAGAGTACGCAATCCCCGACTGTCGCGGGTAGTGCTACGGCCGGCGGCGTACTGGGCGGGTTCAGCACATCAACTGGCGCGGCGCAGACGGCGATCTATCTCAGCGACTCCACGACCGCAGGTTCGAGCCCGATCGATGTGGGCATTGGCGCCATCAGCACGACCAGCATCACCAATGGGAGTGGGGGCAGCCCGGTGAATTTGTCGACCACTTCGCTCTCGACGCAGGCAGCAGCCCAGAGCGCGCTGAGTTCCATTAACCAGGCAATTCAGAACGTGGCCAGCACGCGGGGCACGCTGGGCGCGGGCATTAACCGGCTGCAGAGCGCGAGCAACGTCATTAACAATCAGGTGCAGAACCTGACTACAGCCGAAGACGGCATCCGCGCGGCGGATATTCCCTCGACGGTGGCCAACCTGACGAAGTTCTCCATTCTGGAACAGACCGGCATCGCCGCTCTCGCCCAGGCAAACCAGACCCAACAACTCGTGCTCTCGTTGCTCCACTAGACCCGCGCACGTGAGGGAGGACGCAAACCAGCGTCCTCCCGTTTTTGTTTTGCGGCGAACGGAAGGACCATTGCGAATTAGAAATCGCTGGGAACCAAGAATACTGATACCAACTTGCAGCGCCTGCAATGGTCGCCAGTTCTCGTGATTAGGAACGTCTCATGGCCATCAGCCTGAATTCCGCCACCCTGCTTTCGGGAAACGGAATCGATATCAATTCTATGGTTGCGGCGGTTGAAGCCCCGCAACTGGCGCAAATACAGCTCTATCAGCAGCAACAGTCGACTTTGCAAACGCAAGCCGGTCTGCTCACCAGCATCAACAATGACCTGAACAATCTATCGACGGCGGTCAATTCGCTGACGGATGTTCTGGGGCCGCTGACCGCCCAGACCGTGAGTTCCTCGCAGCCGAGCATTGTCACGGCCTCTGCCCAGACCACCGCGGCTGCCGGGAACCACACTATCGTGGTCAATACTCTGGCCACACAGGGCACGATCTATACCCAACCCGTTGCCAGCGAGAACACTTCTATTCTTGGCAACGGGCAAAATACCGGGGACCTGGTGGTCCAGGTCGGGGGCCAGTCGGGCACGCAGCACGATATTCAAATCACCGCCGGAGTCAACGACACGCTGAGCACGCTGGCGCAGTACATCAACAACCAGAACTGGGGAGTCACGGCAACGGTACTGAATGACGCAACCGGCTCGCGGCTTTCGGTGATCAGCCAGAATACGGGCGCGACCGGCGCCATGGCGGTCGAAAATAACACCACTCAACTCACCTTCAATACGCCGGTCGGGGGCACAGACGCGACTTTCACCGTCGATGGCATTCCCTATGACAGCACCAGCAACACGGTCAGCGGCGCGATCTCCGGGGTCACGCTGAACCTGCTGGCAGCGATTCCATCCGTCCCGGTGCAACTCTCGGTCGGTCCTGACGCCAGCCAGGCAGCGCAGGCAATTGCCAACTTCGTTTCCGCCTACAACGCGGTGATTGGAGACATCAACACGCAGTTCACGGTCAATCCCGCCACCAACTCCGAAGGGCCGCTCGGCGGAGATAATTCGCTTCGCCTGCTGCAGTCGAGCCTGCTTTCGGACACCAGCTACACGCCGGCTAACGGGACGCTGTTCGCCAACGTGGTGAGCGATCCAAATGCGTCCATACTTCCGAATGGCGCAACCAGCGGAGACCTTCAACTGCAGATCGGAAGCAGCGGCCCGAGCTTCGATGTTCCTATTACCGCCGGAACGAATGACACCCTCAATTCGCTGGCCCGTTACATCAACAATCAGAATTGGGGATTAACCGCGACCGTCATCAATGGCGCTAGCGGTGACCGACTGGCCATTACCAACAACAGCAGCACGATCGGGGCGGTGAACGCAACCAGCAACACCACCACGCTCAGCTTTGTTCCGCCGGTGGTAAGCACGTTCGGAAACCTCAACTCTCTCGGCATCACCATGAACAATGACGGCACGCTCAGCGTCGACTCCACGCAACTCGCGAACGCCCTCACATCCGATCCGGCCGGGGTGCTGAACTTTTTTCAAAATGCTTCGCAGACCGGCTTTGCCAACAACTTCGCCAGTGACTTACAGAACCTTACCGATCCTACGCTTGGCTTATTGAACATCGACCTTTCACAAAACCAGCAGAGCCAAAGCGACATTACGAACACCATTGGCAACCTGCAGGACCGGATGAGCGCACAGCAGACCCAACTAATCAACGAATTCAGCGTGGTCAACGCGCTGATTGAGGAATACCCCTTTCAGCTTCAGGCCATCGACATGCAACTGGGGATTCAGCCCAACGGGTCCAGCAATACCGCGCCCACCGCTGGCCAAAGTACCAGCCTCGGCGGCTAGCCGTCACATTGAAGATGAATCCCAAACGCGCATATCAGGAGCAGGCGGTCCGGGGAGCAAACCCGGTACGGCTCACCATTCTGCTCTACGACCAGCTCATCCGCGACGTTTCACGGGCCTCGGAAGCCTTGATCGATGCGCGAATCGAACAGTGCGCGCAGGAAATCGGCCATGCGGTCGCAGTGATCGGCTATTTGCAAGCCACTCTGCGGCAGGATGGCGGGCGCGACGTGGCCCGCAATCTTGGCCGCTTCTACACCATGCTTCGCGAACGATTGATGGAGGCTCAGGTGCGCTCCTCCCGGCAGATACTCAGCGAACTGCAACAGCAATTAGCGGAAGTGCGCGAGGCGTGGATCAAGGTGGAAGCGGAAACCGTTCTGGCAGGGCAGTAGCATGAAACCAGAACCCGCCACTGATCTGCCGGCGGAGCAAATCCGGGCACAAATCGCGAAGGCGTCCGCTGCGCTGCATCGCATCCTGCCTGACGCAGCCGATGCTGGCAGCGTTCAATCGATCAATCTCGCCGATCTTCGGGTTGCGTTCGCGGAAGTGATGCGCACGGGCAAACTCCTGACTGCCTATCATGTGCGCGATCATTGTGCATTGCCGGCAGCATTTGACGAATATCAGAGACTGCTTCGTCAATTCAGGTCAAAGCTGCCGCAGTTTCAGGGTTGGTTACTGACCGAGAGGGCGCGACTGGCGAACCGGCGCTCGCATTCGGCCGCCGTCGAGAGCTGGATCCAAACCAACCGGCAGACCCGCCGAAACCACTGAACAGCTATCCCATTCCGAGCTCGTCCGCTGCTTCGAGCGGGGTGCCGCATCGGGGGCAGATCACCGCGCCACAATCTCCGCAGGTCAGCGGCTCAGATATTTCCGACGCGCACTTCGGGCAATAGAGCTCTGGCTTGGCTTCGCCTTTTGAATCTCGATTTTCCGCCATCACGGAACTCTAGCACCAACGCTCGTGTAGAGCGGCCATTTATGGCCGCTTCCAGCTCGCAACTAGAAAAAAAGAGCGTCGCACGGCTCGACAAAAGCAGCAGGGCCGAATATCGACCGGAAGTCCGCAACCAAATTTGTCGCGCTGAAGCGCGCTTTCGACCGCTGCGCATGCGTTACGCGGCCATAAATGGCCGCTCTAACCGCAATGACAGCTCCACCGCGAAAAAAGCATTTCTACAGGCTAACGATCCTGAGTGGGAGTGCACACATCAGGCGCGCAACGCGGCAGAATCGAACAGGTTCAGGAATTGCAATTTCTTTTCAGCGGGAAGGAATGACGCCTCAAACGAGTTCCGCGCCAATTCCCGCAGGTGTTCGTCGGTAAAAGCGAATTCTTCTTGCGCAAATTCGTATTCCCGCGTGAGTGAGGTTCCGAACATCGCGGGATCGTCGGTGTTCAGCGTCAGCATAAGACCGTGGTCGAAATACTGCCGTACCGGGTGTTCGCGAATGCCGGCGCAGCATCCAGTCCGCAAATTGCTGGTCAGGCAAGTCTCCACTGGGATCTGGCGTTCAGCTAATTCTTCGATCAGCTCAGGATCCTGATAAGCCGTAAGCCCATGCCCAATGCGTTCCGCGCCCAGATTCAACGCGCCCCAAATGGATTCCGGTCCTGCGCTTTCGCCGGCGTGGCAAGTCAACCGAAGCCCCTGATCCGCGACATATGCATACTGATCGCGAAATAATTCCGGCGGGGCCTTCACCTCATCGCCGCCGATGCCGATGCCAACAACGTTTCGGTCGCGATATTTCGCTGCCAGCTCGAAGACTTCCTGCGCTTTTTCCGCGCCAAATTGGCGCACGGCGTCGAAAATCCAGAGCACTGACACGCCATAGTCTTTCTCGCCGCGTACCCGCCCGCGCTCCAGCCCTTCGAAGATCGCGTCGAAGTCCAGCTTCCGCCATAAGCAGACACCGACAGAAACATAAACCTCGGCATGGAGCACGTTTTCGGCCTTGAGCTGCTGCATCAAGCTATAGGTGATCAGTTCGTAGTCTTCGGGGTCCTGCAAATCTTCCGTCAGCGACTTGAACGCCATCAGAAAACCCGGAAAATCTTTGTATTGATAGAGCGATTCGGCTTCGGCGAGAGTGCTCTCCTTTCCATGCCGCCGTCGCAGTTCGACGAGCGTCTGCGGCGTAACCGAGCCTTCGAGATGAAGGTGCAGTTCAGCTTTGGGGAGACAGCGGATGAAGTTCGATGTCACATTCCGATTGTAGAGTTCAGAATTCGGATTTGCGAATAAGTGCGGCCCGGTCACCCAAGCCGGCCAACACGGCACGACCTGAAACGCACGGAGAAGAGCGACCAACGGCCAACGACCGACGACTGTCCGGTTTTATAATCCCCTCCCATGGACTTTGAACAGAAGTTGCAGGAACTGAAACGTCGCGACCAACTTGCGCAGGAAGGCGGCGGCAAAGAGCGTCGCGAGCGCGAGCACAAGCAAGGAAAAATGTCGGCGCGCGAACGAATCGAGTTTCTACTTGACGAAGGCACGTTTGAAGAGACCGACCGCTTTGTCACTCATCGGGCTACCGACTTCGGGATGGCCGATCAGAAGTATTACGGAGACGGCTTTATAACCGGCTATGGCAGGATCGATGGCCGACTGGTTTTTGTTTTCGCTCAAGACTTCACCGTATTCGGCGGCTCGCTCTCAGAAGCCAACGCCGCCAAAATCGTAAAGATTATGGATATGGCCGCGCGGGCCGGCGCTCCTGTGATCGGGCTGAACGATTCGGGAGGCGCACGCATCCAGGAGGGCGTGGTCTCGCTCGCAGGCTACGCCGATATTTTTCTTCGCAACACTCTCTACAGCGGTGTAGTGCCGCAGCTTTCGGCGATTATGGGTGCTTGCGCAGGCGGCGCGGTGTACTCACCGGCGATCACCGACTTTATCGTGATGGTGAACAAGAGTTCCTACATGTTTATCACCGGGCCTGATGTCATCAAGACGGTGATGCATGAGGACGTGAGCAAAGAACAACTCGGGGGCGCGCAGACGCATAATGAAACTTCCGGCGTGGCGCATTTTCTGGCTCACGATGACGCCGAATGTCTTTCCATGCTGCGCGAGCTGCTCAGCTTTATTCCATCGAACAATCTCGATGATCCGCCGCGACGACCCTGTACTGATCCAATCGACCGCGCCGATCCTGCGCTCGACACCATCGTTCCGGCGCAATCGAATCTTCCTTACGACATTAAGGAAGTGATCCGCGCCGTGATCGACGACGGATACTTCTTCGAAGTGCATGAGCACTACGCGAAAAATATAGTCGTCGGATTCGCGCGCATGAACGGCCGGTCGGTGGGAATTGTCGCCAATCAGCCGGCGGTGCTTGCCGGGACGCTAGACATCAATGCGTCGATCAAGGGTGCGCGTTTTGCGCGCTTCTGCGATTGCTTCAATATCCCGCTGATTACGTTCGAAGACGTTCCCGGATTTTTGCCGGGCACTCAGCAGGAGTACGGCGGCATCATCCGCCATGGCGCGAAGCTGCTCTTTGCCTTTGCGGAAGCCACGGTGCCAAAGCTTACGGTGATCACGCGAAAGGCTTACGGCGGCGCTTATTGCGTGATGGCATCAAAGCACATCCGGACAGATGTGAACTACGCCTGGCCAACGGCGGAGATCGCGGTCATGGGCCCGGAAGGCGCGGTCGATATCGTTTACAAACGCGAACTGGAACGCGCGGCGAGCCGGGAACAGATGCGAAAAGAAAAGATCGAAGAATTTCGCGATCGCTTTGCCAACCCATATGTGGCTGCCGAACGCGGATATGTCGACGCCGTGATACAGCCGCGCGACACGCGCCGGAAGCTGATCCAGGCGCTCGAAATGCTCGAAACCAAGCGCGACAAAAACCCGCCCAAGAAACATGGGAATATACCGCTGTGAGCAAAAAGGTATTGCGAAGCTCTGAAAGAGGTGACAAAATTTGGGATGGATGTTAGCGAATAAAAAGCAAAGCCGCCGTTCCTATGGACGGAGAATACTCAATCGAAAATGACGGTCTGACGATCCCCGAAGTAGGTGCTTGGGCGGAAGACAAACACCGCCTCGTCTCTTTATATTCCACTCTCTTCTCGTCAGGGATGAAGAATAAATGGTCGAAAAGGGTCTATATCGAATTGTACGCAGGAGCGGGATACAGTCGAATTCGGGGTACTTCGAAGTTAATCCTGGGTTCACCTCTCCATGCTTTGCAATTGAAGGATAGATTCGACAAATACGTTTTCTGCGACGAGAGCCGAGAGAATCTCGACGCGTTAAAGACACGAGCGGAGCGAATCGCACCTGGTGTGGAAATCGCGTATGTTCGTGGAAACTGCAACCACTCTGTAGATGAGGTTCTGGCTGCAATTCCAAAAGGGTCAACGCAGAGCACTGTTCTCTCGCTTTGTTTTGCTGATCCGTTTGATATCAGCTTAGAGTTTGCAACAATTCGTGCCCTTGCAAATGCTCGCTTTATCGATTTTTTAGTTCTGCTTGCTCTTGGAATGGATGCGAATCGCAACTACGAGTATTACCTCAGGGAAGATTCTGACAAGATTGACAAATTCCTTGGCTCAAACGACTGGCGTACGAAGTGGAAAGCCGCACAGTGGGACGCCGTCAAATTCACAAGATTCTTGGCTGATGAGTTTACAAAAAGCATGGCGACGCTCGAGTATATTCCGCCACCGTATTACAAGATGAAGGAAGTTAGGTCCTACGAAAAGAATCTTGCTCTCTATCGGCTTGCCCTGTTCTCGCGGAATGAGCGAGCTTACAACTATTGGGATGAAGTACTGAAATACAGCACTGATCAAAAGGCATTTTGGGATTGAAATGTCCTTAAATTCCCAAATCGAATGGACTGACGCAACCTGGAACCCCGTCCGTGGGTGCACGAAAGTTTCGCCCGGTTGCAAGCATTGCTACGCGCAAACCTTTGCAGAGCGCTTTCGCGGAGTTAAGGGCCATCCTTATGAGCAGGGTTTTGACCTGCGACTTGTGCCAGAAAAATTAACGGAGCCGTTCAGTTGGCGGTCGCCGAAACTGGTATTCGTCAATTCAATGAGCGACCTCTTTCAGCCCGGCGTCTCCGACGCTTACGCTGAAGCTGTCGCGCAGGTAATGGTGAGCGCGAATTGGCACACCTACCAAGTGCTCACGAAAAGGGCCGACCGACTGCATGAGCTTTTAAACGATCAGCTTCGCTTCGCTGCCGTGCAGCACCACATCTGGTGGGGAGTCAGCGTTGAAGATCGAAAGTATGGACTGCCGCGAATTGAATATCTGAGGAATACTCCAGCGGCCGTCCGGTTCCTTTCTATCGAACCTCTTCTCGAAGATCTGGGCGAGTTCGATTTAAGCGGAATTAGTTGGGTGATTGTCGGCGGCGAGAGCGGCCCCGGTGCGCGCCCGCTCAAGAAAGAATGGGTCGTCTCAATCCGCGAGCAGTGCAAAGCTGCTGGCGTTCCTTTCTTCTTTAAGCAGTGGGGCGGGGTTAGGAAAGCAAAAAACGGGCGCAAGCTTAACGGCCGTACCTACGATGAATATCCCGCGCGGACGCGAATCGAAGTTCCCGAACGGTCGGTCTGTTTCGAACTCGCGAAGAACTTCTTAATGTCCACACGGAAGAGCTTGAGCTCTCTAATTCCCGAGTTCGCAACTATGTAGGCTTTGGCGCTCGTCTACTGCAGCCGGAAGCGCTCGTTCATCAGTCTTTGCAGTCTCGGCTTGTAAAGGATGTCGTAGGCAAGTTCTTTGTCGGGGAACATGGCGAGGGCGGCGCGCTTGGTGCCAGCGCAGAGTTCGGAGGCTTCTTCAATGGTAAGGTTCGGGTCCTGGCTAATGACCGACATCACCATGTTCACGATCACCTGCAAGCGGCGAATCTTCTGAGCTTCGCTTAAATGCGCGTCTTCCAAAGGGCCCTGCTTTCCTTGGTTGCCGACGACTTGCGAGCGGGAAGCGTGCACCCGCATTACTATTAGATGTCCCGCCGGAAACCGACGTTGCGCTATTGTGGTCGGGAACGCTGTCGAGAATCAACACACTTCGGTCACCATTAAGGTTCGGGAAGCTAACGTCCTGGCTTGAGCGCCACTAACAAATTAAGCATCTATAATCGCGTCGGAGGAATTCGCATGGCGGCCAATCCTGTGCCCAATCCAAACGAGAAGCTGGTACGCGTGTTCGACACAGAACAAGAGTCGGAAGCGATGGTGGTAAGCGGACTGCTGGAGTCGGAGGGTATCGACTGCGAGATCACCGCTCTCGATATTCCCCAGGACGTGATTCCCGTCGGCGGAACAGTGATTATGGTGCGCGAAGAAGATGCAGAACGCGCGCGTGAAATCATTGCTGCATACCGGCGGCCTTCCGCAGAAGAGCTTGACGAGGAAAACGCCACCGGGCCTGAGATCAGCGAAGACTTGTAACCAGCGGAATTACTCTGGCTCCATCAAGCAAGAAAGTAGTGGCTCCTTCCGCGTCTGTGCGATAGGTCATTACACGCGCATGCTGCAGACGATTTAAGACCTCTGCGCGAGGATGATGATAAACATTCCGCGCTCCCACTGAAATTACGGCAAACGTCGGCCGAACCGCGGCGAGCAGGCCTTCCCCGGTTGAACTCGCGCTACCATGGTGAGCAACCTTCAGCACATTGGCCGCAGAATCCTCGTTGGCAATATATTTTTCTTCCTGCTTCTCCGCATCGCCTTCAAGCAGGGCTGACGTATTGCCGAAGCCCACCTTCATCACGAGCGATTCATCATTGCGCCTGGAATCCTTCCGCTCAAGGCCGCGTTGCGTACGATTGTCCGGCGCGAGAATATGAATGGTCGCGCCACCATAAGAAAAATTGTCGGCCGCTTCTTGATAGTTAATGGTCAATCCAAATTCGCGGGCCTCTCCCAGTAACTTCGCAATGTCGTCGTCCGGAATGCCCTGGGGTAGCCACAACTCACGCGGATGAAAGTTCGCAATCACCGCAAACATGCCGCCCATGTGATCAAAGTGTGCATGTGTCAGCGCAACCGCATCCAGCCGCGAAATCCCACGGGACCAGAGGTACGGCGAGACCACATCTTCGCCAATGTCTAGTTGGGAGTGCTCCCAGAACGGAAGCCCGCCGGCATCGACCAGCAACTTGTGCCCATCCGGAGTGACCAACAAGATCGAGTCGCCCTGCCCGACATCGATCGCAGTCACCTCCAAAAGGCTTTTGTGAGTTATTTCCGGCGGCGGGACCAACCAGATCCAGCACGCGCCTGCCGCCAGGAGAGCGAGGCCGCCGACCGCGAGCCGCTTGCTGCGCACAAAAATCATGCACAAAAGAATTCCCGCTATACAAAATCCGATCGCCATCGTACTCGGGCCAGGAACGCGAATATCCGCCAGTCGCATTCCACCCAGCCATTTCACCGTCCCGGCGATTCCCTCCAGGGCGAAGCCGGCGACAAGAGCTGGGATCTTTGCCAATTCCATCCACAAATAGCTAAGAGCGATGGACAGCAGCGCAGCCGGCATCAGCAGTTCGAGGAAAGGAATTACCAGCAGATTTGCCGGCATGGCGACCGAAGTAGCGCGATGAAAGTAGTAGGCCATTGGCAATGCGAGTCCGATCTGCAGAACAGCCGACATGGTTATGAACTCAACCGAACCCAGCACGATTCGAAGCGAGACCAGAGCTGCTCTGCGGGCAACGCGTCCGGGAAAAATCAATGCGAGCCGATTCAGCAGCATCCGCAAGTCGAGCCGAAACTGAGCAATTGCCGGAGGCAGCGAGCGGTCATAAGCAATCGCATCGAGATTTCGTATTCCCTGCGAGTACGGATGAATCGTGTTCTCCAGAACGGGAACTCCGATTCCCGCAACCAGAGCCACGCACAGGAATGTCATCTGGAAGCTGGCTCCGAAAATAACTCGAGGGTCGGCGATAAGAAGGACCAATGCCGCGGCGCCGAGCGCGTTCAGCATGGCGCGGTCGCGATAGAGAAGGCGCGTACACAAATAAACTGCGAACATCAGTGCCGCTCGCCACACCGGAGGGCCCTCTTTCGTGAGCACAGCATAGGCGAGAATCAAAACAATCGCGCTGATGCTTGCTGCGGCGTTGCTCAATCCCATTCGGCGCAGGGCCCACAAAGCAAACATGGCCAGAATGCTAACGTTCATTCCGGAAACCACCAGCACGTGGTAAGTTCCCGATCGCTGAAAATCAACCCGGGTTGAACGTTCAATAAAGGTCTCTTCGCCGAGAACAATCGCGTCCATCAAGTCCGCAATTCGTTCCGGCCAGATAGCATGAATTCTCCCGATGATGCTGCGATGAACGCGAGCGCGCCAGAGTTCGAATCGGCTGCCGGAAAAGCCTGGAAGGATCTCGATTCTTTCGTATTTGGTCGAAGCAGTCGCGACGATGCCGTTGTCGCGCAGATATCCGGCGTAGTCGAAGGCCCCGGGATTGCGAAAATTGCGGGGCAAAACCAGCGTTGCGGGAAAACGCAGGCGTCGGCCATAGTGAAAGAGAGGCATCACCTGGGCTGCAGTTGACGCGCCTGCCCGTTCGGTCTGGTAGATGGAAAGACGAACTCCGGCCACAACGTTGCGCGAGTCCTGGCCTGCTTCAATGCGCTCCGTCTCGACATCGATACGTTGCCGGAACGAAGAGACGCTTTCGGATTCAATATTTCCCTCGGAGATCACGCGCGCGACGATCAGTGATTCCTCGTCCCCGAACCACGCCGGAGTCTCTGCGGTTGAACGTTGGTTGCGAAGTTGAATCGAGAGAGCACCGGCAACAAAGAATGCTGCGAATGCGAGTACTCGGCAAATCACGATTCTTCGTTTGAAGAAGTAGAGCGCTGATGACAGGAACACAACTGCCGCAACAATCCACCAGCTTGTGGGCCGCCACACGTATTTGCCGGCGAGAATTCCCGCGGCAAATGAGAAAGCAATCCAGAACAAAGGCTGTCGCGCGGAAGCCTGCGACCTGGGCATGGGATTTGAGCGAACTTGCCGGTCGAGCTCCGCGGTAAACGGCCGCTCGATCTGTGGAGCGGCAATTTTTGCAATCGCCACGTGTTAACGGCAGATTTTAGCGGGCCAGGTGAAAGACGCTTTCAATGTGATAAGTCTGAGGAAACAGATCGATGAGGTGGGCTTCGTCGATCCGGTAACCCAGGCCAATCAGCAAGCGCAGGTCGCGGGCCAGCGTGGCTGGATCGCACGACACATAAGTGAGTCGAGGCGCAACCAGACGGGCCAAACTGCGAACGACTTTTTCACCCAGCCCGCCGCGTGGGGGATCGGCTACGACCAGATCGGGGCGAAGTGCCGAGACTTGTCCCAGGTACTGCTCGGCCGTTGCCAGGGCTGCCTTTACCTCCCGCGCGGAATTGTGCCGCAAGTCTGAGCAGGATGTCTGTGACGACTCAACAGCGATTACCTGTGCAAAACTTTTGGTCAGGATGGCAGTAAAAAGCCCGGCTCCGGCGTAGAGATCGAGCGCAAGCTTACCGCCTGCTGCTCCCGTGACGATGCTCACAAGCTCATCAATTAAAAAGCGATTTGCCTGAAAAAAGGCGCCGGCGCTGACCTGATAGGAAGCCTGTTGGGTCCGATAGGTAATGTGAATTTCGCCCGCCTGCGCGAGCTGTTTTGGTTCCGTGATCAGGCTCGCAGCTGCCGCTTCGAAAACAACTACACCCACAACCGCTGGAATTGTCTCTTGTAGCTTTCGCGCTATTGCTTCCGCGTTTGCACGCGGAGTTCGTGGTTCGCAGTAAGCTTCGACTAAAAGGTTTGTGTCGGCATCATTGGCGAACAACTCAATTTCGCGTATCTCGGCAGGAATCTGTGCTTTCTGACCGGCGGTCCACATTGCGTGAATCGTCTGATTGATCAAAGGCGAACTAATCGGGCATTGCTCAATCGGCAACAATTCATGGCTCCGGAACTTGTAATAGCCAAGCGCGAACTCCGGACCGGACTGCACCTTCAGCCGCGTCCGATTGCGATAGTTCCATTCCGGCGAGGGATGCACGTTCAATTCGCAGGCGAGCTCAATTTTTCCGGTGCGCCTGAGAGTCTCCAGCAGAATTTCTGATTTCACTTTCAGTTGGTGAGCGTAATTGATGTGCTGATATTGGCAGCCCCCGCACCGCGAAAAGTAAGGACAGGATGGGGCGACCCGATTCGCAGACGGCTTCAGAATTTCGCCGATTTTTGCTCGTACGAATCCGGGCTTCTCCTCC
Organism: Terriglobales bacterium; assembly: GCA_035651555.1. Classification (GTDB taxonomy): domain Bacteria; phylum Acidobacteriota; class Terriglobia; order Terriglobales; family Acidobacteriaceae; genus Gp1-AA145. The sequence continues at coordinate 97,453 of DASRFL010000016.1, forward strand.
AAAATGCTGGCCTCGACCTGCTCACCGCCAATCGAGAATGGAACGAACGCAGTCTTGCCAGGGCCGGCGACGTCGGCAGGAAGCCGCGCCAATCCATCGCCGCCGTAAATCAGTTTTTGGATGGTGAGTTGCATAGGTCGTGGCTCGTGAGCCGTGATTCGTGACTAGTAAGGCTCCTATGCTTCCTCGTCTTGATTTCTGCGATCGAGAATAGGCTACTAGGGCGCTTACAAAGAAGTCCTGTCCAGTATTGCCAGTCACGAGCTACGGACCATGGATTTCTTCCTCGCGATAGACTAATGCACTCATGAATCCCGGTTCCAATCCGGCGTTGCGTGGATCAGCCGTCGGGTTGTTTCTCTTCGACGTGTGCGAAGAGGTCAAACTCGACGAACTGCGCACAATCCTTGGCGCCCGCCGCCTGGGTGAAGGCCTGAAGCACGCCGCTGCAGAGCAATTGTTCTTTGAACGGCCGCCTGTGGTCGAAAATCTTCAGTCTCAAGGAAATTCACAAACCCAAGTGCGGGTAAAGTACTACGACTACGGCGTGTTAAGCGTATTGTTCGAGTTCCCGTTCGTGGGGGATTGGCCCGACCTGATCGCGCTTTCATCAAAATGGATTTCCGGCACCGACCTGCCTACCCGCGCTGAAGAGATAGCAAAAGAACGGGTCGCACGCACGCGCCCTGCGCTGGTCAAGCCTTACGAAAAATGGCTCAGCGAAGACTATTTCATTTTTTTCATGCGTGACATCGACGGCAATCCGACCGGCTCGCAATTGCTGAGCGCATGCGGCCCACAGATCGCGCAAATCGTGCGCGGCGAAAATGCCGTGCTGTCTGAAGATGAACGCACCGAAGTCCTGCAATCCGCGATGTCTTACTACCCTAACGATCTTGCTGTCCTCGGCTGGAACGCGGCCTTCGTTTACGATTCGCTTGCGGGATCGGAAACCACCATGCAGTTGCTGGAGTACGCGAATTCGCAGCTTCTCGAATTCCGGCACTATGACGATCTGCTGACCCGAGAGCTGGCGCGCGTGTACGACTCGCTGGGCAAAAATACAAATTTCATCGGCCGGTGGCGGCTGCCGCGTGAAGCCTCCCGGTTGCAGACGGTCCTGCTCGACGTGACTGAACTCACTGAGCGGGCCGACAACGCCATCAAGTTTCTCAGCGACATGTTTTCCGCCCGGCTCTATCGGCTGGCTGCGAGCAAAGTGGGGGTACCGGACTATAAGAGCCTGGCGCAGGAAAAACTCCGTACTGCCGAGGAGCTATACCGTTTCCTGATCGACGAATTTCACCAGTCGAGAACGTTCTGGCTGGAGTCGGCCGTGGTCCTGATCCTGCTGATCGAGCTCTTCTATGTGTTTCACGGCAAAATGTAAAAGCCCAATTTTCGCGCCTGCCGTATACATTTGCCCTTGCTTTTAGCTGCCCCAGAGATAACAATTCTCCAAGCAGCTTAGGCTGTGTCCCGCGGCCAGTCCCAGCACTCCTTTTTTGACCTGAGACGGAAAAATGCCAGTGAAACCTGCATCGGGTGAGGTACTCGGTCATTACCGTCTGCTCGAACGTGTCGGGCAGGGTGGAATGGGAGTTGTGTACCGCGCGCACGACACCCACCTGGAGCGTGATGTCGCCCTCAAGCTGCTTCCCGGTATCGTTACTCACGACGAATCTGCCCGCAAGCGCTTCCGCCAGGAGGCGCTGACTCTTGCCCGGCTGAACCACGCCAACATTGAAACGCTCTACAGCTTCGAAAGCGACGCTGGCACCGATTTCCTGGTCATGGAGTACATCCATGGCGTGACTCTGGCGAGCAAACTGGCGCAGGGGCCAATGGAACAATCTGAGCTGATTGGCTATGCGATCCAGTTGGCGTCGGCTTTGGAAGAAGCCCACAAACAGGGCGTGCTGCATCGCGACCTGAAACCTGCAAATATCCTCATCAGCGACAGTGGCCAATTGAAGATGCTCGATTTTGGCCTGGCGCGGCTGCTTGGCCCAGATGGCCTGAGCGTTACCACTTCCGACCGCTTGGCCGTTGGGGGAACCTTGCCCTACGTGGCTCCCGAGCACCTGTCGCAATCCGAAACCCTGGATGCGCGCACTGACATTTATTCCTGCGGCGTGGTGCTGTATGAAATGGCCACCGGCCATCGTCCGTATCCGCAGGAATCGGTCCCCACACTGCTGCGGGCAATTCTCGAACGCGAACCGGTGCCGGTGCGTTCACTGAATTCTGCGATCTCGGTAGATCTCGAAAATATTATCCGCAAGGCCATGGATAAGGATCCCGCCTTGCGTTACCAGAGCGCGCGCGAGTTGAAGGTCGATTTACAGCGCCTGGTCTCGACGCGCAGGTTTGAATTTGAGCCACTGCCGGTGAAGCGTTCTTACAAAGCCTTGTGGTCGATAATTCCCATCGTCTTGGTTGTGGGTGTTCTTATCGGGTCCGTCATCCGCCGGGCGATCGAGGCCCGCCACGCACTGAATGATCAGCCGCGAGTGGTTGCTGTGTTGCCATTCGAGGCAGTGGGCGGCGCCCGCGATAATCAAGTGCTTTGCCGAGGATTGACCGATCTGCTCACCACGCGGCTCACACAAATCAGTAAGCAGTATGGCGTGCAGGTCGTTCCTGCAAGCGAGGTGCGTACCCAGGGGGTCACTTCGATCAACGACGCTCGCCAGAAACTTGGAGTCAGCCTGATCGTCGAGGGAAGCTGGGATTTTGCCGGGAATCAGGTGATGTACAGCCTGGTGGACGCTCGCAGCCGCCGGAATGTGAATGCAGAGTTCGTAAAGGCCAATGTCAGCGACGTTTTCTCGGTCGAACGCCGTGTTTCCGACAGTTTGCTCACCATGGTCGCCGGTGAACTGCGGCCCAAAGGAGAAAACGCGAATGTCACTGACTCCGGCGGCAAGCCGGACGCGTATCAGTATTATGTGCGCGGCGTTGGCTATCTTCAGGAATATCAAAATGTCAGCAGTCTGGAAGCCGCGCTGGCGGTGTTCCAGTCAGCGCTCGATCGCGATCCGCAATTCGCGCCAGCCCTGGCGGGGAGCGCGGAAGCCTCCTGGCGCTTGTTCCAGGAAACAAAAGATGAGAGCTGGGTGCCGAAGGCGCTCGATGCTGCCGGCCGCGCCGCTGCCCTCAATGACAAATTGGCCTCGGCGCACACCACGCTCGGTTTGATCTACCAGGGTCAAAGCAAATATCAGGATTCGGTCAACGAATTTCGCCGCGCACTCGCTCTCGACGAAACCAGTGATGCCGCCTACCGCGGTCTCGCTACTTCTTACGAAGCTTTGGGTGATGACAGCGAAGCCGAGGCCGCCTACAAACGGGCAATCGATGAGCGAAAAGATTACTGGGGCGGGTATTCCGCACTCGGTGCCTTCTATGCAAAGAAAGGACGCTACGAGGATGCAGCCGCCCAGTTTCGCCGGGTAGTCGATCTCGCGCCGGAGAATGTTCGCGGGTACACGAACCTTGGTGGAATCTATGTGCTCGAGGGCAAGACGCAGCAGGCCGAGGAAGTTCTGCGAAAATCGTTAAGCATCGCGCCCAACTATCGCGCCTATGCGAACCTGGGGACGTTGCTTTTTAGCGAAGGACGATATACCGAATCGGCTGACATGTTCGAAAAAGCGACGCAGATGAACGATCGCGATGCCCGCGTCTGGCGAAATCTTGGCGACGCCTATTACTGGGCACAGGGCGAACGGCCCAAGGCTGCGGCTGCTTACCAGAAGGCGGCGGATTTGCTCGCATCGCAGCTCAAGATCAGCCCACAAGACACCAACCTGCTGACCGAACTCGCGCTCTGCAATTCCATGCTTGGAAAACAGAAGGAAGCGCTGGCGTTGATCGGCAGCGCGACGGCACATTCGAAAGCCGATCCGGAAACCCAGTTTCGCGCGGCGGAAATTTATCAGCAGGGCGGCGATCAGACTGCTGCGCTCAAAAAACTGGAATTGGCCGTGCACATGGGATACTCTGTCGCGGACATCCGGCGCGATCCCACGTTTGAACCGTTACATCAGAATCCGCGCTACCAGCAGTTGGTTGCGCAAACTTCCGCCGCAAGCGGCAATCGATAGAGGAGAAAGTAATGCCAGCCAACGCACAAGCAAGAATATTCCGCGAAGAAAAGGTGTTCATCTACTTCGAGCCGCGGGGCACGCCGGCCTCGAACGGCCACCCTGCCGCCGGAGACTGGATCGTCGCCGAGCCTAGAAAGCCGGTTTCTCCTGGTCAGACCATCACCTGGCAGGCGGTGGGGACCTGTAAGAAACTCGAACTGGACCTGCCAGAAGTCTTCGAAAATGTGGTTGTGCGGGGAAACACAGGACAAGCAACCATCAGGCAAAACGCCGAACCCGGCCTGGTCCTTTACGAAGCCTATGTGAATGGCCAACTCGCCATCGGAGGCTCGGCCCCGGGCGTGATCATCGACCCGTAGAGGCGTCCTACATATAAAAGAGGCTCAGGCGCGGCAGACCATATTTTTCGAGCAGCTTTTTGTGGATAAATTGCTTCCGCAGTTGCTCGATCTGGGGGGCCGGCATTTTGCTGCGATAAGGAGCGAGCTCGCGGTCTGCCTGTGTGCGCGCGGTAACGACCTCTTCATCTGAAATTGCCGCAAGCAGAACCGCAAAAAGTTTCTCTTCGAAGACGGTGAGCTTTCGCTCCAAGTCTTCCAGGCGGGGCTGGTCTTCCGATTTCAATTCGTCGGCCATGCTTTTCAGTGAAGCAGAAATGTCTCGGGCAACGGCTCCCGGATCGATGCCAGGTTTTAGTGGGAGCCTTGCCGATTCGAGTTCGCCGGCACTGCGTCTGAGAAATAACAAGATCTCGGTAGTCTCAAATCCTTTGTTGGCGCGTGGGTCTTTTTCCTTGGCCGCGCCGACGGCAGCTTCCTTCATGTCTTCCGCTGCGGCCAGCACCTCCTGAGCGCAATAGGCCAGGCTGTTGACCTTCCGGCTCTTCGATGGCTTCGCGTGGTACTTTTCGAATGTCGAATCGATGCCCCGCAGCACTGCCTCAAGCGGAATGCCCGCGTCTTTCCAGGTCTCGATCAGCGCCCAGTCGAGCGTCGAGAGCATGAGAATGGTCCCACGGCGCCGCTGAAACTGCTCCTCGATTTCGGTGAAGTAGTTGAAGTAATTTTCCAAGAGGCTCTGACGAACTTTTTTAGCGAATTTTACTGCACTGGTATTGCGGGCTGCTCTGCATAGGGCCTGGCATACATCGAACTCACCGCCCTCTTGCTCTCCCAAGCGTTTGTTCGGTTGCGGACATTACTCAAAACTTGGCACATCGTTCCTTAAATGAGCTCTCGATTCCCAGACCACCCCTCGAACTCTGCCCGATTCTAAGCGGCTGTCCTTTAGCTTGCCTGCTGAGCAAATATCCGCCCGACAAATCACTCGAAGGAGAAAAAAATGAGAACGCTCAGCTTGACTCTGTCATTTCTAATCTGCGCCTTCGCGCTGGCCGCAGTTCCCGCTGCGAACGCGCAGGGTTTTGTTCCCGTTACCTCACAATCGCTGAACCTAGGCAGCATGGGGCCAGGAACGCTGACCGCCATCAAGATAACCAATGTTGGAGTCGTAGGTGGAAAACTAGTCGCCACCGGTTTAGCCACGGTAAATACAGCGACGGGTACTGCAGTCGGGGTATTTACGAACCAACCTCTGGCGGCCAGCACGCAGGCCAGCAGCAATAGCTGCCCTATCCTTCACTTGGTACTTGGCCCGATACACTTGAATCTTTTGGGATTGACCGTGACCACGAATCAGATCGTGTTGGATATCACCGCCGTCCCCGGAGCAGGAAATCTACTCGGCAACCTGCTGTGCGCCGTTGCTAACTTGCTCAATCAAACCCCAGCGCCGTTGTCAGAGGTTGGTGCGCTCCTGACCCAAATTCTCAATTCTCTGTGAGGTCGCAACAGGGGAAGCAAACCAGCTTCCCCTAATTTGACTCTCAAACGGCCCACCGCGCTGCTCAGCTCTCTTATTTGAATCTGTGCGATGTTCCGGCGCGGGCCTTCGCCGCCCGGCTTTCGTCAGGACCTGCTGCGGCGTTTCTTTCCCACAAAATCCGGAGACCCTCGAGTGTCAAAAATTCATCGACATTCTGGATGTACTTCGATCCCGATCCGATCAGCGGAGCGAGGCCGCCGGTGGCAATGACGTGCGTCGATTTTCCGAGTTCGCCAAGCAGCCGCTCCAGAATTCCATCCACCAGGCCGAGATATCCGTAATAAAGACCGGACTGCAAGCTGCCCACTGTTGTGCTGCCAATGATTCGCTGAGGTTTACGGATATCGACCCGTTGCAGTTTGGCTGCGCGATTGAACAACGCGTCGGCGGAAATTCCTATACCCGGAGAGATCACTCCGCCCTGGTATTCGCCTTTCGCGGTAACGCAATCGAACGTGGTCGCTGTGCCAAAATCCACAATGACGCAAGGCCCGCCATATTTTTCAAATGCCGCGACCGAATTCACGATGCGGTCCGCGCCCACTTCCGCCGGGTTGTCGTAAAGAACGGGCATGCCGGTCTTGACCCCCGGCTCGATGAATAGCGGCTTGCGGTCGAAGTAGCGCTCGCAGACGCGACGCAAGGTGGAATCGAGCGGCGGCACAACGGAAGAGATCACGATGCCGCCAATATCTTTCGGTTCGAGACCTCCCATCGAAAATAAATTTCGGAAGAGCACGCCGTATTCGTCGATGGTCTGCGCAGCGCGCGTGGTTACACGCCAATTGGCAAGCAGCTTGTCGTAACGCGGAGGAGCACCGGAGTCCGCGAGCGATTTCGCAAAAACTCCGAGCACGGTATTGGTATTGCCGACATCGAGGACGAGAAGCATAAGAACAGTGGCTAGTGATTAGTGGTTAGTTGTCAGTGAACCGTGGTCCGTGATTCGTGGATCGTGGTTCGTCGTTCGTGGTTCGAGATCAGTAGCTCGATATCACCCTAAACAGAGTAAATGAAGTTCGGCAGCAAACGGATATTCGAACCACCGGTCGCTAGCCACTGACCACTAGCCACTGATCACTGGCCACTAGTCCCGAACCACAACCACGACCACGAATCGCGACCTACTCACCACTGCCTTACTTTAACCTCACCGTGCCGCTGTAAACAATGCGCAATCCTTCAGGCGTTCGCACGCGCAGAAACCCGCGTGGATCAAGCCCTTCGGTGGTGCCATCAAAGCCGCCATTCTCTTCAACATGCACCTGCTTCCCCACAAGCATCGAAGAATGCTCTTCAAAGCGGCGCAAGATGTCGGCGTGGGCCTCCGGGCTGGAAATTAAATTTTTGTACTCGCGGTCCAGCGATCTCAAGAGTGCAGCGCAAAGATCAACCCGCGACCACTGCCTCCCGGTAGCAATTCGCAATGAAGTGGCGGTTTGCTGCAAGTCATCTGGAAACTCGGCATGATTCACATTGATTCCGATTCCAACCACGATGTGCCGGACCCGGGTAGCTTCGGCATTCATCTCCGTCAGAATTCCGCAGAATTTTTTGCCACCGATGAGGAGATCGTTCGGCCATTTCAAATCGCATTGCGCGCCGGCATCAATCTCGCGAACCGCCGCGTGCACCGCGAGTCCCGCGGCAAGGGACAAAGCCAAAACCTCCGAAGGCGGTAACTGCGGCCGCAAAATCACCGAGCAATAAATGCCCGTCGACTCCGCCGAGTGCCATTGGTGGATTCCACGGCCGCGTCCAGCAGTCTGTTGCTCTGCCAGAAACACGCTCCCCTCGGAAGCGCCGGCACTCGCGGCTTCGACCGCTAACGTATTCGTCGAACCCGCGCGATAGTAGTGATGGATGTGCTCGGCGAAGATTGTTCCGCGCACAAGCGGTTGCAGCAACTCCGGCAGCAGCAGATCAGGCACCGCGGTTAGCTGATAGCCGCTCGAAGGATGTCCAGCGATCTCCACGCCCAGCTCGCGTAATTGCTGCACCAGCCGCCACACTTCAGACCGCGTCGCGCCAATTTCCTGCGCGAGTTTGGTACCGCTGATGACGACTGTCGGATAATTCGTCAGAACACGAATGATCCGGCCAAGCCGCGCGTCAGTTTGCGGCGAAGTGCCAGCTGCAGCTGACGCGGAGGAATGGGCGCGCTTTCGAGCGATGGTTTTGATGGCAGAAATTATGGGGTAAGGTCAACTGATAACACAAGGCGGTAGTGGCTCAGTTTGAACTTCACAAGCAGGAGAGGTCCTTCCGAAACCCCGCGTTTTCGCCAGCGGGGCGAGGAATCTCGCGTGGACAATATCCTTACGCGGGCACGATGCGCAGGCTCATATCGACGGCCGATGCCGAGTGCGTGAGCGATCCCACCGAGATGAAATTCACGCCGCTCTCCGCGTAGGAGCGAACATTGTCCAGGTTGATGCCTCCAGAGCTTTCCAGCGGAATTCGCCGCTCTGCCTTCGAGCAGCGCTCGACCGCGGCACGCGTCATTTCGACCGTCATGTTGTCGAGCAGAATGGCTTCGGCTCCATTACTCAGCGCGTCTTCGAGTTCCTCCAGATTCCGGACTTCGACTTCGATAATCTGAGTGCCGCGCCGGTTGCGATGGGCCCGCTCGAGTGCCGGCTTGATGCCGCCGGCAAGCGCGATATGGTTGTTCTTGATCAGAATCCCATCGGAAAGGTCGAGACGATGGTTTTGCCCGCCACCGCACCTCACCGCGTACTTATCCAGCGCGCGCAAGCCGGGCGCAGTCTTCCGGGTATCGAGAATTTTTGCCTTGGTGCCGGCAACAGCTTCGACAAATTGCCGCGTCAGCGTCGCGATTCCGCCCAGCCGCTGCAACAGATTCAAGATCACCCGTTCGCAGGAAAGAAGCACGCGCGCGTTGTGACGAATGACGGCGACCGTCTGACCTTTGCGCAGCCGCACGCCGTCAAAGATTTCGGGATGGCTGGTGACCTCGCAGTGCGACACAACTGCGCCATCGAGCATGGCATAGACATCGAAAATGCGGGCCACCGCGCCGAGCCCCGAAAGCACGCAGTCCTGCTTGGCGATGATCGTGCCGGCCGCGCGCTGGTTGGGATCGATGCAGGCATAGCTGGTCGCATCGCGCGTGGCGCGGTCTTCGAGCAGCGCGTTTTCGAGTATCGCGGTAATGCGTCGGCTGTTGAAGTCCATAAACCCGTCGTTGGTCGTCCGTCGTCGGTCGCTGGCCAACCCGTGTAGGGCAAGTCTCTAATTCTTAACTCAAATGAGGGTGCTCCACCCTACGCGGTTTTCGTGGGGTGGGATCCAAACAGTTATGGGCATCCTAACTCGCTCAACTTACTTCGTGTCTTCTCCTGCAATACTGCCAGTTCCTGCTGTTGCTTGCGCAATCCCTCCACCACATTAGCAGGCGCCTTGGCGAGAAACTGATCGTTGCCAAGTTGGCGTTGGCCGCTGGCAATTCCCTTCTCCAGCTTCTCCAGTTCTTTTTTCAAGCGCTGACACTCAGCCGCAGTGTCGATCTTCTTTTCATAGACTAAGCGGACATCAAAGCGCGCCGTATGGCGTGCGCCAGGCATATTCGACAAGGACTTGCTTACGAACTGAGTACCGGACGTGTTGCCGAGCAATTCAATCGCAGCTAAATTCTCTTCAAGCACAGAGCGGATGTTGTGATCCTGAACATAAATTTCAGCCGGCGGCTTGATCTTCGGTTCGACTCCTAGTTCCGCGCGCAGATTTCTCTCGCTCACAATCAGGTCCTGGACGATCGCCATCTCGGTTTCCGCAATTAAGTCAATCTGAGTATCATCCGTCTGCGGATAAGTAGCCAGTGCCAGCGACTTCAGCGGCGCTTTGCCTTCGTACATCGCATGCCAGATTTCTTCGGTGATGAATGGCATGACGGGGTGGAGCAACCGGAGCGAAGCCTCAAACAGAGAAACCAGATTCGCGCATGCCGCCTTGGCCTCCATGGACTCCGGAGATAACCGCGGCTTGATCAATTCGATGTACCAGTCGCAGAATTCGCCCCAGAAAAAATCGTAAATCGAATTCGCCGCTTCGTCGAAACGATAACCCTTGAGCGATTGGTTCACATTCCGCGCGACATTACTAAAGCGTGACAAAATCCAGCGGTCTTCGAGTGTTGTTGCGTGGAAACCAGGTATGCCCGTGTCGGTTGAAAGACTCGAAGGCCCTTGTCGGACAAGAATGTCCGACCCACACAATCCCAGGCGCTCCAGATTCATGAACATGAACCTAGCCGCGTTCCAAATCTTGTTCGCGAAATTGCGATAGCCTTCGGTCCGGCTCTCATTGAAGGCGACATCGGTTCCCGGCGCGGCCATTGCAGCGAGCGTGAACCGGGTCGCATCTGTCCCAAAGCGCGCGATCACATCCAGCGGATCGACCACGTTACCCTTGGTCTTCGACATCTTCTGCCGGTCGGCGTCGCGCACCAGCATGTGAATGTAGACATGGCGAAATGGCACGCTGTCGTTTTTCGCATCACCGTTGCCGCTGGCAAATTTCACCGCCGCATCCTGCTGGTGCCCCTGCATGAAGTGGCAGCCAAACATGATCATGCGCGCCAGCCAGAAAAATAAAATGTCGAAGCCGGTGATCATCAACTGGTTCGGATAGAAGACCTCCAGGTCGCGCGTCGTATCCGGCCATCCCAGAGTTGTGAAGGGCAGCAGCCCCGACGAAAACCAGGTGTCGAGAACGTCAGTATCCTGAGTAAGCTTCGATCCGGCGCATTTCGGGCACTTCGCCGGCGCCTCGCGCGCCACAATAATTTCGCCACACGAGCAATGCCAAGCCGGAATGCGATGTCCCCACCACAACTGCCGCGAAATGCACCAGTCGTGGATGTTTGCCATCCAATTCAAATAAATCGTCCGGTAGTTGTCGGGCACAATCGTGATATCGCCCGTTTCAACCGCCTTGGCCGCGCGTTCCGCCATCGGCTTGATTTTGATGAACCATTGCGTGGAAAGCCGCGGCTCAACTACGGTGCCGCAGCGGTCACACTTGCCGAGCGCAAGTGTGTGCTCCTTTTCGCCGACGAGAAAATTTCCCGCAGCCAGGTCTTCAAGCACTCGCTTACGAGCGGCGTAGCGGTCGAGCCCGGCATACGGTCCGGCGTTCGCGTTCATGTGCGCGGTCTCGTCCATTACGTCAATCTGCGGCAGGTTGTGCCGGAGCCCGGCCTGAAAGTCATTCGGATCGTGCGCCGGCGTCACCTTCACCGCGCCGGTGCCGAACTCGGGCTGCGCCATTTCATCGGTGATGAGGGGGATCTCGCGGTTCATCAGCGGGAGCAGAACTTTCTTGCCGTGGAGGTGCGCATAGCGCTCGTCGCGCGCATTCACCGCCACCGCGGTGTCACCCAGCATCGTCTCGGGCCGCGTGGTCGCGACGGTGATGAACTCATTGGTTCCGACCACCGGATAGCGAATCTCCCAGAGTTTGCCGGCGACTTCCTCATGCTTGACTTCGAGATCGGAGATCGCCGTCCCGCAGCGCGGGCACCAGTTCACGATGTACTTGGCGCGGTAGATCAGCCCTTCTTCATGCAGCCGGACAAAAACTTCACGCACTGCGCGCGAAAGATTCTCGTCCATGGTGAAGTACTCGCGCTGCCAGTCGACCGAAGCGCCCAGCCGCTTCATCTGCTCCTGTATTCGCCCGCCATAGTGCCGCTTCCATTCCCATACCCGCTCGATGAATCTGTCGCGGCCGAGTTCCGTGCGCTTTTTGCCTTGGCTGGCGAGCTGGCGTTCGACCATGAGTTGCGTCGCGATACCGGCGTGGTCGGTACCGGGCAGCCACAGGGTGAGAAAGCCACGCATGCGGTGCCAGCGCACCATGATGTCCATTTGCGTCTGCTCGAACATGTGGCCCATGTGCAGCGAGCCGGTCACATTCGGAGGCGGCAAGAGCAGGCTGAAGACGGGTTTGGTCTGTGTGGCGCGGTCTTGTGTGGCGCGGACACTCTTGTCCGCGCTGTGTACGGATTCTCGGGGGCTCGGCGGCGCCTCGACGTGAAACAGCCTCTCGTCAACCCAATATTTCGCCCACTTCGCCTCGATGGCAGCGGGTTCGTACGCCTTGGGCAGGTCGTTTTTTTTAAAACCGCTTTGGGGCGAGTCTTTGCGCTCAGTTTCAGAAGGCATGGAAAAAGCACTCGCACTCAGCAGTCAGCATTCAGTCCGCCAGAGTGCGGTTGCTACGCCTCCCTGCAAAGACTGATTGCTGAATGCTGAGTGCTGATTTGATCTTACAGTCCGAAGAAAAAAAGGGTCAAACGTTCAAGGGGATATATGGAGCTGAGGGGAAAATGCTACACCTGCCCTCGCGGAGATTGTGTGAAAATGGCGAACAAATAGCGCAAACTTGTGATAACGCCTGATTTCGTCAACTGAGAAACTTTGGTCGGTTGGTTTAGGATTGCACCACGATGAAATGGCGGACTTTCCTAGGAGTTGGCTCAAAGACGTTGCCGATATGGGCCGCGTTGTGTACCGGGCGTGCTGACGGATCGGATCAAAAATACCCGGCACAAGCAAAGCACGCGATCCTCGCTATGGTGCGTGTGCAAGAATCGGACGCAGAAAACGCCATCTGTTCGCTGCTGCAATCGAGGGGTTGGCGTGATCCAACAATCCAGAAGCTGAAAAAGCTAGTCCAGCCTTTCCACAGTGATGACCCGATTATGCGTGACTGCTACGAGCGTGCGGCTAAAGAGCGGTGCTGGAATCGTGGTTTATTCGGACCCGATCGAGGACGCCTAGAGCCACGCTCAGTTGGCGTAACATCCCCATATCACTCATTGAGGGATTGGCACGGTCAATGAGTGATAACGCCGGATTGTGCCAACTGGGCGTGATAGGCTGCTGCCTGATATGCCTCCCGGCGAAAAAAAATTCCAAACTGCACGAATCCGAAGGTTCAGGAGTAGTGCATTGTCTGAAGAAGACGAGCGCACGATCAGCCACGTCGAGGAATTTGGTTGTTCAGTTGTCAACGTGAAGCGGACGAATTACGGCTTCGGCTGGGCGTACACAGTCGGGGTTTTTGACACCAGTGGCAGACCCGAAATTATTACGGTCGGACTGTTACCAGAAACCGCGCACTCTGCGTTGAACGAAGCCGCGAAGCTGCTACGAGCAGGGGTTGATCTCACTCAAGGCCGACACCGCGATGTAATCGGACGGGTGGACTGTGAATTCCGTCCTGTTGACCCGAAGTGGGTCGAGCACCTCATGGGTTGGGCGCTCTGGTATTACGATGGCGACGGCTTTCCTGTAATTCAGGCTGTTTATCCCGATTTGCAGAATCGCTTCCCGGAGGACGAAGGTTTTGACAAATCCTTTGAGCAGCCTCTTATGCAACCTGATGCCACCATGACAAGAGTCGAGAATGATTTTTGGGCTTCAGCTGATCCAAAAAGTAGCCTGTTCAACTGGAAGTTTTCAGATGATCCGCACACAAGAGTCTTCCTCTCCGAAACGGTCCACAAGGGAACTGAGTCAGTAACGTACGTTTCTCATGACGCTGAAGACGGCTCATGGCAGTTTTTGGGCGACAGTATGTCCGATGGAGGCGGTCCCGTAATCTCCTGCTTTCACCACCCGATCGACGCCGATCCCAGTCTCGCGGAATTGGCTGATCTGCCTTTAGGCTGGTGCGCCGAGCGCGCTAGAGTCGGAGAATCGTGGATTCGCAGAAGGCACTCAGCAGACCACACGTCGGACTGAATCTGCTATTTCGGTCAATTGGTGATAAATCCCCATATCACTCATTGACGATGCTACCGCAGACCCGCTTTTCGACTCGCAAGCTCAGCATCGATCCCTGCCAGAATCTTGTGCACTTCCTTCTTACCAGAGCCCCAGGATACCGCCTTTCCCCCTGAACGAGAGATTCCGACGATAGCTCTGGCGTGGCGTTCGTCAATCGAGTTCACGGTAAGTCTCATGTTGTAGCCCCAAGACCAAGCTGTCGCTGGTGAGCTCACCAGTCCGCGCTTCACCGGATTGCGGTGCATATACCGCAGCTTTTCTGGACGCTTCTTTGTGGTCCACACGTTGAAGACATAGAAGCGGGCCTGCCAGAACCCCGCGCGGGTAGTTTCTCCGAACAGCAGTGTCTGACGGCGATCAACGCGTTTTCGCTTAGGCAGAAGAGCGCGGGCGGTGCGCTGTTTGAGCACTTGCATCACGGTGGACGGAGTTCCGACCTCCGGTTCGCTGATGAGTAAGTGAAAGTGTTCGGGCATGACAACGTATCCCACAACTACGAAACGGTAACGCCGGCGCGTCTCTTTGAGAATGCGCAGGAAACGGTCACGGGCGCGGGCGGTGCACAGATTTGGCTGGCGTCGATAACAGGAACAAGTTATAAAGTGCAGGTGATGAGCCCCGTAGGCGGTGGAGTCCGGTTGGCATGAGAAACCCATGCTACAAGCAGAAGTGGTACCCGCCCTTGCAAAGAACGCAAGGACGGGGCACCCCACGTTCCAGAATGGGACACAGTAAGGAGTGAGGAAGGGTGGGCGGGTGGGCCACCCGCCCGTTTCACCGGAATTCCACGAATTAATTTTCTGACGAAGTTTTCCCGATCAATCCCACTCTCGCGAGCTTATTTATTAATTCCAATTTCCAGAATTTGTTCCTTAATTTCATCGGTTGCAATTACCTTTTTGGACCTGCCGTATTATGTCTTTCGACGGTAAAATGCTCCTCCCTGGCTTGCCATTCGCGCAAATTGGCGACGAAAAAGCACCCACTTGTGCTATCGCCTGTTAACGGCGGTCGCGCTAAATTCGGGCGGATAAGCACAACCCGCTGCTAACTTCGGGCTATTTCGACTCCAATTTCCGACGCTCATCCCACAACCGATATTGTGTAATCACGTTTTGCATGTTATCGCCCAGCTTTCTCAAGGGATGCTCATAGGAGTTCAGCTCTTGTTCGCTGGTGCGAAACATAAAAACACCAGCGTCGGTTAGCAGGTAAAAGAAAACACCACGTTGCTCGGGAATTGGAAATGCAGTCATGGAAGACCGCGGTAGCTGGACGAGCTTTGCAGCTTCTACGGCGCGCTCTGCGGCGATGCGAATCGGTTCCTGTCCTTTACCGCCGATATATCCCCCGCCAGTACTGAAGTAGACGCTCGCAGACCCGTCAGACATCGCAAGGACTGTCACGGTCGCTTTCTGCACGCCCCAATCCATCACCACACCCCAAGGTTCGGTTGGATTCGAAGTTGGCGCGAGCCCAAACTTTGATCGTGAGCTCGTTAGTGCCGATTGTCTAAGACCTGCATAGACCTCTTTTGGGTCTGATGAACCATTTTTGGTTTCGGGCTTATTCGAGCCCTTCGAAGCTTGTGCACGGATGAGCACGACGGCGAGCAAGATGATGGCAAAAATAATCACAATCATTGATGCAATCTTCATCGTTTCCTCACGCTGGAATGTAAGTCTGCCATAAGAAGGTAGGTCAGAGGCGACGAGGGTGGCGTTAAATCCCTGTAGCACTCAAAATGGCCTGAAAAGGTGAATGGGGCACCCTCAGTTGTGGTGGGTACGAACAAGGGGAAGGGTGGGCCACCGCCCGCCCCGGGTTTGAGTGATACACGCCTATTAGTTCAATCATCGACCGCGGCCAGGAAGCTTTGGCTCCGGAGTTCGCGCCGTCCTAGAAGCTTGCATCCGGCGGGTTTGTGAGAAAACGCTTTGCCAAGAGAGCCCTAATTCTGTAAACAGCAGGGTTGCCAGAACCAGTATCCATGCCGGCCCTTCTCCGTTCGAATGCGGAATCGGAATGGTTTTCAAGACTCTTACAGTTACAAAGACGGTGGTAAGGGCATAATTGCGTGCGATCCACTGGCGATGTGCTTCGATATTACGATTGAGGACGGCAGCGAATGCGATTGCTCCTGTAATGAGCCAGGCGACGGCGAGAGCAAACAGCCACTCCTTACCATCCGTATCCCTCGGACGAATCGCGGTCACGTATATTGCGACAATTGCCGCTACCGCGACACTGGCGAGATACACACGACCCATCATGCGGTGTATTCGCAGATGCCGTTGACGAAAGCGCGACGAGAATTGAAAAGGACCGGTCAGAAGGGCGATCATTCCCGTCACTACGTGGGGCAGGACCAACCATCGCACGGGGAAGTAGTACGCCCATTTTTTATCGGAGTGCACAAAGACGAATCGCTCGTCATGCCAGAGGACAAAAACAAACATCAGCAACAGCAGCGCAAACAACACGTGCCTGAGATGGATCTGCTTGCGGGCTACAGCAACCTCGGAAGAATTCCCCATTGGATTCTCCTATGAGGGAATAGAGAGAAGCCCCTAAAAATTGGGCTGAGTATAGCATCCAATTGGCGATAAATCTCCATATCAGCCAGAGATGTCCGTGAAAACCGAGCCGGTGGCACGGTGCTCGCTCGCTTGCGCTAAGGGTGAGTGGGCGTGACAGTAGCGTGGACGTTGGAGTGGAGAGGGTGTATTGAAATCAGAGGTCGAGACTGAGAGGTCCGACTGCTTAGAAACTACGCGAACGAATTCTCGGCGGATGCCGATTTTGCGTTGTTCTTGCGTTCTCTGGCGGCCAACTTTTCGGCCAGCAACGCAATCAGGGTGTCAGGCTTGGCAGGCTTCATGATGTAGTCGTCAATGCCCAGGTGAATGCCTTCAATCGCGCTACCGAGAGCTGGGTTTCCGGTAAGAATGATATTGATACAGCGGCCATTAAGTTCTTTCATCGCGCGGATCACCTGATAGCCGTCGCTCTCGCCTTCGATGTTCAGATCGCAAATGAGCAGATCGAAATCTTCTTTGGCGATCGCATCGAGAGCTTCCGAGATCTTCGCGGCCGCGGTGACCAGCAGGCCGTAACGCCGCAGGATGGCCGAGAGGGTTTCGCGAATGGCACGTTCATCATCCACCAGCAACAGCCGTTTGCCGAGGAGCTTCAAAGAGAGACCTCACGCCACTCTACGCACACCAGCCCCATTGCCTAAAATTCGGTCCGCAATATTGATCCACCTGGTAATCATGTCAACGTCGGCGGATTCTTCAGCGGAGTAGATCAGTACCGAGCTCTCATTCTTCAACGGAGCATTCCGCCCTGGTTTCCGATACGCTTTTCGTTTCCGGATCCGCACTATCTTTGGCAATTCTGGTTCTCCCATGAAAGCCATTTGGATGCTGGCCATCTTCTCATCTGCTGCACCTATGTTCGATCAGGTACATTCCGTATTACTGGGGAGATTCGCCAGGAATAGAACCTATGGTTTTTAGAAGCTCCACTGCACAGGAGAAGAGCCCCCGATCCGGGTGGGGATTTGTAAGCTGGCGACTATTGGCGCTTGGCGGAACCCGAGGTCGCCTTTACGGTGGAGGTTGCCAGCAGCCCAGTGAAACGCGGCGCCTCCGGCCGGACAGTGGAGCGTTGCGTTTTTTCGGCTGGACCGATGCCGCTCAGCCGGTTCGCGCTTTTGTCGATGATTTTCTGACTTTGCTCGAGCTGGGTTTCGGCGCGGCGAATCAGCTCCTCAGCACGAGTGAGGTTCTGCGATGACTTCTTGAGACGATCAAGGTTCAGGCGTTCGAAGACGGGTGACCGACGTGCAGCTTTGGATTCGTCTACCGGCATGGCGTCCCCCAAGTAGAGCTATGCGGCTTCCCGATTTCTCATCGAGCCACTCTCTACGCAGCTTCGCAAGGCGTGCAGCCCGACCAGCGCGGATTGGAGTGAGTTGCGTTCGCCCGCGTTCGCGTGTGAGAGGAAGAGTTCCCTCGATCGCACGATGATCGCCTTCTCTGCGGTTTCAATACGCGAAGCGATTTTGGTTTTATTGGTTTCAAATAGCGCGGCCAAGTAAAGGTCGCGCCAGGCAGGATTCCCAGCAACAGCAACAGCACTCATTTTGCACACCAATTGGAATTCTGCCCCCAAGCGTCGGCTTTCAGGGCCTGAGGGCAAGTCACATACGCTTGCCTTGTAAGCGATAGTTCATTATGAATCGGAATTGCGGTGCTCGCGAAGCGCCAATTTGCGCCACTTAGCTGCGAGTGCAATACCGGCCGCTCTCGCGAGGACTTATTTCGGGTTAGGGTTTCGCGTTGAAGCTGATCGTTTGCGGCGATACTTTTTTCGCGCCTCTAGATCAGCAACGGCATCAGCGGCAACATTCTTCATTTTCGCCAGATCGTCAGAGTGCACTTTAGCGGATGCCGTGGCCGCATCTTTCTGTTCATGAGCGACTCGGGCTTGCTTTTCGTAGTTGGGCACGGTGAAGGCAGTATACGCCCAAGCCTTGCAGCCAACTCTCTCTATTAGGTACCGAATCAAATCTCACCGCAGTCGTAAATTTGAACTGCTACACTTCGCCTCCTATGCGCGATGGGAATCGACTTGGCGCAATTAACAAAGTGAGAGCAAGAGCTCGCGCAGCGCGCGCAGCGGCAAAGGAATGCAGAGAACAAGCAGAAGCCTTAATAGCCAAAGCCAGGCGATTGCGTCAACGCAGAGGGGTCAAGGTCGCGACGAGCGGGAATAGTCGACGCCCACACCTTAAAGAGCTTGATGAGAGTCTGGCGGCATTGAAACAAAGCCTTCGCGATCTGGAAGCTGTGCGAATGACCTCGCCCGATGATCCATCCCTTCGAAAATTAAAAGCGGACATCAGCAAGACCATCGATCGCGCCGCTAAAGTTCGTGAATGAGGGACAGGAGAGTGGTTTGGGAAAGTACGAGCGTCCCACGTCTTGCTCTTCAAGCGAGGCGCTCGATTGGCAAGCCCTCCCCCAAGGAACTTGTCGGCTAAGAACGTTAGACCTAATTACCTGGAAGAGTCAAGCAGTTTCTGAAGCCTGCCCTGAGCGAATTCGAAGGAAGAACGCGCAGGGATCTCCGTTCGATCCGAAGGGCGAATTCCCCTTACACTCCGCCCGACGCGTTTGCCTGGTTGGCTTGTTCCATCGCCCGCTTCAGGCTCCCGAGCTGGTCGCGGAACCGGCGGCGCTGCCTGAGTAAAATCATGGGCAACATCAGCCACATCAATCCATGCGGACGAATGTCACCGGTCAGGGTGACCGTCGTTCCCGCCGCATCCGGCTCCAGCACGTATTCGAAAACGCCGGAGATGCCTTGCGCCGTATTCCGCTGCCCAAACCTGTGCGGCGGATCGTAGAGCCACAGTTCCACCTCTCCTTGCCGCGTCTGGCCCATGGCATCCACCGTGAACAGGAGCTTCGACCCCTGCTGCACCGGGCCGCCGCCAATGACTTCGATTTTGCGCACCATGTTGCGCCAGCGCGGAGCCGTGCGGAAGTCCATCATGTAGGCAAACACTTCTTCCCGCGGCCGCTCAATGTGTTGCGAATAAAGGAAGGCGTGCATTAGGCTTTATCCTCCAACTTCGTCGTCTAACTGAAAAATGTCATCCACTCGCTGCTCGAACACGCGCGCAATCTTCATGGCCAGCGGGAGCCCGGGATCGTACTTACCATTCTCGATGGCATTGATCGCCTGGCGGGTCACTCCCACGCGCATGCCCAGCTCCGCCTGCGACCAGTTCTGCTCCGCTCTCAGCACTCGCAAACGGTTTTTCATAGGTAGTGCCGCGACGCGAACGCCAGCGCAAGTGGCCAGGTAATGAACATCACCAGCAAAATGGTTGTCAGCGGGACGTAGTGGACGAAGCCGGCGCGTTGCAACATGTTGCACGCAAAAACGAAGGTCGCGCTGACCGCGAATGCGCAGGCCGTTCCTATCAGATATACCCGGCGGTTGAATTCATTCTCGCTGCGAATGGCGAAGGCCGCCGCTGCCATCCATACCAGGAACCCGCATATGCCCAACGCCGCTACGCCGCCTCGAATCCATGGATTCGGGATGTGGTAGTCGAGAATTCGGACCGCCGCGACATAGGTGACCAGCCAGATGGCGATGGCGGCGATGAAAATCTTCACTCTGCGTGGAGTTGCAGTCGGCGGTGTGCTCTGGGATATAGCCACAAGTCCTCTTTACAGGACATAATGTAATGTCTACGCGACATTATGTCAATCACAGAGGACATAATGTTTACACACA
This sequence comes from Terriglobales bacterium, assembly GCA_035651555.1. Taxonomy (GTDB): domain Bacteria; phylum Acidobacteriota; class Terriglobia; order Terriglobales; family Acidobacteriaceae; genus Gp1-AA145. Next base: position 117,584 of record DASRFL010000016.1, read on the forward strand.
TTACGGCCTAGGACATTGTTGCTGTTTTTGGGCTTGCCATGACAGGGCTACTTCTCCTCCAATGTCTTGCAGGGGGGCAGATATTTAGTAGTCGCGGAATCTGCTGTCGGGCGCTGCCCGATCCATTCCATATCGTCGATCAAATAAAAGTTAAGACTTGGGTCGGGGGCATTGTGGAACCCAATATGAAACTCGTGCTCCACGTCTGTCCCCATGGCATCGCAATAGTGGTAAATGCCGCCAATCATTTCACCGATATTCTTACTTTCTAAATTCGCTAGATTCGCGTTAGAAATTTCGGCCAATTTGGCGACGAAAACAGATTCGCTAGAGATGGTAAAGCTGGAACCTTCTTGCCCTTCCGATCCTGTCTTCTTATCTCTGGTTCGAAACATATCCCTAAATGGATTCGTGAATTCAAGGCCACTCGAAGTCTGCCCCTGAGCGTTCTCCATAAAATTTGGACCGAAAGTTCCCCAAGTAAACTGCGCTGGCTGGTGTCCGCTATTTTGAAAATAGATGACCATCCAAGCGTTTTGTTTGGCGTCTTTGGAGGTCACGAAGTTGCCTATGACGCCATCCTTCCGGCCAATAGCTACGTAGGAACGCTGACTAACGCTAAAAGCCTGTTGCGACAATTTGTTAGCCTCCAGCATGGCGTTCAGTTGGCACATGTAGATTATCGCGACGACGGTGCCGACGAATATCCCGAAAATCTGAAGAATAACCGTTCTGTCTTTATGCCATGGCTTTTGGCGCTCCTCGGTTTGTGCGTCTATGTGTATGGTTGGGGGAAGATTGAGAGTAGCGCGTATGGCTTGGGTGTTTTCTTCGTTGCGTATATCGCCTTTGTGTACGGCATCTATCACGTAATGGCGCCGATTTTCTGAAGATTCGACTCTTGGCTTTTCGGTAAAGAGTCTGTGCTTAATTGCAGATATATCTTCGCGCAGCTTGTGGAATAGGTCGGTAATGTATTCACTTGGCTTGTTCATTCTCGGGAATAACCTAAGCCCGAATACAGAGAAGGCCCGGAACCGAAAGAGAATTTCGAGCAGACCATGCGACCTCCCTTTCAGGCACAGAAGCCTACCACGGAAAGGCCCAAAGCGAAGCCCGAAGTTACTTCCTTTCGGAAGTGGAAACAGAGTAACGGCTTTAGCCGCTGGGGTTTGTTCCTTTACGCAACTACAGGTTCCTCGACTCGCGAAATGAATTGCGAAGCAAATCATTTCGCTTGGCTCGGAATGACAATATTGAATGGGTCATATCGGCACGGCTGAAGCCGTGCCCTTCCCGTGCGAGGTGGCTACGGTAGGACGTGGTGCACTAACCTTTTGTTTGCACCAGTTGTCAGCTCATTGACGCCGCTCAATCATCGTCCGGACCTTCTGGGGGCAACTTGTGGCTCAGGAAATATGCGGCATCGTGTGGGGCATTGACCAGTTGAAATGTCAGGGGCGTTTGCTGGAAATTGAAACTATCCGAGAGGTCATCAGCGTTCGCATCGGCATAGCCGACAGTCGGCAGCCCAAAGACTTCTTCGATAAACTTCAGAATGCTTCCAAAATCGTGGGTCTGATGAGAAACAAATCCTGCTTTAGCATAAGGGGACACCACGATTAATGGAACTCGAAAGCCGTATTCGTACGAGCTGACGATAGGTGGAGCAACATGGTCGTACCACCCACCCCAGTCATCCCAGGTTATGAAGATCGCTGTGTTGGACCAGTAGGGGCTGTTGCCGATTGAATTAACCACCGAGGCTACCCATGACGGCCCCAGTCCCGTGTTCATCTGGGCATGGTCCGAAGCCTGCGCGGTCGGAATGACCCAGCTCACTGCGGAAAGCTTGCCACTCGCGATATCGGTTAATACTTGCGTCTGATTGAGAATGACGTGATTGGTCCAATCCGAGCCCGTGCACAGACTTCCTGTGGGATCCGGCACGCACATGTGCTTGATCGCGTTCGGCCCGTTCCAAACGATGCCCGCGGATGGTGCGTAGTATTTCCAACTGATGTTCTTGGTGTCGAGTTCGTCTGTCAATGTGGGATGTTCAAAACATGGATACACCTGTGTTGATTCGTTCCCATTCGTGTCGAGAACGGCTACGGTCTCGCCTGCAGGCGCGGTGCAGCCAGTATTGAAAAACGCATTCTGCACTCCTTTAGGATTTTCCGCCGCACAGGACTCAGTGCTGGCCGTGGGTGCCGAGGTCCCCGCAATTATGAATTGGTGCGCTGGAAAGCTTGGACCCTGATTGGTTTGGAACATCCGATCGCAGAACGTGTAGTGTTCCGCGAGCTGGAAATAGGGAGCGACTTCTGCCGGGTTCACGTACTTAAACGCGGCATTCTGAGGACAATTTGACGCTCCTCCCGGACAACTGACGGAATTTTTGTCCGCGCCGTCCATTTTTCCGCCATCCCACATGGTCCGAAAGCCCGCGTGGGTATGGTTTAGATCGTAATTGCTGACCAGCGAAACCGGCGTCAGCGGCACCGTCTGTCCCTGAGAATTCTTCCCGCTGGTTGCAATATCTGCATTCGGCAGTCCATGAAAAAGATTGTCGGGCGTGCGGTTCTCCTGGAAAATCACGACCACGTGTTGAATTTTTTGCGATGCTGGGCTTGTGGTCGTGGGCTGACTTGCACTGACTCTGCCGCAACCCTTTTGGCTTTCGCAGGAAGGAATGCCGACAAGAATACCTGCGATGAGAAGAAGCTCGATCCATTGCAACGTGCGGGATCGACAGGCGGAGTTCATGCCGGTAATGCTCGAGCGGCCAGCAAAATAGATGCGAGACTGAATGGACCAGGTTGTTCCTGGAGAGATCAGGGGCGATGGGACTCAAAATCTGGCCGCCGACCTCGATGGGTGTATAGGGATTTGTCAACAGCGTTGCGTAATTGAGCGACGGGATGACAATGCCCTTGAAGGGAAAGCGCTCGGGCGTTGGCTGAAGCAGGGCATTCTTCGACTGCGTTCGGATGACATCGTGAGTGGTCGGTTTCCGCCAATACAATGTGATCTACGGAGGCGGCGCGAATGGCGAAGACGCTTCGGACTACGTGTTGCATTGTGGGTGGCGGGCCGGCGGGCGTGATGCTCGGATATCTGCTGGCGCGCAAAGGCATAAACGTCACGGTGCTCGAAAAGCACAAAGATTTCTTCCGTGATTTTCGCGGGGACACGGTCCATCCCTCGACATTGGAATTGATGTACGAACTGGGAATTCTGGATGAGTTCCTGGCAGTGCCGCACGAGGAGCTGCGGTCGATCAGCGGTGTGGTTGGCGGCTACAGCTTTAAGGTTGCGGACTTCACGCGGGTGCCTACACATTGCAAGTTCGTCGCGCTGATGCCGCAGTGGGACTTCTTGAATTTTCTTTCGGAGCGGGCGCGGGAATTTGCCGGCTTCGATCTTCGCATGGAGCATGAGGCGACTGACTTGCTTCGCAGAGATGGAAGGATCGTTGGCGTGGTGGCGCAAACGTCCGATGGACCGGTGGAGATCTCGTCAGACCTGGTGGTGGCGTGCGATGGGCGGCATTCGACGATGCGCCAGGCGGCGAAGATGCCGGTTACGGAATTCGGCGTGCCCATGGACGTTCTGTGGTTTCGCATCGGGCGGCACGCCAACGATCCTGAACAATTATTTGGGAACATCAATTATGGGCGGGCGCTGATTCTGATCACCCGCGGCGAATATTTTCAGGCGGGCTTGATCATCCGCAAGGGTTCGTTCGAGGAGATGAAGGCGGCTGGAATAGAAGCGTTTCGCCAAACCATTGCCCGGATTGCGCCATACCTTGGGGACCGTGTTCACGAAGTGCAGAGTTGGGACGAGATCAAGTTGCTCACGGTCAAGCTGAACCGGCTGGAGCGATGGCATGAACCTGGACTGCTATGCATTGGAGATGCGGCACACGCGATGTCCCCGGCTGGCGGTGTGGGGATCAATTTGGCGATACAGGACGCAGTTGCGACGGCCAACCTGCTGGCGGATGCGCTACGTGAGCGGCGGGTGACTGCTGAATTGCTTGCTCGCGTTCAGCGTCGTCGGGAGTTTCCAACGCGCATGACGCAAGCGATTCAAGCGAATGCTCACAAAGTATTTGCTCAGCTCTTTCGTCAGACCGGACCGATGGAAGCACCGTGGCAATTGAAGACTGTAGTGCAGATTCCGGGTATTACGCACGTGATCGGGCGGGCAGTGGGTACTGGAGCGCGGCCTGAGCATATTAAGGATGGGCGGCGGAGCGGGGCTTATCGAAGGAATCAGGTAGGTAAGATTGCGGTGGCAGTCGGGATTGCGGCAGGAATACTGCTGGTGTTTAGGAGATTGCGTCAGGCCTAAAGTCAAAATTAGCCTGTTCATTCCGTCGCTCAGGGCAGGCTCTCGGTCCGCGAAATGAATTGCAAGCCGGATGGCGCACGCGAGCCAAAACCGGCTTAATGGGCACGCTTCATCTCAGAGTGCGAAGATTCATCGGCCAAAAATGCCTATCAGCCCAACGAGAATCAGGTAAATCGCCACGATGTAGTTGAGGATGCGCGGCACAATCAGGATCAGGATTCCGGCAATCAGTGCAAGGAAGGGACCGGCGAAGGCGTAATGAATCGTCAGCCCTCCACTACGGGACTGCGCCAGCAGCGGCAGGGCGGTGATCAGGATGAAAGGCCAAAGCAGTCGAAGCCGTTGGTTGGACATTCAGCACCTCGCTCAAGAAAGAGCACACACTTGGATGCGAATACCCGGGATTGGGGCAGTTATATTGGTCGATCCGAGAGATGCGAGCAGCGAATTTAGCCCTGGTTTTCAGTCAACAGTGCGCGCGGAATTGCCGATTCGGCTGTGCGGGTTTGCTCTGCTGGATAACGCGGCAGGAGAAGGCTGAGTGCCGCTCCAAGAATGCAGGTCAACGCCAGCCCCACAATCATGCTTGGCTGATACATTCCCGCGCGATCATAAAAATGACCGACCACGATGGGCCCGGTCGCGCCACCGACGGCGTAAGCTGTCCACGTCAGGCCGTAAAGAGCAGCAAAGTGTTTCCGCCCGAAGTAGCGAGCAATTAAATAAGGAACAACATCGGCTTCGCTACCGAGGCCGTAGCCCATCAGACCCGTTCCGAGAAGCGCCACGGGCGCAGAAGCAGCGGTTGTGAGGGCGAGAATGCCGATACCGGAAATTGCCAGCATGAGCGCGGCAATGTACGGCGCAAAGTATCGGTCGAGCAGCACGCCGGTCGTAAGCCGGCCCAGAATGCCCGCAGCTCCCATCACGGAAAGCGCAAGTGCGGCGCTCTGGGGCGAGACTCCGCGCTCGGTCAACAGCGCCGCAAGATGCGAAATGAGCCCATTGGATCCGAACGCCTCCAGCATGATCATGAACGCGAGAATCCAAAAGATGACGCTGCGCAGCGCAGCGCCCATCGAGACTCCGGTTTGAAAGTGGTGGTTGGCTGCTTGCGCAATAGGCACAGGCCGGTTCCGAACCAGAAGTGCCGTAAGCGGAATTCCGAGCAGCGCGATACATCCCAAGGCCAGGTAGCCGTGCCGCCAGTCGTAATGATGAATGATGGCTTGCGTTACGAGCGGAATCACGATCGATCCCGTGCCGCTCCCGGTCAGAACAATGGCGAGCGCAAGCCCGCGGTGCTTCTGAAACCAAGTCAGAACGGCCCGCGTGTAGGCAAGTTGCGCGGTGCTGTTGCCCACGACTCCGAGAACGAAGTAAGTCAGATAGAAGCGAGTGATGTTCGGCGTGAGCAGGCTGAGAGACGCATAGGCTGCCGCGAAAACCAAAATGCTTGGAAGAATGATGCGCCGTGGAGGAAAGCGGTCGAGCAGTGTGCCAATGCCAGGAGAAAAAACGGCAACCGTGATTGCCGCAATTCCGAATGCATTTGAAATCGCCTCGCGGTGCCAGCCGAAAGTTTTTGCCAGCGGCTCAATAAATAAACTGAACGTGTACGGCATGATTGCCGCAAAGCTCACCATCACGCCGACAAATGCGGCAACGCACACCCCCCAGCCGGGATAACGAATGGAGTCTTCGCTGATCGATTGGTTTGGTTGAAATGCTGTTGCGCTCATAAGGTCTAAGTCAGGGAGTCAATTTGCCGGTTGCAAGATAGTCCTGCGCAGGAATTCCGAATGCGTCTGCAACACGATTGAAAAACGCGAACATCGCGATGATGTAAACCGCCTCCGCGATCTGATCTTCTTTCCATCCTAAGTCTCGGAGTTTCTGCACGTCTTCAGCGGTCGAACGATAAGCCGCGTCGGTGATCAATTTGACGTAGTCCATCAAACCGCGCTCGGCGGGGGTGAGGCCTGCTTCGTCGAGCTTGCCCTCGAAGATTGCTCTTACACATTCATCCGATGCTCCCTGAACACGCAGGAAGTAAGCGTGGCTGTCCAGTCAATACGGGCACCGGTTCAGGAAGGACACGTAGCTGGCAATCATCTCCTTCTGCCGCCGCGAAAGATGGCCTTCGGAAAAATGGATGGTGTTGCCGAATTCAATCACTCGCCGCAGAAAGTCAGGCCGCGCGCCAAAACATTTGATAATGCCGGGAACCTGTTGCCTGCCCGAGCCGGCACGCCAGAAATCGTAAGCAGCCGCGGTATCGCCCATAGCTTCCGCATCTTCGATGATTTTGATCTTCGTGGCCGTCCCGCGCCTGAGATCGCGATCCTCTGGTCGCTTTGCCTCTTGAGTGTTGTTGGCCATGCGATTCTCCGCAACGGTGCAGTATCAGTGTCTACTTACAAAAACCTAAAACTTAACTGAGGAGGAAACGGCCAACAATAGTTGAAAAGCAGTATCTCTTGGCGGCGGACTGTTTACGCTCGCCATTCTTGGCTCCGGAGGAGACTGAATACTGGTTTTGCATTATTGACCCTTCAACATACGTCCCTATAATCGCTGAACTTCTGGTTGAACACTCGCGAGGGGACATGGAAAGATTTTCAATCGCACTTCGTTTCGCGGCCACTCTGTTTTTTGCAATCTCCGCAATTCAGGTCACACCGGCACAGCAGGTTGCGGGGACCATTCGTGGATCGATTGTCGATCCGAACGGCGCGGGCGTAGGCGCGGCCACTGTTACAGCGACCCAGGTCGAAACTGGCCTGGTCCGCACCACGTCTCCTGATCGCGAAGGAAATTACGTCTTCCTGGAATTGCCGGTCGGCCACTACCAACTGCAAGTGCAATCGCAGAACTTCGAGAAATATCTGCAACAGGGCATCTCGCTGAACGTGAACCAGGTGGCAACGGTCAACGTCAGGCTTCGCGTTGGATCAGACACGCAAACCGTCGAAGTGCGAGCTGACGCCGCACTGGTGCAGGACACGGTCAGCAGTCTGGGTGAAACTGTGATGCAGCGCCAGATTCTCGACCTGCCGCTCGATGGCCGTAACTTTTCTCAACTGGGCACGCTTCAGCCCGGCGTGGTGCCTTTGACGCCTGGCCTTCTCGAGGCAGGCGGGCCTGCGCGGCAGAATCAGGCTTATGCGGTCGACGGCCAGCGACCTGAATCGAACAATTTCATGATCGACGGCGCGGACAATGAAAGCGCGGTTGACGGCGGATTCGTGCTCAAGCCGCCAATCGATGCGATCGCAGAATTCAAGATTCTCAGCCACAACGCCAACGCGGAATTTGGCCGTAACACCGGCTCTACGACCAACATTGTCACGAAATCGGGCACCAACTCCTTTCACGGCGCGGCGTGGGAATTTCTGCGTAATGACGCAATGGACGCCTCCGACCACTTCACCCGTACAGTTCAGCCGCTTAAGCAGAACCAGTTCGGGGCCACTTTCGGCGGTCCAATCGTGAAGGACAAGACATTTTTCTTCGGATACTACGAAGGATTTCGCAACCGGCAGGGAGAAACCGTAACCGCGACTGTCCCCTCGGCGGCGGAAAAGACCGGGGATTTTGGGCAGCTGTGTACGTCAAACGGCGGAACGTTTGATAGCTCGGGAAATTGCAGCAATCCCGCCGGGCAGCTTACGGTCTTTGGTGGCAACGTTCCCTTCAACCAGTTCAGCCAAATCGGTCAGCCGATCGATCCGGTGGCGAGCGCGATGCTGTCGTTTTTTCCGGCTCCAAACAATGGAACCAACGGCTATATCTCAAGCCAGACCTTGGTCCAGAACAACAATCAATTCGGCTTGCGAGTAGACCATTACCTGACTCACGCGGACAACCTGAATTTCCGCTACATGTACAGCAGCGGGCCGACTACTGATCCCGTCTCCCCGTCCGGCGCCAACGTCCCCGGATTCCCGGTCGGCGAATACGACCGCGCGCAGAATTTCGTTTCCCAGGAAACTCACGTATTTTCCCCGACTACAATTGGCGTTCTGCGATTCTCATTTCTACGCAATACATTCCTACTCAGTCAGCACTTGAACCACGAACCCTTCTCCGACTTGGGCTTCACCTACCAACCCACATTGCCTGAAGCGGCTGGGCCGCCATTCATCCAGATCGGAGGATACGCTTCGGTGGGAGATCCGATCACTGGTCCGCGAAACACATTCCAAAACACGTTCGACCTGTCTGCATCATTGAGTCGCATCATGGGGAAACATGAACTGAAATTTGGCGGCGGTTATCGGCGCGACCAGATCAATGGATTACAAGGAATCGCGACCAATGGCTTTTTTGTCTTTGCTCCAATTCCCACGCCGGCCGGTTTCCTCTATAACGACGGTTTTGCGAATTTCCTCTCAGCGAATCCTGTGGTGTTCCTGCAAGGCGGCGGAGATTTCAACCGCGAAATTCGCGACCGCGCGTTTGACGCGTTTGCGCAAGACAATTACAAAATCACATCTCGCCTGACGTTGAACCTGGGACTGCGTTATGAACTTCCCCTTCCTGCCACTGAAAACAAGAATCGCGTGAACCTGTTTGTTCCGGGCGCGCAGTCAAAGGTCATCGCCAACGCTCCTCCGGGACTTCTCTACCCGGGGGACCCCGGCGTCCCGGCTGGTTTGATTCCATCTGAGAAAACTGCATTCGCGCCGCGCGCAGGGTTCGCCTGGGACCCGCGTGGAGATGGAAAAACGGTAGTAAGCGCAGCCTATGGAATTTTCTTTGAGCCCTACTACACCGGACAGGGAGGCCCGCTGCAGGACCCGATCAGCGCTCCGCCATATCTGAAGACTCTACAGCTCGGCTGGCGTCCGGGCTTCTCGCTGGCAAATCCTTTCCCTGCCCCGGATCCCTTCGGCGTTCCCTTCCCTGAGCCGATGACTCTGCTCGTCGTCAACCGAAATCTCCGGCTGCCATACGCCCAGGATTGGAACCTGAATATTCAGCGCTCCCTCGGCGCCGACTGGCTACTTCAAGTGGGATACGTGGGAACGGTGGGGGTAAAGCTTCCGCGCTTGATCGAAGGAAATCCGCCGGTGTATGTGCCCGGAATCGACAACAATCCCGGGGACTGCTCCGGAGCGCCGTCGTGTCCCATCTCCTCGGAGAATAATGTTAACCAGCGGCGTTTGTATTCGGGATGTACGCTGGCGCAGCCAAACAACTGCATCTATGGCTCAGTGGGTGAAATCGCGGGCGTCGCAAATTCGAACTATAACGCGCTGCAAACCAGCTTACGCAAGCGCTTTAGCTATGGAATTTCGTTTCTCGCGTCCTACACCTGGTCGCACTCGATCGACGACGTTTCGTCGTTCAACATCACAGGGTCCGCTTCGCAGCCGGTTGCCGGTGAAAATGATCTCGCACAGAATCCATTCGACCTGGCCGCCGAACGCGGCAATTCCATGTTCGATTCGCGTAACCGTTTCGTGCTCAGCTATGAATGGATACTTCCCTTCTTCCAGCACACGAATCAGTGGTACGGGAAAGTGCTCGGGGATTGGCAGTTGAACGGAATCTTTACCGCGATGAGTGGAACGCCGTTCACCGTCTTCGACTCGAACGACGTTTCACTGCAGGGCCAGGCGCCGGAGATTTCCGGATTTTCCAGCAACCGTCCAAACGTGATCGGCAATCCGAACTCCGGGCCGCGCACCGCTGCGGAATGGTTCAACACGGCGGCCTTCCAACAACTGCAGCCAGATCCTCAGGGTCGCTTCCAGGTGTTCGGCAATGAAGGACGTAATGCCGTCTTAGGTCCGGGCTATGTGAATTGGGATTTCTCCGCGTTCAAGAACATTCGCCTGACCGAATCAAAGCAGCTCCAGTTCCGCGGCGAGTTGTTCAATGTCCTGAACCACACGAATTTCCGGCTGCCGGTCAGCGACATCGAGGATCGTGCAACCGGAACGTTCGGAACAATTCAATCGGACGTGAGTCCACGCGTGATTCAGGTTGCCATGAAGTTTCTGTTCTAATCTGGACTTGAGCCTGAACTGAACGAGTTCGCCGACTGCGCATAGCTACTGGTCCCTCGGCTCACCGACATTGACTCTGTAGGAGCGTTGCCTTGTCTATTCATCATTACTTAGGAGTAATTCTCCAGAGAACCCTGCTTGTTCGACTTTTCATGCCAGCCTAGAATCGTAGTCGCCTGAAACATCACGATTTCGCGTGCATTTACGGGCGAATGAGGGCACATCGTGATCGAACAAAAAATTAACGACTTCTTCGGCGATGCTGAGGCCACCGGCTTTGGGACGGGCTGGTGGAGCGGGATACTCGCCGCCTTTTTTGGATTTCTTTCCTTCGGAGCAGTTTTGTGCCTGCACTTTCCCGAATTGCTGAGTTCTCCTGAGCTGCGCCCGCATTATCCAATGCACGCGATGCGAGTTTTCATTCAGTGCCTTATTGTTGGGACACTGATATTCGGCACCATCTCTTCGATTTTGCGCAAGAAGAAGGTCCTGGCCTTTACGGGACTGTTGCTCGCCACGGCTGCAACCCTTTTGGGAGGGTCAAGCGTGCCCATCAATGAAAACCTGCGCAACGGGCCGGCCATCGGCCTCGACTGGTTTTTGCTGGATATGTTTTTGATGGCGCTGATCTACGTGCCGCTTGAAAGGCTATGGCCACAGTATCCGGAACAGGGCACATTCAGGAAAGAGTGGACTTTAGACGTCGTGTACTTCATGTCCACTCATCTACCGATTCAGATTTTGTCGTTTCTGGTTCTGCTGCCGGCCACGCTGGCGACCAAATATTTGGGCATTCCCGTTCTGCAATATTCCATTGCTCGACTGCCCTGGCTGGTGCAGTTCTTTCTGGCAGTTGTGGTCGCGGACATATGTGAATATTTCATTCACTTTGCTTTGCACAAAGTGCCTTTCCTGTGGCGCTTTCACGCCGTTCATCATTCTTCGAAGGCGCTTGATTGGATCGCGGGCTCACGCTCGCATTTTGTCGATGACACGCTTGTCCGCGGATTTATTCTTGCTCCTCTTATGCTTGGGTTTTCGCAAACCATAATTCTTGCGTATTTGGTTTTCGTCACCCTTCACGCGACCTGGACGCACTGCAACTTCAGTCCCAATGCCAAATGGCTGGAAAAATTCCTGGTAATGCCCCGATACCATCATTGGCACCACACTTCGCAGAAAGAAGGCATCGACAAAAACTTCGCCATCCACTTTCCGTGGATCGATAAGCTTTTTGGAACTTACTACTATCCGGACTACTGGCCTGAGCACTACGGTCTTGATGGCGAGGAAATTTCGCGCAGCTTTTGGGGGCAGACGATTGAAGCCTTTGGAATAAAGAAAAGAATGCCCAAAACCTAGCTGCGGCGGGTTGCCGATACTACAGCTGTTGAAGTCCTGGACTGGGCAAATCAGACCAAATTGGCCAGTCAATGAGCGATATGGCGATTTAAACCGAGCAAACTGAATACTGGCTCTGCCGGCGCTTCCGTGCTGTTCCAAATTCGCCGATACATTGAGGGTGACGATTCGGATGGCGTACTGGATCTAAGCGGCAACGTGAGTCCATGCCGCCCGGCATCACCCAATGAGTGAAATCGAGATTTATCGCCAGTCGTCCGCTTTTTGAAACTACTAGCGAACTGAATTTTGTTTAGATCGTTCCCGAGCTCCATTGAGGCGGCGACGTGTGTCTTCCCAATGTTCATGAATCCAAACCTTAACTTCCGCGGTGAAAAAAGCGCCATTTGCCGGAATTGTGAAGCTCTTCCACGTCGCCCCGTTTCGACCCGCATTCAGAAGGAATTCCGCGATTTCCGCACTTGCGGTACGGCCGCCCGCCCAGTGCAGTACATCTCGGTTTCGCCATTCATTCTCGTCATGTTGGCAATCTGAGAGATTCGTCAATCGAAGCAATGGTGCTGACAAGCCCACCTCATCAGTACGAAATGCGTGGTTCACATCTTCTGGGACATAGCCCAAAACCCATGGGCGGAGCCAAAACCCACTCACCTGAGATTTCGACCAGTGTTTGTATTCAGTCACTATGTGTTTCACAACCGACTCAGGCTGACTCAAATGTAGCGTTGAACGCTCACACTGCTCATGGAAAAGGACGGACAAAAGTAGCAACCCAAGTTGGCGAATCGTAGAGCGAGGGGCAACGACATCAAGGTAATCACCGCGACATCCGGGGAGCCTCTGCAATTGGCCGCGGAAGATGCGCACCTGATCGGTCGTAAGTTCTTGAGGTGCTGGAGGAATGACGCTTTCATCCAGCTGGAATGGCTCACTAGCATTGTCTTCAGGAAGACGCGCCGCCAACTCTCCATAAATACGCTCGAGATCGCAGGACATTTTTCTTGGATCGACACCCAGCAGAGAAGTTAATGGGCAACAGTCTACAATCTTCTGCCGACCGTTGTAATCAGGCGCTATCACTCATTGACTCGTCAAGAAAGCCCGGTCTCGCCCTGGGGCGCAGCCGAACTTTCTGGAGCGTAACAACCCTAGAAGCCTAGCGCCTGCAAGGGAACGTCCTCGGGTACTCTTTCACCTATGGCAGTTGCCTTCACCAAGCCGAGCGCCTTCATGATTCTTACGGTAATGAATCCAAAGTCGTATTCGGATTCGTCATGGCTTAGCCGCAGCAGTCCCGGGTAGTGATGATGATTGTTCTGAAGGCAGGCGCTGAAGGTCGCAGTTACGGGCAGCCACTCGCCAATATTCATGGCGTTATCGTCATCGTGATAGCGCCGGTATCCGAAGTCTCGCGTATGGGTCCAATAGTTTTGAATCATGTTCACCCACAGCGCAAAAACTCGTGTTCCAATCCACATCACCAGCGCAAACTTCAGACTGCCGGCCAGCTTCCATAACAGATAAAAGCTGAAGGATTGGACAACTATGGCGAAAATTGGGTTCGCAGCTATGCGAAAGGTCCGAGAGTGCAGAATCTTATCTGTGGTCAAGCTTTCGATGCATTTGTAGGGCAACAGGCAGAGATACATGGTCCGCCAGAAACCGTCGTCTGAAATTTTGTTAGGGTCGCCGTCGTGGTCGGCGTTTTTGTGGTGCAAGCGATGACGATTCACCCAGGCGATCGGATCCACATAGATCGCGAAGATGTTGTTCGCAAGAGTAACCACCTTCATGAACCATTCTTTATAGTCCAGCGAGCGGTGAGCGATTCCCAGATGAAGAACATCCGCCAGGTACAGCCCACCCATGAACCAACAAAAAATCAAATAAGCTCCGCCCATTAACAGGGCCGCCCAAGGGCCCAAATGACTTGGAGCGGAATACACACATGCCAGAAGGTAGACGAGAATCACCAGATACCCAGCGACGCTATAAATTTTCACGATCGCTCCCCGAACGCGCGAGATAGCAGAATTGCCGACGATTCAAGCAGAGATCAGATCGGGTTTCAAGTAACCAGTTGAAGAAGTCAGAAAGTTATTGCAGCGAACGTGGGAAATCGGGAGGAAAATAACTGGGCGTGCTCTTGGGTCTGTGCACGCCAACAAACGGCGCCTGCAAGCTCAGCGCACTCGGCGACGCGGGCGCAACTGGATATCGATTCCAACCATTGGCCCGTACACATTGATGCCGTAGTTTCGAATGCCCCAACTCGGTTTGCCATTTCCTTCCGAGAGATCGAGGTTCGAAATATGCATAAAATTCAGACCGGCCGAAATTGAATAACGAGGACTGAAGTTATATCGAACTCCACTGCCCATGTTTACCGTAAAAGTGAGGTCCTCTCCTTGCGCGTAGGGCACCCCTAGCGGGCCCTTCGCGTCAATGTTGCCAACGCCGAGCCGCACATCAAAGTATGGAGCGGCCCTCCATCGTCGCGGGACAAAATTGCGTCGAATGCCCATGATGTAGGAGAAATACCGGCTTTCCGGTCCCCTGGGAATCGCAGTAACGGAACCGCTGAAGGTGAGATCGAAGTTTCCCCGCAGAATGGGCGGACCGCTGATTCCATCGATATGCCACCTGAGAGAAGCAATAATGGGAACCAGCGTGTACTTAAGCGGATATGTGTTGTAGGCGTCACCGACGAAGATGTCGAGAGGAAAGGGAATGTTGATGGGAAGCCATCCCCCGTCTAATGAGAATTCAAGCTTGTTCCGATAATAGATGTCCTGGTTGAAATCAGCAGGTTTAGAGACGGAAAGCTTCTCAACCGGTGATAGCGGGTTTGAAGCTTCTGCAGAATTGCTCCCCGGTGCTGGCGAGTCGAGCTCCAAGTCTGGCGTTTGCGAAAACGCCAAAACGGCGCAGAACAGCGGAGCTAAGCACAGAAGACGTGTCGCCCTCACGAATTCCTAGATGCCATCTTGGGAAAGCGCGGAGGCCAAAGACACGGTCGCAAACCAGAGCACCCGGACGAATTCCGGCTTCCACCTACAGGATTATCTGTATTGCCAAGCTCTCCGTTTCTGATAATCCTAGGCCATCCAGAGACTCTGCTGCGAGGAGTTCACCCCTATGCTCCTGCACGACGGTTCGTCACCCTCCACGAATTGGAAAACGCTTTACACCGCCGCACTTCGGGAAACGGATAATAGAAAAACTCCTCTCCTCATCGTGCAGGCGCAGAACGCGATTGTGGGGCGCGCTCGGGAGCTCTTCGAGTCTGGCGGTGAAAACTTCGCCGAAGAGCAGGCACTGGATTCGGCGCTGCGCACGCTTCACCTCTTGAGAAGATGTGTACGCAAAGCTCCGCAGAGCGCCGGTCGAGGCCGAACCTTTAGCGCAGCCGTTTGATGCTTCTCAAGCAACCTTGCTCAGGAAATTCAGGCCCTGGTTTATCCACCTATCTCGTAGTCGGCCGCTCGCCGAAGGTGTAGCCGATTCCGAGCACCAGTCGCAAACGGCTTTGTCCCGCGTCTGCGAAATGAGTGCGTAGCAGATCCAGTCCGATCCGGCCGAACCATTGACTGTTGAATTGATAGTCTGCTCCTCCGCCCAGCGCCCACGCAAAGGCATTATCTGACGCGGATTGCGTGGGAAGCGAGGTCTGCTGAATTTTTTCGCTGAGGTGAGAGCCTCCAATCTTGAACTCGGCAAATGGTTCGAACTTGTATTGTTTGACTTCGCGAGGCGGAAAGAAAATTCGCGGTCCGATCAGCCAGTCCTGAATGCGGTTCTTGATGGCGGTGTGTCCAATGCTGGTCAATGACAACACTCCCAGACTCGACGTGTTGTATGCCGAATCGTAATCAAAATTGACGGACAACCGCCGGTTGAACCAGAGTCCTGCCGCCGCGTTAAAGCCGTTAAGGCCAAAGTCCCCGGTTACGTGGGTGAACCCGCCGCTCAGTTCCAGATTTTCTTCCAAATTAGAGAAGGTTTGCGCTGAGGCGTGGTAAGGAGCGCACATGGTCAGAATTACCACGCCTGCACATAGCAGCATTGCTTGCATCAGTGTCGTTGGAAATTTCATAATATCCTCTCGTATTTGATGAGCAGATTGCCGCCCGCGTTCAGAGCGAAATACTCTGCCGAACTTCTCGGTGCAAGTGTCTGGATCTTGCGATTTCGCGCAGCGGAAGAAACACAGCCCGATCAGTGCGACTGGAAACTTCGTAACTCACCCGGAAACAAATTCAGTTTGTTCAACCCTCTAGAGATTCCATACGATCCTTACGTCAGACGAAAGTGTCAATATGCGTCATTCACGTTGTGGAGCACACGTTGTGGAACACACGTTGTGAGTTTCGGCATAAATGAAGTTCGTGGCGTGCCCGGCTCCAAGGTATTCAGACGAGGTCGGGCCGACGGGTATTGCTAGAATTAGCGCGATTGACTTCCTCCGCTAAGCGAATCGTAAAAGTATGGATGCCCTCTGCCTTTTGGGTCGGCGTTATTGCGCTCGAGTCCACCAATCTCGGCTCCGCAGAGCATACCGGGTGGATTCTCTATCCGGTTCTGCATTTTCTGTTTCGTGTCAGTCACGCGCAATTCGCTGACTGGCACATGGTGCTGCGCAAGACCGGGCACGTCATCGGCTATTCCATCTTGAGTCTTCTGCTGTTCCGCTCGTGGCGCGCCACCTTTCCCCGGCTCAGCACGCGATGGTGTTTGCAATGGGCGGTGCTTGCGCAGCTGAGCGCTTCATTGGTGGCGACGCTCGACGAGTGGCATCAGAGTTTCCTTCCGTCGCGCACTGGCACATACAAAGACGTCATTCTTGACAGTGCTGCGGCTGCTGCAGTCCAGGTCTTGCTTTTTCTTTTCTTGCGGGCCCTGAACCGCAAAACGCAGGCCAGCGGAATTCTTCCACTCCACAACTCGCCAGAAGAGTGAAGGCCTTCGGTGCATCAGATTCAATGAGGACTGTTGAGAACCAGATCGGACTTTAACGCATACGTCCCGCCATAAATCAGCCTAAAATCCTTTGCAAAGTCCAAAGAAACGGTATCGTAGGAGTGGCTGTTCTCACCACCCGCCAATCTCACAATCACGGTGGTTGGTCTTCGCGAGCATTTTCCAAACGACCCGTTGACGATTGGCCTGCGGCTCTCTGTCAGAAAATCGAGTGGCAGAGTGAACTTCTCGCCGTCGAGGGTTGTATCCCCGGATTCGCCGACCACGTTATTGGCATAGACCAGCTGAACCAGAACTTTGGCATTGCTCGGAGGATCGATTACATGTCCTTTTACAACTACTTCATCGACCGGACACACTGCCAGCGCTGCGGTGCAGGAACTCAGAAGAAAAACCAAAATTGAACGAAGGGTTTTCGTCGAGACCAAGTACATGCGGGAGCTCCCTTGGCCGCGACAATTATGCCACTGGCGACGGTAAGAATGCGATGCCTCTCAGGCCAAGCTAAGCACCTTCGTCCGGGTCACCGCATCCAATTGCGGATAACAGGAGGCTTGCTATGAGCAAAGATCCAGTTTGCAAGATGGACGTTGACGAGACCAAGACGAACTTCCACTCCGACTATGCGGGCAAGAAATATCACTTCTGCTCGGAAGAATGTAAAGACACCTTCGACAGTCAGCCCGAGCGCTACGCCACAACTGCCGCGTAGTGACGACACAAAGATCAGCACGCAACCGAGGGACGCCATCGAGCGTCCCTCGGTTCATTTATGCGATGGATCTGGAAAATTGGAAAACAAATCCATGCGCAGAAACTCCGACAGGCACTGCCGCTCCGCCACCGTCCGGCTACAATGAAACACTATGCCCGACGAACGCAAGTATGAAGCGCCGTCTTCGTTTGAAAAAGTTTTCAATCGCATGCTTGGCACTTTGGCCAGTTGGAGCCTGGGCCCGTCATACGTTCACAAGTTGCAGGTGAAGGGCAGGAAGTCGGGCAAGTTGTATTCGACCGCGGTAAGCCTGCTGGAACTCAACAACAAGACATTTCTGGTCGCGCCGCGCGGCCGTACGCAGTGGGCGCGAAATGCCGAGGCTGCCGGTGAAGTCACCTTGCGGCGAGGCTTGACGCGACGGTACCGACTTCGCGCCCTTGCTGACTCCGAAAAGCCCGCGGTATTGAAGGCATATCTCACCAATTACAAAGGCGCGGTTGGGCGCTTCTTTCCAATTCCGCCCGATGCTCCCGTCGAAGCATTTTCGCAAATTGCTGCTGGATATCCTGTTTTTGAGCTTCTGCCGGCCTGACTGCGCTTCTGCGCCTATCGTTTGACCTCGAGCAACCGATGCGAAGGCCGCTCCGCAGCTTCGCATTCCGCGCACGAGTCAGTTTTCACGTAACGATAAAAACGTGCCCGCCCACGATGCTTCCAGTATGGAGATTCGTAGTCATCGGTACCGGGGCCGGAGCTCAAGAAACTGAAAAAGATGTGCTCGGAGGGTTTTACCACCATTCCCACGTGACCGCGCCAGACAACGAGATCGCCAGGCTGGGGTGATTTGACGCGCTCGAAACCTTCAACGCCCGCATAAAGATCTCCCGATGGCGCATAAGCGTACGAAAATCCGGCTGCCTCGTAGATCGCATGGACCAGGTGGGAGCAGTCCGGTTCCGTTTCTCGCCGAACCCGCGCATCGAGCGCCGCCGCCAGTAACGAAAGACGGTCATCCGGCGTAAGCGACGGCTCTGATTTCGACGAGTGTTTGTCGGCTACGTTCTGCAGCGTGGCGGCCGGATCATCGGTGTCCTGAAGGTCCGTTTGCCCAAACGCAGTGCACAAGCCCGCGGTGCAGAGCCCAAAGACAATCGCCATTTTCCAGAAAGGCCGCATTGTGCCTATTCTGATGCCGAATCTTAGCTTCGGGCAGATTACAAACGGTCTAAGGCGCAGGTCTTTTGCGCTCAAGGAAATAACTGTGCGGGTTTCATCGCACCTGACCAAGTAGCGATAAACAAGCTGCTTATGGCTTTGGGTGCTCCGCCGTGTAGGGATGGCAACACGGTTTCTGTTTGGGTGTGAACTCCATTACTTCAACCCGTGTTCCATCTGGATCGTAGGCGTCGAGGCTGTCTTTTCCGTCGCGCCCAATTTCCGGGCCATCGAACGTCTGCAGGCCGTTGCCGCGAAGCTGCCGCGCGGCGTCATTTACATTTTTGACGCCCAAAGAAAAATGATTCTGTATGCCTAGCTCTTTGTGATCGGCGTCAGCGGGAATGTTGAGCATGTATTCAATCCAATCAGGCCCGTTGGGGACCTGTAGCTCGTACCAGTCCGTGTCCTTATCTTTGAACCCGCCGTACCAGTAAAGGCGAAAACCGAGAAGATCAACATAGAAACGGTTTTCTGCGTCCTTGTCTCGCACAACGAAGCCGGCATGAATCAAGCGCGAACCGATCTGTTTGGGCGCAGCTTCGTAACTGGCCTGTAAGGGAGTTCTCTGCACGAATGCAATGAGGTTTCCTTCCGCGTCGCGGACCCGGAACTCGCGGGCGCCGTCGGATTGCGTGAGAATTGGGCCAGACACCCTCCCGTGTGCCAGAAGATAACTGCGCATCCGCATGAGATCGTCGGTTGCAAAGCCGATTTCCGCGATCCAATTCTTGAGCCCGCCTTGCTGCGCCGGTGCTTGTTTCAGAAGAATTCTCTGTCCCGGTCGCACGAGATAACAAGTGTCCGGCCCGCGGTATTCCGGGCAGCCGAGTGTCAATCCAAGCTTTGCAGAATAAAAATCCCGGGATCTCGCGACATCGCTTACGTAAACAGTTACGTGGTCGATGCCGGTAATGCGCGGTCGCTTGATCTGATCGTTGCTCGAGGCAATTGCCGCCGGTTGCAGCAAAGCGCATAGCGCGAGCAGCGTTCTCGCCTGCCTCAAACTGTACAAAGCTCTCAAGCCGCATTGCATGATTGCGAGATTTTATCGCGAAAGTTGCCGCACGGTGGTGCTTCTGGCCTTGAGCCCAAGTAGATCGCTTCGTAGAATCCAGTCACTCAGAAGAGCTCTGTAGTAAGTAGATGCTGTGCCACTGCCCCTCGCCTGCGTTCGGCGGACGCGCGTCTTCAAAAATCAAGCTGGAGAATCTCGCTTTGAAAATTTATTTGCTAATCCTTGCGCTCGCGATCCTGGTCGGTTGTGGCGGGTCGCCTTCCAATCCTATGAATGGCTCCAACGCGAGCCCGACTTCAACCTCGAGTTCCAGTAGCTCATCCGGGAGCTCCACGTCCTCATCAACCTCCAATATCAGTGTTGCCCCTCCGCAGGCCAAGACCATCGCCAACCTGCAAACAAGCAACGGCTGGACCGGATATGCGCTGTTGCCTCCCTGGTACGGCATTTGCTCCTCCTGCTCTGCCGGAGGCCCGCAAACCACATGGGCCAGCAGTCAGGGTATAAATGCCCCTTCACTGAGCGGCAAATCCATGAAGTTCACGATCGGCGGCAAGACGACGTACTCTGACGTGCTTTGGAATAACCATCTCATCGGGCAATTTTCATCGCAAGGAATGCCCGATTGGGACAACAGCATTAATTCCAATTCGCACAATTTTGTCTACGACGAGTATTTCTTCGCCGACCAGATCGGGACCTCTCAGGCCCTCGAATTCGACATCAATCAATTTGTGAACGGCAAGTCGTATATCTGGGGACATGAATGCCGCATCGCCGGCGGCAACGAATGGGACGTCTGGGACAACCCCGGGCAGAAGTGGCAGCCTACCGGCGTGGGTTGCCATCCACTGAACAATCAGTGGAATCACCTGACGATCCAGGTTCAGCGCACCTCAGACGGCCATCTATTGTTCAAGTCCATTACCTTGAATGGAAAGACCGCTACTCTGGACCGCTACGACACGCCGACTCAGACTTCGTGGTCTGGCATTACGGTGAATTATCAGCAGGACGGAAATTACAGTCAGCAGCCGTATTCGATCTGGCTGGACAAAGTGAACTTCCAGTATTGGTGAAAGTAAATTTTCAAACCATTTTGAGCGTGCCGTACCCTTCGCGATTTTGGAAGGGTGGGAACCAGTAGACTGGCCCACTTATTGTGGAGCGGGCTCACCTTCATGGGGACGGTTCTCGTCTCCGTTTTGAGGCGGCGGTGGATTTCCCGAAGAGGCGATCTCTCCGCAAGGTCCATTACCGGAATGGTGTGCGGCTGGCGCTGATGGATGACTCTCATTCCCCGCCCGCTCCTTCTGGCAGGCGTGCAGTTGTTCTTCCTGCTCAGCGCTGACCAGCGTATCCATCTTTTCCTTCGCCTGCTGCCGAATTTCTTTAATCTTCTGCTGCTTTTCCTTTGGCGTAAGCGATGAGTCGGCGCACACGGCCTGTATCTGTTCCCGTCGTTCGCGCGCAACCTGGTCACGCTGTTGCATGGCGGCTTTCGAAATTCCTACCTGCTGCCAACAAGGTTCCTGATGGACACGCCCGGTGGGGCTGGCCTGCGCCGCAGCCGGATGCGCCGGCTTTGCCGCGGTCTGAGCGTGAATTGCCAATGGAGAAAACGTGAGAGTGATTGCCGCGAAAAAACCGAAGAGAGCTTTCATGACACAACCTCGAGGAGAGTACTCGACGAGCGGCCTACATATTCTACACCGCGCCGCGGTTCGTGAGATCAGATTGCGTTGAATTTCAGGTGACGGCTTCCCGCAGGGTTTGTCTATTCAGACACTCGAGAGCGCTAACTTTCGCGCCTATTGGTCGCTCATTCTGAATTTCGCGAATATTTCATATCGTCCTAACTTCCTGTTCACATTCCACTTCGTAACATGATCGTCACTCGGAACAAATCCATTGAAAATCGAGGTCGCATGGGCAAAAAAGTTGCACTCCTTTCCTTCATAGTCGCTTGCATGGTCGGCAGTGTTGTTGCCGACGAGGGGCAAGATTCGCGTAATCACATTAAGCATGTTTTGTTAATCAGCGTCGATGGAATGCACGCAGTAGATTTTCTCAACTGTGCTAACGGTATGAGCACGGTGAACAACGGTGAGCCTTTTTGTCCGGCAATTGCCGCTCTCGCAAACACCGGCATCAACTACACCGCAGCCAGCACTTCGAAACCCTCCGATTCATTTCCCGGCCTGACCGCGATCGTCACCGGCGGTAGCCCAGCGCTCACCGGGGTGTATTACGACGTCGCTTACTCGCGCAATCTCGACGGACCGAAGGTCGTGACCGGGAACGGAAACGGTCCGGGCGCCTGTACCCCAGGTGCCGCCCCGACCGGCTTTACGACGGAATACGAGGAAGGTATTGACCGAGATCAAACCAAAGTGAATGGCGGGGCTCCCGGCGCTTCGCTCACGGACGGCACGATCGCGTCGATCGATCCGCGGAAGCTGCCACAAGATCCTGCTAAAGGCTGCGCGCCGGTTTGGCCGTGGGAATTCGTTCGTGCCAACAGCATCTTCAGCGTAATCCATCTCCACGGTGGAGTGACCGCGTGGTCAGATAAGCATCCTGCTTATGCTTCGGTCTCCTCGGGTATCGGCCCGGTTGCGCTCGATGATTTCTACTCGCCGGAAATCAATTCGAACGTCGTCCCGCTTCCCGGTGTGACAACGGCCAGGGGCGTCCACTGCGATTCAGTCCTCGACCCAACCTCTGACTTGACCGCGTGGACCAACAGCTTTCAGGAGATTCAGTGCTACGACACACTGAAGGTCGACGCGGTTCTCAACTGGATAGATGGCAAGACCCACCTTGGTACTGGACACTTGAGCGGGACACCCAACATCTTCGGCATGAACTTCCAGGCTGTGAGCGTTGGGCAGAAACTCAATGAAAAAAACCTAAGTGTGCAGGGCGGATACCTCGACGCTGCCGGCACGCCCAGCCCTGTGTTGCTCGACGAATTCAAGTTCGTCGACGCGTCGATTGCTGAATTCGTCGGCGAATTGAAGAAGAGGGGATTGTACGATTCGACTCTCATTGTTATCACCGCCAAGCACGGCCAGTCGCCCATCGATCCCACGCGCTACGTCCCCCAATTGAAGAACGGCACATCGCCGGCTACTCTGCTCTCGAACGCTGGCTTCATTCCGAATTCAGAATCCACCAACAATCCGACAGGAATCGGGCCGACTGAAGATGACGTTTCCCTGATCTGGCTGAACAATTCTTCGGAGACATCCGATGCCGTAAATATCCTCGAAAGCAATGTCGATGTGTCCACCGGGATCGCGCCTGGGCAAATCTACTATGGCCCTTCGCTCAAGCTGAACTACAACGATCCTACCCTCGACCCGCGCACACCGGACATCATTGTGACTCCGAACGTCGGTGTCACTTATACCGGCAGCACCAAAAAGCAGGAAGAGCACGGGGGCTTCGCGCACGACGACACGAACGTTGTGCTGCTGCTCGCGAACCCCAACTTCAAGCCGAGGACGGTAAACGCGGCTGTGGGGACCGCGCAGGTTGCCCCGACAATTCTTCAAGCCTTGGGTATTGATCCGCGCGCGCTTGCCGCGGTTCGAATTGAGGGAACTGGCGTGCTGCCTGCAACGCCGTTGAAGTAACTTCTACGAAACTTGGTCTCAACTTTCGCGGATGCGCTTCATGCGCATCCGTTTTTTTCCTATAAAGACAGCCAGCCAATCGCGAGTGAACCCACCGCATGCATTCGCCCTGCTCACAAGCGGGATGCGCTCTCGTCAAATACCAAGCAGAGTAACGCAGGAACTTTCCACGCGATGTCTACGTAATCAGATAGGAAGGGCTCGCGGACCGCGCGTCCTTCTCTTTGCGAGTAGGAACAGCAGTACAAAATAGGTGGGTCAGGGAAGGCCTCACGCGGTTTGGCGGCCAGGTGAGGCACATCCCTAGCGGCAAACGAATACGCCGTTTCGGCTATCCGTGTGCTCGACCCGGAGCATGGTAAGCCTTTTCGGCACAAACGCAAGCTCTTTCCAAAAACGCACGGCCGCCACAACGTCTCCCAGCGATGGGAGAGGAGGCCTTGTGATTCGACACTCAAAGTTAAAGCGCATTGTGCTGGCTCTTCTGTCGGCAGCAATGCTTTCGCTTTCCCCAGCTCTATGGGCCGCGGATTCTGCGCCATCCGTGAATCGCGGTTCTATGGAATTACCCTTCCCCGTGAATGTTGCCGGCACACAGTTGCAGACCGGCAAGTACCGCGTCGAGTGGACCGGGAATGGCGACCAGGTCAACGTGAAGATCTACAGCAGAGGCAAACAAGTGGCTTCGACGCCGGCCACATTGGTAAAGGACCATACTTGGTACGATCACCTTGCCTACAGCACCGATGAGAAGGGCACGAAGTCGCTTGAGCAAATCTCATTCGGCAAACAAAAATGTTCGCTGCACCTTCAGGACAAGTCCGCCAGCACTGACCCGCAGCGCGCAGCCAAATGAGTACAGACTCGCCGTGCTGAGTGGAGTGGGACGATTTTCCTGAAAATCATCCCACTCTGTTTCTTCGTCCCGCGGTAGCAGCTACTCCGCTCAGGATGAAACGCGCTAAGCAGGACAATTCGAGCTTGAATGCATACGTGGTCGAAACGTGCGCCCATCATGGGCTGCGGGAAAACCGCTTGTCTTAGGGCTTCATCCAACACTATGAACCCAATGAAAGCTAATAACCCCGCTTTTCTCACGATTGTTGGATTGCTTTTCCTGACGGGATGCGCGAAGCACGTGCATCTCATGCCAGCTATTTCAGTCCCTGCTGCCACGGCCAAAGCAGACCTGACTCACGACAGCAACGGAAACACACTCATCTCGCTAGACGTTAAGCACCTTGCCAAGCCTGAAAACCTCACCCCGCCCGCGTCTGTGTACGTGGTTTGGGTACAACCCAGGGATGCCGCTCCCATTAAACAGGGTCAGCTGCAAGTAAATGATGACCTCAGCGCGCACTTCAAAACGCCCACAACCTACAAGACATTCCGGCTGTTCGTTACTGCCGAACAATCGGCTTCTGTCACCAGCCCTTCGGGCCAACAGGTACTCAGCCAAGACGTCACGGATTAGGGAGCACGCGTCCAGCAAAGCTAACTCAAAAGCCGATCCATTTCACGTAACAGTTACCAACGCTGCCGTGCAGGTTGTACTTCGGACAGCTCGGTTCGGCACTTCCGAGTCGGTCGGCATATCCCGAATTCAAGTTATCGTGAAAAGTGCGTCGCTCTTTCTAACTCCAACCCTCGAGGGAGTTACATGCACAATGGAAGTGTCCCCACAACGCTCAGGCGTAGTTCTAGAGTACCGGCAGAGGTGCCGATATTAGTTACGAGTCTGGCAGGATCTTCTTTCTCCGAGATATGTAAGACGGTGGTGGTCAATGCGCACGGTTGTGCAGTGCTTTCACCCGTAAAGTTCGATCCCGGTATCCCTCTGCGCTTCAAAACCGAAGATGGCCGCGAGACGACAGCTCAGGTGGTCTCATGTGAGTCCATGGAACCTGACAATCGGAGTTGGAAATTGGGAGCGAAGCTGGCGCGGCCAGAAAATTTCTGGGGGTTGAGTGAATATCCGGCAGATTGGTCGTTGCCCACAGGGGCACTTGCAGCCAAGCTGCAACAGATTACCTCGCGCTCCACGTCACTGGCCACGCCTAAGATCGCCAGCCCGCCAAACCTTCCTCCAGAAGCCATCCTCGACTTAGTCGCGCGGCGGCTGGAAGCCCCCATGAGGAGGCTGATTGCGGAATCGCTCATTCCACTGCAAGCTGAGCTCGAAGCAATCAAAGAAGCGCAAGCAAAACGAGAAGCGAACCCCAGCCGCTTCGAAGTATCGCTGTCGCAGATTCCGCCCGAGCTCCAGGAACAACTCAAGTTACGATTAAGTAAAGAACTTGAGCCCAAAGTAGTTGAGGATTCCCGGCAGCAATACCTGCAGTTGCTTGAACGCGCCAAGTCAGTCATTGAACGGCGAACCGCAGAGGGCTACCAGGATTTTTTGAAACGCGTCGGCGAAGAACTCAAAACTGTTGAGCAACGGGCGCAGCAGATTTCAACTCGCGCCTCGGCCGATACTCAGGAAAAGTTGCGCCACGGATTGGACGATTTCGAGCGGCAACTGCTGGATGGGAGCAACAAAATCAAGCAGCTGAGCAAGGAGCTGCTGGAAATCGCGCGACATGAGTTGAACGAGGAGCACAACGCGTGCCAACAAGACCTGGAACAGGTGCGCACCTCGGTCACAGGAGAATCGTCACGCCTGAAAAAAGATGTTGAACATTTGGACCGCCGGATCGCCAAACTTGGTGAAGCAGCCACCTCCCTCGAAGCCGGCCTTGATAAACGCCTGGGTCAAATGGCTGCTAATACCGTAAAAGACACTCGCACCCAGCTTGAAGAAATGGCCAATGAAGCTTTGTCGCAACTGAAGGAACATGCCGCGCATATGCTCGGCGATCAAATGGACCAGACAAGCGAGAAAATCACCATTGCATTCAAAACAATCATTGCATCAGCTTCCGACTCACTCAAGGAGCAAACGGGAAAGTCGTTGCAAGCTTTCGAATATTCGATCGACGAGATGGCAAAGCTCTCGATCGAACGCTGGCGCCTGAACTTGGCCGCCAACTTGAACGCTCTGGCAAAGAGCCTAGGTGAGCAATTCCAGGTTCGGGGCGAAGTTCGGGACGAAACTGCCGGAAGCGAGGAGTAGCTGTCCAGCGAGAAAGATAAATTATTCCATCGCTACTTGGATGGAGTCGTCTTGTCTTCGACCTTTTGCGCGCCTTGCTTCGTTTTGGACGCAGTCTTATGGGCAACGCTCTTGCTGGTCTTTTTCACCCGATCCCCGGTTTTCTTGGTGGTCGTCTTGACGGCGTGAGCCGTACTCTTCGCCGCCATCTTGGTGCTGTGGCCGGCATCCTTCATATCTTGTTTCGCGCTCTCGGCAGCTTGCGGCGCTGCGAAGCACATCGATGTGAGCGCGGCCAACACCACCAGGCCCGAAAAATATTTTCTGAATGACATAAGCAGCATCCTCCTATGTGGGAATTGATACAAACAGCAACCATCAATACGTGTCCACGAACACCCTGCTGTTCGCCTCGTAAATTACGTACGGCCCGGAGATCGCGCCTACATGATTGGTAGATTGTGGTCCTGTCCAAGTCGGTTGGCCTGTGGTCAGAGAGTAAATCGTGTTCCGAAGTGGAGAGTACACTAGGTCGGGGCTTGTCGTCTGGAACTGAAAGAACTCAGGTAAGGGAATCGTCGCCAATTGCGCGCCAGCCGCGTCATACACGGTACACCCTGCGAAATTGGGCATAACATCCCCACCGGTATAGTTGTTCAATAAAATTCGGCTGTTATCAATCCACCCTATCCCGAATCCAGGGACAGCCGTTGCCAAAGTACCATTTTGAAATATGTTAGTGCCGGTACTCTGTCCGACCGAGCCATTGGATACTGCAATGAGTGTTCCATCCGGCGAGAGCTGGATGGGAAGGTTTCGATCCGCTCCAGTGTCGGACCAAATTGTTGTGCCGCTGCTAATTGAGCTAACCTGCCTGACATACGTCCAACTGCCATTGAAAGTCCCGGTTATTTGGCCAAGAATATCGCCGGAACCTGACAACGAGAAATCCATTAGGTCTGGAACACCATCTTGAAACACATAGGGGAAGCTTTTGGTCAGCGCTCCGGAGGGCAGTGAATAAATATTGAGCGTCCGATCTGGTTCGTATTGGGCATCACTTGCGTTGGCTGAAGCTGCCAGAACAGTTCCATCGGAGGAGAGAACCAGCTTTCCACTCGAAAACGAAATCGTACCCTCACTTGCTTGTGATGCCGTGTCGAAATAAGAAATACTTCCGTTTGCGGTGCTTACCGCGACGCGACTTGTGGCGCCCGCAATACTCCAGGCCGCACCAAATCCAAAATAGCGGACCGCCGCAGCCATTGAACTCGCGCCATCAACTAACACTCCATGGTTATTCCCAACAACCCAGTTAGTAGTCGAGGCTGCAGCATACGAACTTAAGTAAGCCACGGGAAAAGTGTAGTCAGTCTTTGATGGGACTGAGCCCGACAGATCGATTATGCTCGCGGCGCCTGTCCCCACAGGGAGTATGGCAATTGACGTCCCAGAGGGGATCACCGATGTATCCACGCTCAAATTGTAGGTTGCGACTGCAACAGAGCTGCCGACATCGTATATCGAAAGCGCGAAAGGAGCATCATTGACGGCATAGGTCCAGAAATAGTTGCCCTCTCCTCCGAGATTCTCGACCGTGGGAAGCGAGAAAGGAGCTTGTTGGGCAGCGGACTTGTCGTACACCCATACAGTGGTCGACGTGTTTGCGAAAAACCGTTCGCCATCGAGAAACCATGAATTAAATTGGCCAGAGAATGGCTGGCTCACGGAAGTATTGCCATTGGGGATCGAAATCGTTTGGATAATGTTTGGGCCGGCGGGTCCTAGAGCAATTCGTAATTCCGTTGGCGCTGAAAAGGTCTTCGCACTCGAATAGTCCCCCGACTCAGAGAGCAAGAGCTGCCCTGATGGGTTCCAGACAAATAATCCCGTTTGCGAACCTGCGCAGACATAGCTTCGGTCCGACGCCAATTGCCACCAGGACTTACCGGCACTCGAGTTCAGACCGGGTACGCTAATGATGGATAAGAGATGTCCATCGGACGACGAGCGAACTTCTAGCCCATTCACGAGACTTATCACGAATGTCGGGCCAGACATATCAACTGGCAAGAACAGTAGCTGTCCACTATCATCCCCCTCGGCAAGACTCGATCCTGAAACATAATCCCACAATACCCAATGTCCATTTGCGTCCTCACTGAGCAGCCTAGAGCTCTGCACCCGGAGACGCTGGATAATACTGTCATGTCCGAGGTCAATCAACGTGATTGGAGCTTTATTTACCGCGATTGCCAAAGCATACGTAGCGCGGCCTCCTGAGTTTGCTGCGCTTATGGTGTAGATTGCACCCGCAGCGGCGGCGGTCGGAGTTCCTGAAAGAATTCCGGTCGAGCTATCTACATTAAGTCCGGGAGGGAGGGCAGGACTGACGGTGAATGATGAAACCGTTCCAGTGACGGTTGGTATAAGCGGGGTGATTTCCTGTCCAACTGTCGCCGATACCGTTGTTTGAACATAAGCCAATTTTGTTGGTGGTGAGACAGCTGCATTGACCGTAATCTGTAGTGTCGTCGTTGTAGCTCCGGATGAGTTCGAAGCTTTCACAGTGTAGGTTGTAAGTCCCTCTGAAATCGTGGGGGTTCCGGATACTTCACCCGAGGAACCATCCAGGGTAAATCCGGAGGGCAGTGCAGGGTTCACGGTGAACGACGACACTGTTCCACTAAAAGTGGGCATATCCGGCGTAATAGCTTGCCCTACGGTTGCAGTTATCGTGGGTTGAGGGTACGCCAAATCTTTTGGAGCTGGCAAAGCTGGTTCGGGAGGCGACGTAACCGCGCCGCCGCCGCACATGACGTTCACCCCGCATAGCAAAGAGACGGTCAGAAGAGAAGCGAGCCGCGAACGATTTGGCGGAAGACAAACCGCTCTAAAAGTAGCTACTGGGAGTGGTCGCATTTCCACCTCCATGTAATCCAGAGCGCTACAACCCTACGCGACGACATCTTACCATGCTGCGGAGTCATTGCATCCCGCTCCCTGGCGTCATTAATAGCTCGACTTCGCGAGATTCCATCTACTTGGAGTGAGGCTCTTATTTGAACAACATCCGACAACGCAGATCCCAGATCACTTACGTTGCATCATCAGTGAGGTGACATTCGACCTAGGGCTGGAATCCGTTACAGCTGTAGATGGGAAAAACGGTAGCGAATCGGATCAAGATATATCAGGACATGCTTGATCATTTCAGCTACGCGCTATAGGAAAACATCGAGAATTCGATATATGGCGAGCCGAAACAAGGTCTACTGCGGAGGTTGCCCCGGAGCTCCCGGAGGCGGCGGCTGGTCTTGTTGTTGTTGCTGCTGCTGTTGCTGCTGCTGCAACTCTCTCAACAGTTGCTCCGGAGTTTTGACAACTGGCTGCTGCTGATCTGACTGGTCCGGTTGCTCAGATTGTTCGGGCTGTTCGGGCTGAGCTTCTTCCTCCGCCGGCTGGCCATTTGCAGTGGCCTCGCCGTTGTTCTCCTCAGTATTGTCATTCGTGACATCGGGAACCTGCTGCACGTTTTCGTTCGGCTGCTGCTGGGCCGTCTGGTTTTGAGGCGCAGGCTCCGGACCGCTGGCTTTGGCCATCAATACGATTTTCTTTAAGGCTTGCGGATCGGCCGGGGAGCCAAGCAATACGTAGTCGTAGTGCGAGCCGTTCAATAGCTGCGCCATTACTTCGCGCGGCGCTCCGGGGCCGAACTGACCAACCACGCGCTCACCCGACGCAGCAGGCATGTCAACCGCGGCGCCGGTTTTCTGCCGCACAGCGTTCAACACGTCTCCCATGGTGGAATTCCTGGCGACGATAGTGAGCTGGCCGCCCTGAAACTTCACGTCGGGAGGAGACGAAGGTCCATTTTCGGGAGTGGCGGGCTGCGGCGGTGTCTGCGGCGCAGCCACCGGAGTGGCTTGCGGCTGTGAGGCTACTGCCGGCGAGGGTTTCTGCTGCTTCTTGTGATGCTGTACGTTAGCCGAGGAAACTGCGCAAAGCAGAACCAGAAGGGCCGAAGCAGTGAGAATACGGGACATTTGGAAACAGTGGCTCGTGATTCGTGCCTCGTGGATGGAATCAAAAATAGTACCGACGAACCACGAACCACGGATCACGAGCACCTAAATTCTAGCACCAGAGCGGAGAAGGCCTGAATTACTGCTGAGGGGCAAAGTAACCTTTGCGGGCGCGGACCTGAAGGTCTTTTTTGAGGGTCGTAATCTCGATCGAGCGGAAACGCCCATCGGCATCGAAATTGGCGGGATGGTAGGAGATGACGTACTGGCTGCGCAGTTCGTCTTCGATAGCTGAAAACGAACTCTTAATGTCCTTCATCTTGTAGGGAAAGAAGGCCCGGCCGCCGGTGGCATCGGCAACCTGCTGCAAAATTCTGTCTCCGCGCAAAATCAAGCCGCTGTCATCTGTGGAGATGGTGTAGATGATCACCTGTGCCCGTTCTGCCATCCAGATTGCCTGATTTAACGTGTGCTCGCTCTGGTTGTCCTCGCCGTCGCTAACAATGATCAGCGCCCGACGGGTCGGGCGGTCAGAATCGTCCTTCAGCAGCTTTTCTTTGCAAGAGGAATAGATGGCGTCGTATAAAGCGGTGCCTCCGCCGTCCGCCATTTTTTGAATTCCCGCCGACAGTAGGCTGACGTTATCGGTAAAATCCTGGGCGACCTTGCTGTGTGCATTGAAGCCCATGACAAATGCGTGGTCGTAGTGCGGGCGGATGGTGTGCTGCAGGAACCCGGTCGCGGCCTCCTGCTCGAACTGGAAACGGCCATGAATCGAGCCACTGGTGTCGATCAGGAGACCGATCTGCAGCGGCAAATCGGTCTCCTGAGAAAACCTGACAATTGCCTGCGGAGGCTTATGGTCGTCAAGAATGTTGAAATCTCGCTGGTTCAAGTCGCGCACGAATTTCCCATGTTTGTCCATGGCGATGAACAGCACGTTCACCTCGTTGACATGCGACTTGATCGTGATAATGGAGTTCGGATCAATATCCGGGGAAGAAACTATTTGACTGGGGGGATTCATGTAGGCGCTCTGCGCGTGCAAGGAGGGCACGGCGAGCAAAACCAGCGTGAATATCCAGTGTGTGTACTTCATTCCCAAACCACCCAAAAATTGCACGAATAGCCGCCTTTCGGGGCCATCCCAGTACATTAGATGCACGTGGCTTGCCGGGGACGCTCGCCAGAGAACTTGACCGTTCCGCTTGACTCTAGGCCACTGGCTTGGGTTCTCCAAGTTACAAAAGGAGCACTCAAAGGGTCACTATTTCAAAACACGCGGCAACCGCAAAAGTTCTCGCGCGGAATGTAAAATGCTGCTCATCCACTTAAATCCTAAAAATTGAGGTACGCATGAAAAAGGTTGCTGCATTATTTCTGGTGCTTGTCTGCCTGCCTGCTTTTGCTGCCGAGAACGAAAAGGAGGTTGACCGGGTCAAAGACGCCGGCGTGGTCCTCAAAGAAATCTTGAATATTCCAGATGACATCCCTCAGGATTTGCTGGACCGGGCGGAGTGCGTGATTGTTTTGCCGTCGGTAAAAAAGGTGGCTGTCGGAATTGGCGCCAGCTACGGCCGCGGGGTGATGGTCTGCCGTACCGGTGAGCACTTCACCGGTCCTTGGGGCGCGCCGGCCATGTATGCTCTCGAAGGCGGGAATTTCGGATTCCAGCTTGGCGGACAGGCGACTGATTTTGTTCTATTGATCATGAATCCGCGCGGAGCCACGTCCCTGATGGACAGCAAAATAAAACTGGGGGCGGACGCTGCGGCTGCCGCCGGACCGAAAGGCCGCAACACTGCCGCCGCGACCGACGTCGCCATGCGGGCGGAAATCCTTTCCTATTCGCGTTCACGCGGATTGTTTGCCGGCGTCTCGCTCGAGGGTTCAACCTTGCGACCCGACAACGGTGCTAACGAAAAGCTCTACGGAAAGAAGCTGACGGCACAGGAAATTCTGCGCGAGGACAAAGTATCGACTCCAGCCGCTGCGCACTTGCTGGATGCCGAACTCCAGAAGAGTTCTCCCCGGAATCTTTCCGATCCGAAATCGCTGGAATAGCAGATCGCGTGAACTTGGTGAATTCCCAAACCAGAATTGGGAGTTCACCATTATCTTTGAGATTTCCTCTGCGCGGTTTGGAACATCTCCGCTCTGACTCCGGTCTAGAATTCATCCGATATTAAAAAAATGTTAATCAGTTGTTAAAGGGGCCGACGCTACGATGTACCTTCCCGCGCGCGTGATCTCAGGGGCCCCAATGAATACGCCTGAGTTTTCTTTGCATTCATTTCTACATTTGTGCCATAGGAGAAAACGAACATGAAGCACGTCACGGCTTTGGCCTTCGCGATTCTGCTGTCACTGTGTTCGGCCCAAGCCCAGCAAAGCACGGCAACCACTGCAAAGCCCACCCGGAAAAGGGCGGCAGCCACTTCCGCAAGCAACGCAGACATTGCCAACCAGTTGGGTCAATTGAAACAAGCGCTCGATGCTCAGCAGCGGCAGATCCGGCAGTTGAGCGATCAACTGCAGCGCCGCGACCAGCAACTGCAGCAGCTCCAGCAGCAACTCAATCAGAGCCAGGCTGCCGCGTCACAGGCGGCATCGAAGGCTGATGCCGCTGCCTCGCAGGCTTCCGAGCAGGAGCAGACGGTCAGCTCCCTTAAGAGCGATGTCTCGGACCTGAAGAACAACAGCACCAATGCCGCCGTAGCCTTGCAGGAAACGCAAAAAAATATTCAGACTGCGCTGGAGAGCCCGGCAGCAATCCACTACAAGGGCATCACGATCACTCCGGGTGGATTTGTAGCGGCTGAGACTGTTAATCGAACACGAGCGGTGAGCTCTGACATCAATACTCCGTTCAATAGCATTCCATATACCGCGAATGCACTCTCGAGACTGGGCGAAACGAACCTGACGGCCCGGCAGAGTCGGCTCAGCCTTCTTGGCGAAAGCAAGATCGGCAATACCAAACTGACCGGCTACTGGGAGGGCGATTGGCTCGGCGCGGGCGTCACCTCAAATAACCGTCAGAGCAACAGTTACGTTCTTCGTCAGCGCGTGATATTTGGCCAGGCGGCATTTGCCAACGGTCTCAGCTTTACTGCGGGCCAGATGTGGTCGCTCGCCACCGAGACAAAAAAGGGAATCCAGAACCGACAAGAGTTGCCGCCGCTCACCATAGACTCTCAATATAACGTTGGATTCACGTGGGCGCGCCAGTACGGCGCAAGAGTCGTCAAAGACTTTGGAGGAAAGTTTGCCCTCGGTCTAGCGATCGAGGCCCCTCAGGCAACGATTGGAGGACGGGGATTCTCCTCAGTGGCAACGAGCAACGCCGGAGTCACAACAGCGACGGGAGGTAATACGATCCTTGATGCTCCCGGTTCAGGTGGCGGTTTGTTTAACTTTGCGGACACCTCCGGCTACTCGATTAACAAAGCTCCTGACATCATCGTAAAAGCGGCAGTCGATCCGGGATGGGGTCACTACGAAGTGTTCGGTATATTCAGCGACTTTCGCAATCGCGTTTATCCTTGCGGCGTAGTTGGTACGACGACCACAGATACGGTTCCGGGAACAACGAGTCTGCCTTGTTCAATCGACGGCTCGCTCGCACCGAGTGCGGCGGGCGCGTTTAACGACACTCGAACCGGAGGCGGGATCGGAGCGAATTTCCGCCTTCCCCTCGTACCCACGAAATTGGAGTTTGCATTTCAAGGACTCGCGGGAGATGGCGTTGGGCGCTATGGCTCTGCCCAGATTCCTGACCTGACATTCCGGCCCAATGGCACAGAAGCATTGATACGCACCGCACATGGGCTGTCGGGGCTGGAACTTCACCTTAAGAAGCTGGATGCATATGCGTACGGCGGCGCAGAGTACGGAGCTCGAGCGGCCTACACTGGCTACGACAGCATTACCGTCACCAAGACGCCGGCAATTCCTCCAAACTCAGCCAATCCATTTGGTGATGCGGCTACGACGACCACAAAGATTTCGACCACGGGAATCGGCGGATATGGATCACCATTCGCCAATAACAGCGGATGTCAAAAAGAAGTTGCGCCTTCGAACACCTTAGGACAATTTCCTCCAGCTTCGACTCCGTTCACCCCTTCGTCGGGTTCGAGTTGCGCCGGTGATACCCGCGTTATCGGAGAAGGAACACTGGGATTCTGGTACAAGTTTTACCAAGGTCCCAAAGGCGGTTTTCGCCTGGGAATCCAGTACTCTTACTTTGAGAAATTTGGCTGGTCTGGAGCCGGAGGCATTGCGCCCAAGGCGGTTGATAACATGATCTGGACTTCGGTTCGTTACTACATTCCGTAGGAGACTCAAGCAGGATTCGCACTCGGCTTCGGATTAACCGCTCCGAAGCCATTTTTTTTGGCGCAAAGCACGACCGGCAGTGATCGAGCCAACTGCTGGTGATTATTTGATCGCCAAGACGCTGTAGTTCGGGGTGAACTGATTGTTTTTCGTGAGCGCCAATGATTCGAAAGCGAGACCGGCAAGATTCAGCATCGGAGTTAACGTGGATGCAACCACCCGGCTCAACAACCCGGACCCTGCTGCACAGCATACCGCCAGATTCAGGGTTCGAATCAGCCCTCCGATGCTTGAAGCCTCGGGAACAATCGTAACTTTCGAGAATGCCGAGAGCATGGTGCGGATACCACTGGCTGTAAACCTCCAGGCCTCGCCCTCAGCGAAAGGGGGCGCAAACGAAGGTACGCTCATCAGCAGCGAACCGCCCGGCCTCAGCACCTGGCAAATCTGTTCGGCCGCCCTTTGTGGTTGTGAAAAGTAGTCGAAAACCTGGCTGGCAATCACCACGTCGAACGTGCGGGCGCCGAATGGCAACGACTCGCCATTGCCAACTACGGTCACCAAGCCTGTTTGCAAAATATCGCAAGCGATGTATCGCCGTGGCTGCGTTCGGAAAAGAGGCTTATACGGCTGGTAACGTCCGCCGACATCGAGCACATCAACCTCGGGCTTGTCGAGCTGAGAAATCCAATTTTTAAAAATGATTTCTCTTGCCCGCAGCACCAGAAAATTGGGATCTCGAAGCGACGGATTTAGTCGCTCATGCGCGATCCTCAACAAATCATCGTAGCGAGCTTGGGAACCGGTTTGCAGTGGCAGCGCAACGTTCGCCATTTTTAGAAGTCTACAAGCGAAAGAAGTAGCCGCCTGTTTACTGACAATGGTCAAGACAAAAAGGTTTAGAACGAATGGTCTTGACACACAGGCGTAAGTGTTACTTAGCTCGGCACCCATTTCGCGCTCGGTACGTCTGGCTTTAATCGACTTAAATCTGCGGTAGACAGGTTGTAACTATCACTAATCAAGTGACTTGCCTTCGCCCCCGCGACTTTTCCAACGCTTTGGTACATGGACTCTTGTGATCTGATTTACACACCAGATTAAGGTGTTCGTCGGATTGTTGATGCCTGACAAACTTTGTACTTTTGCGCAGAAGTTTCCTTTCGCGTTCTGGAAAAAAGTTGTGCTGTCCTGCAATGGGACGGCGGCTGTCGCGTAAGCACGCAAAAGCACAATAGGGGAGAGCAATGAAAATTTCAGCATTGGGGCTGCTGTTACTCAGCAGCATTATGTGGGCACAAGTGCCCCAGTCGCATCACGTCTGGATCGTCACAGAAGAGAACCACAGCTATGAGGTTGTGATCGGCAATCCGAAAATGCCCTATTACAACTCGCTGGCCGCCAAATATGGCTTGGCCAACGCGTACTATTCTGAAGAACACAATTCCATTTCGGCATTGATGTGGTTGCAGGCCGGTCAGCCGATAACTGGCAATAACACCACAACGTCTTGTTACAGCGTAAATAACCTCGCTCGTCAGTTGATCATGCAGGGATATAAATGGCGGTCGTATCAGGAAGATCTGCCATATGCTGGATTCAGCGGAACAAGTTACGCGAACTATGTTCGCCGCCACAATCCCATCATTGATTTCACTGATACCTGCGCTGCTGGCCAGGCGGAGAATTCTGTTCCTTACACCCAATTAGAAACTGACATCAAGAATCACACTACGCCAAACTACGCCTACATAACTCCGAACCTCACCAACGATGCGCACAATGGAACGCTAGCCGCGGCTGATCTCTGGCTCTCCGAGCACGTTCCCGCAATTCTGGCGCTCCCGGAGTTTCAACCGGGGGGCGACGGGATTCTTTTTATCGTGTGGGATGAAGCCGACCTGAAAAGCGACGGCTACAATCAGGACAGCCGCTGCACCTCCACGCTCGTGAACAACTGTGGAGGGCGCGTGGCTACGTTGGTGATTGGCCCGCAAGTGAAACCCGGGTATAAGTCTTCCGTTCGTTACGATCATGCAAACCTACTGCGCACAGTTTGTGATGCTATGGGCCTCGACGACTGCCCAGGAGCGGCAGCAGTTGCGAACCCAATGTCCGATTTTTTCAATGCGATAAATATCGCGACGCCCTTCCCCAATTCACAAGTAGCTTCCCCCGTGCATATTCAGGCGACAACCTCGAACAGCTCGCCCGTGAGCGCGGTGCAAGTCTATGTAGATAACGCCCTGAAGTACCACGTAAAAGGTAATTCGCTCGATGTGCGTATTCCCATGACCATCGGCAAGCATTATGTCGTTGTGCAGTCGTGGGACACAGCCGGGGGAATTCACAAGCGCGGGATGAATCTTTCAGTTGAGCCAGAAGCCGTGGTTGTTACTAAGCCCTCGCCGGCATCGGTAGTAGCACATACGGTACAGATCGGCGCTACTGCCAGCGGTAGAGACGCAGTAACTAAAATGCAAGTCTACCTTGACGGCGACTCGCAATTTCAGAGTAGCGGAAATAGCCTGAATACTTCGCTGCCGCTCAGCAGCGGAAATCACACTATCGCGGTACAGGCTTCAGTAGGATCGGGCAACCTGATTACGAATAAATTCTCTGTAACTGCAGCCTCGCCGTCGATCAGCATTATCTCTCCAGCAGCCAACAGCAGTTTTCATTCGCCGATGCAGATTTCGACTCTCGCGATTGATCCCACTCCAATTACATCGACACAAGTCTATGTAGACAATCAACTGGCATATCAGGTCAGCGGCATTGGGGTGCAGGCAAGCCTGCAGCTCAGTGTCGGGACACACTCGATCGTAGTACAGGAATGGAATGCGGCGGGCGTCACTTACAAGAAAGCAATTAATGTGAACGTCACGCCGATTCCGATTACCTTCTCATCTCCCAAAGCAAGCACGGTTGTGAACTCTCCGGTAACGATTTCAGCTGCCGCTCCCGCCGGCAGCCCGATCAATACCATGCAGATCTACATTGATAGCAAGCTGGCGTACTCATCTTCCGGTAAGTCGGCCAGCAATGCATTCAAATTGGGGATCGGCCAACACTCTATTGTCGCCAAAGGCTGGGACGCTTTTGGCAATAGCTGGTCTTCCCGCGAGAACATAACTGTAAAGTAGATTTCGGGCAGGAGCATCATCCACCGAGTAGAGGAGATGCTCCTGCATTTTTTTACGTCGCGAGTTCCGCGCCTCGCATGCAAAGGCGATGCCTACACCGAAGTAACCTCCACATGCAACTCATAAAAGGTCAGTATGAGTGCAGATGCCTGCATCACTCCTGCAGCTACGCAACTTAAGCGTGCGCTATTTCCCGCGGAACGGCGCGCCTACTCTGGCTCTCGATGCTGCCAACTTGAGCATTGTGCGCGGCGAAATCGTCGGGATTCTTGGAGAATCTGGTTCCGGAAAGACTACTCTGGGCCAAGCAGTCGTAACACTGCTTCCGACTGCAGCGAAATATGACGGTCAAGTTTTTTTCGACGGCCGCGATCTCATGGTCGCGACTGAGCGCGAGCTTTCTAAAATTCGCGGCAGGCACATTTCGCTGGTCCCACAAGACCCCGCCAGCGCTCTGAACCCGGTGATGCGGATCGGCACACAGATCGCCGAGGTGTTGCGCGCTCATGAGGCATTAGATCGCAAAGGTCGAATTCAGCGAATTCACGAATTGCTGGCCGAGGTAGGGCTCGACGATCCGGAACGCATCGGATCTTCGTATCCTCATCAGCTCAGCGGCGGCCAACGACAGCGGGTTGTGATTGCGATGGCGATCGCCTGCCGCCCACAACTCATCATTGCCGATGAACCGGTCAGCAAACTTGATTTGCCGTTGCAGTTGCAAGTTCTCGAGCTGATGTCGGGAATCGCTCGGAAACACTGCATGGCGCTGCTCTGGATCACCCACGACCCCGCAACTCTTTTAGGGTTCGCAGACCGGATAGGAGTGATGCAGGCCGGCCAGATCGTCGAGCAAGGGCCTACTGAACAGATATTCCGCCATCCTCAGCACCCGTACACCCAGGCGCTCGTCGGACTAACCCAAGAATTTGCGCTCTCTGAGCGTCCTCTGGTAAATGCCCACCATGCCAATTGAACCTACAATCACGGACTCGAATATGGCCTGCTCTCTTCGCGTCCAGGGGCTGAGCAGGCAATACCAGACCCGAAATGGTTGGCGAAAATCGACAACCGTGCAAGCTGCCTGCGGCGTCAGCTTTTACATTCCTGCGGGGAAAACTCTCGCGCTTATCGGAAGCTCAGGTTCCGGCAAGTCAACCGTGGCACGTTGTGTGGTTCGCCTGGAGCGGCCAGATAGCGGTGAGATATGGCTCGGAGGGGTGGAAATCTCGCGGCTCGGCGCGCGTAGCCTGCGGCCTCTGCGCTCTCGTATTCAAATGATTTTTCAGGATCCAACCACCTCGATGAATCCACGAATGTCCGCGAGCGCAATCATCGAGGAACCTTTACTGATCCAGCAGCGCGGTACTCGCAACGAACGCCGGGAACGAGCGGCAAGCCTGATGGTAGAAGTGGGGCTTTCGGCGGACTGGCTCGACCGGCGCATTAATGAATTCAGCGGCGGACAACAGCAACGAATTGCGATTGCGCGGGCTCTGGCGTTGTCCCCCAAGGTTCTGGTGCTCGACGAGGCGCTATCGGGCCTTGATCTTTCAACGCAGGTGCAGATCATTCAGTTGTTGAAGAATCTTCAGGCCGCGCACTCGCTCACCTACCTGCTGATTTCACACGACCTCGGGGCTGTAGCCCATCTGACCGATTTACTCGCCGTGATGTCCGCCGGTCGAATCGTTGAACAAGGACCGACAAAAGAGATCATCGTCAACCCGCAACAGCCCCAAACACAAACGCTGGTCGCAGCAGCCGAGCATTTCAAAAAAGCATTTGCCAGAGCGCAGGGAGCTTCCGCATGAAATTCCTGGCACGCCGGTTAGTTCGAGCTCTGGTACTTCTTGTTGGCGTTTCGATCTTGTGTTTCGGATTGACAGAATTTGCGCCCGGAAGTTTCTTCGACGAGATGCGGCTCAACCCCCAGATCTCGCCGGAGACAATTTCCGCCTTGCGCACTCACTATGGTTTAGATCGCCCTCTCGCTATCCGATATGGGCGCTGGGCTGCTTCGGTTGTGCATGGAGACTTCGGCTATTCCCTGGCTTACAACGCGCCGGTCGCGCCTCTGCTGTGGGCGCGGGCGAAAAATACCCTGTTGCTGACGTCGCTGGCGATGCTCGTAACCTGGGTGATTGGGTTGCCGTTAGGAGTATGGTCCGCTAGCTCACGCGGGGGCCTCACGGATAAAGTTGCCGGAAGCGTAAGCTCATTTCTAATTTCAATTCCAGAGGTCGTGATCGCGATTGCGTTGCTGGCCCTGGCAGTTCGTTCCCGAGCCATCCCCGTGGGCGGAATGGTGTCTCTGAACGCGGAAGATCTTGTGGGATGGCAACGAGTTCGCGACGTTCTTCTTCACCTGCTGCTGCCGGTTTCAATTCTTGTGCTTAGCGGCGTAGCCGTTGTTGAGCGCCATGTACGGGCAAGCGTCCTCGAGGTCTTAGATGCGCCATGCATTCAGGCCGCCCGCGGTTTCGGGATCGGTAAAACCAGGATGCTTTTCCGCCACGTTCTGCCGCTGGCCGCGAACCCTGCGATTTCACTCTTTGGATTTTCGCTCGCGGGGCTGCTGGGTGGATCGCTGCTGGTGGAGGTTATCGCCGGATGGCCCGGCCTGGGTCCACTCATTTTGGACGCGACCCTCGCGCGCGACCTCTACATCGTTATTGGCGCGGTGATGTTGTGCTCGGTGTTCATGCTCGCGGGCAATTTCATTGCTGATGTTCTGTTGCTTGCGTGCGATCCTCGAATTCGCGCGGGAGAACCCGATGCCGCATAGATCCAAATTGCGGTATCTCCTGGCGGCTGTAATCGCGATGAATGCAGCGATCCTGCTGGCGGGCTTCATCGCTCCGTACGATCCCACAGAACAAAATCGAATGCTGGCCTACGCTCCACCAACGCGCGTACATCTGTCGGATTCAGCGGGCCTGCACTGGCCGTTCGTCTACGCGCAAAAAGCTGACTTCGACGGCTATCACGAAGATGTGACGCAACGTTATTCCGTGCGCTTCTTCGCGAAGGGCAGCGGTTACAAACTGCTAGGATTCATTCCGTCTACTCGGCATCTCTTTGGCGTCGCGTCTCCCACACAAATATTTCTATTCGGCACGGACGCCTATGGCCGCGACGAATTCTCTCGTCTGCTCTATGGCGGACAGATTTCCCTGGCAGCGGGGCTGTTAGCCACGTTTATTACGCTCTTCGCTGCCACTATCGTCGGCACAGTGTCAGGCTACTTCGGAAAGTGGGTCGACGAATCGCTTATGGGATCGGCCGAGCTGTTCCTATCTCTCCCGTGGTTCTACTTCTTGGTCGGTGTGCGGGCGTTCCTGCCGCTTCATTTAAGTCCCACTGCGGCGTTTGTTCTTATCATCTGCGTGATCGGGCTGATCGGATGGGCCCGCCCGGCGCGCCTGGTACGCGGGGTGGTTCTCAGCGCACGCAATCGCAACTATGTTGTGGCGGCGCGGGGATTCGGCGGATCCGATTACTATCTGCTGTGGCGTCACGTTGTTCCCGAGGCGTGCGGGGTGCTGTTGACCCAGGCCGCGCTGCTCGTCCCGCAGTACATCGCGGCAGAGGCGGTTCTTTCATTTTTCGGCCTCGGCATCTCCGAACCTGTGCCCAGCTGGGGAAACATGCTCAGTGCACTGCAGCAGTACAACGTGCTAGTTTCCTACTATTGGCTGATCGCTCCCGCATTGGCGCTTACAGTTACTTCGGTTATCTACTGGCGTCTGGCCGACGCCATCCATCACTGGTTACAATCTCATTCAATCTAACCAAGTTCTGTGGGGAAGGGCGTTATGAAAACCATAGTTCGCCTTGCCCTATTTGTGTGCCTGCTCGCAGCGGTCTGTTTTGCTGCAGCGCCTAGCCCTGAACCCATTAAGCCGTCGGAAGACTTGCAGCGGGTTGATGGTGAGGTTGGGAATTATGGCGGACGCCTTGTCATTGGCCAGCGCTCCGAACCGAAAACCTTGAATCCAGTTACCGCGACCGATGCGATTTCTCGCGAAGTGATCGGGCGCTGCCACGCTGATCTGATCAGCATCAACCGCCTTTCGCAAAAAACAGAACCCGCGCTGGCCGAATCATGGAAGATCTCACCTGACGGCCGCAGTTTTACGCTTCACCTTCGCAAGGGAATTCGCTTCTCAGACGGGCATCCGTTCGATGCAGATGATGTGGTTTTTTCGTTTACGGTTTACCTCGACGAAAACGTCGGTTCGCCGCAGCGCGATTTGCTCGTGATCGATGGCAAGCCGCTCGTGGTGAGCAAAATCGATCAATACACAGTCCGCTTTACCTTGCCGCATCCCTATGCGGCGGCTGAACGGCTATTTGATGGGTTGGCAATGCTGCCCAAGCACCTGCTCGAAAAACCTTATAAAGAGGGCCATTTCGATCAGGCGTGGGGCGTGAATGCACCTCCTGCGGAGATTGCTGGTCTCGGCCCATTTCGGCTAAAGCAATACGTCGCCGGACAAAAAGTTGTGCTGGAACGCAATCCGTACTACTGGAGGGCGGACCGGGAAAATCACCGCCTGCCGTATCTCGACGAACTGGTTTTTCTGTTCGTCGGCAGTGAAGACCAGCAGGTCATGCGCTTCGAAGCGGGAGAAACT
The DNA here is from genome assembly GCA_035651555.1 of Terriglobales bacterium. Taxonomy (GTDB): domain Bacteria; phylum Acidobacteriota; class Terriglobia; order Terriglobales; family Acidobacteriaceae; genus Gp1-AA145. Next base: position 160,143 of record DASRFL010000016.1, read on the forward strand.
GACTTGGTCAGCCGGTTGAGCGCCGAGAATTACTCTCTGCTCTCAAAAGATCAGTCGCGCGGTGGCTGGCGGCTTCAAGACCTTGGCCCGAGTCTCGAGTACAACTTTCTGGTTTTCAATCTCAACGATGTAGATTCGAAAAAACTTGGCGAGGTAGCAGGGAAGCAAGGCTGGTTTCGCGATCTCAAATTTCGCCAGGCGGTTTCGCTGGCTATCGATCGCGACTCGATCGTGCGGCTCGTCTACGGCTCGAGAGGCACACCACTTTGGGGCAACGTCGGCCCGGGAAACAAGCTTTGGGTCGACCAGGCGATCCCGCATCCGCAACGCTCGCTGGATAAAGCGCGCCAGCTCTTAAAATCCGCAGGATTTTCGTGGAACAGCGCAGGCCAGTTGATGGGCGCTTCTGGCAAGCCCGTGGAATTTTCGATCATCACTAGTTCCTCGAACACGCAGCGAATGAAAATGGCAACGCTCGTCCAGGATGACCTGTCTCATCTCGGCATGAAGGTCAATGTTGTTCCTCTCGATTTTCGCGCCATGCTCGACCGTGTGTTTCAAAGCTTTGATTACGAAGCGGCCATTATGGGTCTGGGCGGCGGAGATCCAGATCCCAACCCTGAAATGAACGTTTGGCTGTCCAACGGCGCAACTCATATCTGGCACCTGAACGAAACCAAGCCCGCAACCGACTGGGAGCGCGAGGTCGACCAACTGATGCAGCAGCAAATGGTCACGCTCAATTACACAAAGCGCAAACAGCTATACGATCGCGTGCAGGAGTTGATCGCACAAAACCTGCCTTTCGTTTTTCTCGCTACCCCCGATGTGCTGGTCGGCGCAAAGGGCCAGGTGGGAAATTTTCATCCCTCAGTGCTCGACCATTACACACTTTGGAATGCAGACGAACTCTACCTGCGCGGGCATGATGGCGTAGAACGCGCGGGGTTGCGGTGAACATTGCCGCCAAGCTGCAGCGCAAGAAGCAGAGCCAATGGACTGACGAGCGCCTGGTTTCAGAATGCCTGAACGGAAACCAGGAAGCTTGGTCGGCGCTGATTGATAGATACAAGAACCTTATCTATTCGGTTCCCATCAAGCTGCGCATGTATGACGACGCACCTGATATTTTTCAGGCGGTATGCGTTGACTTATTGGCCGGACTCAAGCAGGTTCGTGAACCGCGTGCTTTGCCAAAATGGCTAATGCAGGCCACGTATCACAAATGTTTGCAGTTTCGGCGCAAGGCAGAGAACAACATTTCGCTGACCAACGAAGCCGGGGAGGAACTGCCTTTGATCTCCGAGCAGCCACTGCCTGAACGCATGATGGCCGAGCTCGAGAAAGAACAGATGGTGCGCGATGCCATTTCGCAGTTGAATGCCCGTTGCGCGGAAATGGTGCGCCTGTTGTTTTACGAAAATCCACCGCGCCCTTATCAGGAAGTTGCCCGCAAGCTCGACATCGCAACCGGCTCTATCGGCTTCATTCGAGGGCGCTGCCTGAAAAAATTGAAAAAACAACTGGAAGAGCTCGGGTTCTGAAATGAGCGCCAAAGCCGCCCCCCAGACCGAATCTGCAGCCATGATGGAGCGGCTGTTGGCTGCACCAGACGATCCCACCCGTCGGATATTCATCACGCAACACCCCTTGGTCGAATGGGAGCAGGTCGTCTCGGCACTTACTGAGCGGGCGCGACAGGAAATCAACGTCAACATCACCAATGCGCAGCGCATGGCTGACATTGCAATGCTGATTGCCGAAGCCATTGCCAACAAGACTGCCCTCGCAAGAAGTCAGCGTGCAAAGGCAAACACGTTGTACGCAATGGATCAACATGCAGCAGCGATCGAGATGCATCGCAACGCGGCTGCACTTTTCGAGGAAGCGGGAGAGAAGCACGAACTGGCGCGAACACTCAGCGGGTCGATCCAGCCGTACTTGCTTCTCGGTAGATACGACGAAGCACTCGCAGCGGCCGAGCGCGCTCGCGCCATCTTTGTCGAAGAGAAAAATGACTGGCGATTGGCCCGGCTCGAAATAAACATCGGCAACGTTTATCAGCGTCAGGACCGATTTGCCGACGCGTTGCAGCACTATCAGCGCGCTTATGACGTTCTGGTTACCAGAGACGATGCCGAGGGTCTGGCCGCCGTGCTCAGCAATCTTGCTTTGTGCTGCATTTTTCTGAACGATTTTCCCAGAGCGCTCGAATTCCACCAGAAAGCCCGACAGCATTGCGAAGCAAAAGGCATGCCGATCCTGGTCGCTTATGCCGATTACAACATCGCCTACCTGTATTTCCTGCGTGGCGAGTACGGGCGCGCCATCAAAATGCTTCGCGAAGCCGCTTTGAGCGCCAAGCGGGCCCAGGATGCATATCAGCTCGCACTGTGCGATCTGGATTTGTCGGAAATCTACATCGAAGTAAATCTCAATGCAGAGGCGGTCGATCTCGCCCACAAGGCCCACGAAGCTTTCCAACATCTTGGTTTCGGGTACGAAGGCGCCAAGGCTTTGGCCTTTGCCGCCATTGCTGCGAGCCGCCAGGGCCAGGCCTTTGAAGGACTGAATCTCTTTTCGCAAGCGAAAGAGATGTTCATCCGCGATAAGAACCTGGTCTGGCCTTCGCTGATTGATCTCTATAAAGCTCTGGTGTTGCTGAACGAAGGCAGGCTGTTTGAAGCGCGGCAGCTCTGTACGAGCGCGCAGGAGTTTTTCAGCACATCGAATTTGCGGCGAAAAGCCGTGCTCGCCGAATTGTTGCTGGCACGCATCGCTCTGCGTATGAGTGATCGGACCACTGCACGTCAACGATGCCAGGCTGCACTGGAAAAAGCGGCATCTCTCGAGTCTCCATTGCTCACATACGACGCCGAATTTCTTCTGGGAGAAATCGAGCGCGTGAGCGATCAGCCGGAAACCGCCTACCAAGCCTACTCGCGGGCGCGAGCAGCGATTGAAACGCTCCGAGGAAGTCTGCGTGGCGAGGAACTAAAGATCGCGTTTTTTAACAACAAGCTCGAAGTCTACGAACAACTGGTTGATCTTTGCCTTCACCGTCCCAATTCGCTGGAAGAAGCTTTCGGCTACATCGAGCAGGCGAAATCCCGGAGCCTGATGGAGCTGCTGTCCCAGCCGGTACACAGCACGAATGAAACCGACGCCGGGCAAAGTGAACTGGTGCGGTCCATCCGCAACCTGCGCGAAGAATTGAACTGGTATTACAACCTGATTGAACGCGAGCAATTGCGGCCGGAGGAGAATTCGCCCGCCCGAATCGAAAATCTGGAACAACAGGCCCGGACTCGTGAGAACGAGCTGCTACGTTCTCTGCAGGAAGCCACCGACCTTGAAATCAACGAAGCGGGCTTGCAGCGGGCGCCTGCAGTGCTTTCAGTCGAAGAAATTCGCAATGTTATCCCCGAGGAAACTGCTCTGGTTGAGTATTTCTGTGTTCGGGAACGGGTGCTGGCGTGCGTGCTCGGCGGCAACGGCCTGCAGATTTTTCCTGTGACGTTGCAATCGCGGATTCAAAAGCTGCTTCAGTTGCTGCAGTTCCAACTTTCGAAATTCCGGCTTGATCCGCAATATGTCAAGACGTTTCAAGAGCCGCTGCTCGAATCCACTCAGAGCCACTTAAAAAATCTTTACCAGGAGCTGATTGCTCCGCTGCGTGATTCGCTCACGTCGAAGCACCTCGTCTTTGTACCCCACGGACTGTTGCACTACGTTCCCATGCACGCGTTGCATGATGGCGAAAATTATCTGATCGATCAGTTCTCGATTTCCTACGCCCCGAGCGCGAGTATCTACGCTATGTGCCAGTCGAGCCCTGCGAACACTTCAGGACCTGCTCTCCTGATGGGAATTGCCGATGCCCAGGCCCCTTCGATTCTCGATGAAGTAGCGGCCTTAAAGACGATCCTGCAGGACGCGCAGCTTTTTGTTGGCGAAAAGGCTACGCAGGCGGTATTGCAGAAGCACGGGCCGCACAGTCGCATTGTGCACATCGCCACTCACGGATATTTTCGCCAGGACAATCCGATGTTTTCGTCCATTCGTCTGGGCGATTCCTACATGAACCTGTACGACCTTTATCACTTGAAGCTGCCGGTCGAACTGGTGGTACTGAGCGGCTGCGCTACGGGGTTGAATGTGGTCAAGCCTGGGGATGAGCAGATTGGGCTGGTTCGAGGGCTGTTGCAGGCTGGCGCGCAATCCATGGTGCTGAGTTTGTGGGACGTCCACGACGCCAGCACTAAAGAGTTCATGGTCGCTTTTTATAGCAGTTTGCAGCGGGGTGCCGGCAAACCGCTGGCGCTTCGCGAAGCCATGCTCAAATTGCGGGAAAAGTACCCGCATCCCTATTACTGGGCGCCTTTCTTATTGATAGGAAAGGGGTAAGCTGCGGATCAGAATTTTCGGCCTTGCCTATATTTTTCCCTTCAGGACCGTCCCTTTATCACTAGAACCAAGCACAGTCGCGTTGGGACGGCAAACTGAAGTCGCCGTAAACAACAACTTGTGAGGGTTGCGAAATGGAGCATTTTTCAGAACAGGCGTGGGCTGATTTCGTACGCGGAGTCAGCAACACAGAGCGCGGGGAGATGGAGTCGCACGTCGCAAATGGATGCAATGAATGCGCCGGAGCGCGCGATATCTGGAAGGATTTGCAAGCCGTGGCGCTGCGCGAGAGTAGTTACACTCCTCCGGAATCCGCGGTACGCATGGCGAAGCTGGAGTTCGCGGCCCAACGGTTTGAGCAAGAAAAACAGCCGGTATTAGCAACGCTTGTATTCGACTCCTTCGCCAATCCGATACTTGCCGGGGTGCGCTCTTCAGTGGCGGCAGCCCGGCAGGTGGTTTATGAGGCGGAAGGCCTGGCGGTCGATCTACGGTTTGACGGCCCGGCGCGCTCGAACACGATTTTTCTTACCGGACAGGTGCTCGACAGGAAAGTACCGCGTTCCTCTGTAGAACACTCCCCCGTGATTTTATGGACCGATAAAGGCCTGGCTTTGGCTGAAACCAAGGCCAACGCATTCGGCGAATTCAGCCTGGAGCTAGAGCCTCAGAACAATCTAAGGCTCTCGATTCAGGTGGTTGGAAGGGCGTTGATACGCATTCCGCTGGCCAATCTAAGGCCGGAGAAGGCCTCAGATTTTGGCCGCTCGGATGTTAGTAACTAGCCCGGTATTACAGCTGTAAGTAGCGAAGGGGAAGGTACCAACCTTAGACTTTTGGAACCGCCCCGTTGTTGGGGAGTAGGGGAAAATGAACACAAAATTGACAAGTAAGAATCTGAATTCCAAGTTCAAGCGGGCATTGATGTGCCTGGTGCTTCTGGCAGTTCCCATGTTCGCATCGCAGGCAGAGGCTCAAAGCCGCCTGATCGTGCGCGACTCTCTGGGCTTGCCAGGATTGAAACTGACCTGTCTGTTATTGAACTGCAAAGTGGGCAATAGCCTGGGGGACCCGCAGGGGCAATTGTTTGTGGTCACGTTTCCCACGATCCTCAATCCGTTGACGGCGCTGCTCAAGCTCAACGTCAACGTGATTGGAATCCTAGACGTGGAAATTGACCAGACGGTTACACCATACGACTCGAATGCCAGCGGGATGCCGTCTTATCTGACCGACAACACACCGACCACTTACTACGGCAATACTGTCTGGCACGGATATCTGGTTCAGCCGGGCAATCAGTTGGTGAGCACCGGATTTACCCAGTCATCGTGGAATGTGACAGGGTCAGGAATCACTGTGGCGATCATTGATACGGGTGTAGATGTGAACCATCCTGCACTGCAGGGCGTGCTGGTGAACGGCTATGACTTCACGCGAAACGTGGCCGGTGGATCGGAAGATTCGGATGTGAATGTCACTTCGAACCCTGCGGATGCGCAGGCTGGATACGTGAACCAGAGGACTGTCGCTGTTCTTGACCAGCGCACGGTTGCCGTGCTCGATGGCGGCAACTATTCGGCGTTCGGTCACGGCACCATGACCGCTGGAATCGTTCACCTGGTCGCGCCGCAGGCGAAGATCATGCCGCTGAAGGCGTTCTCCGCGAGCGGGGCTGGCTACGAGTCTGACGTCCTGCGCGCCATTTACTACGCCGTGCAGAACGGCGCCCAGGTCATGAACATGAGCTGGGATTTCACCAGCAACTCAAACGAACTAGCCACCGCTGTCAAATACGCTCAGAGCAAAGGCGTGATCGCGGTAGCCTCGGCAGGCAACGACGGCAAGTATGAGAAGGTCTATCCCGGAGCATTGCCTGGCGTGATCAACGTGGCCTCCACCTCCGATCAGGACGTTCAGTCCACGTTCACGAACTATGGCAATCCGCCGGTGTTCATGGCGGCGCCTGGCGAAGGCATCATGACCCTGTATCCCTCGGGAACGTATGCCGCGGGCTGGGGAACTTCGTTTAGTACTCCGTTCGTCGCTGGAACGGCTGCCCTGATGCTCGGCAAGAACGGCGGATGCTCTTCTTCGAAGGTCGCCTCCGGACTTGCGCACGCCGATGCCATCTTCAACCCGCAACTGGGTTGGGGACGCCTGGATTCCTACTCTGCGGTGAAAGCTTGTCACGGAATACTCTGAGATGAGCGCTAGCCTCAACACACCATTCGCTGATTCCGGATTGCTGCTCTTTCGAGTAAAAGAACTCGAAGAGCAGCAGTCTGCGTTTCGTAACTCTCTGGTGTGCGCTTTCAACCAACTTTTGGATCTCAAGGACATCAGCACCGGCGTGCACAGCACCCGGCTGGCGGAATGGGCGCTTCGAGTCGCGCGCAAGCTTGCCATTCCGGAAGAGCATATGTATCAGGTCGAAGTAGCCGCCCTTCTGCACGACATTGGGAAAGTCGGCGTGCCGGATGCGATCCTCAAGAAGCAAGGCCCGCTGACTCCAGACGAGCGCGCCGTGATCAACCGGCACTCCGAATACAGCTGGTCGATTCTGCGCCTGCTGCCCGGTTTGGAGGACGCGAGCCTCTATACACTGCATCATCACGAAAGCGTCGATGGGACAGGGTATCCAGCGAAACTGAAAGGGGTGGATATTCCCCTGGTCTCGCGCATCGTGTCCGTGATCGATGCCTATGACGCGATGGTCTCCAATCGTTGCTATCGCAAAGGGCTGCCGCACACCGAAGCAGTCCGCCGATTGCTTGAAAGTTCAGGAACGCAGTTCGACATCGACGTGGTCCACGCCTTCATTCCTATCGCCGAGCAAGATGCCGCGGACGTCTTCGCTGCCGCCGGCACCAGCACCGCGGCTGCACTGTAGCATTTAATTTCCGCAAAACCGTCATGTAGGACCGCTAAGGCGAACAGCGCTGTGAGCATCCTACCTTCCTTGTTCCTCATCCGAATACCGGCCCAGCAAGATTGAACTTTCAAAAGCGACGGAGGTTTACATGAAGAAATTTGGAATTTTAGGCGCGCTGACCCTGTTTTTGCTGATGATGGGTTCGGCTTTCACCTTTGCTCAGGACGAAAAGCCAAAAGGCGAAGACAAGCCCAAGGCTGAGGAGGCCAGACCTCAGGAGACGAAGCCAGCGAAGGAAGACCGGCAGGCCCAAAAAGACGAAGAAAAAGCCCAGAAGGAGCAGGAAAAGAACGCGAAGCACGAAGAGAAGTCGCGGGATGAAATGAACGCCCACCAGGACCACAACCGTCCCATGGATGAACAGCAGAAGCACCAGCATTCAGCCGACAACCGTTCCGACATGGGTCGCAACGGCAACCGTGGCGGCAAGCACATTCCGGACGACAAATTCCGCCAGCACTTCGGCCGGCAGCACACTTTTCATGTGCAGCGCACTGAGGTCATCAACGTAGCGCAACCGGTAGTGGTTTACGGTGGCTATTCGTTCCAGCTCGTCGATACCTGGCCGGCCGATTGGGGCTTCGATGACGATTGCTATATCGATTACGTAGACGACGGCTATTACCTGTTCGACGTACTCCACCCAGGAATCCGCATCGCCGTTATCGTAGTTGGATAACGATCACGCATTGTGAGGAAAAAAGGAAGGCTAACCGGCCTTCCTTTTTTACTTTCCTGTCCCAGCCCGGCAGCTCGCGATTTCGTGTGCTCGTAGCACAACCGCGTGTTCGCAAAGGCCATCCTTACAAATAAATCCCATTATTAAGGAGCTGAGATGAAGGTCGAGAGCTTTCGTGATCTATTCGAGACAGAACTTCGTTACGCGTACGATTGCGAACAAAAATTAGTGAAAAAGGGCCTGCCAACAATGATTGACGCAGCTAATTCCCCTGAACTTCGCCAAGGTCTGGAACAGCATTTACAGGAGACCAGGAACCATGTGGCCCGGCTCGAGCGCGTGTTCTCGATCTGCGGTTTGCAGGCGAAGACGGACGACAACGATGTATTTGATGAAATTTCGAGCGCTGTCAAAGACTCGATCAGCGAAGTCGAAGATGGCAGTCTTCGCGATGCTGCGCTGATCATCAACGGAAATGTCGTGGAGCATTATGAAATGGCGATCTACGGTTCGCTGATTTCGTTTGCGCGGCAACTCGGGTTGCAGGATGCCGTCCAACTGCTGCAGCAAACTTTACAGGAAGAAAAAGCGGCCGACGCCAAGCTTACCCAGCTCGGCGAGAGCACAATCAATGCCAGCGCAGCTCAGGAGCGCAGAGCGGCATAAGCCTTCTTCGCCTAAGCAAGTCGCAAAAATGAAACCTGCCCGGTTCACCCGGGCAGGTTTTTTTGTGTCATTCAGAATCACTCAATGTCCGCGATCATGCCCGTGATCATCTCCGAAATGGAACATATCAAAGAGGTCACCGAGTGCCGGACTGTTGAGGGGAACGTAGGGATTGTGTCTGGACGCCACCGGATTCGGGAAGTTGTCGCGGCTGCGATCAGTCAGCGGCTTCAGCCTCCAGTTGCGCTCGATAAATTTCAGAATCGAGACGTGGTCAGTATAGGTGTGGTTGACGTGTCCCCCGCGCGTGTACTTGGAGACGATGATCAGCGGAATACGCGGACCGTCACCAAAGAAGTCCAGCGGCTGAATATAACCGGAGTCATAGTATCCGCCGCCTTCGTCCATGGTGATGATGAATGCAGTATCTTCCATCAGCCTGGGGCGTGCGAGCAGATGGTCGTAGATTTTCTTCGTCATGCCTTCGAGCAGATCGACTTTCGACGAAGCGGGATGGCCGTCGAGCAGTCCGTCTGGCTTGACGAATGAAACGGCCGGGAGCGTTTCACTGTCGATCGCGGCGAAGAAATCCGTGGCGTCCTTAATGTGAGCGGCGCGCTGTGCCGGATCCCCCATGATCGCGTTCACGTAGGATTCGAAGTTGCAGATGTTGCAATATGCAGCGCCAACTTGCACCGCGGGGTCAGTGCTGCCTGGATTGTGCTCAAGCTGAACAGCAGCGTTATATGCGCCACCGTAGTACGCCCACGAAACATGCTTTTCGTTGAGCGCCTCACCGATTGTGCGGACGTCCGACGGGGGAACCGAGCCGCCATTCGCGATTCCATTCGTATCGACGGTCCCGTCAGGCAGGAAGCCAGGGCTGTCATTGTTGACCATGTAGAAGTGGCCGGATTCGCACTTTGGATCTGGGCTGTAAGGCAGCGATTGAAGATAGTTCACGATGGGAGCGATGCCTGGCTGACCGACATCGCCGCACTCGGTGAAATTGCCATCGAAATTCAAGTCGACCGTGTAAACGTCATCAGTTCCCGGCAAGGGATTCGGGTCCGCCACGTGTGAAGGAGGCATGGTCGGGCTACCGTGCCCATCACTCCAGAAGATCGCATCGCCGGTCCCAAGCATCACGTGATTCGCGCCCGTTCCGCCCATCACTGATTGATGGAAGTTGTCGCTCATCGAGTATTCGTCGGCGAGGAATTTCAGGAATGGCACGTCTCCCTTCTGCACGTTATAGAACGCCATGGAGTTGCCGCCGCCGTTGTCGTCAATGCCTTTGAAAAAGGGATCGAATTGGTTGGTGTAGTTGGTGATGACGAACGGATAGAGATCGTTCAGGCAGCCAGACGGATTCTCGGGCGTTGCATGGAAAACATTGCAATCAGACTGTTGCCACATCTCAAAAAGCCGATGCGTGGTGTCGCCTGTATAGGAGTCATACGGCAACCGGGCACCGCGGAGCGGGAACGGACCATTCGGCAGGTCGTTGAAATTCGCAACACGCGTGTCCGGGTCAGGAAGAATTACGGTCTGTGAAAACTGCGTGGCTGCGCCGGTTGTGAGGAGATTCAGATCTCGCTTTTCGAGCGATGGCTCAACCGCGGCAAGAACGCTCGTAGGAGTGCCTGCAGGGAAAGTAGGCTTTGTTGGCGTAAAGTTCAACGTCGGCCCGGGCAGAACGTTGTACGGCGCCTTCTCATCGTCGTTCAAGCTGATGAAATATTCGGTCCGGAACGGGGCCACTGCCTGAAACTGCTGCGCACGCTTGAAGTTTGGCCCGGGAGTTCCATCGGCATTGATGATTCTTTTTGAAAGCAGATTGGAAACGGATTCGCCGTGCCGTGGAACGTAGGTAGCGAACAGGTGATCGAACGTGCGGTTCTCTCCGATCAAGACAATCACATGTTTGATGGGAGTCGCAGTTCTGTCGTGGTCCCGATCGCGACTCTGATCGTTAGCAAAGGCGTAGAAGTTATTCGATAAGAGTGCAAACAAACAGACGCCGGTAACCACGCGACGGCAGCACTCGATGAGTTCTGACTTCTTTATCATGCTTTCTCCTTTTCAGTGAAAAACTTTTGGGTTTGACCAAGTAGGAGGAGTGTAGTCAGAGCGTGTGAAAGGGAAATGACGCGAAAATTAATGGAGAATGAAACTCTGGGCGGAATAGTTGGGGAGAATTGTTACAAGTTCAGGACAATTCGCGTGCGAGTGAAATTCAACAGGGAGGCCTTGCTACTCGCTCCAGCGCTTGAACAGGAGGGCGCCGTTCGTTCCGCCAAAGCCGAAGGAGTTCGACATCGCGTATTCCACGGAGGCTTTGCGCGCATGGTTGGGAACAAAATCCATTCCGGCGGTATCAGGATCCTGATTTTCCAAGTTGATGGTTGGCGGAAGAATCTGGTCGCGCAGCGCGAGCACGGTTACACCGGCTTCCAAACCGCCTGCTCCCCCGAGCAAGTGCCCGGTCATGGATTTTGTCGAGCTGACCGCGATTTTGTGATCGCCGAAAAAGTTACGGATCGCGTGCGCTTCGAGCGTATCGCCGATCGGAGTCGACGTTCCGTGGGCATTCACGTATTGGATGTTGGTTGGCGTGATCTTGGCGTCACGCACAGCATTTTTCATCACGCGGAAGCCGCCTTCGTGCTCCGGAGCAGGCTGCGTGATGTGATAGGCATCGCCGGACATACCGTAGCCGACGATTTCCGCGATGGGTTTTGCACCACGGGCTCGCGCGTGCTCTAGTTCCTCAAGAATCAGAATTCCCGCACCTTCGCCGATCACGAATCCGTCGCGGTCTCGGTCCCAGGGCCGGCTGGATTTTTCCGGCTCGTCGTTTCTCGTAGATAAAGCTCGCATCGCGGCGAATCCGCCAACGCCCATGGGGGTGATCGCAGCTTCCGACCCGCCGGCAATCATCACGTCGGCGTCGCCATGCTGAATGATGCGGAATGAATCACCCACGGAGTGCGCGCTGGTCGTGCAGGCTGTCGCCGTGGCTTCGTTTGGCCCCTTTGCGCCGAAGCGCATGGAAACATGACCTGCTGCAAGGTTCACGATGGCTGCAGGAATAAAGAAAGGAGAAATCTTGCGGGGCCCGCCTTCCATCAGCGCCGTATGCTCGCGCTCGATGATGTCGAACCCGCCGATGCCGGAGCCGATATGCACGCCGACCATCTCGGCGTTCTCGGGCGTGATCTTCAGGCCGGAGGTACACATCGCTTCTTCCGCCGCCGCAAGGGCAAAGTGGATGAAGCGGCCCATCTTCTTTACTTCTTTTTTTTCGATGAATTGAAGGGGATCGAAATTCTTGACTTCGGCCGCGATCTGGCAGGCGTGCTTCGACGCATCAAATTGCGTGATTCGCCCAACGCCGCTCTTTCCGGCCAGAAGGTTCCGCCAGACTTCGTCAGTTTTATTGCCGAGCGCGCAGATCAGGCCAAGTCCGGTTACGACAACTCGCCGCACCCGTTACTTCCCCGCTTTCGCATGCTTCCCGATGTAATCGATGGCGTCCTGCACGGTGCGGATCTTTTCCGCGTCCTCATCGGGAATCTCAATCTCAAATGCTTCCTCGAAGGCCATGACGAGTTCGACAGTGTCCAGCGAGTCGGCGCCCAGGTCGTCCACGAACGAAGCGGTGGGGGTCACTTCGCCTTCGTCCACTCCCAGTTGTTCTACGATGATTTGCTTCACTTTTTCATCAACGGCTGCCATGTGGCTCCTCGCTCAGAAATTTAGATGGGACTGCGGGGACAAATGGAAATCCTAATCGCTGCTAGAGGTTAAGGTCAAACGGCGCGGGCGCTGTTCTGGTTGAAAAGACCTTGTTCTAGTCAGGGCCTGGCGTTACTCTACTGCGAATGAGCAACGTTAAGAACCCGACAGAAAAGAAACAGCTCAGCTTACAAAGAGATAGGCGTAACACGTATCGTGAGCACAACAAATCCAGCCGGAAGAATATTCGACGCGGAAAACAGCGCCAGCATATGGACGAGCGCAGAAAAACCAACGAGTTAATAGCTCGCGTCATCGGACCGGTCAATGATGATGAAGCCGCAGATATTGAATTAGCTGTTCGGAGCAAAACGGCCGAGAGCCGCTGGTACGGATTCAAAAAGATACCCGATAAGCCTTTGGCGATCGTGCTCGAAAGAAAAGGCAAGCGGAAACGTCGTACCCCTAAATAACTCCAGACTTCCCATTTAGATGCGAGAAAGCACAAAGGGAAACTGATCGACGCTCCTCTCACATCTGTCGTTCCGAGTGAGCAGAATTGTTCGCGCGCGAATGTTCTGCTGAGTCGGGGAATCTGCTTTTCCCATTCAACTGCAGATTCCTCGTGGGCTGAAACCCACTCGGAATGACATGGTAAAGAGGGAGCGGTTCAGCATGAGTAAACGCGCGCGTTCTCAATTTCACAGCGCCAATATCCCGAGAAGAGAACTCGTTACGGTTTTGCGCCCTACTTTTGCGCCACCATCATCTTTGCATCCACGCGCCTGACGTACTTCAGTCCAGTCAAAGGCTTTGCCAGCTGTACGGGCGTCGCTGCGTGGCCAGCCGCCTGCGAACCCACTATCGCTCCGATGGAATGTCCCAGGACCGGAGGGGCCACCAGAGCCTCGAGTTTCAGCTCCTTATCTTCCTGCATCGCGCTCAGCAACAGGTTTACGGTCGCGTCTTTATATCCCTGTGCCTTGATGGTCATTGACGCCGCGGTGCTGGGATCGAATCCTCGCAACGAGAACGCATATCGGCCTTCGGAGTCCGTGTTCTGCTGCTCATGCATGCCGTTGATGTTCAGGTCGATCAAGGCATTGTCGATCACCTTTGTTCCCAATGTGTCAACCACCCTTCCATCAATTGGGATGATCGCCGGAACTGGCGGTGGAGACTGATTCTGATGACTTCCGTTGTCCACGCTCTGTGGTTGATTGTCAGTCCAGTAGCGATGCTGAATGTATTGTTCAGCCACAAAAAGAACGAGCGCTGCCACGACAGCGCCAACACCTTTTACAAAAGCGGAGCCCAGGGAAGAAGAATCGTCGGACATGGCCGCCTCCAAAAATTTTGCCTAGTGTAAAACCTGGCTGGAGCAAAATCCAGAGCGGAATCGAGCCGACAAACTGTACTTCAAGACATAGTCTTTTTGGTATGACAAACGCGACCCAATGGCTAAAATCACAGCCACTCTGGCCTGATAGTCATGTCTCACGACGATTTGCAGCGCGCTTTCACAATCCTCTTTATCAGAGTGGAAGGCAGCGGCTTATCGATTGGAAACTGGATTGTGCCTTTTGAGATCTTGTAGCCCTTTAGTTCGCCTTTGAACTTCGCGATCACAGCCGCCGTCGGGAACAGACTGCAATGGTCCGCGAACGCGGCATACCAGACGAGCACCTTCTTGTATTTAAACGCCGGAATCCCGTAACTGATGACCTCCTCCGTCTCTTTCGGCACCACCGACCGGATTGTTTCGCGAAGTTTGTTCAGAGTGCTTCGCGCGGGCTCGGGTACAGCGGACAGGTAATCGTCGACTGACTCAAAACTACCGCGCTTTTTCGTTGGAGAGGAACGAGAACTGGCGGCAGCTTTTTTCATTCGCCTAGTTTAAATATTCTCCTGTTTGAAACACGAAGCGCCCGGCCGCAGTTAGCACGCGGATGTCGGGATAATCGCGCGTGAATGCCAGGCCGTGTTTCATGCAGCGTCGATCGTCGCCTCGTCCACCAGCAGAATTGGAATGTCATCTCGCACCGGGTACACTCGCCGACACTCTCCACACTTCAAGCTCTCAGGATTTTGCTGTACTGTGAGCGGTTTCTTGCAAACAGGGCACACCAGAATATCAAGCAGGTCTTGAGGAATCATGGGGGAATTGTACTGCGTCAGAGGTCCTAAGACCGGATCGCCGCCATCGACAGTTCAGCACGGCTGAGACACCCACGCCCCACGACCCAACGGCAACCGTTGCACGTGCAATTTCCGCGTGTGTTCTTTACAGTATTGTTCTCATGCTCGATCTCGCATTCGTCCGCGGCAATCTGCCGAAAATCGAGGAAATGCTGCACAACCGCGGTATGGACCCGGCAGCCGTGCTGCGGGATTTCCCCACCATTGAAGCGCAGCGTCGCCAGGCTATTCAGTCGGCGGAGACGCTGAAGGCCGAGCGCAACCGGCTTTCGGCAAAAATCCCTGCGATGAAGAAATCCGGGCAGGACACGACCCAAATCGTTTCCGACACAAAAGCCATGCGCGAGCAAATCCAGGAGCTCGAAAAAGCCGCTGAGGAGTACGATGCGCGGATGATCGATGTCCTGGTCGGTATTCCAAACATGCCGCACGCGTCAGTGCCGGTTGGCAGCTCGGCAGATTCCAACGTCGAAGTGCGCCGCTGGGGCACGCCTCCGAAGTTTGACTTCAAGCCCAAGCCGCATTGGGAGTTGGGTGAGGACCTGGGAATCCTTGATCTGGAACGTGCCGCCAAAGTTTCCGGCGCGCGATTTGCGGTCTATTGGGATGCGGGCGCTCGACTGGAGCGGGCGCTGGCCAATTTCATGCTCGATGTGCATACCCGCGAACACGGATATACGGAAGTTCTTCCACCATACATGGTGAATTCCGAATCGATGTACGGCACCGGCCAGCTCCCCAAATTCGCCGCTGACTCATTCCGAGTTCCCCATGGAGACAAGGACCTTTGGCTGGTGCCGACGGCGGAAGTCCCGGTTACGAATCTCTATCGCGACGAAACCCTCGAGGGGAACCGGCTTCCGATCTCACTGACGGCATACACCGCTTGCTTTCGGAGCGAAGCCGGCTCATACGGGAAAGACGTGCGTGGCATTATCCGCCAGCACCAGTTTCAAAAAGTCGAACTGGTCAAGTTTGCGCGACCGGAGAATTCCTACGACGAGCTCGAAAAGCTCACCCACGATGCAGAAGAAATATTGCAGAAACTCGGGCTGCATTATCGAGTTATGGCCTTGTCCACTGGCGACATGGGGTTTTCTTCGGCAAAGACTTACGATCTGGAAGTCTGGCTTCCGGGGCAGCAGCTTTTTCGCGAGATTTCGTCCTGCTCGAATTTTGAGTCATTCCAGGCGCGGCGGGCGAACATCCGGTTCCGTCCAGAGGGCAAGGGAAAGTCGGAATTCGTGCACACCTTGAACGGTAGCGGACTGGCCGTAGGCCGTACCTGGCTGGCGATTCTTGAGAACTACCAGCAGGCCGACGGAACGGTTATCATCCCGGAGGTCTTAAAGCCGTACATGGGCACGGACCGCATCCAAGCCAGAAAGCTGAGCTAAAAGCAACTCCCTGCGCCAGAAAACGATCTACACTGTGGAAGGCAGTGGCCAGTTATCAGTGGTCAGTTGCCAGGGGCCAACCTAGCCACTGAAGGCTGATCAGTAGCGACTTGTTTTCATGCACACCGAACTAAAAACCGTTGAACCTGAGGCTCCGGCCGTTCCTGTCGGCAAGGCATGGCGGACGGTCAAGAGCTTCATTTTCTGGTCCTATGAACGCGGTTCGGTGCAATACGATGTGATGGTCACGATCATCCTCTTATTCGTGTTCTTCTCGCCGAAGCTGATCGATTTCAACGACCGCCCGGTTGAACGCAATCCTCATGCCACGGGCGTCGTCGTCTACCCGGACGGAAAAGGTGAATTTATCTATCAGGTGGACGCGAAGGCTGTGCCGAACGGAGATGATTCCGCGGTGCACGCCGCGTTGCTGAGCGTGATCGAGCCGATTTCCGGCAGCGTGAGTATTTCGCATTACGAGACCGTGAAAGATGGACGGGGCCACATCGTCGCTTACCGGGTTTGGATACAAAGAGAATAGCCTCTTGCGGAGATCCCATTGACCAATTCGGCCGGAAAGCTGACTCAGTTGGCGATTGCCGTGGCGATCCTTGGTGTCTCAGCCCACCGGGCGCATGCGGACCTGAACAGCGTACTCGCCACGATGGATGCCGCCGCCGCAAGATTTCATACCGCACAAGCCAACTTCACCTGGACCATGTTCAACAGCGTTGTGAACGAAGGTGATAAGCAAACCGGCACAATCTACTTCCGCCGGAGTTCCAAAAACACCGAAATGGCAGCCGACATTGTCACGCCCGAAAAGAAACAGGTCATATTTTCGGGGGGAAAGATCCAGCTTTATCAACCGAAACTGGACACCG
Source organism: Terriglobales bacterium (assembly GCA_035651555.1). GTDB lineage: Bacteria > Acidobacteriota > Terriglobia > Terriglobales > Acidobacteriaceae > Gp1-AA145. The sequence goes on from DASRFL010000016.1 coordinate 177,051, forward strand.
TCGACGTGTACGACGCCAGCGCCCACCGCGAAGAATTCGAGACATTTCTCGTGCTCGGGTTCGGGAGCAGCGGCGACGAGATGCGCAAATCGTTTGATGTGAAGTATGACGGCGAGGAAAAGGTCGGGGGCACGGATACCTCTAAGTTGGAACTGACCCCAAAATCGGACAAAATCAGAGAGCAATTTTCGCAGATTGTGTTGTGGATCGATCCCAAAATGGGAATCTCGGTACAACAGAAGCTGATCCAACCCAATGGCGACTATCGATTGGCAGAATACTCAGCGATTCGCCTTGATCAGAAAATTCCCGAAAAAGTATTCAAGTTGAAAACATCTCCCACTACAAAAACAATAAACCATTAGCAATCAAATACTTACATGCTGATGTGGCCGAAAGTTTCCGGCTGCGGAATCACCTATGCGGCGTTATACTCGAAAGCACCATCCAAACGGTTGTAGATATATTCCACGCTTAGCGGAGCGACATGGCCAAAGTTTTTACTATCCCAGTTCCACCCGACGTTACCCGGAAAAAAGCCCGTGAGCGGACTTCTGATCCACGTTACGTAGATGGTCAACGCGTTCTGGTGGAAGCCATGCGCTATCTGGCGCAAATGGATCCCATGGGCAACCGGCACGCCATTGAATTGCTTTCCGAGCACGTTCGCACCCGCTTTCGCATGAGCGATTCACCGCTAAGCTAGTCGTGAATTTCGCGTCGAGGCCAGCGCACAAGCGGCAAAGACGATCGCAATCGGATACATCTCCAGCGTGTAGCGCGGCTCGGGGTTTTCCAGTGAACCTAAAAATCCTGAACGCAAAATCACAAAGAGAAGGAACAGCCCGGTAAGCGGCAATGTTCTTGACTTCATCCAACCTGCTAGAGCACAAATCAGATAAGACAGATTGATCACGCCGAAGGCCACCGCCAGCACCGACCATTTTGCATCGTCGTTGAATTCCCACCAGCGGCTGTCACATGGCAGCATTTCGGTGCGCGGGCGCAGCCACATGTCCGTGATTCGCAAAAGCGGCAATCCTATGTAGTAGCGTAAGGGGTGCGCGCGAATTCTCGCCCGTGCGAGAGATTCAAATTTCGCGTCCAGCTCCGGGGAAATATGCAGCGCATCGTTGTATTGCTCAATCACCGACGCGGTCTCGGTCTCCTGTTGGGAACTGTCAAAAGCCCGCGACGGCAACTTCGTCGCATCAATTTCGGTTCCCGGAACCGACCAGTAGATTTCCTCGACCGAGGCGTAGTCTGCCATCCAGGTCTTCGTCCAGCGATTGAATCCCATGGGTACAAACTCGTTTTCTTCGTTAGCGTACCTAGGGGCCAGAGGCTGAAAGCGATGAAAGACTCGCCAGTTGCGGATGGCCCAAGGGGTTAGTGGCAGAAGCGCAATCGCGGTAACCAGGAGAGCACCCATCAGCATTTTGATTGGGCGGGCGTGGACGGCCGTCTTCCAAGAATTCTTGCGCACGAAATACAATCTCCCGAGCAGATAAGCGTCGAGGGCTATTACTATCAGCATCCCATCTGGCCGCAGCAAAATCGCCGCGGCGCAGGCTGCTCCGCACGCCGCCCAATCGCGCAAGGATTGCACTTCAAGGGCCCGAATCGCCAAGTCAAAAGCTAGAGCGGTGAAAAATATCTCCAGGGTTTCTGTCAGTGCCGCAGCGGAATAGTTCGCCAGAAATGGGCACAAGCAGGCCAGAACAAAAGCAACTTTTGCGGCCCGGGCGCCGGTCAATCGCAGAGCTATGTCTGCGCAAAAAAAGCAGGTCCCCAGATCGACAAACATTTGCACGAACAGCACGGCCCGATAATGTTCCATGCCGAAAATTGCGAAAATGAAGGCGAGGAACGCTGGATATCCGGGAAGGCGAATATAAGTGGCAGAAATTTCATCTGGGCCGCTCAATCCATAGATGCCGTGCTGCAGCCAGTTCTTGGCGATGTCACCGTAGACGAATGAATCGGTCACGACACCCGGGAAACGGAAAACGAAAAACAGCCGCAGAAGCAGCGCGGCAACGGAAAAGATCAGAAAAAAACGCAGATTTTTGCGGAGCAGTTCGCGCACACTCGGAATATATCGCGTTTCGCGGCGCCCTATTCATCTACTTACCGGGTCATGGCGCATCTAATAAACACAGGTTTGACCCTCCCTCATCCTCCCGCTAGGATGTGTTTGGTCTTCGTGGCATGGCACAACCAGTTTTCTATGATCCAAAACGAGGCCGCTGGAAGCGGCTGCGAACGCTGCTAGACGTTTCTGGCATCGTGGTCAGCACCGTCATCGTGGTGTTCATTTACACCGCCATTCGCGAACCCCTGCCACGGCTCCTTCTACCCTTCGAAAAGCATCCCTATCATGCGCTGAAAGAACCTTACAAAGGACTGCGGGAAACTGAGCGCGAGAAAGCGCAGCAGCGCCGGCTGCTCGCAGCGCGCCGCAGCCACCGCCGCTCTAACTTGCCGGCTTCAAATGTCGAGCTGAACGTCGATGAAGGCATTCGCGGCGCATTCTATGTTCCCTGGGACGCCGCGAGCTTTTCATCGCTTCGCGAGTACGCGCGGCAAATCGACCTGCTTTATCCCGAGTGGCTGCACGTTTTGACACCTGACGGCCGTATTCAGGGTGTAGACAACGAAACCAACCGCTATTTCGACGTAGTACAGAACGGCGTTGTCAGGCCGGTCGATTACAAGGTGATGAATTTCCTGAAATCGGAGCAAACCGGCACAGAAGTTTTCCCGCTGGTAAATAATTTTGACGGCGTCAATTGGATCGATATTTCAGATTTTCTGAATGATCCAGAGGCCCGCAGCCGTTTTCGCCAGCAAGTCGCTACTTTTCTTGCCAGCGACAAATATCGCGGGCTGATGATCGATTTTGAAGATTTCCCGCCTAAAGCACAGCCCCGCTTCGTTGAATTTTTGAATGAGCTCTCGTCGGACCTGCACGCAAAAGCCATGAAGCTTTATGTCAGCGTGCCGGCAAACGATCCGGATTTTGACTATCGCGCAGTCGCCGACGCGGCCGACGGTGTTGTGCTCATGAACTATGACGAGCACTATGGCGGAGGCCCGGTCGGCCCTATCGCTTCGCAAGACTGGTTTGTTCGCAACCTGACCGCCGCTAAAAAAGCCGTACCGCTCGATAAGTTGATTTGTTCAATCGCAAACTACGGCTACGACTGGGTAAAGAAACCAAAGCGTGGAAAGCTGCCGAACGACGAACGTGACAGCAATGTGAGCGTGCAAGACGCATGGCTGGACGCCCGCGATTCTGACGCCGATGTGGAGTTCGATGACGACAGCATGAACCCCCACGTCAGCTACGTCGATGAGAAGAATGTTCAGCATGACGTGTGGTTCCTCGACGCTGTCACCGCCTTGAACCAAATGCGAGCGGCGCGCCAGCTCGGCATTCACACATTTGCGCTCTGGAAATTGGGGTCTGAAGACCGCTCATTGTGGAAGGTTTGGGACTTCCCCATGGATACGTCCGCGCCCTCCAAACTTGCCGATGTTCCCCCGGGACAAGATGTTGATATGGAGGGCAACGGCGAAATTCTTAACGTGGAAGCGACGCCGGGTAATGGCGAGCGCAAAGTCGAACTCGACTCCGATGGCCTGATTACAGATGAAACCATGGACTCACTGCCCGAGCCATACCGCGTGGGGCGCTATGGCGCTAGTCCAAATCAGGTGGCGATTACGTTTGACGATGGCCCCGATCCACAGTGGACGCCAAAAATTCTCGATGTTCTGAAGAACGAACACGCGACCGCTACATTTTTCCTGATCGGCAATCAGGCTGACCGTTTCTCGTCGATCACATCGCGGGTATACAACGAAGGCCATGAGATCGGAAATCACACGTTCTCGCATCCCGACATCAGCGACCTTTCGAATACGATGGTTGAGCTGGAGATGAACCTGACCGAGAGCCTGTTCGCCAGCCGGCTCGGCATCCGCACGCATCTTTTCCGGCCACCGTACTCGATCGACGCCGAACCTGACACCGAAGACGAGGTCCGGCCGCTCGAAATATCCGAGAAACTTGGTTACATAACCGTCAGCGACAAGATCGATCCCAACGACTGGCGCGGCATTTACACCGCTGAGCAACTTACCAGCTTCGTTTTGAAACACCTTCCGCCATGCGCGCCGAGCGATCGCTGGTGCGGAAATATCATCCTTCTGCATGACGGCGGCGGCAATCGCAGCGAAACCGTGCGCGCCCTGCCCATGATCATCGAAGGGGTCCGCGCCAAGGGAATTCAGATTGTCTCGGTCAGCGATCTGCTTCATCAGACGCGCGCCGACGTGATGCCGCCGATTGCTCGAGGAGAGCTTTGGTCTGCCTGGCTCACGTGGCTGGCCTTCTGGACGTACGGAGCTGGCTTGAGGTTTATCGCAATAGTCTTTTTCCTGGGTGACTTGCTCATGATCGGACGCCTGCTCTCGGTTGGGGCGTTCGCGATTTTCGATCGCTTAAGCGGTCAACGTTTCAGCACCCACGCCGGCGAAGCTTACCAGCCCCGCGTTGCAATATTGATTCCGGCCTATAACGAGGAAAAAGTAATCGAGCGCACCATTCGCGCCGCCCTGCGGTCGAGCTATCGCAACCTTCGCGTAATCGTGATCGATGACGGCTCGAAAGATAAGACCCTGGAAGTCGCGCGTACTTGTTTCCCGCGCGAAGAGGCGGCCGGCAGGTTGCTGGTTCTGACCAAACCAAATTCCGGCAAGGCTGACGCCCTGAACTTCGGGCTGCTTCACTTGCAAGACGACGAAGAAATCTTCGCCGGAATCGACGCCGATACCGTGATCGCACGTGATGCGGTTGCGCTGCTTGTGCCGCATTTTTTAGATCCAAAAGTCGGCGCAGTCGCCGGAAATGCGAAGGTCGGCAACCGCGTAAACCTCTGGACGCGCTGGCAGGCGCTTGAATACATCACCAGCCAGAATTTTGAGCGGCGCGCGTTAAACACGCTCGGCGCGGTGAGCGTGGTGCCTGGAGCGATCGGAGCCTGGCGCACCGCCTACGTCCGCGACGCCGCTGGCTACCATACGGATACCGTTGCCGAAGATGCCGATCTGACGATGGCCTTGCTCCAGCGCGGATATCGCGTGGAGTACGAAGACCGTGCTCTTGCCTACACCGAAGCTCCCACGAATGCGAATGGACTGATGCGCCAGCGCTTCCGCTGGTCATTCGGAATATTGCAGGCCGTCTACAAACATCGTGAGGCGTTTGCGCGCAAGGGCGTGCTCGGCTGGGTGGCGCTGCCCAACATTATTGTGTTTCAGATTTTGTTGCCTCTGGTATCGCCGTTCATTGACCTGATGTTTGCCTACGGCGCACTGTCATATTTCGTGCAAAAGCATTTCCATCCGGAGTCGACCAGCGCAGCGGATTTCCGCCGGTTGGTAATTTTCTTTGGCTTGTTCCTGATCATTGACTTCGTTACGTCCGCGATCGCCTTCGCTCTTGAGCGCCGCACACCGGATACGCGCGAGGATCCCTGGCTGCTGAGCCAGGTCTGGCTGCAGCGGTTTGCCTATCGACAGTTGTTTTCCATAGTGCTCTTCAAGACCGTCAAACGCGCCATCCAAGGCGAGCCGTTCTCATGGGACAAGCTCGAGCGCACCGCTGCCGTCACCTACGACGAGACGGAGGATTCAGTCCACGTTTCGTAGCTTCTTACCTTAGAAGTGGAGCAGGACTCAAATTCAGATTTAGGCGGCTCTCCGCCATGCTGCGCCCCGTCGCGCTGACTTCACAATCCTGCAACTCAGCATCGACTCGTAAACATATTTCATTTCTTGCGCGACGTGCTCCCAGGAGAATTGTTCGCGAACCCGTTGCCGGGCTCGTTTACCGGTCTGTTCCCGGAGCAAGGGATCGTTGATCAAGCGTTCCAGCCGGCTGCGCAAATCGAAGACGTTCCCTCGCCGAAAACTGAATCCACAATCAGAAATGACCTCCAGATTCTCCGGAGTATCGCTGACGAGTACACAGACTCCGGCTGCCATGGCCTCGAGCAACGCCATCGACATGCCTTCCATGTCTGAGGGAAGGACAAATAGGGCCGCATGGGATAAGACTTGTTCCAGCCTGTCTCCGGAGAGCCACCCGAGAAACTTGACGCGCTCGCTTGCACGCTCGCGCAATTTGGCAATGTAGCCGTCGGTGTGACTCGATCCGCCGACGAGCACGAGCTTCATTGAAGTCTCCAGCTTTTCAAATGCGTCAATCAGAAGGTGACAATTCTTCTCGGGAGAGAACCTTCCTAAAAACAGCACATAGTTCTGTGGATCAAGATCAAGCTCTCTTAAGCGTTGCGCTTTTTGCTGGTTGAGCATTGCCGCGCCGTTCGGCACGTAAATGCAATCTTTCGCGTAACGTTCGGCATAGTGGCGTTGCAGCACACGCGAGACCACGATGGTTCGGTTCGGCAGATGCGCCGATGCCCATTCGCATCCTTTAAGAATGCCGCGTGCAACCAGACCCCACTTTTTTCTTTGCCAATCGAGGCCCTGCACGGTAACCAGCGTCTTCTTTCCGAACAGCCGTGGCAGCCACGCAAACAGCGATGGCCCCAGTGCGTGGTACTGCACGATGTCGTAGTAATGAAAGCAGGCGTGGACCGTGCTCAGGAATGTGTGCACCAGTGTTTCGAGGTGCTTCGTCCTTATGGTTGGAACTCGCACGATGCGAATGCCGCGATGGCTCGCGATGGCAGGAGTGAAATGGTTCCTGGAATACGCGGTCACTTCGCAACCGAGTGCAGTCAACCGCTGACCGGCTTCCTCATAGTAGGTTTCTATTCCGCTGTATTTTCCGACGACGCCGCGGCCGCCGATGAATGCCACTCGAAGCTTCGGCGGCTTTGGGGGAAACTGGCTGACGTGAGGTGATGAATGTTTCGCGGTCGGTTTGGACTTTGCCAGATCGGCATAGATTTTTTCCAGTTCCGCAAAGTGCGTTTCTTGCGAGTGATGCTCCTGGATGAATTGCACGCCTGCCTGCCCCATTTTGCTCGCCAGCTCGGGCCGGTCGCGTAGGAAAGCGATTGCTGCGGCAAGATCGCCGACATTTTTCACCGAATAGAGCAACCCGGTTTCACCTTCCCGGACCAGTTCTCGACGTGAACCAAGATCGGAAGCGACGACCGCGCGTCCCTGAGCGTAGGACTCAAGAATGCTCTTGCCCATGGTCTCGTATGCGTGAGAAGGAAAGATTGTGAACTGCGAGCTGGAAATAAGATTTTCCAATTCAACACTGGAAATGTTGCCGGCGAAGGTGACATTTCTCAGCCGCAGACTGACTGCTAAGGATTCCAGAGAAAATCGTTCGGGCCCGTCCCCGGCAATTATCAAGCGAATTTCCGGCAGGCCCTGCATGGCCTTCAGCAGGTCATCCACGCCCTTCTCGCGCGAGAGGCGCCCAAAATACAGGATCGGCGCATCTGGGCCGGGATGCCGCTTGGGGTCCTGAGACGCGTTCTGGAAGTGGGGCAGTACTTGAATCCGCGCCTCGGGCCATCCGTTTTCGAGCAATTTCCGCTTCGCAAAATGGCTCGGCGTCAGAATCAGATCAACGCACTTGTCGTAGGTCGAAATCCAGCGATGAAAGTACGCCTCTGCTGCCAGCACAGTTGAGGCCAGGGCTCCGCCCGCATAGCAGCCTTCGCGCACAACATTGAAGAATTTGCCAGTCTTGCAACGTTCACATGCGTGACCAGTGGAAGAAACCAGGTTGTAACTGGGGCAAATGAGCTTGAAATCGTTCAGGTGATACAAGACGGGCACGCCGCGCGCCTTGAGCTCCCACAGAATCGAAGGCGAGAGATGGTGGTAAATATTTCTGACGTGCGCAACGTCCGGCCTGAAATCGTCGATGACTTGGCCGATCCGCTTGCGCGAGTCTTTCGAATAGATGGCATTGACGGCCAATCGAGCCTTTGCAATAAGTCCTATAGGCTGCTTGAAATTCTTCTGGGGAACAAAATGTCGATCGTAAGCCGTTGCGGAGCCACGTTCATCGGCCATTGAAAACAGCTCGGCTTGATGGCCTCGCGACCGCATGATTTCCATCGCGTCGAACAGGTAAGCCTCAGTCCCGCTAAACCGGAAGTTGTACTTGTTGCAATAGAGAATTCGCATTCGCCCCATTCTTCGCAACCGTGTTGGCCTCAATGTGCCGCAGAAAATCTGAAGCGAACGAAACAAGATTGCGTTCGCGATTAAACTTCAGTTCGATTTGCATTCGAGCCTGACATCGAAGGTCGTGCAACAACTCGCGCGAATTGCGAATCTGGAGAAGCTTCTCCAGGAAGTCGCCCTTCGAGTTCGGCTCATATAGAAAGCCGTTGCGACCGTGCACAATCAGTTCGGGGATGCCGGTGATTCGCGGTGCAAGCACTATCCGCTCCATCGCCATCGCTTCCATTGCCGCCAAAGGAATGCCTTCGCTGTGGCTGGTGAAAACGACAACATCCGCTTGCCCATACCAGAACCGCAGGTCCTCGCGTGTTACGTTCCCGATGAGTTCGACTTCTCTTTCCAGGCGGAGCCCGAAGACAAGACGTTTCAGCCGCTCGCGCTCTTCTCCTTCTCCTGCTATGACACAGGTAAACTGGATCCCTTTTTTCTTGAGTTCCCCACATGCTCGTATCAGGAACTCCTGGTTCTTAACGGCATGCAGGCGTCCAACGCTGAGAATTAAAAAAGAATTGGAGTCAGGTTTCGCCTGAGGGCGCCAAAACCCGGGATCAACTCCAAGCCGGTGCACCAGAACCTTCGCCGGATGGATTTCGCGATAGCGCTGGAGGATATGGTTGCGATTGAACTCGGAGATGGTTATGCAGAACGCGGAATTCTTCAACTTGCAATCGATGTAGTCGGCACGAACAAGAAGATCAGAACCGTGCAGGGTGATACTGTATGTCACATTGAGCAACCGTGCCGCAACCATCCCTGCCCACGCGGAAAAATATCCGTGGTGAACGTGGAGGTGTTCGACTTTTTCGGTGCGCAGTTCTACCGCAAGACATGCCCCGAGAAAGGTGTGCGCCAGCGTCCTCAAACGGCGGCCAACCCGCTCCGGACCCCGAATTGCGCGCAAGACCAAGACTTCCAGATCCGGCACTAATTTACGAGGCTTCCGGAAACTACAGCTGATCACGCGGCTCGCACGCTTGCGAAGTTCGCTGATTTCTTCGTAGACGTAACACTCGCCGGGCTCGGGAAAGCTGTTCGCGAGATACGCGATGACTTTCATGCGGCGACAACCAGATAAGGGCGGAGTGGCTTCCGATCGATTTCCGACTGCGATGCCAGAATTCCCGCAATGGTAAATACAACTGCGTTCACGAATTGGTAGTTCATGACCACCGCACTCGCGTTCAACAAATACACCGCGAGCAACAGAGGCCACAATTTCCGGAAATGCGGTCCAATGAACGCGCCGTCCGGGTGGCCAAAATTGCTCTTGGATTTTCCAAGCTGAAAAAGGCAGATGATCAACCAAAGATAGAGCCCCAACCCCAATAGGCCGTGATCGACTCCCAACTCGAGAAACGTGTTGTGAAAAACGTAGTACTCGGGATGAAAGCTGCTGACCCGACTTTCGACCTCGGGCTGCACCTTCCATTCATTGCCCCAGCCCAAGAGAGGTCGTTCCAGAAAAATCTGCCAACCGGCTTGGTACATCTCGCTTCTGAAATCGACTGGGGAGCGGTCCATAAGGCGCTCGCCGAAGTCGTTTACATCGTCGTGAAACGCCAGGAAAATACCTCCTCCGGCAATCGCCAGGAAGCAAAGCGCCAGAGCAGCCTTGCGCAAGTTTCGCGCTGAACCAAAAAGCAGCAGAAAGATCACCGAGAACGCGGCCGAAGCCCAAACGGCACGGGTTTTTGTGGCCAGCAAGGCCAGCGGCACAATCAAAAGCAAAATGCCGGCTACCGCTCGGTTCAGTTTCCCGCGACGAAACGAATCGAGCGCAAGCAGTCCGAGAAGATTCAGGCAAACGCCATTTGCGACTGCCTGCAAGAATGGGCCGCGCGCGCGATCGGCGTGAATGCCGATACTCTCGTCGCTGATAAATGCAGGCCAGACCAAGCCATGCAAATTGAAAAGAGAAAAGACTGAGATTGCGCTGAGATAGACCAGGACAGTCAATAAGAAGATCTCCAGTTTTCGCAACGAGTTCTCGTCGCTGAAAATCATTCCCGAAACTTGAAAGAACAGTACCGGTACCGCCCACTTCGCAGCGAATACGCTCCACGCCTGCGAGTCGTACGGTTGAGTAACTGCACCCCAAAGTCCCAACAGCAAAAGTCCAAGGAGCGGCCATGTGGCGGGAAATCTACGCAAGCGCTGGCCGCCAACAGCGAGGCAAGAGCAAAGCCAAAGGATGACTGCCAAAAATCCCAGTCGGTCTACCGGAAACCATTTCAGGTCAGGGGGCCGGAACAGCATTCCGGCGAGGGCCAGCAGGAAAATAAGTGCGGGCTGGTTCAAGAACAGGTGAAGAAGCTTGAGGGGTAGAACCGCCAACTCGAGCAAGGGCTGGCGCAATCGCCCCTCGGTGAGCGGGACTGCGTAACTCATGCCCCACTACCTTCTAGGACCACGAAAATTGTTCGCCACAAAATGCGGGCGTCCAGCCAAAGGCTCCAATTTTTGATGTATTCGACATCCAGGGCAACACTCCGTTCGAAACAAGGATCACGGCGAGCGGTCACTTGCCACAGCCCCGTCATTCCCGGAACGGCATCAAGTCTTTGAAGGTCACGAGCCTCATAGAAACTCACGTCATCCGGCGGATGCGGACGCGGCCCCACCAAGCTCATCTCACCCCGCAAAACGTTCCACAGTTGCGGAAGCTCATCGAGGCTATAACGCCTGAGAAACCGTCCCACGCGCGTTACTCGAGGATCGTTGGCGATTTTGAAAAACGCGCCGCGGCGCTCGTTATTCGCACGCAGGTTCGCTTTGCTCTCATCGGCGTCAGGAACCATGGTGCGGAATTTGTAGCAGTGAAATTCGCGGCCCTTGCTCCCGATCCGCGGCGCACGATAGAGGGCAGGCCCGCGGGAGTCGAGCTTGATGAGTGCGGCTATGATCAAAAATGCCGGAGAAAGCGCGATCAACCCAGACAGGGCTATCACGGCGTCAAGGCTGCGTTTCACGTTCAGTGCAACATTCGGCAATCGGTGCTGGCAAACTTTAAGCAGGATCGTGCCACCCGCGTTCTCGAGTTCGAGCTTCTGGTCCAGAGATGAAATGCAAATCTGCGGTGCGATCCGTACGTCAAGTGCATTTCTGCGGGCCTCTTGAATTGCGGTTTTCGCAACCTCAGGATCGGTACTCGCAACGATCAATTCGTCAATAAATGATTCGCGAGCAATTCTGCTTAGCATTGACGGCCCATAGACATTTCGGAGGTGGTTTTCAGCCATGAAGGCTTTCACAACGCGACGTGACACTTGGTGGCGCTGAATGGCGTCCGCGACCTGTTGAGCCATTCGCCCGTTGCCGATGATGAGGACGTTTCGCGGCGATTCGGTGGTCGTGCAGATGACTTCTTTGAGCCACCTCATGCCACCGAGGGCAACCAGGGAACCGAAACTTAGCACAAGAAGAGATCGTCCGGTGCCTGGCTCGTGTGCCAAGTACAACCACGCAAAAATGCTGGCCAGGAAGACGGTCCGCATGGTGGCCGCCTGGAGGGTCAAGCCGGGCCGGGTCTGACTGTAGAGCTCTTCCTCCAACGAAATCGCCAGAAATATAGCGATGAAGACGCACAACCTCGAAAGGCTGAGTGCCGGCACAAGACTAGAAAACAAACACTTCTCGATCACTGAAACCAAGGCAATAAGTGAGACATCGAGCATGACCGGCAGGAGCATTTGGCCGTGCAGACGTTCGCAAATACGGGGAAGATAGGCGCTCAGTACATCTGCCGCTCGAGAACGCGGAGCGGGGCGGATCAGGAAAGCATCCTTTGCGTTTTCGTCGAAGCGTTTAGAGGCGGCGACTCCAGGAATCAGGCGCGCAAAGTCGGATTGGTCCGGGACCGGCGCTGGTAACACAGAGCTCAGCGCTTTGCCGCGCTGTCCAATTCGGAAGTCCAGGATATTGGCGATTTGTCCCATTGGCGAAGTTAGAGGCGGCGGTATATGGACTCCGGTATTGGCAATGTTCGTTGATCGAGCACAATTCCAAGCAAGTTCACGCCCTGGCGCATAAGTTGTTCTTTGGCCTGGAGCGCTGCCTCACGCCGGGTTACGTGTGCCGTGACCTGCAACACGGCAGCCTCACAAAGGCTGCAAAGGGCGGGCAGCGCCCTATCCGACATTGTGGCGGCGAGGAGGAAGTACTCGAAGGTTCCCCGAAATTGGTCAAGGCCCGCGCATCTTGAGTCGCCCACCCTGGTGGTCTCCGCAAGAAGCAGGTCAAGCGGAATTCTTCTCACCCTCTCCGCAATGGGAGACGTCTGCGACTGCCATTTCGGAATTCCGAACGCGGCTGAGGCCGGCTTTTTGAGCGAGACTGACCCTGTCTCATGCTCCGGTGCCACAATTGCCACTGCTTCTCCTGAAGCTTTAGACAATGCGACCGCCATCTGCTCGCTCAGCCCGGTAACCCCGGAATCACGATCCACGCTGACGAGCAGAATGGAGGAGCGTCTCGGCTTTCCCAGGGGGAAAAAAAGCTGATGCATCAGCGAAAAAGAGGGGTCGTCTACCGAGTTGACGAGAGAGCTCGGAATGCAGCCTGCGGGGCGTGGGCCCTCAACCTTGGAGATGATCTGTTTCCAGATTTGTGCCGCTGCGCTCATAAGGCCTCCAATATCCCGTGAGAGTTGGTGCGAGCCGGAAGGGAGGCCAGCACTGGCGACCCCAGAATTTGGAAAACCTCCCGCGGAGTGCGAAATGAAGGATCCAGATAGTCGGCCGCAAACACGGCCGCTGTGCTAAACCTGCATGCTCCAAAAAACGCGACGCAACACGCTGCCAGCAACGACCATGAAGGCAGTGCCGGTGTCCGCGGCGGCTCGGAGATGGCGACATTCAGCAACCCGTTGTGGTCCAGCGCATCGCCGATCCTGGCTTCCTCGCGCTTGTTCGAATAGAGCAGCCATTTCTCCTCGGCAGTTTTCAGTTTTTGCTCGAGATCATGCTGAACGACGGAGCTCTCTTCGAGTCTTTCGGCAATTGCTCTATACTCTGAAATTTGCCGGAGAGTTATCGCTTGTTTTTCTCGCAGGGAATTCAGTTCAACTTGCGTCTTTAATCTTTCCGAATGGGCCCACTCGTACTCGGGATTGGCCTCAGTGGTTTCGTCGCGCAGTGGCTTCTCGTCTTCGGATGCAATCGCCGATTTGGCCTGGGCGATCTGTTCATCAAGCTCCTGTACCAGCCGATACGAGGGCTGGAACTTTGTGAGCAGCTCGGTCCGGCGCAATTGCAGTTCGAGCAGTTTCGACTTTAATTTCTCTTCCAACTCAGGGTTGTCTGCATTTTTGATCTGCATGACTCGCCGCTCCGGCAATTCGCGAAGCTTTTGATCCAGCGACTCTGCACGCGTGCTCTCCTCAGCCCTGGCAGATTCGAGTTCGCCTTCCTGCGCCTCCGTCTCGCTCAATCGGTGCAGGACCAGATCGCGTTGAAGTTCGGCGGAAACCACACCGGCCCGCCTGGTAAACGCAATCAGGTTGGCTTGGGCTTGTTCCAGTGCGCCACGCGATTCATCCACTTGTTGTTCGAAAAACAACTGCTCCCCTGCCGGCCGGCGCAGCTCAGCGTGCCTGGCGATATATGCTGCCGCCAAAGATTTCAGAATTGCAGCCGAGAGCGCAGGATGGGCGCAAGCATAAGAAACTGTGATCAGCCGCGACTTGCGCACGGGCACTACCTCGAGCTTCTGTGCCAGGCGGCGCACTGCCCTCTCCGTCCGCTGCTCAGCGCTCTGGCGCAGCAGTTTTGAAAACCACGTGGCCCGCTCAAGATTGGTGGCCAGCACCACTTGTCGAAGTATGTCTCCGTCGCGCAGCAGCTCCACTTCGGAGTTCAACTCTTCTTCCGTGATTTCGTCATGCTCGAATGCCGGCGACGGGCTCGGAGTCGGGGTGACGACCGGGTCAATTCGCCCGCGGCGAACCAGAATTTCCATTTCCGCTTTGTAGGAAGGAAACACGAGCGGATACAACGTGCCTGCGATCAATACCGTAGCGAATGAGAACCCCAGCAGACGCTGGTGACGAAAGAACACTGCCGCCAAATCGCGCAAGCTGAGCGGGCCCAAGGACGACCTGCCCGCGTGAAGTTGTAGGTCTTCCGCCATATCAAAATTGCGCCGGAGTAAAAAACGTGCTCAAACTTGCCACCGGTAAATATCTTCTGATCTTGGAAATCCGATTTTGGGGTACGAACAGCATGTCTCCGGGCTTCAGTTCCGGATCCTCTTCGAGGTTCTTCGCGGCCAGCATGGCCTTGAGGTTCAGCACGTGCGATTCGACCACGCCGTCGCTAATCCTACGGAAGAGCACGACCTGGGAATGTTTCGACTGCTCGTTGAATCCCCCGGCAATGGCAATCGCTTCGCTCGCGCTAGTGGACGATCGCAATTCATACTTTGTGGCTGCCGACTTGTCCGCCAGCCACAAAGTAAGGGTGTTCGAAGTCGGTCAGGACGACGGTCACGTCCGGCTCACGAAGAATCTTCGCGTACGCGGTTTTCACAGATTGTTCAAGCTCCTCCAGCGTCATTCCCTCAGCCGGCAGCTCACCCGCGGCCTTCAGTTCGACGTAGCCGTCAGGCAAAACCGTAATCTTCTGGTCAAATTCAGGAGAAAAGACGAACTTGATCTCAACCACGTCGCTTTGGTGCAGCCGGTAAAGCGGATGGCGCGCCCCCGTCAAGGCCGGACCCCCGATTTTGGGATTGCCGTTGCCATCCGCCGCACCGCTCGTACCTGGTTCTGCTGCCAAACAAGACTGAGCACTGGCAGCAAGCACCGACTGCGCCAGCAAAAGCGCCAACAAGAACCGCCGGAATGCGCTGCTTGTTTTCATGCGCGAACGCTGCCGCCAAATCACGGCGCGCACAGGAAACTATCGCGATCGGGTAAGGCAAACAAGACGTGGAAAGTACGGGGTACGAAAGTAGGCAGGACCGCTCAAACGACTCCACTTCGGGAAATGGGCCGGGCGCGGTTTTCCACAGGCAGAGAGGAATTCCAACGTTCTCTCGTCACTGAAATCCAGTTTCGAGCAGGTTAAATTAACTGCACTTCAGCGTCACTATTCTTCCGCTTGGGTCTGTGAACATGAGAGATGAAAACGCTTCCTTGCCGGTAGGAATCAGCGTATTGCTTGCCGATTCCAAACAAATGGAAAACCAGCTTCTGGCCGATTCGCTGCGTCAACGCGGGTTTCAGGTATTTTCCTGCGCCAGTGAGGTTCCGGCGATTCTGCAGTTTCTTGAAACTACTCCGCCGGATATTGCTGTAGTCCGCTGCCTTGGGGATTATTCGGAAGTTCCCGATTTGGCAATGTTTCGCACACTCCACTTCATGCACCCACAAATCCCGAAAGTCTGCCTGATGGATGTGCAGAGCCGCGAAGTCGCCGTGCAAGCCTTCCGTGCCGGCGCCCGGGGACTGTTTTGCCTGGCGGATTCCTCTTTTCAGTTGTTTTGCGAATGCATCGAGCGGGTACACCGTGGCGAAATTTTTGCTACCAATCAACAACTGAGCTATCTGCTTGATTCAGTCTGCCAGCTCCCTTCCATGCGGGTATTCGGTGCAAGTGGGGAATGCCTGCTGACCTCGCGCGAAGAGCAAGTCGTTGCTCTCGTAACCGACGGTCTTTCGAACCGCGATGTGGCAAACGAGCTAGGACTTAGCGAACACACAGTGAAAAAATATCTGTTTAGGATTTTCGAGAAACTTGGGATCTCGAGCCGAGTCGAGCTCGTACTCTATGCTCTGCATCACGGCTCTCCGCAACTGCCACTAGGGCCGAGTGCCAGGGCGTGAGATCAGTGGTTAGTGGTGAGTGGTCAGTGGCTAGTGATCAGAGAATCGTGGCAGTAGTCCCGCTCAATGGGTCGCAGCTAGGTTTGTGTCTTCTCTCCGTTAGCGGCATGTCGCCTAACGGCTAACTACGAACCACGAATCACGAACCACGAATCATTAGCCACTGACCACTAAGCACTGTTTTACAATGTCAGATCGCATTCCGCGAATGACATCGGCCTCCAACCAACCCGACCCTCGTGATCATGAGAAACAAACGGCCGCGCGTGCTGCCGTTCAATTAGTCGAAAATGGCAATATTGTGGGCCTCGGCTCCGGTTCGACAGCCGAGCACGCAGTCCGGTTCTTGTCCGAACGCGTTCGCGAAGGCCTGAAGATCGTAGGCATTCCGACTTCGAAAAAGACTAAGCAGCTTGCCGAGCAGCTCGGAATTCCCCTGACCACGTTCGAAGAGCATTCCCGAATTGATATCGACATCGATGGCGCGGACGAAATCGATCCGCGCCTGAACCTTATTAAAGGTGGCGGCGGCGCGTTCCTGCGCGAAAAGATCATTGCTTCCATCTCCCGCCGGTTCATCGTGATCGGCGACTCGGGAAAGCGGGTAGATTGCCTGGGCAAATTTCCATTGCCCGTAGAAGTCATTCCATTCGCGCAGTCATTGATCAAGCCGCAAATCGAGGCTCTCGGCGCCAAAGTATCGTTGCGCAGCTACGCCTATGGGAATCCCTATATCACCGACGAGGGCCATCACATCCTTGACTGCACGTTTGGTGAGATTGCTGATCCTCCGCGCCTGGCGGACGCTCTGCGCCGCATTCCTGGCGTCGTCGAGCACGGCCTGTTCATCGGGATGGCGGAGCGGGCGCTGGTGGGGAATGATGGAAAAGTGATCGAGCTTCGTCGTTGAGCTGGTTCCCGCTGCTCCGTACAATCTCATCCACTGCCATTCCGAGGTGACGAAACGGGCTTTAGCCCTGAGTTTGAGTACAATCATTCCGCGATGAAGCTCCTTCTACCGGTTCTCCTTCTTAGTGCGTCATTCTTGTCCGGACAAACGAACACCGTCACGATTCATGTTGACGCATCCCATACCCAAGCCAACTTTCCCCGGGTGTGGAACTTCTTCGGCTACGACGAGCCCAACTACACCTACGCCGCGAACGGCAAAAAGCTGCTGAAAGAAATCGCCGCGTTCAGCCCGGTTCCCGCCCACATCCGGACACATAACCTGCTCACCACAGGCAATGGCCAAGCATCTCTCAAATGGGGATCGACCAACGCCTACACCGAAGACCCCGCCGGAAATCCGGTTTACGACTGGAAGATTGTCGACCGCATCTTCGACACCTATCACGACCTCGGCCTCAAGCCTCTCGTTGAAATCGGATTCATGCCGGAAGCGATGTCCACCCATCCCGAGCCGTATCGCCACAACTTTCCCAACGGGTCCATCTATACCGGGTGGGCTTATCCGCCGAAAGATTATTCGAAGTGGGCCGAGCTGGTGTTTCAGTTCGCGCGGCATCTTCGCGAGCGCTACGGAGACGCCGAAGTAAAAACGTGGCTGTGGGAAGTCTGGAACGAGCCTGACATCGACTACTGGAAAGGTACGCCGGAAGAGTACTTCAAGCTCTACGACTACTCCGCCGACGCCGTGCTGCGCGCGCTTCCCGGCGCGACCATCGGCGGGCCTGATTCGACCGGCCCCTCGCGTCCGAAGGCTGTCGAGTTCCTGAGGCAATTTCTTGAGCACTGCGAGAGCGGCCGCAACTTTGCCACCGGCAAAATCGGCGCGCCGCTCGACTTCATCAGCTTTCATCCCAAGGGATCTCCCACTTGGCAGGGCGATCACGTGCAGATGGGCCTGGCCGCCCAACTGAAAGCGATTGACGCAGGATTCAAGATCGTCGCGTCATTTCCCAAATGGCGCAACACTCCTGTCATTCTCGGCGAGTGGGACCCCGAAGGTTGCGCGGCATGCTCGGCTGAGAAAAATCCGCAGAACGGATATCGCAACGGCCCGCTCTATGCCGCCTACACCGCCGAAGCCCTCGACCGCACGCTGCAGTTGGCGGAGCAGGACCACATCCATTTGCGAGGAGCGCTCACCTGGGCCTTCGAGTTCGAAGATCAGCCCTACTTCGCCGGATTCCGCGAGCTCGCGGCGAACGGTCTCGACAAACCCGTGCTCAATGCCTTCCGCATGTTCGGATTGTTAGGAGAGGAGCGTGTTGCAGTGACCAGCTCTTCAGCTCTCGCGACCGCTGATGTTTTGCGTGACGGCGTGCGTGCGCAACCTGATATCGGCGTGATCGCTACGCGGAGCAACTGGAGTACTGCGTCTGAGAAAGCGAGGGCCGAGCGGAAAAACGGCTCGCAGGGCATTGAAATTTTATTGTGGAACTACCACGACGACGATGTTTCCGCGCCGGCGGCTTCAATCGATCTCACCATCACCGGCTTGCCATCCAACCATGACTCTTCAGGAAATGAACACGCACTGCTAGAGCACTTCCGCATCGACTCCACCCACAGCAATGCCTTCAGTGCCTGGAAATCCCTCGCCTCACCGCAGCCGCCGACACCAGATCAGTACCGTGAGCTCGAATCCTCTGGCCAGCTTCAACTTCTCACGTCACCGGAATGGATAGATATTCACGATGAAAATGCGAGCGTACACTTCGAATTGCCGAGGCAGGGAGTGTCGCTACTGCGAATTTCGTGGTGAGCACAGACCGTGTGGGTCGGACATTCTTGTCCGACAAAGGATCTCCACAGACCTCCGATGTTTATTCATCACAGACAAAAAGCAAAATCTCAAATACAAACCTAAAAGCCTCGGACAAGAATGTCCGAGCCACACGAGACGATGCACTCCAAACGTATCCCCCTCACGCGGATGTACGAATATCGCCGCATGCTTCCTCACTATCAGAAAGCCAATCGAGCAATATTCGTGACCTTCTGCAAGAACGACTCAACTCCATTCTCTTCCGAAGCTCGTGATGCCATTCTTCAATGCTGCCTGAAAGGCAACGGCATGAAATTTCACCTCCATGCCGCTGTAATCATGCCGGAACACGTCCATCTGCTTCTTACCCCAATGCAGAACCAAGACGGATGGTCCATCGGTCTTCCCGCAATTCTCAAGTCCATCAAAGGAGCCTCCGCTCGAAGCGTGAACAAACTTACCAACAGCGCAGGGCCAGTGTGGCAAGAGGAGTCATTCGACCATGTTTTGCGCTCGCAGGAAAGTTGGGAAGAGAAGCTGGAATATATCCGTCAGAATCCAGTTCGCCGTGACCTGGTAGGCAGACCCGAAGATTACCCTTGGCTATGGATTGAACAATCGGCCCAGCAGATGCTTTTGTGAGGGCTCGATCCGCCGGAATCACCACTGCCCGTGTGGGTCGGACATTCCTGTCCGACAAGGGATCTCCACAGACCTTAATGTTTACTCATCACAGGCAAGAGATAAAACTGAATAGAGAAACCACAAGCCTCGGACAAGAATGTCCGAGCCACACGGGCTGTGCTAGTGCAGATTTCCAGATCATCCGATCACCTGATGGCCCGATTCTATGGTGATCTTCTCCCACTTTTTACTGTTCTGGTTCGTGCCTACCCTGGTTCTTAATTCGCTTGCAGGAGTTCAAGCACCCGGTCGAAATCTGAGAGATTGCGATACTCGATCACAATCTTTCCCTTGCCTTGGTGGTCGTTGATGCGAACGCGAGTGCCGAGGAGACGCTCCAGCTCCATTTGAGCTGCGCGGACGTTGGGATCGATAGCCTTCTCCGGACGAGCTTCAGTCTTGAACGCATCGGGGTTCTGCAATTGCTTGACCTTGGCCGTGAGATCTCTCACCGTCCAGCCAAGGTCCACTGCATCGCGCGCCATCTTTTCGAGACCTTCGGTATCCAGATACGCAGCTGCCTCGAGCAGCACGCGCGCTTCGCTGAATCCGAGCCGGCCTTCGCCGACCAGGTCGAGCACGCCCTTCGGGAGCTTCAGCAGTCGCATGTAGTTGGCCACCGACTCGCGCGAGGTGCCGGTGCGCTTGCCGATCTGCTCCTGGGTCAGGTTGAATTCGCGGCTCAGGCGGGCGAAGGCCTGTGCCTGCTCCAGGCAGTTCAGGTCCTGCCGCTGCAGGTTTTCGACGACGGTCATCTCGGCGGCCTGCTCGTTGCCGAGCTCGCGCACGATCGCCGGAACAGATGTCTTCCCTGCCAGCTTCGACGCTCGGCATCGGCGTTCGCCGAGCACGAGGACATAGCGGCCATTCGCTCCGGGACGAACAACGACCGGCTGCGCGAGGCCGTTCGCTTTGATCGATTCCGCGAGTTCGTTCAGCGCGGCTTCATCAAATGTTTTGCGCGTCTGATATGGGTTTTCGTCAATTAGCTCGAGCGGAATTTCCTGGATCTCCTGCCCGTGTGGCGCGGACACTCCTGTCCGCGAACTGCTTTCCCGAGCCGGATGTAATTCCGCCACGTCAGCGGGGACCGGGGCGGTCTCAGTCGGAGCAGGCACGATCGCCGGCGCCGCAGATCCCACCACTACCGGCGGAGGCACGACTGGAGGAGAGGTAACCACCCTTGGACCCGAAGGCAGCAGCGAATCCAGCCCACGTCCTAATGCCCTGCGCTTCTCTGCCGGCTTGTGTTCTTCAATTGCTGCCATGGGTGCTCCTTTGTAGATATATCGTGTCACGATATATTGTCGTCGTTGGTCCTTGGTCGTCCGTCGTTGGCCGAAACCGAATCGGCTCGAATTTGCGCATATTCCGTCGGCCAATGACCAACGGCCAACGACTGCCTACTTCAAATTCATCGTGACCAGCTTGTTGCGATCGCGCCAGCGCTTCCAGCGCGGAGCGGTTGTCGGCTGATTCTCCGCTCCTGCGGCGACTTGCTGGGCCACAACTTCTTCTTTCTTTTCCGGCTCCGGAAACGCCACAAATCCCGGCACGTGCTTTGGAATAATTTCTTTCGCGAGCTGAAGGTAGCTTTCCGCGCCGCGCGACTTCGGGTCGTACAGAATCACGGGCTTGCCGTGGCTCGGAGCTTCGGCCAGACGTACGTTGCGAGGTATCGAAGTAGTTAACAGCTTGTCTCCGAAAAATTTCTTTAGCTCGGCTGTGACCTGCTGCGAAAGATTGGTGCGGTCGTCGAACATGGTTAGCAGCACGCCCTCGATCTCGATAGCCGGATTGAATGCGTTTCGAATGCGTTCGATCGTGTCGAGCAGTTCGGAAATGCCTTCGAGCGCAAAATATTCCGCCTGCATCGTGATCAGGACCGAATCGGCGGCGACGAGCGAATTCAAAGTCAACAGGTCGAGCGCCGGCGGACAATCAATGATTATGAAGTTAAATTTTTCACGCAGCGGAGCAAGACCGTCGCGCAGCTTGAATTCCCGGCCTTCGGCATCAATCAGCTCAAAGTTCACGCCGACGAGGTTTTTGTGCGCCGGGAGCACAAACAAATGCTCGAGCTCAGTCTTCTGCAGCGCCGAGATACCGTCGCATTCTCCGACGAGCAACTTATAGGTGCTGTTGCGGTCCGCGTCTTTGCCAAGCCCAACGCCGCTAGTGGCGTTCGACTGCGGATCACAATCGACGAGTAATGTGTTTAGTTTGGCAGATGCAAGCGAGGCGGCCAGGTTGATGGCAGTCGTAGTCTTCCCGACGCCGCCCTTCTGATTGGCGACAGCGATAATGCGAGACATTTTCTTTTTTTGGGAGAACCAGAGACTGAGCGCAGCATAGTGCGAATCCCGCGCGATTGCAATGCCGGATTCGTGTGCAGGCACTAAAGAATAATTCTCGCCGCGAATTTCAAGCGGTTAGCGCTGAATTGATGCCGGCTTTCCACAACGATGTTCCACGTGGAACAAAAGGCGTTTTCACTCAACACGTCTTCGCGCCCGGGCCCACTTCGAAAATGTTCCACGTGGAACACTGCAAAAAAATCAGCGGTTCGCCACAAGAAGAATTCGGCTGTTCGAACTCGGAACCGGGATCGGTTCAGCCCAATCAAGTTGCGGCAAAACAGACCGTGCTTTCGATAGCTGCGATTCTCCGATCAGCAGGGCAAGTCGACCTTTTGGCTGGACGAGCTTTGCGGCAGTCGCAAGAACCGACTCGAACCGCTCAACTGCACGAAGTGTAACCAGATCGGCGCGGATTGAAAGCGACTCAGCACGAGAGGAAATGACCTCGACCTCTTTCATTTCCAACGCGCGCACAACTTCGCGCAAGAACGTCGATTTGCGCTGGTTGGATTCGACAAGAGTCATTTTGAGATCTGGACGACAATTCTTGATCGCGAGGCCAGGGAAGCCCGCGCCGGAGCCAACATCAATCGCGGTTTCTTTCCCTTCTGCTTCAGGGAACAACTGGCGCGCTGCGAATATGGATTCGCCGAAGTGGCGCTTAATGATTTCCTCGGGATCGCGAATCGCGGTGAGATTTAGTTTCGCATTCCATTTGAGAAGGAAATCGAGATAGATCTGGATTGCGCAAAGCTGCTCGCCCAGCAGGGTTCGCTCCCCCAGGAACGGCTCAAGCAGTTGCGTAATTCGACTCTCGGTCATTGCTGCCGCATTGTAAACCGTGCTTTTTGTATGGCTAAAGTCGTCGCGAAAATTCGTCCAGGAACCACGATCATCAACAGTGGGAAGTCTGTGCGATTTTCTTGGAGGGTTTCGCAGCTTTCGCCAGCCATTTCGGGGCGAAGTGGGAAATTTAGGTTATTTAATAGGTTAACCAAGTTATTAGCTATATTTACTATATGATTACCTTAAGCCGACAGGAAAGCGCATCTTTATCGTGCGCTTTTACGCGAACAACCGGCGCGGCAAATAAAACGCCGGCGTCGAAGTGACCAGGTGATTTCCGACGCCGGCAGCCCGCAACAGCGGGAAACTCAGGGAAAACTTTTGAGAGAGCTCAGTGCCCGTCGCCGTCGCGATCGCGATCCATGTCATCGCCTCGCACGAGGACGGCACCATTGGCGATCCATGGACCGCTCGATGTCGTGGTGCTGCCGAAGGCCGTTACACGAATGAGGAATGCGATATCAGCTTGGGTCTTGCAAACGGAAGGCAGCGGCCCGACTCTGCCGCTGAAGAACGCGTCGCCGGTCGAGGTCAGACGGACAGATGGGGTCTGAACGAGAACAGAATTTCCGTCGCCAGCGCTGCCGTCGACGTCGCATACGAGTGTTCCGTTGACGGCCGTGACTGGCGCGGGGGTGCCGATAGTGATTCCTGGAGCTCCGCCGGCAAACACCAAGCCACGGACTACGAATTGGATCCGGCCGTCGCGGAGATCGACACGAGCCGCGCCCTCGGTGGTGGTCCAGGGCAAAAATCCACCTGTAACTGCGCCCGTGCCGGAACCGACCACGTTGCCGGCGGGAATGATGCCAACGATCTGCTTCCACGAAACGGTTTGCGCTGTAGCTGTCGCAGCAAAGAAGGCCAAACCAAAAAGAATTGTCGAGAAAAGATGCAGTCTCATTTTCATACGCCTCTCCTATTTTTTAGTGCCATGAGCGTTGGCGGGACGAATGCTGTGCCCATTCACGAGCAGGGTGGCGCCTTGGTTAAGGTGAGTTCCGCTAACTCAGACTGGCGGAATAAAAGCCTAGTGGGAGTGGAGGCGCGGCTTGTTAAGTGGCTGTCTATCGCAGGTCAAGAGATGGGTAAATTGTTGTCATGAACATTGCCCTTATGAGCATGTTCGTCTTGACCGGGAACTCTGGAGTGGGAACCGTGAAAGGGAAGAATCAGGAAAGTAAAAAGTGGGAAGACATCATCGGATGATCGGGTGATCTGAATTGAGCATTTATCGGGCCTCGTGTGGCTCGGCCCCCTCAGGTGCTAGCTCTGACTCTTGCGTCTCGCCGCGCTCGTAGTGGGCGTCTTTCCAGTCGGTGGCGAATTTGGCGGCGCGGGCGCGAATTTCAGGCCAACTCAGGCGCATGAACACCAATGTTTATCATGGTTAGCGGAGATTCGTAATTCTGGGGGTTGGTTCCTCTCGGTGCTCGAAATGATATTGGAAATTCAAAATCCCCGCCCTCCCGCAAAGAACGCGGGAAGGACGGGGCACCGGGGCACCCTCGGGTTTGTTGTCGGACCAAAATGTCTGACCGTTCGGCAGGCTCACGGCAGGCTCGACACCGCCTGGGAAAAAGCGCACCTGCTTGACTGGTGGTTTCGAGCCGGTCTAATCTGACTGCAATGCGCGTCGCTCGCTCAACTCTGGTTGCGGTTCTCGCGGTGGTGGTTTGTGCGTATGCCGTGGACTGTTCCGCACAGACGCCGCCGCAAGCGAGTGAGTGTTGCCATTCGATGAAGTGCTCCACTCACGCTCATCACGGTATGAGTTGCTGCAAGACTATGAGTGGAATGCGCGCGGATCTTGGTCAGGGTTCGACCCACGTCGATGGGTCGATCTCACTCGTTATGATTGGGCCAGTGCCGGCTTTCGCTGCAGGTGGTGCAAGTGATTTTGCGAATGTAACTTCAGAGCAGAGCCATGCGCCGCCTGGTTCTTATTCATCGCTTCCCCTCCCATTGAGAATCTAGATTTCGCTCCAGCTATGTCTTGAGGTCGCACCCGACGTGTGCGCCTTGCCAGACGTTCAACTGTGGACGTCCCATTCTGAGCTGGAGGAATTTCGGTGAACAAATTTGCTTGCCAGCGGAAAGCGCTGGCGTGGCTTGCTGTCGTAATTTTTCTGATTGCTCATAGAGCCGCGGCGCAGGGCCCCGCGCCCGAGAGCGCTCCGCCGCTTTTTCCCGGTGGTGGGCTGGTCTCTTACAACTCGGTTATCACCACACGAGCGGTAGCTCCGGCAGGAAATATTTCGCCGACAGCGCGGCCAACACTCTCGCATGAAGCCGACGTGACCTTCACGTGGGGCTTTCGCCCGAATTTTCATTTCGCAATCGTCGTCCCAATAATCACTCAACAATTCACAATCGCGAATGCGCCGACGATCTCCGGAACGGGTCTGGGCAACATTCTGGCGGCAGTCAAATACCGCTTTTATCGCCGGGATTCAGAGCGAGGAACAACACAGGCATCGTTCACCGTTGGCCCAAAGCTTCCGACGGGTCGAACAAATCTACAAGACACAGTCGGGAATCTGCTGCCAGCGAGCCTTCAACCTGCCTCGGGATCGACTGATTTGTTCGCTGCGGCCAATTGGACCTACACAGGGCTTTTCGGATACAGGCGACTGGTTGCCGATGAAGATTTCCATTCGCTCTTGCGCTCGCAAGGAACTCAGAGAACGCGGCTGGGCAGCGATGTGGAATCGCGTTTCTGGTTGTCGTATCGGCCGTACGAGTCGAAGAACGTAGCACGCGAATGGTTCATCGGCCCGGAATTGACCTGGATGCATTCGCAAGATGAGCGCATTGCAGGGACAACAATCCCTGGCAGTGGCGGCGATTCGCTGCTTGCGGGAGTTACTTCATACGTCGGATTTCGTGCGGGAATGCACGCCTGGATTGGCGCTGATTGGAGTGTTGCGCATTCAAGCGGTGCGCAGTTTATGCCATTGCGACGACACATAAGTTTCGGAGTTACTCAGCAGTTCCGAATGCATTTTTAGAAAGGAGGAGGAATGAAAAAGAAACAGCTTGCGCTCCTCTTGCTGTTTGCCTGCCCGTTTGTGGCGCAGTCACAGGCGGAAATCAAACACATCGAGATGCGTGTCGAAGGCATGACTTGAAACTTTTGAGCATACGGGGTGCAAAAGAGCCTCGGACGCCAGGCTGGCGTTCAAACGGTCGAAGTAAGTTTGCGGGATGGGACGGTCGAGATCACACCAAAAGAAGATGGAAAGATAGATCCTCCACACCTTCTTAAGGCCACGTATGACAGCGGCGTGAGCGTGGCCGAGCTCGACATGATCGTGCGCGGAAAAATTGTGAAGGATGCGTCGGGTAATTTGGCGCTGCAAGTTGAGCCGAATCAGATCTTCGCGTTTTCACCGAACAACATGTCGAAGAGTCTCGAACCGCTTGTCGGCTCATCAACCCAGGTAACTGTACGCGGGCAGTTGTACAAAAAGCCTGCAGGAAAAAAGAAGGCGAAGTGGGACGCTTCTGCTCCGCTGAACCTTCTCATTCTGGACATACAAAAGAAGGAGTAAATGACAGGAAAGTACGTGTTGTTTTCAGCAGTGGCTCTTGTCGGACTTGCCGGGTGCAGTCGAACACCGGCGAGTCCGACGAAACCAAAGCAGGCAGCGGTCGCAGCAGGCGAGATCGGGTCACACATGCCGGACTTTACCGCGACTGATTTACGGGGACATCCGATCTCGTCGGCCGACCTTCGAGGGAAAGTTGTGCTCATCGATTTCTGGGCGACATGGTGCCAGCCGTGCAAGAAAGAAATGCCGGGATATCAGAAATTGCTGGACCACTACGGCTCGCAGGGATTCGCGGTGATCGGCTTGAAATTCGACATCATGCGGGATGCAATCAATCCGCTTCAGTTTGCAAAGCAAATCGGTGTGCATTACCCCTTGGCGGTGGCTTCTGACGACATTAAGCAGAAGTTCGGAGGAATTGAAGGGTTGCCAACAACAATGCTCTACGATCGCCAGGGAATTCTTCGCGACAAAGTCATCGGATTCGAATACACCGAGCATTTTGAATCGGAGGTGAGGCGGCTACTTGAAGGTGGGAAACCGCAGTAGAAGTTCAAAACGAAACGAATTAGTAACGAGCTTCGCCGGAACCAGGCTCGTTAACAGTGGGCATCATCAGCTGAGAACTTGCATCCGTGAGAGCTGAACGCTCACTTATGTGAGAAAAGTGGGATAAGAGTGTTTGGTCGGCACAGGCTGTGCTAAGGAATGACAACCGCGGCGCCGTCGATGGCGTCGTTCTTGACGGCTTGCAGGGCCTCGTTGGCTTTGGCGAGCGGGAAGGTGGTGACCTGCGGCCTGAGCTTAATTTCGGCTGCGAGAGCGAGGAAGTCGCGGGCATCGGCGCGGATCATGTTGGTCACGCTGCGAATCTGGCGCTCGCCCCAGAGCAGGCGGTCGTAGTCGAATTGGGGAATGCGATCGAGATGGATGGCGTTGATTGCGACCACACCGCCTTTTCGCAGACTTGAGAGCGCGGCGATGACAACGTCACCGGCGGGCGCGAAAGTGATGGCGCGGTCAAGTTCAACGGGCGGCTTATCGCGCTCTGCGCCGACCCAGGTTGCGCCGAGTGATTCGGCAAGCTTGCGATGAGATTCGCCGCGGGTGGAAACGTAGACTTCGCAATTCCAGGCTTGCAAGACGCGGATTGCGAGATGCGCCGATGCGCCGAAACCGAAAAGGCCGACGCGCTCGTTCTTTTCGACTGCTGCGACTCGAAGCGCCCGGAAACCGATGATACCGGCGCAGAGCAGGGGAGCGGCGTGAAGTGCGTCGAGTTGAGTGGGAATGGGGAAGCAGAAATCGGCGCGGGCGAGCGCGTATTGGGCGTAGCCGCCGTTTACTGAATATCCGGTGAAGGTCGGCTGATCGCAGAGGTTCTCCATTCCGCGGCGGCAATACGAGCAGGTGCCGTCGGTGCCGCCGATCCAGGAGACGCCGACACGAGAGCCCTTTAGAATTGATTTCGCCGAGCCATGCTCGGGACGGGTGAGGGCACCCGTCCCCACATGTGCTGTGCTCGCTTCCAACTCTCCGGCAATGACTTCGCCTACGATCTGGTGGCCGGGGATGATGCGCGGGTGCATCTGGGGGAGTTCGCCTTCAATGATGTGCAGATCGGTGCGGCAGACACCGCAGGCAAGAATCTTCAAGAGAACGTGGCCGGGTTGCGGATCGGGAGTGGGGACGTCTTCGATTCTCAGCGGTGAAGTTGAAATCGGAGCAGGGGAGATGAGGACCGCGGCTTGCATGGCTAAATTTTATGCCGCTGCGGCCGGTCGCGTGCGCTCGCGAGGCAACTTTCCAAGGCAAATACAGTCAAAATCCCCGCCCCTCGACTTGGCTCGGGGCAGGCTCTAGTCGCAAAGAACGCGAGAAGGATGGGTACCCTCAGGTTGTCTTTTGTCGGACAGGAGTGTCCGACCCACACAAGCAAGCCAAGCCCCTGGTCGGACAAGAATGTCCGACCCACACGGGCAGTGCTAGCGGAAGTTGCTGAACATTACAAGATCGGAGTCATTGACCCGGGCGCGGCCGATTGCGATCTGTTTGCCATCGGGAGATACAGCGAAGGAAGCGATCCAAAGCGGCTCGGAGTCGAAGTGAGTAATTTGCGTTGGCTTGCTGCCATCGAGTGGCTGGTAAAAAAGGTTGGAGCCTAAACCGGTAGATTTGTCGAGAATCAAAGCGCTTCCATCCGGCGCCCAAGCCGGCCGGAACACGACTCCATTTTCAGGCAAAAACGATTTGTTTCCTCCGTCGAGATCCTGAATCACGATCTGCTCTTTGTGCTGGCCGCTGGCATCGGCGAATTGAAAAAATGCGATGCGCTTGTTGTCGGGGGAAAGCGCCGCATTGTAAGAGGCACTGGCATATACAGCCGCGGGGGAGCTGCCGTCAGTTGAAGCCCGCATTAGCGCCGGCCCGGCAAAGTAGTCGTTGTAAAAAACGGTCTTGCCATCGTTCGTGCAGGTGGGCCACTCGGCATCCCGGCCTGAGGTCACCTGCCTGGTTTCAGCGGTGGTCAGGCTATGACGGAACAGAGTGAGGCTGTTGTGCTGCAGGTCGGCGAAGAGCACGGCGTCAGGGCCGCAGGAGATGCCAAAGGCAGCGTTCGCGTCACGGTCCGGTACGCGGGCGCGAGCAGTGCCGTCTGCGTTCATGCGAAAAGAGTGGAAGTCATTGTCTCCGAAATAAATCTTCCCATCGGCTCCCCAGAACACGGCTTCGCCTTCGGACTGTCCCGAGGTTATTGGGGTCGTGCTTGTTTTTAATTCGCCCGGCCATTTCGCCGGGGCAGTTGCCATGTAGATGGCGGAGGACTGTTGCTCCTGAGTCGTGGCTAGTGTCTTTCCATCGGCCGTCACCGTCAGGTCTCGATACTCGTTCAGATCATTGGTGACGTTCTGCACATCGCCGGAAGGATAAGGCTGGAATTTGATTTGTCTGTGAAAGCTTTTTTCCGGAGGACGGCACTCAAGGAACACGCCAGTCGAGTCCGGCAGCCAGGCAACATCGTCGAGCAGAAATGAATAAGAGAAAGATTTCACCAGCTTGCCTTCAGGAGTAAAGATCAGAAGTTTGCTTAGGCTTTCGTTGGTGAGCTGAGTTTGCGCGACTGCGATGAGTTTGCCATCTCCGGACCAGGAGGCAGCGCCACCATTGAGTCCTATAGCTTCCTGTTCGACGATTGTGTGGCGGCTCATGCCATCGTTACCGGCAATAACCAACTGAGGTTTAGCGCCGCCGAAATCATAGTGAACGAAGGCGATCTGCTTGCCGTCCGGAGAAAAGCTTACTGAACTGCTCAGGTCACTCAAGACCCGCTGCGGCGTGCCACCGAGGCTGGGAACAGAGTAGAGGATTTGCTCATCTTCGTTCTGGGGATCGGTGTGCGGGTAATAAATATAGTTTCCGTCCGGGGAAAAAGTCGGCCGATGCGTGAAGGAGCCGGGACCGGGCGCGACGACCTGGGCTTCGCTGCCGGTCGCAATCTGCTTGACCCAAAGACTCTGTTGGTCTCCGCGTTTGATGAATGCTGCGTAACGGCCATCGGGCGAGATGGCTCCGTCGGTCGCGGTGCCATTCTCGGTGAGTTTGGAAATTTGCATGTTGAGCGGATGAAGAACGGCACCACTCGAAGAGAAACGGTTGTAAAGCGCCCAGCCGACGATGAGCAGGGCAATGATGATTGGCGAAACGATCAGCCACCATTTGTGGCGTTTGGATTCGGCAAGGACGGCTGCGTTGGAAGACTGAACAGGACTTACTGAGCCGGAACTTTGCGGGACAGAAGCTACACCGGACGAGCTCGCGGGCGAGGGCGCCCGCGCCACACTGACATTTGCAGTGTCTAAGAAAGTTTGACCCACACGGTCTGAGGACGAGCCCGAGCCGCGCTTTATGCGCTTTAAATCGGCACGCAATTCGGCGGCGGATTGGCAGCGCAAGTCCGGATCTTTTTCCAGACATTTCAAAACGACCTGATTCAGCGCCGGAGGCAAAAGCGGGTTCAGATCAGTTGGCGGCGGCGGATCGTTCTGCAGGATCGCGTGGAAAATTACGGCGGAGGTTGCGCCTTCGAATGGCAGGCGTCCGCTGCCCATCTGGTAGAGAACGGCACCGAAACTGAAGAGATCGGTGCGGGCATCGACGGGCTCGCCGCGCGCCTGCTCGGGCGACATGTATGCGACAGTGCCGACGGTCGAGCCGGGGCTGGTGAGCAAAGGACTATCCATGGTGGCGCCGGCGGCAACGGTCGCCTGCTCATGCTCACGGGCGAGTTTCGCCAAGCCGAAGTCGAGGACCTTGGCGCGGCCACGCGTAGTTATAAAGATGTTCGCGGGTTTGATGTCGCGATGGATGATGCCCTTGCGGTGCGCGGCATCGAGGGCGTCGGCAACCTGAATGGCGATATCGAGGAGCTGGTCATTGGTAAACGGGCGCGAAACCAGTCGCTCGGCGAGCGATTCGCCTTCGAGCAATTCCATGGCGATGAATGGCTGGCCCTCGTGTTCGCTGATTTCGTAAATCGTGCAGATGTTTTCGTGATTGATGGAGGACGCGGTGCGGGCTTCGTTGCGAAAGCGCTCGAGCGACTGCGGATTGGAAGCCACCTCCCGCGGAAGGAACTTGAGCGCAACGCTGCGGCCGAGCGTGAGGTCTTCGGCTTCGTAAACCACACCCATGCCGCCACGGCCGAGTTCACGGACAATTTTGTAATGCGAGATAGTAGTGCCGATCATTCAATGGTCAACTGAGGGGAAAACCCGCAGGAGAGCATCTTACGAGGGGAACAAAGGGCGGTCAAATGAGGCGATCCGACAGGCTTGATTGGGTTTTCCAACATTGAGCGCTCGCGGAAAAAGCGTATGAGCTGCGGAGGTGGCTCTCGGTAATCCATTAAGTTCATGCCTTCGGCGGAGAATGTGGTCTGGCTTTTGAAGACCTCCACGGGATTACTCAGTACAACCGGAGTTCCGGGACAGAACCCATAGATCATGAATCCACCGTTTTTTCCTGGGTTCGAGGCCGACGCATAGATATTGAACGTTTGTACTGGGTCAATATCAAAGTCCGCCGGGTCAGACCCGCCACGCTGCCACGCGCGCGTCATGCTCCCCGGCGTAGCACGAACTTCATTCTTGTCTACGGGGCAGGTATTGGCAGAGGCGTCCGCCGTAATCAAGAAAGATTCAGGTCTGCGCATTGGCGCCATGCAGGTAAAATCCGCAGAGAAGGGTGTTGGTTCCGCAGAGCACACGCCAACTCCGGCTAATTCGAACTTTCCATTGGGAATGACAAATTCCCGCTGATTCTGATCGCGATAGAGCGTGTATGCCAAAGACACATTTAGGGTAACCGTCGTGTCCCGCATACGATCAAATAGGCGCCGTTTGAGTGTGAAGTCTAATATTGTTCTCCCTTGTTCCGGATAAAGCGTCCTTCCTCCTGATGACCACCCTGAATCCCAGCTTGCCTTGCCCGGCGCACTAAGTTCAAATCGCACACCGTCAAAGTTAATAATCGAGTCTGGAGCGAGCCCCGTAATCGTCACCGGAATACTCATCTGAACATCTTCCTCGGTTACGGGGACGTCCGCAGAGTTTTTCCCCGGCAACAAGGCGACTTCGAATGGGGCTTTCGTGCCGGAGCCGAGTGAAGGATATTCGTGGGCAACAATCGCGCGATAGGGCGTGGCAACGAGGATGAGCAGCAACACTACTCCGAGCGCAACAATACAGAGCCGCGCTGTCTTCGTCTTCCGCCTGGCGTACTGCAAAACGATCACCAACAGGCAAGTCGCGAACAACAGCAGCGGATTTATGTTGTCGAGCGGTCCGGAAAAGCTGGAGCTGGGGATGTAATTTGAAAGCGCGACCATGCCGACGATGTAAAGCACAATAAACAAAAGGGCGAGAAGCGACTGAATGACCGTCGCCGTTATGACCGCCAGAGTCACCGTGGGCAAGAGCAGGATTAGACACAGCATGAACTGCATCCATAGAAGCCCGAGCACATAGTGAGTGGGATGGAAGCCGGCGCGCCATAGCAGCACAATCTGAAGAACGAGCACAGGAAGATTGATAAATGCGAACAGGAGCAGCACTTTTTCAAACAGCAAAGACTTCCACTCGTAGGGGCGGGTAATCCAGAATTGGCGATCGCCTACCAATGACTCACTTTGAACAACCCGGAGTATCAGAAACACCCAGGCGATTGGAAGCACCACCACGATGAAGCCTGCGAGAAAGCGGTAATCGAAGAAAGCGAAGCCAGTAGCGGCAGCCATCTCGCCGGGATGGGTCCATCCGAACACCGCCTTCCATCCAAATGCGGCAAGCAGCGCGAGCGACGCGGAAATCTCGGGCCAACGGCGGCGAACATCTTTCAGGAAGATGTGGCTGATCTGTTTCATATCTGTGACTCCGGTGCCTGCTGCCGTCCGGCTTTGGCCATCACAAGGAAAATAGATCGCAGCGACATAGGCGAAACCGTCACGCTGCGCGGGGCGCCGAGGATTTGCTGAATCTGCTGATTGGTCTTTTCCTGGTCGAAGCCGGTCTCGACAAATCGTACGACCGCGGCGGAAGAACTCAACTGCATCCAGGTATCTGGGGCCTGCGCGGGTAAAACTGGCGGCGAGTCGAAGGTGAGCTCGACCTCGCGGAAGCGATCGGAGAGCGTGCTCAATTCTTCTGATAATCGCAGTTCGCCGCGCTCCAGGTATCCGATGTGGCTGGCGAAGCTTTCAATTTCGCCGAGGTCGTGGGATGAAATAAAGACGGTCGACTCCTCGGCGCGTTCGAGCAGCCCCTGGATGAGTTCGTCGCGAACGAGGGGATCAAGACCGGTGAAGGGTTCATCGAGGACGATCAGCTTGGGATGAAAGGCGAGCGCGCTGGCCAGGGCCGCCTTCATGCGCATTCCGCGCGAGAGTTTGCTCAGCTTGCGATCCAACGGAAGATCAAACTGCCGAATAAGGTCATGCTCAAGATCACGGTCCCACGATGGATAGAACGGCCGCAGAAACTCGAAGAATGCGCTCACGCGCATCCAGTCAGGAAGTCTCTGGTTTTCAGAAACGTAGCCGATTGAAGAAAAGAGCTTGCCCCGGAGGTCTGCCGATTTGTGTCCCATCACTGCCGCTGAGCCGCTGCTCGGCTGGAGGATATTCATGAGTATCTTTATGGCGGTGGTTTTGCCGGCGCCATTGGGGCCTACCAATGCGTAAATTGCGTTTTCGGGCACGACTAGATTGAGATCGCGCAAAGCTTCCACGCTGCGGAATCGCTTCGTGAGATTTTCGGTGTGGATGGGATTGTTCATTTCTTCCCCCGACCTCCTGGACCTGAAGCGGTGGCGTCAAGACGTTTCCAGTGCTCGGAAAGAGTCTGGGATATTTCTTCGAGGCTTATTCCCAGTTTCTTAGCCTCAACTGCAAGCTCTTCGATCTCCTGATCCAACAATTGATTTCTTTGCCTGCTTGTGGAGGCCGGCGGCGCTGCGACAACCGTCCCAATTCCGGGCTGGGCTTCGAGCAGGCCATCTGCAATCAATTGCGTTATGACCTTGTGAGCGGTGTTGGGATTGATCTTCAGCTCGCGGCTGAGGACGCGCACGGAGGGAAAGGCGTCCCCTTCTCGTAGCTGGCGCGAAATTATGGCCTTCTTGGCGGCGTAGACGACCTGCTCGTAAAGCGAGATGCCAGGCCGGAATGTGACGCGAAACGGGATCATACCTCGTGCGTACTATAACAGCTAGTACACTAATTGCAAAAGGGGTAAAAAAGCATCAACCACGAAGGACACGAAGGTGCACGAAGGCAACACATATGCGAACGCCGGCCTGATCTTTTTCCTGGGACTTCGCGTTTTTCGTGATTGATGAACTTACTGGGCGGGTTCCCCGTTTCTGCCAGGCTTCGGGAGAAGTGGGAAAAGTCCCAGAGGCAGCTCCCGGAGTCGCGGCCCTGGAATGCTGCTAAACTGGGAGCAGCAGTTCACCTTTCTCTTCAGGATTGAGCCGCGTTCCAAGCCATTCGAGGGGGCACCATGTCTGAAAAACCAAGCAAAACCATGCCCGCTGTTGTGGAGAAGGTCATCAAGCCATACGGCGAACCGGAAAAAGCCCAGATCGCGGTTGAAGGCGCCGATCATCTCTATCGAGAAATTCGCATCGACAATACGCTGACCGATGAGCACGGACGGAAAGTCCGGCTCAAGCCAGGAGCGGAAGTGGAAGTGACGGTCGAGGCCGATCCCGACGACACTGCCCCGAAGAACTGATCCCGCTCGTTTTCCACTCGCGTGATCTTGACGCGGCTATAAGAGGCCATCCTTTGGCGAACGCCCCCGAGGGCCATTGATTCACCGACTCACACTTGAGACGTTGCTGCCTTCACGCGTGCGTCCGCTGCACGGGGCATGGCGCCGGCGAGCAGAAAGACAGCACCGCAATACATCAGCGTATCCGCCATGTAGTTGAGGCCCTTGTCAAGGCTGGCGAATTCCACTACCGCAATCGGGACATAGACGACTAATTCCACCAAGAGCACGGTCAGGCCGAGCCATGTGGCGGCGGCGCGGGTTTTCTTGCCGGCCAATAACAGCAAAGCGGTAATCCCGTAACCTGCGGCGGCGACATAGGTCCAGATGGCGTGTCCGTATACATAGGTGGGGGTCAGCGGCTCGAGTGGGACGCCGGGGACGTGGTCGGCGTGCAGGAACTGCTCGAAGCTGTAAAACAGGGCAGGAACAGCGATGAAGTAGCGCGCGATCGTAGCGAACAGGGTCGTACCACGCTCGCGCCAATCATGGCCGAGGCTAACCGACAAGGCCAGTGCGCCTCCGCTGAAGGAAAGTTCGCGTAAAGCGAGTGTTAGCCCGAACCGATCTCGCGGATTGTGCAGCCAACCCGGAATGTCCATTAGCACGACGAAAAGAAAAAATGTAAGCGCAACCAGGCTCGCTGCGAGACGCGCCTGAATACGGGTCACCATGCTTAGGGCGGCGGCAATGAAGCAGGCGCCTACGAAGTACGCCCAGAACATGTGCCACGGAATCCAGGACGGCACAATGGAGGCGATAACCTTGGTCAGAGTGAAATGTTCGGTCCCGAATGCCGCGAGCGGCGCCGCATAGAAGATGACTCCGAATAGAACCAGTTTGTCGAGTCCTCGCGCCTTTCGCCAATCACCGCTAACAAAAATCGCGACCAGGCCAATGATGAAAGCGACGGCAAAGGCCAGATAAGACCAGGTTACTTGGCTAGGGATTGCAACCGCCATAATGGGCGAGTTCGGTAGGCTGCACATGATGAGTCCTTGTGGGGCGAATTCTACACCGAAGCGGACTCGATAAGTGTAGTCACGGAACTTAAGGACGAAGCAAAGTCAAATTCCCCGCCCTACTCGCAAAAGAGGCGACTAAGGACGGAGCACCCGCGACTTTATTTCGTTTTGCCATCTGAGTCTGGGTGGGTGATTATCGAAATATCCTGGAGCCAGGCTCGTTCGTCCTGGACCACGAGGTCGGCCGTGATGGAATCACCCGGATGGAGTTTATCGAGCTCGCTTTCAGGCTTGACCTGATATGGCATGGTCATCGTATCCATGAAACCAGGGATGGATTCGGAATCGATGTTGACCATTTTTCCGCGCTGGTCGATGGAAACGACTTTGCCTTTGAGGTGGTAGTGCTTGGTGGAGGGAGCCGCGGCAGAGCTCGACGTGCGGTTGCAGCCGAAGCATCCGGCAGTTAAGGAGATTAAGAGCACCGTCTTAGCAATGGTCAGCATGTTCATTTATAAACGTCGCCATTCCGCTCGGCCTTTGGCCTCGCATTTCGATCAATTTTCGTGCCTTACCCAGCGCTAAAGCGCTGGGCTACCATCAACCGCTCCTCCGGAGCGGCATTTGTCGGACAAGAATGTCCGACCCACACGGTCTACTAGTAGTGAAATCGATATCGTAGTTCAACATAGATCTCGCGCGGGTTGTTCCAATGGAAGCCACCGAAGGTTTCGCTGTTGTCGAGTTCCACGCGACGATTGGCAACGTTCAGAGCATTGACCGAGGCTGAAAGGTTCTCCCCGAAATTTTTGCTCAAAGCAAGATCAAAGGTCGTGTGACCCGGGAGATAAGCTCCAGGATATGGCCGGCCGGGGAATGCATTCACAAATCCGGAGCCGTAGTAAACGTTGGTCGAGATTAAGCTTCGCCATGGGAGCGCGACGTTGCCGCCCAGGTTCAGCGTGTTGCGTTGATCATGATCGAGAGGGCCGAAGTCGAGGAGGTCAAAGTCTGTCAATCCGCCGGTGATTGCGCCGCCGGCTTGGGCGACCTGATTCGAGTATGCAAGGTGAATCTGTGCGCGGTGCGCAATCTGCGGCGAACGCAGTGTTACTTCCCATCCATTGATTGAGGCGCGTTCGATGGTCAAGGGGAAGAAAAGATTCGATTCCCCGATGACATCGTGATCGAAGTAGTTGCGCGCGCTGGTCCGAAACGTATCGGCATCGAGAATCCACCCATGATAGGGAATCATCACGCCGAACTGGCGCTCCTCATCGCGCTCGCCGCGGAGTGCGATAAATCCGCAATCGCTCTGCGTGCACAGGTTAAGAAGCGGACCAGATGCTGTAACCAGCGGCGGAGCCTGGTAGTACTGTCCGTAGAAGGCGCGGAAGGTCCAATTAAGGCGTGGAACAGTGAGCGCTGCGCCGAAGCGCGGGCTGATGGCGCTCTCCGAAAAGCCCTGCACGCCGGAAAAATGCGTCGGCCGCATCCCTGCCGAAAGCGTGACCCAGGAAAACGGCTTGAATTTATTGTCGACGAAAAATGCAGCCAGGCTACTGGTAGGATTTTCCAGATCGCTGAAGGGTGGATTGCCGCTGCCATCGTTGAATATGGCGCCGAACTGCTCACTGTTCCTTTGATAAAAGCTGTAGAGGCCCGTCTGGAAATTATTTTTTGCGAGATTCGCGCTGAAGCTGACTTGCCCGCCGGCGTAAGTCGATGAGCGGTCCTGCGTAGCTGCGACCGGCGCATCCGCAGGCGAGCTCAGATATTTGGCCGAGTTGTAGTGGTAGAACGGGGAGACGGTCAACATCACCTGCGAACTGAAGGTATGCACCCAGGAAACATTCAGCAATGCATCGGCTTCGCGATCGGAGTCGCGCAATCCGATACTGGGAAATTGTGCCGCGAAATCGTTGGCTGGAATGTCGGCATTCTCAATGTCATTGGGGAATGGATCGTAAGGAACCTGGTAGTAGTCGCGACGTAACGAAGTCACCAGCCGCAACTGATTTGATCCGTCTGGATTAAAAATCAAAGAACTAAATCCGCCGACTCCGTTTTCCGCGTCGTGCACGGTCTGCGGCACCGGCGTCTCAATTCCCAGATTGCTGCGATTGGCATTCACGCTGGCGTAATAGGCGAAGCGCTCGGTGTGGCTGCCGAAGCTGAATGCGTCGTTGGTCTGATAGAAATTGCCGAAGCTCATGACGAGTTCGGCTTCATTGTTGCGCTCAAAGCCGGTGCGCGGGGTGATATTGAAAACGCCATAGGTGCGGTCGCCGAGGTCAGCGCCGTAACTGCCGCGGTTGACCTCAAGATAATCGATATCTTTGGGATCGAACTGCGGGCCGATGTTGGAAGCGATATTTGTGTTCGGCACCGGCACGCCGTCGACAAGCCAACTGTTCTGGTGTCCGCCGCGGATGTGAAGCTGGTCGTGGGTGATGTAGGCGCCGGGCACGTAGTCGGTAATCATGGCCAAACTGTTGGTTCGGGCTGCGCCGGGTGTTTGTTGAATTTGTGCACGGTCGACCAAAGTGGTGGGCGTCGCGGAGTCGAGTGGCGCGACTTCGGGTGCTCCGGAGACGTTGACCGTCTCATTTTTCGTTGCCACGGTCAAGGCGAGGTGCAGGACCGGCTCGGTCTCCGATTGCACCACGACAGCCTGCGAAATCTGGTTGAAGCCAGGCTCGGCGACTACCACCGTGTATTCGCCGACGGGAACAGCGTTGAAGAGGAATTGACCTTCTTCATCGGTGTTCGTGCTTTTGGCCCAATCCGAATTATTTGCACGCAGCATGACCATTGCGCCCTGCAAAGGGCGATGCTCCGGGTCGTGAACAATGCCGCGGACGGCACCGAAAATGGTGGCGTGCGCCACGACGGACGCGATCAACAGAAGTATGTGCAGGCAGACAGTTCTCCGAAACATGCGCTCTCCTTGGGGCACACGTAAACAAGGCCGAATATTCAATCGTCAGCTGCTTTTCGAGTTATTAAAGGAGAGACGGGGGTCCGCGCGCGGGGAGGGAACGATAACCCAGAACTGAATGAGAGGAAGAAGAAATCTGAACAAGAATGCCAGTGAACGCAGGCGCGCTGATGCGAAACTTCGCCGACTCCAAGCAGAAGATTGCGCCGGGAGGCAGCGAGGTGGAATAGGGACAAGGAGTTGTCTTTGAATGAAATCCGGCCTCGTTCGTCGGCTGGCAATGGTGCAGTCCGTTGCGACGGCAGCATGCGTGGGGAGACGTTTGCGCTGCGGAAATCAGCGGGGCGAAGAATGAGGCATAAATCGCCGCCAGCGCGAGATGTGCCGCAAGCCTTCGCATGAGTGAATGATGATGTTAGCAGGTTTGCGGAGCGGGAATGTAATACCGATGTAAGTTCAGGCGGCTCGACTCTCGGCGAACTCCAGCTTCGACTCGGCGTTCTCTGCGGTTAAAAGCTTTGGTGAGACAAAAAAAGACTTAACCGCAGAGATCGCAGAGTTGCCCTAAGGTCGCAGAGAAATTCACCCGAACGACTTCGTCATCCCAAAGCGCTTTGCAAACCTCGCGCGGTCTTTGCATTCTTGGCAGTTCGTGTCTTTCCGAGGAGCGGCAGAGCCGAAGTTATCAATGCATCAGCACGTATCGACCACCGTCAGTGACAAGGATGACGAAGCACATCACTGCAAACGTCAGATCGTAGTGCCAGCCGGAGGATTTCTCTCCCCAGAAGCCGGTGTGCCAGTCTTCAATTTTCTTGTACACGGCACCGAGCATGATGAGGATCAGGCCGATGGCGGCGAGTTGCTGGAATACTCCGAAGATGATTCCGAGGCTGCCGGCAAGTTCGGCTAATCCGAGAAAGACGGTGAAGCCTTTGCTCATGCCGATGCTCTGGCTGCGCTCGGCAGGTTTAGTAACATGAGACCAGCCGCTGGTGAAGAAAACGATGCCGGCCATCAGGCGGAGGAGCAGCAGGCCGAGATCGGTGAACCGCAAAAGTTGAGGGAACATGGGGGCCTCGCTTTGGCAAGTAGAGGATAGATGATGACTCACGGTTTTTCGTCACTGACAGGGAGTCATTCGGGGTGTGTCTAGTTCCTGAACATTTCCATCTTTATCGATCTCTTCGAAAGTTTCGTTGTAGCAGCCGGAGCGAACATACCGGATGCCATTAAATCTGTAGATTTTTATCTCGCTCATTGTCGCGGAGCCGTGCATACGAACCTTTATATTTCGGAAACCATTAGCTCGGGCAGGCGTAGCGGTAATAATTTGACCCGTGGCTTCCAGCGCGACACGATACTCATCCTTAGTGGGTCTCAAAACGAAGATCGAGCAATTGCCTGTTGGGCTGCACCCAGAGTCGTCGGTTACAACGAGATCAGGCTCATCAGATGGACCAAGACGGATCGTTGCAACCGATGCATCTCCTCCGAGAGTCGCCGAGTTGTCCTTTGGTTTCTGAGGGAACTGGCGATTCCACTGCTGAATTGCTGAATTGATGGCTGACCTCTGAGGAGCAGGCAGTGCTGACAATTTGACGATCTGCTTTCGTAGGTCATCCTGACCCGGAGCACCTATTGAAAACAGAACTATGCAGATCAGAAAAAGAGTCGTAGCTCTCACTGACTTTCTCGTCGTAGCAACCTAGGATATCCTCGCGTCCTCAGTCGGACAAGAATGTCCGACCCACACGGCCTGTGCTACGTCTAGACCCTAAAGCCTAGCGCCTGACGCGCCATCCTGAGTTGAGCCTCCGTTTTCCCGTGTGGTAGATTTTTGGCTTCGTTCGAAGGGAGCCCACCGTGAAAGTCTATGCAGGAGAGAACGTCAGGAATGTCGCTTTAGTCGGCCACGGGCACGCCGGAAAAACCTCGCTGGTCTCGGCGATGCTCTACACGGCCGGCGCAACTCAGCGGCTGGGGCGCGTCGATGACGGCAGCGCAACCACCGACTACGACGACGAAGAAATCTCGCGCAAGATGTCGATTGCGACCTCGCTCGCCTACGCGGAGTGGGGACAGACGAAAATCAATTTCCTCGATACCCCCGGCTTCAATATGTTCGTTCACGAAGCCAAGATGGTGCTGCCGGTGGTGGATGCGGCGCTCGTGGTAGTCGATGGCGTGGCAGGCGTTGAAGTCGTGACTCAGCGGGTGTGGAATTACTGCGAGGAGTACAACACGCCGCGAGTGATTATCGCCAGCCGCATGGACCGCGAGCGCGCCGATGCCGACCGGGTCCTGGAGTCGCTGACCAATGCGTTCGGACGAAATGTGATTCCTCTCGAGTTGCCGATCGGAAAAGAAAAAAGCTTGTCCGGCGTGGTCGATCTGGTGCGCATGAAGGCGTACACGTACGAACTCGGCGGCAACGGCAAAGGTAAAGAAGGCGAGATTCCTGCCAACATGAAAGATGCCGCCCAGGCCGCACACGAAAAGCTGGTCGAGATGGTTGCCGAGGGCGACGACGCGCTGATGGAAAAATTCTTCGATGCCGGGACGCTGTCGGAAGAAGACCTGGTCCCCGCGCTGCACAATGCAATTCGCGAGGACAAGATTTTCCCCGTGCTGTTTGCTTCCGGCTTGGGAAACGTCAGCACGGATCGGTTGATGGACTTCATCGTCGAGTTCACGCCGGCGGCAACCGAGCATGATTCGATTCGTGGCGAAGTTACTTCCGGCAACGGCGAGCCGCCCTCGCGGAAAGAGTCGGATTCGGAGCCTACATCTTTATATGTATTCAAGACGGTCTCTGATCCGTTCGCCGGGCGAATTTCTTACTACAAAGTGTTTTCGGGTGTGCTGAAGAACGACGCGTCGCTGGTAAATTTTGCGCGCGGCACCCAAGAAAAGCTTTCGCACATCTCTGTCATGCAGGGGAAAACCGCGGTTCCGGTGAACGAACTTCATGCCGGCGACATCGGC
This sequence comes from Terriglobales bacterium, assembly GCA_035651555.1. Lineage (GTDB taxonomy): Bacteria > Acidobacteriota > Terriglobia > Terriglobales > Acidobacteriaceae > Gp1-AA145. The sequence continues at coordinate 218,522 of DASRFL010000016.1, forward strand.
GCAGTCGCGAAATTAAAAGACACGCTGACCGGTGACACGCTGGGCGACAAATCTGCGCCGATCCAATATCCGCATGTGAAGCTGCCCGAGCCGGCGATCACGTTTGCTATTGAGCCGAAGACGCGCGCCGACGAAGACAAGCTAGGAACCGGCATTCACAAGCTGCTGGAAGAAGACGCTATGCTGCGCTTCTTCCGCGACCCGCAGACGAAAGAGTTCCTGATCGCGGGCACAGGGCAGCAGCACATAGAAGTCACCGTTTCGAAGATGAAGAAGCGGTACCACACGGAAGTAAATCTGAAAGCTCCGAAGGTACCGTATCGCGAGACGATTCGCGGGCGCGCCGACGTGCAGGGCCGCCACAAGAAGCAGACCGGCGGCCACGGGCAGTATGGAGATTGCAAAATTAAGATGGAACCGCTGGCGCGCGGCTCAGAGTTCGAATTCGTGAATGACATTTTCGGCGGCGCGATTCCGAAGAACTTCATCCCCGCAGTAGAAAAAGGAATCAAGGACGCTGCGGCGCGCGGGTATCTCGCCGGATATCCCGTGGTCGATTTTAAAGTCGTGCTCTACGACGGGTCTTACCACGATGTGGATTCGAACGATCTTTCGTTCCAGATGGCGGGCCGCATCGCATTCAAAAAAGCCATGGAGCAGGCCAAGCCCACGCTGCTTGAGCCAGTCATGCATGTCGAGATCACCGTGCCGGACGAGTTCGCCGGCTCGATCATGGGCGACCTGAACTCACGGCGCGGGCGCATTCAGGGCATGGACAACAAGGGCGGCAACACGATCGTGAAGTCCGAGGTGCCGATGGCCGAGATGCTCACCTACGGAGCCGACCTGACCTCGATGACGCAGGGCCGCGGCAGCTTCAACATGGAAATGCACCACTATGATATTGTCCCCGGCCAACTGCAGGAAAAGATCATCGAGAAAGCGAAAGCGGAGAGAGGCGAGGTGAAGGAAGAGGAGGAGTAGGCGATCAACTTCGCAGATGGTCCACCTATGCCCGGCTTCTCCAAATACTATCCACCTCGTAGCTGGTCAACGACGCTGCTACTTGTGATGCTGATTGTGCTTTTGATCGTCCTCGCCGGTGCTTTGCTTTAATGTCTCAGTTGCGCTCGCTTCTGTAGTTCCGGACGAACGATCATTACCACGTACGCCAGGTTCACTGTCGCATTTGCTTTGGCTTTTCCGAGAAAAAGCAGATTCCTCGACTACGCAGAACCGTTCACGAGCGAATGATTCTGTTTTGCTCGGAATGACAAGGGTATCTGTGAAGGCGCCCGTGGATTCGAACCTGCCCGTGTGAGAAGATCGTGTATCGCGCTTTTCATGCCTGTTTCTAGACTCAAGCCCTTCATTTTCTTATTCCGTACGCTTTGGCAGTTTGCTGCCCCGATTGTCCTCTTAGCTGAACTGGCGGCACTCAGCATGGGACAAGCGATGGGCCCGCAAAATCCACAGGCTCAACAAGGCGGGGCGAGCACGGGAATGGCCCATGCTCCCATTAAGGATGCGCAATCGCGCCCAATCACTGCGGGCGGATTCGTTGATAACGCGCCGGTCGTGTTTTCCGACATCACGCATGCGTCTGGAATTGACAAGTTCCATCACATTTCTGGAACGCACGAAAAGAGCACTATCATCGAAACTCCTGGCTCGGGCGTGGCCCTCATCGATTACGACAATGACGGCTGGCTCGATGTTTATTTGCTGAACGGATCGACTATCCCGGCGCTAAAGGGCAAAGAAGCACCGCCCCGGGCCATGCTGTTCCACAACAATCACGATGGAACATTCACGGATGTGACCGACAAAGCCGGCGTCGCCAACGAGCGGTGGGGATTTGGAGTGGCCGTAGGCGACTACGATAACGACGGATGGCCGGACATTTACGTTTCCAACTTCGGCAAGAACCGGCTTTACCACAACAATCACGACGGAACGTTTACAGATGTTGCCGAGAAGGCTGGAGTCACATTGGGCGGCTGGTCAACCGGCGCAACCTGGGGCGACTACGATCACGATGGACGACTCGACCTTTTCGTTCCGGGCTATGTGAAGTTCGATCCCGAGAATCCTCCCATCTCAGGCAAGGGCGGCCTGCCGCCGGGGTTTTGTCAATTTCGCGGAGTGGATGTAATGTGCGGTCCGCGAGGCCTGCCTGGCGAGAGTGATCACCTCTTTCACAACAATGGGGACGGCACTTTCACTGATGTCAGCGTGAAGGCGGGTGTTTCCGACCAAAGAGGATATTACGGACTGTCATCCGTCTTTGTTGATGTTGATGACGACGGCTGGGTCGATCTCCTGGTCGCCAACGATTCTGTGCCAAAGTATTTATATCGTAACAAGCACGACGGCTCGTTCGAAGATCTCAGCTATCTTTCAGGCTTCGCGTTGAATGATGAAGGCCGTGAGCAAGCCGCCATGGGAATCGCTGTAGGCGACTATAACCACGACGGCAAGGTCGACTTTTGCATCACGAATTTCTCCGACGATTACAACACTCTTTATCGCAATGAAGGCGACGCAAGTTTCTCCGATGTGAGCTATCCGGCCGGCATCGGAAACGCAACCATTCCTTTTCTGGGTTGGGGAACGGGATTTCTCGACTTCGACAACGATGGCTGGCTTGATCTGTTTTTTGCGAATGGCCATGTCTATCCCGGAGTCGACAAGCAGGATTGGGGCACGACCTGGGCGCAGCGTCCCTTGCTGTTCCGCAACCTGAATGGGTCCAAATTTGAAGAGGTTCCGGCGGCGACTGGCAGCGGGCTGGCAACTGTGGTCTCCGCCCGGGGCGCGGCTTTTGGCGACTTGTTCAATGATGGCCACATCGACGTGGTGCTGAACGTGATGGATTCAACCCCGGTCTTGTTACGAAATGTGGCCAAGAATTCCAACCATTGGCTCACGGTGAAATTGATCGGAGGACCCAAAAGTCCGCGCGATGCGATTGGGGCGAAGGTGTTTCTCACCGCGGGAGGGGTGCGACAGCGCGGCGACGTGTTCAGCGGCGGCAGCTACGCTTCAAGTTCAGACCAGCGCTTGCACTTTGGCCTGGGCTCGGCGACCAAAGTTGATAAGGTCGAAATCTTCTGGCCGGATGGGATTAAGGAGGAGGTTCAGATTCCCGCGATTGATCAGATCGTGACGGTCGCAGAAGGTAAAGGGATTGTGACGCCGTGAAGTGCGCCTTTCTGCCGCGACTTCGCTTACGGGTCAGTTGGTTTGTTTTTCTCTCATTTGGATTCGCTTTCGGGCAACAGGTCAGTTCCCAGCAGTCCCAAGCCGCTCAAGGCTTTGTAGATGTCACGAAACAGCTCGGCGTGAATTTCGACTACCGCTCCTCGCATACTTCGAGAAAATACCTGCCTGAAACCATGGGGGCCGGCGTCGCCTTGTTCGACTATGACAATGACGGGCGACTCGACATTTTCTTTGTCAACGGCGCGCCACTTGCCGATCCCACGCCGAAGGGAACGATCCCGCGAAAGGCTGGTCCGGAATATTGGAACCGTCTCTATCATCAAAAAACGGACGGCACATTTGAGGACGTCACTGAGAAGGCTGGCCTGCAGGGCGAGGGCTATGGAATGGGAGTCGCGGTAGGAGACTACGACAACGACGGATACGAAGATCTTTACGTAACTGCGTACGGTGGCAACAAGCTCTACCACAATAATGGCGACGGAACGTTTACCGACGTCACGCAAAGAGCCGGCGTTGCAGGAAGTGGATGGTCGACGAGCGCCGCATGGGTGGACCTGGATAACGATGGCTTTCTCGATTTAGTTGTTCTGCGGTATGTGGATTGGGACTTCGATGACATCTGGTGCGGTGAGCACAAGGAAGGCTATCGAGCGTATTGCCATCCCGACTACTTCAAGCCGATTTCCCCACTTGTATTCCATAACAACAAGGATGGAACCTTCACCGAGGTTGCGGGGAAAATCGGGTTAGACAAGCCCGGTAAGGGCCTCGGTATCGCGATTGCTGACTACGATCGCGATGGTCACATCGATCTGTTCGTCGCTAATGATTCCATGCCCGAGTTTCTCTACCACAATAAAGGGGACGGAACGTTCGAAGAAGTAGCACTTGCGTCAGGCGCGGCGGTGGACATTGACGGCCGCACCTTTGCGGGTATGGGAGTTGATTTCGCCGACTATAACAATGATGGCTGGCCCGACATCGTGGTAACCGACCTGGCGAATCAGCGCTATGCACTGTATCAGAATGGTGGAGATGGGACGTTTAGCTATTCAACCCAGCTCACGGGAGTCGGGTCGATGACATTGTCACACTCGGGATGGGGAGCGCGCTTTCTTGACTACGATAATGACGGCTGGAAGGACCTGCTGATTGCTCAAGGACATGACCTCGATACGATTGAACTGAATTATCCGAATCTCCATTATCGGGAGCCGATGCTGCTGGCGCGGAACACCGGCAAAGGGTTCGAAGATGTGTCGGCCCAATCTGGCGACGTGTTCCGTCATCCCTGGGTGGCGCGCGGGATGGCCATTGGAGATTTGGATAACGACGGACGACTGGATGCGGTGGTGAGTACGAACGATGGGCCAGCACACATCTTGCACAATGAAACCCAGGCGCGGAATCACTGGCTAGTACTGAAGCTTGTGGGTCATAAGAGCAATCGAGATGCGATTGGGGCCGAGGTCACCCTCACGACAAGTTCGGGACCGCAGTATGCGACCGTTTCAACCGCGAGCAGTTATCTTTCAGCCAGCGACAAGCGAGTGCATTTCGGGTTGGGACAAAACGGCACGGTGAAGAAGATCGAGATTCGCTGGCCGAGCGGAATTAAACAGACGCTCGACAATGTTTCCTCCGACCAGATTCTCCAGATCGATGAGCCCGCGGCTACGCCCGCAAAGCCATGAGTGTGTGCCGGTACAGGTCGTGTCTATCTTTTTGTCTGCTAGTGCTGTGGTTTTTGTGTGGGGTCAAACTCTTCGCACAATCAAGCAGCGACTACGATCGCGGGGTGGCCGCATTTCGTGCGGGAGATTATTCGTCGGCGGCTGCTCTATTTGCGCGTGTGGAAGCGGCTGCTCCGGGCAAGACGGATGCCGCGCTCTATCGGGCCAAGTGTCTGGTGCACATTCCAGACTTCGCAGGCGCCGAACAGGGACTTCGTTCCTATCTCGATGCGCATCCCGACTCTTCAGATGCGCTGTACATGCTGGGTTTCGCCCTCAACCGCGAGAACCGGCCGTCGGAATCGCTCGCGATATACACCAAAGCGGCTGCAATTTCGCAGCCTAGTTCGGACGATCTGAAAATTGTGGGTCTCGACTACGTCCTGCTCGGCGATTACCCGGATGCAATCAAATGGCTGGAAAAATCGGTTGCCTTTGATAACAAGAACAAAGACGCCTGGTATTACCTGGGGAGGGCGTATTACACCCGTTCACGTTTAACTGAGGCCAGGAGGGCATTCTTAGTGGCCCTGAAACTGGATCCACGAGACGCAAGAGCAGAGAACGGGCTAGGGTTGATCTTTGAGTCGAGTGCCCAGCCTGAACAGGCGATTCAGGCCTACAAAGATGCGATCTCATGGGATAGGGAAAACCCACACAAAAGCGAGCAACCTTATGTCAATCTCGGGAGCTTGCTTCTGGAGCAGGGCCGAACCAAGGAGGCACTCAAGCCGCTGGAAATTGCGGTGCAACTCGCGCCTGCTAGCGGCTACTGCCATTTGCGCCTCGGAGCCGGGTACTTTCGGGAGGGTCAGATGGAGAACGCACTGAGCGAGCTATCAAAGGCAACCGAACTCGATCCCGCAAATGCATCAGCTCATTACCAGTTGGGGAGAGTGTACAAGCAGATGCATCAACTCGATCGAGCAAAGGCAGAGTTCGAGAAGGCTGTCAATTTGCAAAATAAAGCAGCCAGCTCAGCAGCTCGCGAGACGCATTGATGGCGGCCTCTGACTAGGGATGATCGTCGGCTGAAGGGACTGTGCTGGCATCCGGATGAGTGGCACGATAATTGTCCAGTTGGGCCTGCGATTTTCGCGCGAGCTCATCTTTTATCTGTTGATAGGTTGCCATTGCATTTCGAGCATCATCCATTCGCTGCAGGCGACGATAGGCAATGCCAAGCTGGTACCAGGACTGTTCAATCACCTCAGGATCGGCGTCAGTTTTGACAGAATGTTCGAAGTGACGTGCCGCTGATTCGGCATCCCCCACCAGCATCTCGGCACGACCCAGGTTGTAATCAATATGGGTGAGGTTTGGTTTCTCTTTTTGGGCTGCTTCAATAAGATCCTTCGCCTGCGGCCCATCTCCCTTTTCGACTTCTATGGCGCCCAATTTATATCTGGCAAGAGCGTTGTGGGGATCAAGGTCGAGTTCCTTGCGAAATGCTGTCTCGGCTTCAGGAATTTTGTTGACGGCCCGATATTCGGTGCCAAGTTCCTCATGAAGACCGGGCTGTGTGGGAGCCAATTTGATCGCCATTTCATACTCAGCGATCGCTTCCACGTGCCGGTCCGCTTCGGCATTGGCCTGCGCCATCACACGGTGGACCAACCAGGAATTCGGGTCACGTTTGAACATCTCAGCATAACTGTCTTTTGAAACCAGCAGATGCGCGCGGCCACGATGGTAAAGGATGTCCGGATCGCCTGGCTTGAGCTTGGCGGCCTTATCGAGCGCTTCGGCAGCATCCTCAGGATGGTCTTGAGCCAGGCGGACAACACCCAACCACATCCAGGCCGCGGCGTCGTTGGGATAATTCGTCGTTTCCCGGGCGACTGCAGTAGCGGCAGCATTTAGGGCATTGATGCGGAACTGACAAATCCCCAAGAACAAGTTTGCCCCGTGGAGGTGCGGTTTGATCTTGATAGCTTTTTGAAGGCTATCGATAGCGCTGTCAAAATCCCCTTGTTGTTCCCGCACCAGTCCCAGGTTGAAATATGCTTCGGCGAAGGCTGGATTTTTTTCAGTGATCGACGAAAAAATCGAGGCTGCCTGGTCGAGATCGCCATTCCGCATGGCTTCTGTGCCTTTACTAAATTCGGCATTTAATCCCGATGTTTGGCCCGGAGAAAGTGACACGCCGAAAAGCATTAGGAGCAGACAAACGAGGCAAAGGGAAAGAGAACGGATAGGCAAACGGCAGCTATTAGGATGGCGACAAATACCAATGCCAGACACTGGTTAATTCTAAACCCTAAGAGTTGCGTGATTGCTCACGCCAGTGGAAGTTGGCGCGAGCAATCACGCTCTTTTTCAGAATTGGAAGCGTAAGGTAGCTTGGATATCCCGCGGTGCGTTGAGCACGGTGTGACCCCCGCCGCCCGGAACTCCAAAGAACGAGTCTCCGACAGAACCGTCGATTGGGCCAAACACGTGCCGGTTGAAGGCATTTGGTATATCGAGTTTGAATACGATTTCTTTGTTCTCTGTAATCGATGTCTTCTTGATAATGGCGAAATCCTCGTTCATATAACCTGGACTTCGCAGCCAGGATTCAGCTACCGGCAGATTGCCAAAAACGTATCCTCCTCCAGCGGCCAAGGATGCTGCGCTCGGATCGAGTAGAGAGCCACAGTTGTACACGGGAGTCGCGTTACTCGTAAAAGTGCCGTTCGAAGTCTCAGAACACGCGCTGTTCCAGCCGGCATTGGTTGCGGGACTCCAATGATTTGAATTGGACAGGAAGAATGACTGCCCTTGTATCAAACTGAGGCGCCAATTGCCGCCGGTAACGTTCGGCGGTGATGTTGCACTCGCCTGAATAACGGCAGGTGAGCCCGATTGGTAGCGCTGCACTCCCCCGACCTGCCATCCTCCAAGTACTTTGCTGGCGACACCGTGCGCCAGATAGCGCTTCCCCGGCCCAACAGGGATCTCGTACATGTAACTCAAAACAAAGGTGTGCGGAATGTCCTGGTAGCTGACCGCTTTTTCCGCTCTTAAGTTGTAAGGATTCTGAGCACCGAAAACGTTCGAGTTGAAACCTGTAAACGGAACAGCGTAATTGCTATCTGCGTCGGTCAATGTTTTTGAGAATGTATAGGAGGCGAGCACGTTCAGGCCGTTGCGGAAGCGCCTCTCCAGTTTTGCCTCGAGCGCATTGTAGGTTGCCTGGCCCACATTCTCGAGACAGCAATTGGTGCCGATGGTACCGAACTGCGGAAATGGCCGCAGCAACTGACCGACAGTTGCGGCGCCTCCACTTTGCGGTTCTCCCCAACCTGGTACAAACCATGAAGGCACAGAAACACCGAGCTGACTGAGAATCGCCGGCCCATTGTTTCCGTCCGACCCGTCCGCAGCAAACCCCAGGGCATTCCCTAAGCCGAGGTATCTCGGATTGATGGTATTGATTTGGGCAAGATTCGAGTGCAGGCGAGTCGAATGTTGTCCAACATATCCGATCGTAAAAATAAGGTCTTGGATGATCTGGTGCTGAATCTCGAGGTCCCAGTTCTGGATCATCCCCGGTCGGTTGTAAGAGGGTAGTACGGTGTTAGCTGAATTAGTGAAGTTGAGTAGTGTGGGGCTATTCGCGTTGCTGGGCGGCGTATAGGCTGGGAAGCCGACATCCCACGATTGCTCTGGCGTGTAGGCATCGGGCGACTTGAAGTCCGGGGTCGCAGTAGTTCCGCTGGTGAGAGCGCCACCAAAGTCTGAATAGCTCAGCGGTGCGTAATAAATGCTGTACCCGCCGCGAAGCACACTGTTCTTCGCAAAATCGGGGGCCCACGCGAATCCAATGCGAGGACCAAAATCTTTGTAATAGGTGCTTGTGCCGGTGGCGCTCCTGCCGTAAATGAGAGCACCCGGAAAGCCCGGCGTGTCTTGGTTTGGGGCCGCCAGGTCCAGTACCGACTGCGCCCCCGTTGCCTCCACGCGCGGGGTGTCCACATCCCAGCGCAACCCAAGGTTGAGCGTCAGGTTCCTGCTGAACTTAAAATCATCTTGAACATACAGAGCGTAATACCGCTGGTTCCACCGCGGAAAATGTGAGTTTACGGTCAAGCTTTCTTCGTTCGGCGCTCCAATCAGAAAACTGGCAAACGGATTACCTGTAAGGTTTGGGTCATTGGGCTGAAACGCCGTTTGGAAATTGAAGAAGTTGTAGGCGGGAGAGGTCGCTGGATTCAGAACAGAAAACTGCAGGCCGCGGATTTCGCCACCGAATCGGACCGAATGGCGGCCCCTCACCCACGAAATGCTATCTGCGATAACAACACTGCTCGGAATATTTTGGTTGTAGTCAAGGGTGCTGAGACCTTGATAGTTGATATTGTAGGGCCCACCATTAAATCCGATCTGCGGAAAAACCGGGCCGAACGCGTTATTTATGCCCAGCACCTGGGGCCAATTGTTACCGTTCACGCTCTCACCGGTGCTTGAGTTCCATAAGCGATTAAAACCAACAACAAAGTGGTTCAAAAGGGTAGGAGAGGCAATAAAATCCCAGCCAAACCGCATCAGGTGACTGAAGTTGGAGTTGAAAAAGTTGCCGTCCAACGGCGGAGGTAACGCCGGGGTTCCGTTGAGCACCTCCTGATCGCGGCTGGTATAGGAGAAGAAGAGTTTGCTCTTTTGCGTGAGGTTCTCATCGATCCTGAAGGTCATGGTTGTGTCGAGCGTCGGAACCTGGGTAGCAAAAAAGTAGTTATTGATGCCAAATGCGTCGCCGGTCCGATTTGCGTGGGGAAGATAGGTGAGAATCTTTTGTGCAACCGGACTGATGTTTGTGATTTTGTTGCCTGGGAAAGGCAGCCGACAGGTTACTCCACCAACCGTAGTCGTGGTTGAGGGATCGAAAATCTGGCCTTGCAACACGTCTTGTCCCGGGGTGCATGGATTGGGAACACCGGTATCGCTCCCCAGCAAAGCCGAAAAATCGCCGCTGCGTTCAGCATCCGTCGGCAAAGTGGTGGTGTTCGTGGTGCCGCGTTCGTTGCGATATTGTTCCCAGGAGAAGAAGAAGAATGTCTTGTCGGTTCCGTTGTAGAGATGAGGAATGCGGACGGGACCGCCGAGAGAACCACCAAAATCGTTTTGGCGGTCGCGAGCTTTTCGCGTTAGTGGCTTACCCTGCTCGGCGGCAAGCGCATTCTGAAAATCCAGGTTCCAGGGATTGGCATCTAGAGCTTCGTTACGAAACAGCTCGAAAATAGTACCGTGAAAGTTGTTCGTTCCCGATTTTGTTGTAAAGCTTTCGACGCCGCCCGAAGTACGTCCGAACTGCGCGGAAGGCGTCGAGGTTGTTACCTTAAACTCGGATATGGCCTCGACTGAGGGCGCGATCTGATCGAATGCCGAAACCGTGTCCATGCGTTGAATGCTGACGCCGTCGAGCAGGACTTCGGTCCCGAAATTCTGGCCGCCCGAGAGCTTGGATTCAAAAATTCCGGAACTCGAATGATCCCCAGCAGTTCCGGGGCCTGCCGTGCCCGGCGTTAAAAAAACGAATGTTTCGGGTGATCGCAAGAAACTCTGGCCGGTCGAAGAGAGCGCCAAGGGCAGTTCCTCAATTTGCCGTTTGTCCACCACCGTACCAATGTCAGAACTTTCGGTTTGCAGGGTTGGCGCGTCTGCCTGCACGCTGACTAATTCCTTCACATCGCCCGGTTGCAAAGTTACGTTCAACGCGGCAACCGTGTTGATCTGGATTGGGACACCCTGTTGAACAGACGACTTGAATCCCGCCGCCTCTACGGTAATGTCGTATCGGCCAATAGCAATATCCGAAATACGATATATGCCCTCGGGAGTGGTCACGGTCTTGTAAGTATTTCCGGTAGCTGTTCCCCTGACCACCACTGACGCGCCGCTCACGGCTGCGCCGGTGCTGTCTACCACGGTGCCGGCGATGGAGCCGCGATCTGATTGGGCCATGGCCAGGCCTGAAACGAACAGGCAAACAAATGCGAGCGCCGCCAGAAATTGCCTCATAATCACTCCCCTTGAATCGACCAATTGTTCGTCGGTGCGTAGATCCTCAACGCCTTGGCGTGTGACCGCAGGCACGAATACACGAAAGCGAAACTACTACAAAACAACTAGATAAACGTTGTCAATACTGTACTTTCGTATAGTGATCGAGGGACACCCAGCCAGTGCCGCGATCGGAAGAGGGAAGTTGTGAAGACTCAATCGAGGGAGATGATTCCGCGCTGGAGCGCGACAGTCGCGGCCTGGGTCCGGTCTTTGACATCAAGCTTCTCGAGCGTGTTACTGACGTGAAGTTTGACGGTCACCTCGGCAATCTCCAACACTCGGGCAATCTCCTTGTTGCCGAAACCCTTGGCCACTAATTTCAATACGTCCACTTCCCGGCCGCTCAATGCGCGATGGGACTGGCGATCGGCGAGATGAGAAGCGACGACGGAATCAAAGTATTGCCCTCCGGCATGGACCTGGCGGACTGCGCGCAAAAGCTCTTCGCGAACAATGCTCTTCACGACATACCCGCGAGCCCCAGCTTGAATGGCGCGATAGACTTCTTCTTCGCTAGAGTGTGTAGAGAGGATGAGTATTCGCGCTTCCGGAAACTCCCGGACAATTTGGGCGGTGCATTCGGTCCCGTTCATGCCTGGTAGTTTCAAATCCATCATGACCAGCGTGGGGCGGGAATCGCGGTATGCCTGCAACGCGGCCTCACCGCTACCTGCTTCAGCCACCACTTCGATATCGGGCTCCACGTTGAGGGACGATGAGAGCCCCATACGCACCATGAAGTGGTCGTCAACTACCAGAATACGTATTGGCTTTGATTGCCGCATCATTTACTTCGGCCGTTTTTAGTGGGACTTGTACTGTGATGCATGTTCCAGCACCCGGCTCGCTTTCTATTTTGAGTTCGCTGGAGATAGATTGCGCGCGCTCGCGCATATCCAGCAATCCAAAATGTCCGCTGCGTGATGCCTGAGAGGGGGAGAACCCAGCGCCGTCGTCCTTTACCGAAAGACAAACTGAATCTCCGCCGAATTCCAGCGCGATATCGATGCGCTTGGCACGTCCATGTTTGACCGCATTGGCCACTGCTTCCTGCGCAATGCGCAGTAAATTTATTTCGATCTGACCTGGCAGGCGAATGGGCTGTCCCTGAATGTGAACCTCCACGGCTGCCGATGCGCGAGCCGCGAATGGGCGGACAATTTGCGATACGGCCGAAACCAGATCCCCATCTTCCAGGAGCTGGCAGCGCAAATCCCACACCGAACGGCGGGCTTCGATCATGCTGTGGCGGCTCATGTCGCGCGCGGCCTCGAGGGCCTCTCGCGAGATACGGGGCGCCTGCTGGAAACAGTCGGCGGCAAGATCGAGTTGCATGGTGATGCCGGCGAGTTCCTGCTCCAAGGTGTCATGGAGCTCACGCGCGATCCGATTGCGCTCTTCAAGAACTGCACCGTGCCGCAATTTCTGCCGAATGACGAGCATCTGCTCCCGAACGCGGCGGCCGAGTACGACCACCCACGCCATAACAATAAGGAGGATCCCCACGGTCACTGCCAACAACCACAATGTGTGACGCAGGTTCCACCACGATGGCGTGGTGAGCACCGCGACATCGGCCGGCGAGCGCAAGAGCATTCGAAAAGATTCGGGAACCTGCCACAGCCCGCCACTGCGGACGGCTCCAATGCCGGTAGCGCGTATGCGGCTGCCAAGCGGAATTGATAGGAGGTCGCTGGCAGAATTTCCAGGCGGCAAAGTAGCCTCAAAGGGCACGTCTGCGCTCTGCAACAGCAGGCGAATGCCGCTGGCCTGCACTTGATGATCGACGAGCTTCGCGTCAGCGGTTACGACAGCACTGTCGAATTGTTCCCAGGGCTCACGCAAGTTCAACTTGAGAGGAGTCGGCGCCTGCTCGTGGCCCAGACGGTGAAACACCGCATCTTCCAAAATTGGCGCAGAATCGCCCATCGCAGGGAAACCCAACACGTCCACCAGATCACCGATTTCTAGTGGCGTGGTTTGCTGGGTGAGCACATGCAGGCCTTTGCCCTGCACCTGCAGGAAAATCGCATTTCCCGGCTGCTGGTATGCGACCACGCCGCGGACCCGAACCCGATGTCGCATTCCTTCCCCGGGAGAGAACCTCAACAGAGTGGCGAGCGAAGCTTCGGCGGCTGTCGACTCAACCTTGATAAAGCTCAGGCGGGGCACGTAAAAAAGAATTCCGGTCAGTTGGCGGTTAGCATTGTAGAGGCTTCCGCAAACTCCCTCGATGAGAACTTCGCTGTCGACCCATGACGAGAAATTCTGTTCGCGCTGAATTGGAACGCGAACGCTGAACTGTCCTCCTTCAGAAGCTACGCGGATCGCCAGAGTGGTCTCGCGCCAGGACGTGCGGTCAACAGCCACCGATCGTACGATTCCCCGCACTTGCGCCCATTGACTGTCCTGCTGGCCACTTGCCAACTGCGAGAATGGAACCAGCGGCGCCTTGGGCAACATTCCCGGGCCGAGCACACGTAACTTCGTTTCACGAATCACGGGAGCGAATTTTCCCGGCCCCGTTATTCCTTCGAGGTCCACGAATTGCCCCATTACGTGGGTAAACTGCGGCGAAACGCTGCCTTCGACGAAGATTCCCTCGGTTGCATCTTGAATAAAGAAGTCGGGTGCTGGCGCGTCCATAGTGATCACGCCACGAATATGGACGGGATAACCCTTCGCAGCTTCTTCGGGACGGAGTCGGCGAATCTGATCGGCACGAGTGAGGACGGGAGGCTTACCGCCGGTTTGCGACCAGGAGAATGTGCAGGCAAGAAGAGAGATCGAGGCGAATATCGAAAACTTTCTCCGAGTTCCTCTAAACACACTCATGTCCCCTGCCTGACTCTTAATGATGGTATGCGCGCGTGGTGATCTGTTCAATGACTTCGGAAATTGAAAATCGTCGCGGCCAAGGAATGTATCTCATATGCGATCGCTGGGCTAGAAATCTTCCCGTTGGGGAGCGCTCCTCCGCGTCCGTCATACAGAGTTTGCCACCTGATCTCCCGTTTGAAAGAATGCTGCACAATACTCACATGGGATTCACCTTTCGCTCCCCAGGGTTGGCAGTCCTAGCAGGAATGATGGCTTTCGCGGGGCTTGTTGCCGGGCAAACGGCTTCCCCGCAGCACGCCGAACGTCCAACTCCGCCGGTACGAGATCCTCACTCGCCCGGTTACGTCGACGCGAAAGAACTGCCTGATAACGGCATCCCTTCTCCGACCGAGGATGGAAATTTCATCATCGGACCGGTCCACAGTCCGTCGCCAGAAGTGTCAGCCGATAATGCTGTCTCGAATGGAACCGTGATCGAGTTCACCATGAACTCGACTGACAGCAAGATTTACCCGGGCATCGCACGCGAGCCAGGAACATTTGGAACCGTAGATCCTGCCGATCCCGCGAAGCTCATCGTCACCACAAGTCACCCGGCGTCGTACATGCGCAAAGTCGCTGTCTATGTTCCGAAGTCATACGTGGCCGGAACTGCTGCGCCATTCATCGTTGGCGCCGATGGCCCCGACCGCCTGCTCTTTTCGGTCCTCGACAATCTGATTGCTCAGCGCAAGCTCCCGGTAATGATCGCAATTTCGATTGGCAACGGGGGCGGCGACGCGCAAGGCAGCGAGCGCGGCCTCGAATACGACACCATGTCGGGGAAGTATGCGGAGTTCGTGGAGAGCGAAGTCTTGCCTCGCGTCGAGGCCGAAGCGCATGTAAAGCTGACAAAGGATCCAGATGGGCGCGCGGCTATGGGTGCGAGCTCCGGCGCAGCCTGCGCGTTCATCATGGCTTGGTATCACCCCGAACTCTACCACCGCGTTCTCAGTTACTCGGGAACGTTCGTCAACCAGCAGTGGCCCTATAGTCCCGAGACTCCGCATGGCGCGTGGGAGTTTCACGAGCATCTCATTCCGCAGAATCCTGCGAAGCCGATTCGCATCTGGATGGAAGTCGGTGACCGCGATTTGCTTAATCCCAATGTGATGCACGACGGCATGCACGATTGGGTGTTGGCCAACGAAAACATGGCACGGGTGCTGGCAGCAAAGGGCTATCACTATCAATTCGTGTTTGCCCGGAATGCGGGGCACGTCGATCGCGGAGTCCGCCAGGAGACGCTTGCCGAAGCGCTGCAATATGTGTGGCAGGGGTATTCGGGCTCCCATTCCATTGCGGCAATGGACTTCAGCGACAAGCCTAATTTCACTGTCGCGGGAGTGACTGACTGGACCGCGGCTGGGGGACATGGGTCGGATGTCAGTCTGAGGACGAGCGAAGCCCTGGCTAGAGATACGAAGGGACTCGGAGAGAAACCCTCGCGGGAGAACGTTGAAAACTCACAACAACTTTTACAACGGCGCGAGGAGATCAAGAAACAATTGTCGATCAGCGAGCGCGCCGACCTTTGCCGGGAGTTAGGCGACATTGATGAGCAGTTGAACGATCCACTGGCTGCGGTTCACGATTACGAGCATGCTACCCAGCTGGATCCGAGCGAGCGGAACTATTTTGCCTGGGCCACGGAGTTGCTTCTGCACCGCGCGATCCAGCCGGCAACGGAAGTTTTCGCGAAAGGCGCGAAAGCTTACCCCAGCTCAGAGCGAATGCTGGCCGGCCTCGGCGCGGCCCTCTACGCTAGCGGCCTGTATTCGCAAGCTGCGGAGCGTGTTTGCGCTGCGTCAGACTTGAAACCAGAAGATCCGGCTCCATATCTATTCCTCGGAAAAATGGTCAAGGCCTCTGCCCAACCGCTTGCTTGTGCGGACGAAAAGCTGGCGCGATTCGCGCAGAGCCAGCCGCAAAATGCGGCAGCAAACTATTACTACGCCCTGGCGTTGTGGAGGGCGGTAAGCAATCCGGAGACATCGGCGGTAGAAAATATTTTGCCGTTGCTGGAGAAATCCACACACATCGATCCCAGATTTGCCGACGCCTATCTTCAGCTGGGAATTATCTATTCCGCACAGGCCGATTCCGCTAAGGCGATTGCCGCGTACCAGCGGGCGATTATCGCAAACCCTGATCTGGCGGAAGCTCATTTCCGGCTGGCGCAGGCTTTTAAGAAGGTGGGCGAGGCTTCGAAAGCTCAGCAGGAATTCCAGGCGTACGAGCAAATAGAGAAAGCCGACTCGGCCGCGGTCGAGCAACAGCGTCGCGAGATTCAGCAGTTCGTGGTAGTTTTCAAAGACCAGCCTCAACCTGCGCTGGCACATCCGTAAATTTAGAAGTTGCAAGTTTCGCAGTTGTCCATCCGAAGAGAGGGGCTTATGAGGAACATTGCATGTCTTTTATTGGTTGTGAGTGCATTCTTATCCGTGCAAAACGCGAGTGCCCAGGCGAGCTACGACCTGCGCTCACCCGATAACCGCGTCGAGGTTCGAATCCGCACCAGCGGCCAGCTGCGCTACGACGTGGTGTTCAACACCATGCCGATGCTCGAAAACGCGACCCTTTCGCTCGATGTCGATCACAAGAAGCTGGGAATCGATCCCAAGGTAGTCAGCGCGAAGAAGACGTCGCGCGATGAAATGATCAAGCCGGTGGTGCGGCAGAAATTCGCGCAGGTTCGCGATCACTACAACGAATTGCGCCTCACTCTCGATGGCGGTTATTCAGTGGTTTTCCGCGCTTACAACGAGGGTGTCGGCTATCGCTTCGAAACCTCGCTTCCCCAGAAGGAAGTTCACATCTATGGCGAGGAAGCGAATTTCAAATTTGCCGCCAACGACATTGTTTATTATCCGGAGGAAGACAGCTTCTACTCGCACAACGAGCGCAAATATCTCCCGCAGCACCTGAATGAAATTCAGCCGGAGTTCTTTGCCTCGCTTCCGGCCGTGGTTGTCGCCAATCAAGGAACGAAGCTCGCAATCGCGGAATCCGACGCAGAAGATTATCCCGGGTTGTGGCTGCGCGGGGCTGCGCCGGATTTTGAGCTTCACGCAACCTTTCCGCCTTACCCAACAAAGCTGGTGCAGACCAGTGATCGCGATTACAAGCCGGTCGAAACTGCCGACTACATCGCGGTCACATCCGGCACGAGAACGTATCCATGGAGAGTGATTGGCATCGCTGAGCACGATGGGGATCTGCTGACCAACGAAATTGTCTATCTACTGCAAAGGCCCTCGCAGTTCGAAGACACCTCGTGGATCAAGCCGGGCAAAGTTGCGTGGGACTGGTGGAACGACTGGAACATCGATGGCGTCGATTTTCACGCCGGGATCAATACCAAGACATACGAGTATTACGTCGACTTCGCGGCGAAGTACGGTATCCAGTACATCATTCTTGACGATGGATGGTACAAGCTCGGCAATCTGCTCGAGGTAACGCCCGATCTCAACATGGATGAGCTGGTCGCATACGCGAAGCAGAAAAACGTCGGCATCATTCTGTGGGCATCATGGAAGACGTTGGACGATCAGCTGATTCCCGCGCTCGACCAATTTGAAAAATGGGGAGTAAAGGGAATCAAAGTTGATTTCATGCAGCGCAGCGACCAGATCATGATGGACTACTACGCCAAGGTGTGCCGCGAGGCGGCCAAACGGCACATGATGGTCGATTTTCACGGAGATCAAAAACCGGCCAGCATGACGCGCATGTGGCCAAACCTGATCAACACCGAAGGCGTGCGCGGCATGGAATGGAGCAAGTGGAGCTGGGAGTCCGAGCCCAAGCACAATGTGACGCTGCCGTTCACGCGAATGTTCCTCGGCCCGATGGACTATACGCCGGGCGCGATGCGCAACGCGACTAAAGGCACGTTCGCTCCAATCAATCATCAGCCAATGGCGATGGGCACGCGTTGTCATCAGTTGGCGATGTACGTGGTTTACGATGCGCCGCTGCAGATGCTTTCTGACAGTCCGTCGAATTATTTGCGCGAGCCGGAAACGATGGAGTTCCTCGGTCCCGTTCCTACCGAATGGGATGACACGCACGTGCTCGACGCAAAGATCGCTGAATATGCACTGGTGGCTCGGAGGAATGGAAAAGATTGGTACGTCGGCGCGATGAATGACTGGGATGCGCGCGATCTTGATCTTGATCTTTCATTCCTGCCTGACGGGAACTACACAATGGAAGCCTACGAGGACGGCGTGAACGCCGACCGCGACGCGACCGACTACAAGAAAACAACAACTCAGGTCAGCAGAACGACGAAGCTAAAAATTCATCTCGCGCCCGGCGGAGGTTGGGCGGCGAGAATTCATCAATAGGCGTGCAGAGACTGTGTGGCTCGGACATTCCTGTCCGAGCAGGTCGAACAAGAGTGTCCGACCCGCACGATCATCTTGAGCCGAGTTATTTCGGCGCACTCGCCTGAATAATTCCGCTCTCTTCTTTTATGGTGAGAATCTGGTTCGGTTTAACCTTCGTGAAGCGTTCAATCTTTTGCGTGGTCGGCCACTTCACTTCGATTGCATCGATCATCTGCGCGTTGCCGATTCCGAAATGCAGCCTCAGATCTCCCTGCGACATGACGCTCGAGCCGCTGTGCACTTCGTCGATCTGCGAATGATTGCCGGTTACGACACGGACTCGCGCTCCTATAGCGGTGCGATTGCACTTAGTCCCGACTAACTTCACTTTGATCCAGTTTTGCTTGTTGCCGCCATCGTTTCGCAGCAACGAGGGCAGGTCGTTCATGTTCAGCACCAGCACATCGATGTCGCCATCGTTGTCGTAATCTCCGAAGGCGGCGCCGCGGCTGGAAAACGGCGTCGTAATTCCGGGCCCCATCTGGTCCGAAACGTCCTTAAACTGTCCATTCCCCATGTTTCGATAGACGAGACGGGGATTTTTGTACGTCTGGCCGATGTTATGGGCATCGATCTCGGGATAAACATGGCCGTTGATCTGCATGATGTCCTGCCAGCCGTCGTTGTCGTAGTCGATGAAGTTGCATCCCCAGGCCACATAGCGATTGTTGATTCCGACGCCGGAAGAGAACGTGACATCGGTGAACGTGCCGTCGCCGTTGTTGTGATAGAGGTTGCAGGTGTCATCGGCAAAATTGGTTTTGAAAATGTCGAGCCAGCCGTCACAGTCGTAATCGCCAACTCCGACGCCCATGCCGGCCTGCTCGTGGCCATTCTCGCTATAGGCGCATCCCGCCATCACTGCCATGTCAGTAAAAGTTCCGTCGTGATTATTGTGATAAAGAATGCTGGCTTCCGAATCCACGGCGACGTAGATGTCTGGCCAGCCGTCGTTATCGAAATCGTACGAGACCGCCGTGATCGAATAGCGCGGACCCGGCTTCAGAATGCCGGCTTTCTCGGAGACATTGGTGAAAGTTCCATCCCCGTTGTTGTGAAATAAAACGTTCGTATCGCCCGGCATTCCTCGCGGCCCGCACATCACCGGAATTCCCTTCCATTGGCAAACGGGCGGATCTTTTGGCCCAGGCGTTTCGGATGGATCAAGCTTTATGTAGTTGCAGACGAACAGATCCAGGTGGCCGTCGCGGTCGTAGTCGAGAAACGTGCATCCTGCTCCCCAGCGAACCTGCTCGTCGTAGACGCCGGCCTTCTTCGTCACGTCCGTAAACGTGCCGTCGCCGTTGTTGTGGAAGAGAATGTTGTGGCCCCAGAAGCAGCAGAAAAGATCATCCCATCCGTCGTTGTCGTAGTCGCCAACGCAGACACCGGTCTGCCATCCGGTGCGCGCGAGACCGGACCTTCCGGTGACATTGGTGAACGTACCGTCACGATTGTTTTTGAAAAGCTGCGAGGTCGGCGCCTTGCCTTCCGGCCACTTCTCGCCGAGACGCGTGCCGTTGGTCAGATAAATATCCAGCCAGCCATCGTTGTCGTAGTCGAAGAATGCGATCCCGCTTCCCTTGGCTTCGATGATGTAGCGCTTGCGATCGGTATCTCCCCAAACGTTGGGGACGTTGAGTCCAGCCTCGCGCGCGACATCGATAAATTGCACGGGTGAGGTGTTCGTGGGCGGAGTGGTGGTCAGAAGCAGACGGCGGTTCCATCTCGAGAGCGGAGTCGCGAGCGCTTCGAGTAGACCACTGCCGAGCATAACCAGCGAGGAACCGAGAAGATTTCGACGGGAAAATGCCATTATTCTTCACACCACAAACTCAAATTGTTGTCATTTCCAATCGCTTTAGCGGTGAGGAATCTGCTGTTTATCGAGGAAAAGCAGATTCCTCGTTGTCGCGCTTTTGCGCAACGCCTCGGAATGACAATGTATATGGTTCATTTTTGCGCAATTTTAGGAAATTTCTTCGGAACGATCCCCGCACCTTCTTTGACCGCAATAATTTGATCCGGAGCAACGTTCGCCAGCTTATCGACCAGGCCGCTCGGCCACGTGATCTCAAGCGAGTCGATCTTCGTTCGTTTGCCCAATCCGAAATGAATTCGCGGATCGCTCGCGGACATATAGCCCATGCCGCCCTTCGCCTGCTCGTATTCGGTCACACCTTCGGAGGTCAGCTTCAGCGAAGCGCCGATTCCGTCGCGATTGGATTTGGTTCCGATCAGCAGAACCGTGAGCCAGTGATTCGCGTTCCCGCCGTCGTTGCGCAGAAGGGACGGATAGTCCCCGCGATTGTTAGTAACGATATCGATATCGCCATCGTTATCGTAGTCAGCGGTTGCGACTCCGCGGCCTACGATCGGTTTCACGAAATCGGGCCCGAGCGCGTCGGAAATTTTTTCAAATTGTCCTTTACCGAGATTGCGAAACATCAGCAGCGGTTCCGGGTACGAAACTTCGCTATGGTAGAGATGGATGTTGTCGAGCATCGCGCCGTTCAACTGCAGGATGTCGTTCCAGCCGTCGTTGTCGTAGTCGAGGAACTTCATCGAGACGCCGCTCAGCAAAATCGCCTTATTGCCGATACCTGAGCTGTAGGTGGCGTCGGTAAAAGTTCCGTCCTGGTTATTGTGATACAGGCGATTCAGTTCGAAATCCAAGTGCGTGATGTACAGGTCCTGCCAACCATCGCCGTCGACATCGGCCGCGTCAATTCCCATTCCCGCTTCGTAGCGTCCATCTTCGCTGGCGGCGATACCGGAAACGAGTGAGTCGTCTTCGAAAGTTCCATCATGCTTGTTGATGAAGAGAAAGTTCGGCCAGGAATCATTCGCGACGGCAATATCAGGCCAGCCGTCATTGTTAAAGTCGGCGAGCACCACGCCCATACCTTTTGCTTCCGGCTTTCCCACGCCAGACGAATCGCTCACGTCAGTGAAGGTTCCGTCGTGATTATTGTGATAAAGCTTAATGCGCTGGCCTTTGTAATTTCCCGGATGGCAGTACGACCGGTAACCAGGCTTCCGCTCGCCGCACCACACATTATTTTTCGGCGACCACTCGATGTAATTCGTGACTACGAGGTCGAGCCAGCCGTCTTTGTCGTAGTCGAACCAGCCGGCGCTGGTTGACCATCCACCGTCGTCGGCGACACCGGCTTTCGCGGTCACATCCGTAAAGGTTCCGTCGCCATTGTTGTGGTAAAGAATCGCGCGCCCATAGCCGGTCACATAGATGTCGGGATAGCCATCATTGTCGAAATCTCCGACGGCGACACCCTGGCCGTAGTGGCCTTCGCCCGCCAGCCCGGATTTTTCCGTGACATCGGTGAAAGTTCCGTCTCCATTGTTGTGATAAAGCGCGCTGCGGAGAGGATGCGGAGGCTTGTAGATGTCGGTTGCGGCCGATTGCACAAAAAACAAATCCATCATGCCGTCCTGGTCGTAGTCGAGCCAGGCGACGCCCGTTCCCATCGTCTCCAGATAATATTTTTCGTCGGTCTGAGTGGAATCCTGTTTGAAGGTGATACCTGCTGCCTGACGCACATCGGTGTAGTGAACGCCTTTGACAGTGTTCTTTGAAGCAGCCCCTTCGGCATGCACGTTCCAATCGCATATCCAGAAGCCGATCGAACAAAACGACAGGACAACAGCGTAGAAAATCGCGGTCCGCAGGATCGCCGGAAGTTTTCTTGTGGACGGTTTACCCATTACCCGGATGAAAGGTGTGATGCGACTAAGGCTTTGTAGCAATCATACCCGCGAGTTAAAGCTGTCTTGGCATTCTAGCCTAGTTTGCCTGCGGCAATGGATACGACGGACCTTGCCGCTACAGTGTGCGATCGGCAATAGAAAGCGCCAGTTGCAAGAGCTGCTGCCGCGCTTCCATCGGCATGGGGCGGTTCGCTGGGGAAGAATTCGCCGGTGCATGGGAGAGCGCATCTTCAATCCGATTCACGTCAAGCCCGCCCGCATTGCTCCCTTTGAACCGATCAAGCACTTCGCGCGCTTTGTCGATTTGTCCGGTCTGGTAGTAAAAGACACCGAGCGTCGAATAGCTTCCTGCCCACTCGGGCAACAACTCGACCGCGCGTTCCAACTGCTGCGCAGCTTGGGTCGTGTCACCCTGCAGAACCGAAACCACGCCCAGCCCCCAAAGAATTTTGCCTGACGCTGGAATACGCGCCAAACCTTTTTTCAACGTTTGCTGCGCCGCGCTCAAGTCAGCCGCCCGAAGCTGCACCAACGCGAGTGAAAGATAGTATTGATCGTTATCTGGATTGCGGCTGATGGCGTTCCCGAAAATCTCCTCTGACTTGGCGGAATCCCCCAGGTGCGCGTAGATATCGCCGAGCAGCGCGAGATAAGCGTCATCCTGCTGGCCGGCGGCTGAAACGGTTTGCGCCGTGGAGAGCGCTTCCTCATACTGGCGCTTGTGAAAATAGGTGTCTGCAAGATCAAATTTGATGTCGTCAGAGTCGGGATTCGCCTTCAATGCTGTTTGAAAGTGCTGGATCGCATCGTCATATAAGCGATGGCTCGCGAGCAGCACGCCAACCCCCGTCTGCATGCGATAGTCATTGGCGCTGATCTGGTCGAGTTGCGTGATAGTTTTTTTCGCATCTTCGACCTGCGCCAATTTCAAGTAGGTTTCAGCCAACAAATAAAGGTCCTGCGGCTGGCCAGGGTTTTTCTGAATCTGCGCATTGAGCTCGGTTACGTCAAGCTCTGTGCGCTGCTTTGCAGAAAGCTGAGTTCTATTGTTGAGATAGTCGAACAAGTGCTGGTACGGATATGGCCCGGTCGCTGAATTCTTTGAGAGCGTCTGAAAAACATTCAGGTCCCGTTGCGCGGCGGCAGTCTGGTGCATGCTGCGCTCGACCATCGCCAGCTTGTAATATCCCGTCGCGGGATCGTGGCTGACCTTCACGTATTTCCTGAGAAGCTCCGCAGCCTCTTCAAATTTCTTATCGCGAGTGCGCAGGTTGGCCAGCTCCAGTAACGCTTCGGCGAAATCCGGATTCGACTTCAACGACTGCTGAAACAGCTCGTCGGCGCGCGCGTAGTTCCCCTGCCGCTCTTCGATGTATCCGAGGTTGAACAGGCAGGACGCGTTGTGCGGGTCTTGCTTGACGCCTTCTTCGAAATATTTTCTGGCTTCGTCAAAACGTCCCAGGTGGCGATAGGAAAGACCCATGAACGCGTAAGAACGCGCGGAGGGATCAATCTCGATCAATTTTTGAAACTCATCGATCGCCTTTTCGGTTTTGCCTGACATGAAATAGCTCTCGCCGAGGGCCGCCCGCAAATCGGGCCGTTTCGGAGCGATCTTTATCCCCGATACGAGCAATGGAATCGCATCTTCATAGAAGTTCTGGGTCATGCTTAAACGCGCCATCAGGAAAATAACGTCCGTATTTTCCGGAGCCAGCTTATGGGCCCGCACCAGCAATTCCAGCGCGTCCACCGGCTTTTCTTCTTCGGACAGAACTTGCGCCTGTAAATACAAAGTCTCTGCCGAATCAGGTTTCAGCTTCAATGCGCGACTTAATATCAGGTCCGCGCTGGGGTAGTCCCCGCCGCGCAAATACGCCTGCCCCAGATTAAAAAGAATTTCAAAGGTCTCAGGCTTCAGTGCATTAGCTTTCTGCAATTCGAGCTGAGCTGCTTTGTACTGTTTCTCGGAAGCCAGCAGGATGCCCAGCGAGAAATGAATCTGCACGTTGTCTTTTTCTTTGTCGGAAAGCGTTGAGGCAGTTTTTTGTGCGTCGGCAACTCGGCCCGCCTGAAGATAAGCCCTGACCAGGTTTAGCTGCGCCTCATCTGTTTGCGGCTTAATGCGCAGCAGATGAGGTATCGCCGCTGCCGGCGATCCTTTCGCCAGCAGAAGCAGCGCGTAGTTGTAATTCGCGTCAGTATCGGCAGGAGCAAGCGCTAAAGCCTGCTTGAATTCTTTTTCGCCGAGGTCGGCTTTGCCTTCCGCCAAATAAAAACTGGCAAGATTGTTGTGGGTTTTGACGGAGTTTGGATTCAGTTTGAGCGCACGTTGAAACGCGTCGAGCGCGCCCGCTTCGTTCTTCTGGTCAGCTTCGGCAATTCCCAGCAGATTGTAGGCTTCAACGCTCTTCGGATCCTGCTGGAGCAATTCCTCGATCTGCTGTTTGGCCTCATCGAAATGCCCGATGGCAAGAAGCTTTTCGACTGCTGCAATCTGAGGACTGGCCTGGTCCCGCCTTAGCTTTGCCGCTTGCTGAGCTTCAACTGGCAGCGCCGCCGAAGCAATCAGGACCTCCGCGACGCAAAGAAGGTGGCGTCGATGAAGCTTTCGAATTCGAGATGCCAGGACCGAAAACATCGGGGAAAAGCTCACTTTAGCACTTTGAGCGGAAGTTAGGTTGCGTACCCGCGAGACTAGAAATTTGGCGCGGGTCCCGAAGATTTTCCGATCACCAATTCGGCGCCGATTTCGTATTCCCGGCCGGTCGGGGTGTCGGAACTTGAGAGTTCGTGCAGCGCGTCCGCCGCAAGCTTTCCCAATTGGTCGCGATGTATATCCACGGTGGTAATTGTGGGATTGCTGTACTCGGCGAGCCGGGTCTTGTCGAAGCCGGTGACCGAGATATCTTCCGGCACCCGGCACCCCGCCTCCAGCAAGCCTTTTATAACCCCTACCGCGGTCAAATCATTCACCGCGACCACTGCGGTTGGCCGCGGGGAAAGTTGGGCAACCGCCTGCCCGGCGCTCATGCCGCCTTCAAAACGCAGGTCGCCGGGAAGGATTGGGCCTGGCTCAAGCCCCAGAGATCGCATGGTGTTCTCATAGGCCTCCAGGCGTACCACGTTCGATTTGAGGCCAGGCCTTCCCGCTACAAAGGCCATCTTTCGGTGGCCCAGTTCGTAAAGATGTTCGACGATCTGCTTTATCCCGGCCGCATAATCGATCCGCAGGTTGCTCATATAGGTTCGTACCGGCGCGAGATCCAGGAAGGTAACCGCGATATTCCGGCGCGCCAGTTCGTGAATGAGCCGCAGGGTGATTTCCGAAGTCATGATCGCCACGCCGCGGACCTTGTGTTCCATCATCCGCTCAGCAGCCCTGCGGGTGCGGCGCGGGTCGTAGTTGGTATCACTCAGAATCGCGTCGTAGCCGAGTTGCTGGGCCCGCTGCTCGAAGCCCTTTATGACCTCAGGGAAAAAAGGGTTCTCAATGTCGGAAACTATGATTCCCAGGGTGCGCCGCTCACGCGATGCAAGATGGCGGGCGTGGACGTCTGGCACATAACCGAGGCGCCTGACGGCGGAAATGACCAACCTGTGGGTGCTGCGTCCAACCTTGCCGGTCTTATTCAGAACGTTGGAGACGGTGGCGGTAGAGACGCCGGCTTCTTTCGCGACATCTCGAATTGTGAGGGTCATAGGCAGCGAATCTTCGACTCTTCAGGCCACCGACCCGTCGAAATTGTGCTCACGGCGGAGTGAGTATAGTAGAAAAGAATTAGCTTGACAATCGATATTTCACCATGATAACTCTCGCAACACACTTTGTTACAACAAGATTAAACGGTTAAGCAGTTTCAAGTCAGGTTAAACGGTTAACGCGTAAGTTGGGGTTAAGCGGTTTACTTGCGGTAGGTGTGGTGAGGTTGAACTTCAAATCAGCATACAGAGCACGACGGACCGACGCCCGGGCATGCACCGGCGAGGTCCAATTTTGTGTTTGTCGCAAAACTTTCGATTGCCGTGCCGAATAAGTCTTCGGACCGTAAGGCCTAGGAGGAAGGTCATGAAGCGAGTCGCCGTCTCATCTTGCATCTTATTGGCGCTCTGCGCCACCGTTTTCTTCGTTACCACTGCGCAGGCGCAGGTGGACACTGGGTCCATCATCGGAACCGTGTCTGATTCCTCGGGCGCAGTGCTAAGCGGCGCAAAAATCACGCTGACCAATACCGGCACTGGAGCCGCCCTCTCAACAACCACCGGCGCCGACGGAGTTTACAAGTTTTCGCCGGTCAGGATTGGCACCTACAAACTGGACGCGACATCTCAGGGCTTTAAGTCAGTCACCCAAAACGAGGTGAAGGTGGACGTCGGCACCAACGTGCAGGTGAACATTACCCTCACTCCTGGCAGCACCTCGGAAACAATTGAGGTCACCGCTGCTGCCCCGGTGTTGCAGACCCAAGACGCCTCGGTCGGACAAGTCGTAGATCAAGCGGCCGTCAACAATGCGCCGCTGAACGGGCGCAATTTCACTTTCCTCGCGCAGCTTGCCGCTGGAGTGAACACGCCGCAGTCTGACACGCGCGGCAACGCCGCCTCGGGAGCGTTTTCCGCCAATGGTTTTCGTCCGGCGCAAAACAACTACATGTTGGACGGAATCGACAACAATTCCGACACGGTGGATTTCCTTAATGGCACAAACTATGTTGTGCTGCCGCCGGTCGATGCCATTCAGGAGTTCAAGGTCCAGACCACCGACTTCAGCGCCGAATTTGGCCGCTCTGGCGCAGCGGTGCTGAATGCGACTCTCAAATCAGGAACTAACGAGTACCACGGCGATGTTTGGGAGTTCTTCCGCAATGACAAACTCGATGCGCGAGACTTCTTCGAGCACAACTGCGACGTCACCGGATGCACCCCCTCGAAAAAAGGTGAGCTTCGGTGGAATCAGTTCGGCGGAACTTTCGGCGGCCCGGTAATCAAGAACAAGGTATTTTTCTTCGGGGACGCTCAGTTCTGGCGGCTTCGTCAGGGCCAGGCGCAGATTGGCTCGGTGCCCACGGCAGCCGAGCGGACAAGCGGTTTCACGGACTTTTCAGACCTGATCCAGCCCGGAACAAGCGAGGGGCCTGATGCGCTAGGCCGGAGTTTCCCCAAGGGCACGATTTTCGACCCGGCGACGACCCGAGCAGTGGGAACGTCCTTCGTCCGCGATCCATTCCCGGGGAATATTATTCCGGCTAATCGCCTGGATGCGAATGCGGTAAGCCTCCTAAGCTTATATCCAACTCCAACCAACAGCGGGGTGGTGAACAACTACGCAAACTCGCCGGTACTAATACAAAACGAGAAGCAGTTTGATGTTCGCTTGGATCTCGACTTCACTCAAAAAGATCAGCTCTATTACAGCTTCAGTTATGAAGACAAGCCGGAGCTGATTCCCAGCATCTTCGGTGGCGTTGCTGATGGTGGAGGCTTTTTCCAAGGCAACCAGACTGCGCTTTCGCAACACAGCGCTCTTGTGTGGAACCACATCTTTTCGCCCACCACGGTCAACGTTGCTCGCGTTGGTCTGAACTACCTGCACACCACGCGAAATATTCCTGAAGCTAACAACCTGAGCGATCTGCCAGGATCATTCGGGATTCTAGACATTCCTCAGGCGCATGAGAACGGCGGTTTGCCTGCCTTCAGCATTGGTGGACTCCAGACCCTCGGAGGCAACTCCTTCTTGCCTTCAGACGAAGTCAGCTCAACCATTCAGGTAACCGATGACTTCACCAAGATCTACGGCAAGCATACGTTCAAAATGGGCTTCGAACAGCAGCACGTTAAGTTCTCGACTCTTCAGCCACCGTGGTCTCGTGGTCAGTTCGACTTCAATGGCGCTTACACGCAAAGTCCGAACATCGGTGACAACACAACCGGTCGCGCACAGTTTTTGCTAGCGCCAACTACTTCGAGTGTTGGTGGCCCGGATTTTGTCGGTGGTCCTAATGAAGTGTTTGCCTCCAATATTTCGTTGAGCGATAACGGCAAGAACTATTGGGGAACCTACTTCCAGGATGACTGGAAAGTGTCGTCGAAGCTCACTCTGAACCTCGGCCTGAGGTGGGATTTCTTCGGCCTTGTCTACGATCACTACGGCAAGCAGGCGAACTTCGTTCCCTTTGGCCCCCCTACGGGCGCTCCGATGTATCTAATCCCTCCCAGTAAAAACGCGACCGGGTTCTCGACCGGCTGTCCGACGTGCTTCACCGATTTGCTAGCGACTGACGGCATTGACTTAGCGGTGACCGGTAAATACGGAAAAGGCCTGGGCACCTCGCAAAAATCCAATTTCGCACCGCGGTTTGGCTTCGCCTATCAGGTAACACCAAAGTTCGTGGCTCGAGGCGGGTTTGGAATCTTCTACAACGGGTTCGAGAACCGCGGGTATTCACCCAACCTGGGCGAGAACTATCCCTTCCAGTTCTCGTTCGACTTCAACCACATCAACGACTGGACACCGGTCACGTACTCCGCCGGGGCCTGTCCTGCGGGGAGCGCGACTGCTAACAACAGCGCGACTCTTGAAACCGGGTTCGCCTGCATTCCGTTGAACCCGCAGGCGGTCCTTGCTGAAGGTCTACAGCTTCGCGGCATTCAGTTCGATTACAAGACGCCATACTCCATGGGTGGGAATTTCACGTTGCAGTACGAGCTAAGGCCTAGCCTGTCCGTACAGGCAGCTTATGTAACCACGCTCGGACGGCATCTTGAGGTTTTCCCGGGATCGAACGAGCCCTCCCAGCTTTTCGCACCCGGTACCGGCCTGACAAAATCCGACCCCATAACATCTGTGGTCCCATTACCCTCTCAGGGAGGCCTGCGGTTCCCTGATTTCGGAGAGGGCGCAAGTTATGCGACCACGCAGGGAAGCAGCTACTATCACGGCCTACAAACCAGTGTCACCAAGAAGTTCTCCGGTGGCCTGAGCTTCCTGGCTGCCTACACCTATTCGAAAGTCCGGTCGGACGCCTTGGATCTGCTCAACGGTTTCTCCGGTAACGGATACCGCGCTCCCTATGTCCCCGGCGTTGGCATTCACGCGGATTACGGACTAGCGAACTTCGATGTTCGTAATGTCCTTCACTTCAGTGGTGGATACGAACTGCCGTTCGGCAAAGGCAAACAAATGATGGGCGACGCCACCGGCGCAAAAAATGCGCTGGTCGGCGGCTGGGCGCTGCAATGGATCGTTAACTTGCAAGGCGGACAACCATTCAAGATCGATTGCCCGTCGGGGACAGCGCAAAACGTGAATTGTTACGCTTTCGTGCTCCCAGGCCAGAATCCCAGGACTTCAATTCACATTAACCCGGACGGCAATCCGGCAATGCTGAACCCCGCGGCTTTTGCGCAACCTTGTGAGTTTGGCATTACGCCGGCCAAGCCTGCTGGATGTGTTCCGGTAAGCTCGGCTGCCGGATATCTGGGTGGGGCTCAGCCGTCCCAAATAGCGGGGCCACCTCTATATCGCTGGGACTTGTCGCTCTTCAAGAATTTCCAACTGAGCGAACGTATGCGTCTGGAGTTCCGTTCGGAGTTCTTCAACATCCTGAACCACCCGACCTTCAACTATCCAGGGTTCGGTGGCAACGGAGTTAATGCCGTTTCTGGATCAACGGACTTCGGCAACAAGAACTTTGGCGAAATTGGAGCAACCCGCGACAATCCTCTGGATCCTCGCGAGATCCAGTTTGCTGTGAAACTTTACTTCTAACCTGTAGCTCTAGTCGGGAAGGCGTTCATCCGGGAATGCCTTCCCGATTAGACTTTTTGACGAGAAATTGCTGCTGTTCGCGGTGCTAACATACGAATGCTGTGACCCCACGTTTCCGGCTGCGACTGCTTAGTCTCTCTCTGATTTTGATCCCCATCACTACAGTAGCGGCCCAGCCAAGTTCATCTTCCGATCTAGATCGCCAGTTTCAGGCTGCGGTGGCGCAGTACGATTCCGGCCACCTTCAGGAGGCCGCCCGGCAGCTTGAGTCGCTTCTTCCGCGCGTTCCTGAAAACTTTGAGGTTCACGAACTATTGGGCATGGTTTACGCTGCCGAATCTAATGAGACGAAAGCCAACGAACACCTCGCGAAGGCCGTCCGCCTTAAACCGAACTCGGCTGAGGCACGGACGAATCTAGCGACCAATCTCGTCCACCTGCACAAGATGGCGCCGGCCGAGATCGAGTTCAAGAGAGCCGCTCAGCTTGATCCTGCGAATTACGACACCAACCACAATCTAGGCGAGTTTTACGTTTTAAACGGAAACGTACCGCAGGCCACGCCATTTCTCGAGAAAGCACACCAGCTCAATCCCGCGGCCTATGACAATAGCTACGATCTGGCGCTTGCTTACACGGAGACCGGCCGCCTCAATGACGCCAGAAATCTGGTTGAGGTTCTTTTAAAACAGAAAGAGACGGCCGAGCTGCACAATCTGCTTGGTCAGATCGACGAAAAAGACGGCCAGTTCGTGCCGGCGGAAAAGGAGTACGAAACAGCGGCGCACATGGATCCGAGCGAAAGCAACCTGTTCGACTGGGGGAGCGAATTGCTCGTTCACCGGACGCTCGATCCGGCGGTCGACGTGTTTCAGCACGCAACCGAGCGCTATCCAAAATCGCCGCGCCTTGCGATTGGCTTGGGAATGGCACTCTACTCGCGTGGAAATTACGACGATGCGGTGAAGGCGTTGCTTACCGCGGCCGACCTCAATCCAACTGACCCGCGTTGCTACTACTTTTTATCGAAGGCCTACGACAGTTCTCCCGGGCAGGCGGAGGAAGTCATTCAGCGTTTTCACCGGTTTATGGAGCTTGAGCCGCAGAGCGGACGCGCTCATTATTATTACGCCATGGGATTGTGGAAGGGCCGTCGCGCCGAGGACGCGAATTTCGATGTCGCCCAGATCGAGTCGCTGCTGAAGAAGGCGATTGAACTGGATCCGGGCTTGGCCGAAGCGCACTTGCAGCTTGGGAACTTGTACTCGGACCAGCACAAATATTCTGACGCCATTCAGCGATACGAAAAGGCTTTGCAGGAAAATTCAGATTTGGCGGACGCGCATTACCGGCTCGGTCAGGCTTACGTCCACACCGGACAGAAAGAACGGGCGCAGGAGCAGCTTGAGGTATATCAAAAACTCCGCACGCAGCACATGGCGGAGTTGGACAAGCAGCGTGCAGAAATCCGGCAGTTTGTGTATTCAGAGAAAGAGACGCAAAAGCAATAATGTTGGAACTTTGTACCTTTGCGTCCTTTGCGGTTAAAAGCTTTTACCGCAAAGTTCGCAAAGAACGTCCGCAAAGTTCGCGAAAATTTTGATGACGCATCCACTGTCCACCAGCGCCCTGATTTCCCGCTCCCGTCGCGAGTTCCTACGCGATGCTGGCCTGGCGCTGGGAAGCACGTTGCTGACGCCGCGTTTTGCCCGCGCGGCAAATTCCGCAAGGAAAAAAGTTATCGTTGTCACCTTCGGCGGCGGGGCCCGCGATCAGGAAACGTTCGCTCCAGAAGGACAAGAGAACATTCCTCACATGATGCGAGAGCTGATTCCCCAAGCCAGCTTCTTCACGCAGGTGGTGAACCGGGGAATTCTCGGGCATTATGTCGCCACTGCCAGCCTGGCTACTGGGACGTATGAAACTTTTAACAATTTTGCCGCTGTCGCGCCCGAAAATCCGACGGTATTCGAATACTTCCGCAAAGAGCTTAAACGGCCATCGTCTGATGCGTGGGTGGTCGCCCCCAGCAATGGTTTCAACCGGATCGGCGAGAGCAGCAATCGTTCCTTCGGGCCGGGTCTCGGGGCGCGAGTGATTCTCCCCAAGCACCTGCTAAGCGCGGCGATGTCAGGCAGTAAAGCCAACTACGAACATCTGCTTCGCGACAATTACGAAACGCCTTTCTACTCGCCGGAACTCGCAGGAAATGACTTCGTTTTAGAGCAACTGGAAACCATGCTCAAGCTGTCGGTCGATGATTTCAAGAGCCACGCACAAACGCTTTCCAGCCCTGATGAGCTTTCGGTTTACATCGTGCGCCAGTTGATGCGACAAGTTGCGCCCAGCCTGTTGTGGGTCACGTTGCATGATATCGACGTTGCGCACGCCGGCGCCTACTCGCTCTACATCGAAGGTATACGCCGCACCGATCGGCTCTGTTCCGAGCTTTGGAAAATGATTCAGAGCGAGCCCGAGTATGCGGGCAAGACGACGCTAATCATACTTCCCGACTTCGGGCGCGACGGAGATGAAGATGCCGCCGGAAATGGATTCCAGCACCATCGCACCGGAGATGTACTTTCTCGCACGACCTGGTTGATGGCCGTCGGTCCGGGCATTCGCGAAGGCGTGGTCTATGACCGCGCGGTCGACTCTACCGATCTCGTCCCCACGCTTGGGTCCATGTTTGGCTTCTCGGCTGATTTGTCGCAAGGCAAACCAATTTCGGAGCTGGTCTAGCCATGCTGCCGCGCGACCTTAGGGCCGAACAGTTCAACGCGTATCCTCCGGAAGCGAAAAAGTTGGCGACAAGCTATCTCAGCGCGCTGCAGCAATTGCCTTTGAGTTTTCTTTCGTCGCTGCTGCGCGAAATCATTGATTACGATTACAAGTTCCCCGCCGAACGGCGTGCGATCGAGCGGGAACTGGCGAATCTGCAGTCGCTTTCATCCGCGCAGGTGACTGAGTGGGTGCAGGAGTTTGCGGCTATAAATTTAACTTCAAGGCTTGAGCACTTCGATTGGGTAAATTCTCCGGCGCAATTTATCGAGCAACTTTCTGCCCATCTCTGGAGCACGCATCAGCAGGATGCATTTCGCCTGGCCGCAATTCACTATGCCGATCGTCTGCGTGCCGCGGTACCACCTGAACAGCCTGCGATGCCGCGCCTCGGAATTGCTGTGGTCGGCCAGGGGGTCGATTCTTACACCGAGCCTTTGTTTCGCAAGTTGCGTCCGCACGGCGCTTACTTCAGCAACGTGTTGCCGGAGAATGGTCTGAAAGTCTTGCTGGACGCGGCTTCTGCCCGGGCCAAAGCACATCCGCTTGCTTATGGCCACTGGTACATCGATGGAGGAGATCAAGCCGAGCATGATCCAGCGCTGACAACGGTTTCGTACGGCGAACTCGCGCCGGTGCGGGCCGCGTTGTTACGCAAGATGCAATCCGACATTTCGCAACCCGGAATGGGGCCTGAAGCGTTGCGTACGATGATGGCGGAGATGCGGCCTAGTGACGTGGGTCTGAACAATTCCGGCGACGTGGTTCTCTCGCGCTTTCAACTGAAGCTGCTCACCGAAGGCTCCGGCACACAGATTTTCAGCACCACATTCGCGCAGTGGGCCGCTCGCGAGACATTGCGCCGCGCCCAGCCGCTTACCTTGCTAGTGCGTTTTGCGCCCCGGCAGCGACAGAAGCCGATGAACGAACTGCTCTCGGCAAGAAGCAGTTCTGCTGAACTTGACGTTGTCGGCTCGCTCATCGACGCGGACATGGGCGCCTACTATAACTGGATCAACCAGCAACGGTTAACTGGCATGGAAAAATCGGGATTTCTAGTCTGGTTCGAAAATCATAACCTCGCCGTAGTAATCGGTCCCTCGGTGCCGCGGGGAACAGAATCGACCGCGCCGACCGATATGAAGCAATTGCTTTCCTGGATCACATAGATTGCAGTTGGATGTCAGTCTTGGTCACGTGCTGCGTAGGTGTATGCCGTCAAAACATCACTTGGAGAAAACATGGATCGACGTGACTTCATAAAAAATGCGAGCAGTGTGATAGCTGGCGTCACTCTTGCACCACACGCACTGGCCGACGCCGCAAATTCGGCGGGTTCGGCAAGCGGCCGGCAGATGCTTCCAATAAACCGCAACTGGCTTTACAGTCCGAAGTTCACAGAAGCCGCTGCTGCCAAGGATTTCGACGATTCCGGTTTTGAGCGCGTAGTTATTCCCCACACGAATATCCGGCTACCGTGGCACGGGTTCGATGAGAAAAAATATGAGTTCGTCTCTGCCTACCGCCGGCATTTCAAGCTACCACCAGAAGCAAAGGGCAAGCACGTCTTCGTCGACTTTGAAGGCGCGATGACCGCCTCGACTGTGTGGATCAATGGCCAGCGCCTCGGCGAGTACAAGGGCGGGTACACACCATTTTCTTTTGACCTGACACCGCACCTGGATTTCGACGGTGAAAACGTGCTTGCCGTTGCAGTTGAATCGAGTGAGCGGCCGGACATTCCTCCGTTCGGATACGAGATCGATTACTTGACTTTCGGCGGGATTTATCGCGAGGTGTGGCTGCGTGTAGTTCCCGGCACGTTCATTGAGAACATCTTCGTTCGGCCGAAGAATGTGCTGACTGCTCCGGAATTGGAAGTCGATTGCTTCCTGCAGCATCTCGAAGCGTCGGGCCCACTGACTATCGAAGCTGAGCTTCTTGATGGAGATCGCGCGGTCTCAAAAGCTAGCCAGTCGGTGCCGAAACCGAAGGCCGCGGTCGACCCGGTCACATACACTCTGCACTTTCAAACATTAAATGGAATCAAGCTCTGGGGCTTCAATCAGCGCACTCTTTACCACGTTCGCGTGCGCCTGGTTCGTGGATCGCAGATCATCGACGAGGACTCACGCCGGTTTGGTTTCCGCGAGGCGCAGTTCACCGATCACGGCTTCGAGCTGAATGGAAAAGTTGTGAAGCTTCGCGGTCTCGATCGTCACCAGACTTTTCCCTTCGTCGGTCAGGCCATGCCGGGGCGTGCCCAGCGCCGCGACGCCGACATTTTGCGCAATCAGCTCAAGTGCAACATCGTCCGCACCTCGCACTACCCGCAGTCGAGGCATTTTCTTGATGCCTGCGATGAGATCGGGCTGCTGGTTCTCGAAGAAATTCCCGGCTGGCAACACATCGGCGATCAGGCCTGGCAGGACATCTCTGTCGACAACGTCCGCCGCATGATTCGCCGCGATTGGAACCATCCCTCGATCATTTTGTGGGGTGTGCGCATCAACGAGTCGCGCGACAACCATGATTTCTACACGCGAACCAATGCGCTGGCGCATCAGCTCGATCCCACGCGCCAGACCGGAGGCATTCGCTACTTCCAGGAGTCGGAATTTCTTGAAGACGTTTTCACCATGAATGACTTCGGATTTCCGCTCAAGCCACCGAATCATCCACGATACCTGAATACAGAGTTCGTCGGACACACGTTTCCTACCAAGACCATCGACAATGTCGAGCGACTGGTCGAGCACACGATCCGTCACGCGCGTGTTCACGACCAGCTTGCGTCAAATCCCCAATACGCTGGCGGGATCGGCTGGTGTGCGTTTGACTACAACACTCATGGCAACTTCGGGTCGGGCGATCGAATTTGTTACCACGGGGTCACCGATATTTTCCGCGAGCCTAAACCTGCGGCTGGGTTTTACAAGTCACAGTGCGACCCAGCGGAAGAAATCGTTCTCGAACCGGCATTTCATTGGGCCCGCGGCGATCAGTCGATTGGATTTTCGAAAGCGGTGGTGTGCTCGAACTGCGATCACCTGAAGATCTATATCGATGACAAACTGGTCGCGGATGTGGATCCGGACCGCAAGCAATTCCAGCACCTGAAATATGCGCCATTTGTCGTCGAGCTGGGCGAGCTGTTTCACAAGTGGGGCGATCTGCGACTGGAAGGCTACATCGACGGGAAGAAAGTCATCGAAAAGAAAATGTCCGGCCAGGGTGTGGACACAAATTTCGTTTTGCGTCCTGACGACAAAGAGATCAATGCCGACGGCGCGGACACCACCCGAGTTGTTCTTCGTGTGGAAGACGAATTCGGGCGCATCCGGCCATTTGCGAACGATTCCATAAAGTTGGAATTCGAAGGCCCCGCCGAGCTGATCGGAGACAATCCGTTTTCGCTGATCGGCGGCACCGGCGCGGTGTGGATTCGCGCCAAGGAGCAAGCAGGGAAAGTCACGCTCACGGCAACTCATCCTACTTTGGGCCCGCAGCGAGTTGAATTCGAGTTTAGCCCTGCGCCGGCGGAAATCGCGTAGTTCCAAAAGTCAAAATCCCCGCCCTGTCTCGCACAAACCGCGAGACAAGGACGGGGCACTCTTGAGCTTGAAATATTTACTGCGAACTCTCCGTCGTTCCCGGTTCCTTGATCAGATCCGTCTTGATCTGAAATTTCTGATTGGCCACCAGATCAACTTCGGTGGTAAAGCTCTGGTATCCGGGCAAACTAATTGTGATCTTTCTGTGCCCCGGCGCGACCTGCAGCCCGCGGCCGGCTCCGCCAAACTCACCAGCGTGACCCACGAATAGTCCGTCCACAAAAACCGCGGCCCGGTCTGGATTGACCGACATCTTAATATCGGAGAAGACGGCCGGCAGCTTGAACTGCGTGTCCTTTTCCATCTTAACCATGATGGTTTGCTTGTCGCCCGGCCTGACCGTGAGCTTCTGCGAAAACTCGTGATAGCCGTCCTGGCGCACCGCGAGTTCATGCGAACCGGGAAGCAGCAGGATCTTTTTTGATCCGTGAAGCTCTTTCAGGTACCCGAGATACTGGCCGTCGATCCAGACACCGGAACCTTTTTCGACACCGCTCGCTCCGATGAGCTCGATCTCTCCCAGAACCTGATTGCTTTGTGCGAACAGCGGGGCGACCAATACAACAACGAATAACGAGGCTAAGACACTTTTCCAACTGACCAAGCGAGCGCTCATGGGTGCCTCCATACAACTTACGCGAGAGTTCCCGTTACATTACTCGATTTTTTGATGCACGGATTAGTAGAAGGTGCCTACCAGTAGAAAGTCACGCAACCAAAGTCGCGGGACTATCCGGCGATCTGTGAGCTGCGGAAGGTGGGCATGTTTACCAGCCCACCTTCTGTCCTTTATTCTGCTCGTCCAGCCACGCTTTCAGTGGCGCGAAATATTCCAGGATTGCGCTGGCGTCGGCGTCGCGCTGCCCGGTCAAGACTTCCAACTCGTCCGGCCACGGCTTGCTCTGGCCCATCTCGAGCATCTTGTTAAACTTTTCGCCTGCCGTTTTTGATCCGAAGAACGTGCAGCGGTTCAGCGGACCCTTGTAGCCGGCTTCGCGGCAGAGCGCGCGATAAAACTGGAACTCATAGACATCGGCCAGAAAGTACCGCATATAGGGAACGTTACCGGCAACGTGATATTTAGCGCCGGGATCGAAGTCGCGTTCGCTGCGCCCGACCGGCGGCACCACTCCTTCATATTTCAGCCGCAGGTCCCACCAGGCTTTGTTGTATTCCTCAGGCGTAATCTCTCCGGAAAAGACTTGCCAGCGCCACTTGTCGATGATCAAGCCAAATGGCAGAAATGCCACTTTATCCAGCGCCCGCTTCAGCAGAAGCGGAATATCTGATTCCGGCGGCGGAATGGTATTGAGCAAGCCAATTTGTTTCAAATATTCCGGAGTAATGGCGAGCGCGATGGTGTCGCCGATCGCCTCATGAAAACCGTCATTCGCGCCACCTTCAAATAGAAATGGCTGATCTTTGTACGCCCGCTGATAGAAGTTGTGGCCCAGTTCATGATGAATCGTCACAAAATCCACGTCGCGGACCTGAATGCACATCTTGATACGCACATCATCTTTATTGTCGATGTCCCAGGCGCTGGCGTGACAGACCACATCACGGTCGGCGGGTTTCACAAACAAAGAGCGTTCCCAGAAGGTGGCCGGCAAAGGCGCAAATCCCAGGGACTTATAAAAGTTCTCACCGTACTTCACCATGCCTTTGGCGTCGAGATTCTTTGCCTGCAGCAGCGCAGTCAGGTCGTATCCGCCATTGCCGGACAATCCAAGAACCGGAAAGATATTCCCCCACTCCTGCGCCCAGGGATTGCCAAGCAGATCGGCGCGGATCGGCCCATTCGGAGGCACGACCTGCGCTCCGTACTTTTGGGACAGCCGCGCTCGCACGAAAGTAAACAACGACAGATAGAGTGGACGCACCTGGTCCCATAGCCGGTCGAGCTCGGCGCTGAACTGCTCCGGAGGCATATCGTAGCCCGCACGCCATAGCACGCCCGTGTCTTTAAATCCGAGATCGCGCGCCCCCTGGTTCGAAAGGTCCACGAAACGCGCGTAGCGCTTGCGCATGGGAGCGCCGACCGCGTGCCATCCCACCCAGAGTTTCTTCAGCTCTTCGGGATCGCGGCTTTCGCCCATGATCTTTTCAATCGCGGTGATGTCCAGGCACTTGTCCGGCGTTTCGCAATATTTGCCTTTGCCATATTCGGACTCGAGCGAGGCCGCGACCTGGCTCATCTCCTTCCGCAGCGCCGGATCTTTCGGTCCCGGGGCGGTCAGCGAAAGCTTCAGCAGCAGGAACTTCCGGGCCAGCTCCGGCGGCAGCTTTAGTCCGTCGTATCGCTTCGCCTGCTCAACAAGGTCGGTCGTGGCCGCGGTGATTTCATCATTTACGTCGGCGGCCAGGGCTTCCGTGTCGTCGGTGATGAAGTTGTCGTGGACCCAGTTCGCCTGGTTATCTTTGACGGCGAGTTCGGCTAGCTGCGCCTCGGCTTTTTTCATAAAGGCTTCAGCATCGGCGACGGCGGGAGAGGTTTGTGCCCCGAGCAGGCAAGAGGTGGTGAATAAGATTGCTACGAGCAGGATTTCTTTCATATCTTCTCCGGGCAGAGATTATGCATGAGGAAGATGCCGACCTTCAAACCAGTCGTCAGCCATCAGCCATCAGCCGTCAGCAATTAGGCACCAGCCGTCAGCAATCAGACACGACGCTGGATCTAAGGGACCGGCATCGTTATAGGAACACGGGGTCTAAACTCCTGAGCGCCTGATGGCTGGCGGCTGAGAACTCGCCCCGTTTGCTGAATCCTGCGGCCCTCCTTTAGAATCAAAGATTCAGCTTTAGATTTGGAGAACCCATGAAGGCAGCCATTCATCCTGCATACAACGAAGTACGCGTGCTTTGCGCGTGCGGACACTCATTCAGCACCCGTTCGACGCACAAGGGCGATATCCACGTCGAAATCTGCTCGAATTGCCATCCTTTCTTTACCGGCAAGCAGAAACTGGTTGATACCGCCGGCCGCGTGGAGCGCTTCCGCCGGAAATACGGCAAAACGACCGCATCGACAGAGAAGAAGTAAGAGAGGTCGGACAGGAATGTCCGACCCACACAGTTCCAAGGCCTTCGCTGATGCGAGGGCCTTTTGCTTTTAGAATTGATCCGTGACCGAAATTGGCAAGATGCTGGTGTTCTTGGGCCTGGTGCTGGGCGTCATCGGGCTTGCCCTGCTCCTTCTCGGGCGGACCAATCTACCGATCGGCCGCCTGCCCGGCGATATCCTTTATCGCGGTAAGCACACTACGTTTTACTTTCCACTCGCTACCTCGATCGTGCTGAGCGTAGTGCTTTCGCTCATCTTGTACTTTGTGGGAAGAATCAGGCACTAAGCACGGGCGAGGATGCCCGTGCCCCCAGACAGCTTGTCAACGTGGGTTATCGCCGTCTTTGACTCACGGCCGGCTTGTAATCCTTGGGATAAAGCACCACCGACCGGCGCATGCCTTCGCCTTCGCTTTCGGTCATCAGATCCTGCTCTTCGCGCAGAGCCAAGTGCAAAATGCGGCGCTCGCGCGATGACATGGGCGCAAAGTGATACGGGCTGCCCGTCTGCCGAACTTTGTCCGCTGCCACGCGCGCTGAAAGACGCAGCTCTTCAAGGCGCGCTTTGCGATGTCCCATGCAGTCGAAGCTGATCTTTTCGTGCTCATTGCCGGGAAGATGCAACATCTCCATGGCCAGCAGCTCAAGCGAACGCAACAGTTCGGCTCCGCGTTCGAGCAGGAGCGCCGCGTCAGGCCCCGCGAATTCGACGAGGATGTCGGGTTTTTCCCAATCTCGATCGTCGGCGATCTGCGGATCGACCGTGATTCGATATTTCAGCTTGAGCGCAGCATGTTTTACTACGCCATTCAAAAATGCATTCAGCTGGTTTGCAGATTGAAGTTTGTCCATAAGGAAGCTACTAGCTTTGAGCCCTGAGCGGCGAGCAACCAAGTCTCCGCCATTGAGCGCCATCCACCACGGTTGCTCACTGCTCGATGCTTACTGCTAAGTTTCTGTACTTTGCCGACGCTATCCGTTGTAATTCGCCACCACTCGCACCACTTTGCCTTCTGAATCGAATTCCATAAACTCACCCGACTTGGTTCCGACGTGATTTCGATAGTAAAGAATCACGCTGGAAATTCCCCACATTACGTCCAAGAGTTCGAAGCTAAGTTCCGGATACACCTCAAGACCTTTTTGGAAGTATTTACGTAGTGCTTCGGACCCCACAACACTGCCGGCAGCATCGTCAAGCAGCCTGGCCGCAACCGGCGAAGTCAACTTAACCTGCGGCGCATAGTGATCCATAATGGCATCGACGTCGTGAGAATTCCACGCTTCAATCCAATCCTTAGCGAATTTACGGGCTTTGGTTTCAGTCAGCACAATATTAATCATCAGCATCGAGCTGCGAGCGATGAGCGACGAGCAAGCACTGATGCGAAGTTGGCTCGCGGCTCATAGCTCACGGCTCACTATTTTTCCCTTTTCCTCGCTCTCTTTGCAGCTATTTCCCGCATTTCGCGCCCTAGTGT
This sequence comes from Terriglobales bacterium, assembly GCA_035651555.1. GTDB lineage: Bacteria > Acidobacteriota > Terriglobia > Terriglobales > Acidobacteriaceae > Gp1-AA145. The sequence goes on from DASRFL010000016.1 coordinate 259,247, forward strand.
TGTGCGGTTCATGACCCACTGTTGCCCGATCATGATGATGTTGCTTTCCGCGTAATACAGGTTCAATCCGGCTGCCAGGTTGTAAAAAAGGAAGCCCATGAACGCCGGCATCATCAGGTTCATCATGCGTTGCTGGGCGGGATCCATGCCAACCTGCGGCGTCATTCGCTGCATGACGAACATACTGATCACCATGATCGCGGGCAAGATCAGATACGGGTCGCGCGCAGATAAATCATGTATCCAGAGCCAGTGCGCCTGTCGCAAATCGATCACCGCCGGCAGCATGCGGTAATACGCCCAAAGGAACGGCAATTGCACCAGCAGGGGCAAGCATCCGCCGATCGGATTCACGCCTTCGCGTTTGTACAGCTCCGCAATTTCCTTCTGCATGTCCTGCTTCCGCGGATCGCGCATGCTGTACTTTTTATATTTTTCCTGGATCACCTTGGCCTGCGGCTGCACGCGCTGCATCTTCAGCGCCTGCTTCATCTGCGATATTCGCAGGGGCAAGAGCGCTACCGTGATGATCAGCGTCTGAAGCACGATCGACCAGCCCCAGTTGTGGACGTATTGATTTGTCCATCGCAGCCAGATGAAAAGCGGCCGGGCGATCAGGCTGAGCGATCCGAAGTTCAGCGCGCTCCGCAGATCTCTGTCGGCCCCGTTGATGGTCGGGATGGAAGTCGCCTCCAGCACTTCAAGCGATTTGGGACCGACAAACAGGCGCTCGCTAGTCGTCCCAGGCTGGCCGACGGCTGCGCCCAGCACGTCCGCAGGTTTCGTCTGTGTGCTGCCCGCGCTGCTTGGGGCGTCGATGGAGTTTCGCAGTGTGACAACAAATTGATTCTCGGGATTGTTGGGGATGAAGAAAGCGCCAAAGTATTGGCTACTAACGCCGGCCCAGTTGTAATTGTTTCGCAGCGTGTTCCCGCTTGAGATTTTCTTGTACGCCAGGTGCTCGGTGTTGTTGTTGTACTGATATTCAAACTGACCGAGACCGTAGGCGTAAACGGTGGTCTGGTCTCCGAATCCCGAGGGCCACGCCGGGAAGGCATATACCGGGCTTCCGTTCTGCGAGACGGAAGTTTCGAGCTTCACTACATAGCTGTGGTCAAATTGCAGCGACTTGTGGACGACCAGTCCTGAATCCGAATAGTCGAAGGTCAGGCTTGCCGGCGCGGTTTTGGTTCCCGTTTCGGAGACAACATACAGCGCCGAATTCAGCTTGTTCCGCAGGGACTCGTCGTAGCTCCAGAGCGAAAGCGGGTATCCGTATTTCGGGGCTGCGATTGGATTCACCAGATCGAGCGGCTTGCCCTGATCATCCGAGAATTTTTTCAGGATCCACGACTTGACCTGGGCTCCGCGATTGGTGAAGGTCACGCGGTAAAGATCGTTCTCGATTACTGTTTCCGATTCAGACTGTGCCTGAACAGTGGCCGGCGGAGCTTCCGTGCTCTTAGGCGGTTTTTTCGATCGCTGGGTGGCTGCTGATTTTTGCGTCGGAACGGCAGTGGTGGTCGCGGGCGGAGCTGGCGCTGGCGCCGGAGTAGACTGAGTGGGCTGGTTTGGCCGCGCCGAGCTCGTCTGCTGCGGCCCATACTTCTTCATGTAGTACTGGGCGCCGAAAATCGCGATTGCCATGAGCAGGAAGACGAGCAGGAACTTCTGCTCCATGCCTGGTTCGGATTGTGGGCTCTTGTACTCTGGCATGGGTTAGTGGTTGCAAGCCGCGACATGTCGTGCGTCGTGCGCCTTGCATCGCATGTCTTGCGCCAGGTTTGGGACCGGATCAAACCCGCCCTTGGCAAAGGGATGGCACCGCAGCAGCCGCCACGCGGCCATCAGGGTCCCCCGTAACGCTCCGTATTTCTCCACAGCTTCAGCCGCGTAATCCGAGCAGGTGGGCACGTAGCGGCACGCGGGCAGCAGCATCGGCGAGATCGCAAACTTGTAGGCGCGAAAAATACCGAGCAGTATCGCTCGCGGAAGCTGGCAAGCTTTTTGCTGAAGCCTGGAGTCTGACGCCGGAAGCCGCTTTCTCACTGCCGCTTGCCTTTCTGGAGCGCTCTCTCGATCACCTGAAATGCCTTCGTCACTTCGCTCTGCAACTCGACAAAATCGACCGTTAGCGCCGAACGCTTCGGGTTGATCACAACATTGACTGCCGCGTTCGGCAAAAAGCCATTTAATCGCACCGCTTCTCGCAGCCGCCGTTTAATCCGATTACGTTCTACGGCTCCGCCAAGCGCCTTGCCCACTGTAAAACCAATACGCGGCCCGTGTGGGTCCTGTTCCGTTTCGCGCAGCAGGTAAAACACAGTCAAATGCGCCGCGAAGTGCCGCCGCCCCTGCTTGTAAACGCGCTCGAAGTCCGCATGTCGCAAAAGGCGGCGGGTTCGCGGGAAGCGTTGCACGAACTGTCGAGCGGAGTCACTCAAAGCGGCCCTGGGCTTCAGGCTCCAGGCGCGGACCCCTAAGCCGCACGCTTATTGCTTGCGTGCTGAAGCCTGATGCCTAAAGCCTGAAGCCACTTTTATTCACGAAATCCTGGTTTGACGGAAACCCGCTTGCGCCCCTTGGCTCTGCGCCGGGAGATCACCTTCCGCCCGCCCTGGGTCTTCATTCGGGTGCGGAAGCCATGCACCTTCGAACGTTTGCGGCGGTTCGGCTGGAATGTACGTTTCGGCATGAAAAGTCTTGCGCTCCTGTCCTCAGTACGGCCCCACTTCACGCAAAACGATTCTTGCAAATCAACGAGAAGTAGGCACCCGCTTCGATATTGGTGAAGAGAAAGTATAAATGACGCGTCAGCCAATGGTAAACCGAGCGCGGCGTTACATCCTCATCCCATGCGGCCGATTTCCAAGAGTGGGCCAGAGATGCCAGAACTAGGTGAAACGGGCGCCATTTGTCTGCGAGTCTCTGAATGTCCTGGTTGGGACCGTCAACATTAGGTTTGCTGGCTTTGGCTCGCAAGGTGAGCCTCGTCACCCTATCTAATGAGTGATACCAGCAAAGCAGGCCTCGACGGTCAAGGTGTTGGGGGTATCTCCTTTTGTGGTGACGCGATACGCTTGCTTAATTCCGCAATGCGGTTCTGGTACATCCCCGCAATACAACTTATCCAGCCCTTGTAGGGCTCGCATTCTCGATCCCGTCGTCGGAGCCAGTCTCGTTGCTCAGACTTGAGCTTTTCTTGTTGTCCAATGGAGAGCCCTGACCACACTGACTTGTACAGCGTGCTTAATTGCCGGTCGAGGCTGGCGAGAGATCTTACGTGACAGATGGCGCGTTCTACTTCCACAACAGCCTTAGCGCAATCATAACTCGTAGGGAAGACTCCAGTCTTCGTGATCGATGAAATTTCAAAAGCATCTCCGTTTCTCTTGTACTTGATGACGAGCGGTGCTGTTCCGCGGTCTGGGTCATCCTCAAACGTAGCGACAAGCGTACCGTCCTTGACTGCTAGGTCATAGTTCCTGTTTCCAAAAAGATTGTCGTAAGTGCTGCGATCTGCTTCCGCAATCTTCCATTCCACCAGGCTTCCTTCACGATCACGTGCGATAACAGAATGAATATCAGGCCCCGCCGTCCCAGTCATGCATGTCGATGCAACCACGATTACCTCTCGATTGCCGTCGCCCTTGAAATCAAAGGAGTCGAACCTCCAAAAATAGGGGAGGGGATCCGCCGGACAGTCACTCTTTTGATTGAGCCACGCCCCGACTTCCTCTTTAGCGATCTGCCTTTCCCTTTGTGCGATAGAGAGTGAAGGGAGAATCAGCCAGAGTATTAGCATTACGCTACGGATGAACACGTGAGGGAGCGCACGTGTTTGCCAGGTGTGCGGCAAGTGAAGATGAACGAGGCGCAGGGGCATGGAACGAATTATCAGGGAACCCGCAAGGCATGGAAACATCACTGTTGTAACCAGGCGTTATCACAAGTTTGCGCTTTCGATTCGCATTCAATGAGTGATCGGGATTTGTCTACAATTTGCCCGATGTAAACTCTGGAATGATGAATTCAGTTACGAACTTGAAAAGAATTGAACACTCCCTGAAGTCGATTGAGAACGGCGATTTCGCCTGGATCATCAATCTGTTTTCTCCTGATGCCGTTCTAGAGCAACTTCCGAATCGAATCTATCCGAACAGGATTTGCTCTGGAGTCTCCAGGATGACCGAAGCGTTCGAGAAGGGTCGGAAGCTGCTGTCGAGTCAGAGCTATGAGATCAAGGGTTGTGTTGTGGACGGGGATGAATTGTCGATCGAGGTCCTCTGGACCGGCATACTGGCACTACCCTTTGGTAGCCTGTCAGTCGGGTCCCAGATGCGTGCTCACTCCGCCATCTTCTTCCAGTTCAAAGACGGGAAGATCGTCAGACAACGGAACTATGACTGCTTCGAGCCATGGTAGAGCACAGGAATCCGCAGCCGGCCAGTCCGCCGTATCATCGCCGCGCGATCACGCCAAGAATGCATGGGGCCGTTTGGCAACGGTTGCGGTGGGCGCCACATTTGCCTTCGCCTTCTGGACGATGGCCTGCCACGTCTGTGTGATCTTCCATTTGTCCTTTGTCGCCTTGTCGAGGATTGGGCCGTTCGCGTTGGCAGTGGGACTTGCATGTGGAATCCTGGTTTCACGATTCAGACGGTATCCTGTCGAACCGCGAGCACAGGAAGCAGCCATTGCCCAGCCGGTGAGTTGGATTCCAATCGCGGTTGCTGCAGCGCTTGTGTTGGCCTATAGGTTGGGTGCCGGTTATTCGGCCTTTTGGATCGGCTGCGTGGTGCTTCTTGTAGTCGGGCTCGCCAAGTCTGCTGGAAGCTACGCGCTCCAATTTCCTATTAGCAGCTCCCGTGGCCAGAAAGTCTTGTTGCTCGGCATGGTGGTTGTTGCACCTCTTCTCACTTACCTCGCGCATCGTCCCGATATCGACGACGCGGTTTATGTCGGCACGGCTGCCGACGCCGTAGCGCATCCTCAGCTTCCGGTTCTTTCCCATGACGTGATCTATGGCGACGGCAAACTGCCGCCGATGCTGCCTTCCTATGCTGTCGAGTCGTACGAACTGCTGATCGGCCTTCTCGCGCGTCTTTTTGGCGGTCAGCCCATTTTCTGGGCGCACGCTGTGGTTCCAACCGCACTAGCAGCACTTCTACCGATCGCGTGGGCGATGCTCATGCGAATACTGTCTCCAAAACATTGGGTCGCGGCTACTTTATTCTCCTTGATCGCACTCTCACTCGCCACAGACTTCCGCGGCTTCGGCAACTTTGCGTTCGTGAGGTTATTCCAGGGCAAGGCGATTCTGGTCAGCATCGGCCTTCCGCTTCTTTTTTCCGTCGCGTGGCAGTACGAGGAAACGGGCAGCATTTGGGATTGGACTAAGATCGCTGCCGGGACAATCTCCTGTGTGGGCGTTTCTGCATCTGCAATTTTCGTTTCCCCGCTCGCGCTCGCAATCGCTGCATTGGCCGGATGGCGCAGAGGGTTGAGCAAACGAGCACTGATCGCTTTCTTGCCGTCGGCCTACCCTCTGGGATGTGGGCTTGCCGTTTCTCATGGTTTCGGCCAACTGCAAAAAGCTTTTGCGCAGCTTCCGGCAAGGGCTTCGTTCGCAGTGATGGGCGTTTTTGCTGTGCACACCCAATACATTTTTCTCTTGGGACTCATCGTCGCGCCTTTTCTCACGCGTAATCGCGGACTGCGGCGGCTGCTCGCAGTCGTGGTGCTGGCATATTTCTTGATCGCACTCAATCCCTTTACTTTCAAATTTCTCTCGCGGTTCACAACGCGAGATGCGGTGTGGCGGCTGCTCTGGTGCGTGCCGGTGGCCGGAATCGTCGCGACTTCGTGCGTAAACGCATTTCAAACTGTCTATGAGAAATGGGGAAAGCGCGGGTCGGCGTGTGCGGTGATCGTGCTAGTCGCGGGCCTTGTTTACCTGGCTCCATACTCCAGCCTTTCGCCTTCAAATGGAGTGAGCTATTCGTTCCATCCTTTGAAAGTCACAGATCCCGATTACGAAATCGCCAGGCAGATAATCGCCGCCACTCCGTCGGGCACAACTGCGCTAGCTCCGGAAAATCTCGCGGTTTGGATTGCGACGTTTGTTCATCGCGTGCCCCTGGTCAGCGTCCGCGAAATCTACGATGCCGAAATGGGAGCGCATCTCGCGTCGGACGACGCAAACACGCGACGTGAGTTGCGGGAACTGATCTCTGGGCGGAGCGCTTCGGAGCGCGAGAGCGCGCTCCTGTTGCAGCAACTGCACAGGTACGACGTCGGCCTTGTAGTCACGCCATCTTCTGTCGGCTCGCGACTAGAGCGTCTCCTCGCCTACTACGGCTTTGCGCTCACGCAGCAGCGACACGGCTACGATTTCTTCTCGCGATCGTGATAAGGTCGTGCGAGCGGAGGATCGTCTCTCACGCACAAACGTCGATATCAAAGATTCATTCCGCAGATCCGCAGCATCCCGCAAATCCGGTTCTCAGAGCCGATTCACGAGACTCGACATTCCCTGAGTACTGGCGGCTGATTGCTGACTGCTCGCTTTGCACTACTCTCGCGGCATTAACAACTCTGCTACTTGACAGGAATTTTCCGGCGCGGTTAAAAAATTTTCCCTCGCAAGAATTTTTAAAAAAAGATTTCCACAAAGTGATTTTTTTTGTGCTAGCATGACGCTCTGTTCGATTGATTTCGGCAAGCGCCAGTTCGTTGAACAAAGCTTCTCTCTGGCAATAAAGACGAATCAGTAAAGGTAATCTGTTAACCAAGGCGCTGTTCCCAGCCAGCGGCTCCGCAGTCAATTTTATATGTCCGTTCCGACTCCTACACTTGCTCCGAATCCGTGGGTGCGCATTCTCGATGCGCTCGAAAAGAAAATCAACCGGCATTCTTACGACACCTGGCTCAAACCCACTCGCTATAGTCACACCAGTAATGGAATCATGTACGTTCGCGTTCCGACTGCGGAATTCCGGCACGTGGGCGACAAATACGCGGACCTGATTCAGGAAGCGCTTGACAACCTCAACATGGATTATCGGGAAGTGGAGTTCGTGACTCCCGATGACGATCCGGCAGCAACTCCAGTGCGTCACGACGGCGGACTTTCCGCGCCGGTTGCGGTTTCTGCGCCGGTAGCTGCAGGTTCGCAGGCGCGTTTCGATTGGGATGGTGCGGCGCAACTGAACGCGCGCTATACGTTCGACGCATTCGTGATCGGCAGCGGAAACCAATTTGCGCATGCTGCTTGCCAGGCCGTCGCGCAACGCCCCTCCAAGGCCTACAACCCATTGTTCCTCTATGGCGGGGTCGGAATGGGCAAGACGCACCTCATGCAGGCGATCGGTCATGAAGTGAAGCGCGTGATGCCGCAGGCGGCCATCTGCTACGTGAGCAGCGAGAAGTTCACCAACGAGATGATCAACTCGCTGCGCTACGACAAGATGACCACGTTCCGCGACAAGTTTCGCAACGTGGACGTGCTGCTCATCGATGACATCCAGTTCCTCGCGCAGAAAGAACGGACACAGGAAGAGTTCTTCCACACTTTCAATGCGCTGCATGAATCGATGAAGCAGATCGTGATTGCGAGTGACCGTCCGCCAAAAGAGCTGGCGGAAATTGAAGACCGGTTGCGCAGCCGCTTCGAGTGGGGATTGATCGCTGACATTCAACCGCCAGACCTCGAGACTAAGGTCGCGATCCTGCAGAAGAAAGCGGAGCAGGAGCGGATCACGCTTCCGACCGACGTTGCCCTGTTCATCGCGGGAAATATTCGTTCCAACGTGCGCGAGCTCGAAGGCGCGCTGATTCGCCTGGTGGCGCATTCTTCGCTCACCAACACGGACATCACGCTGCCGTACACCCAGCAAGTCCTGAAAAATTTCATCGACTCGCAGGCGCGCAAGGTCACGATCGAGTCGATCCAAAAAGCGGTGGCCGAGCAATTCGGGCTACGTTTGCTCGAGATCAAAGCAAAAAATAATTCGCGTGCGATTGTTTATCCGCGGCAGATTGCGATGTATTTGGCCAAGCACCTGACGGAAGCGTCGCTGCCGGAAATCGGACGTCAATTTGGCGGCAAGCACCACACGACCGTGCTTCACTCGGTCGAGAAGATAGAAGAGACTCGCAAATCCGACAAAGATTTGAACAGGATGCTGAACAAGCTGACCGAGCAATTAGGCGGATAAACAGCGATTCCGGTAACGATTTCCAGTTTTGGACTAAGTCTTGCAAGACATTGGCTGTGGGTGGTTTGTGGAAGTTGTGAAAGAGCGGTTCCCGAATTGAAGATGGGGTGAAAGCGTAGTGCGCTCTCAGCAATATTCGGGTCTGATGTTGGACACGAAGGTCAGGGTGGGAATTGAACAAAGTATTACACTTGAGTTAAATTTCCACTTTTCCGAACGCCCTACGGTTACTGCTAGGTTTTATTGATTTTGGTTTGATATAAGGAAGTAAAAGAAGTAGCAGGGGTCAGGGACTTATGCCGGTAGAAGCGATCGCACCCACAGTTGGCGCCGCCACCATGGAAATCACCGTTAGCAAATTCGAACTTCTTCGTGAGCTTTCAGCGACGCAGGGAGTAGTCGAGCGCAAGACGACGATTCCCATTCTTTCGAATTATCTGTTCGAAGCCGGCGGTGACCGGCTATCGCTTACGGCGACCGACCTTGACCTGAGCCTGCGCACCTCGTGCAATGCGAAGGTGAAGAAGGAAGGCTCGTGTACGATTCCGGCGCGAAAGCTGCACGATTACGTGAAGCTCCTGCCCGACGCCGATATCACCATCAAGCTGCTCGAAAATCATTGGGTCAGCATTCGCTGTGGCCGGTCGAATACCAAGATGGTCGGCATGGCGCGCTCCAACTTCCCCAGCTTGCCGGTATTTCCGACCGCTGGCGTGGTCAAGATTCCGGCACAGGTCCTGCGCGGCATGATCGCCCGCACCAGCTTTGCAATTGCTAATGAAGAATCGCGGTACACGCTAAATGGCGCGCTGATGGTGCTCAAGCCCGAGTCGATCACCATGGTCGCGACTGACGGGCACCGCCTCGCGCACGTTGAAAGGGCCGGTGAAAAGTTTGAAGGCGTTTCCGGCGAACTGAAGACGCTGGTCCCGAAGAAATGCATGGATGAATTGCGGACTCTGGTGGATGCCGCGGAGGACGTTGAGACAATTGACTTCGCAAAAGATGAATCCACGCTCTTCTTCCGCATCGGGCCGCGGCTTCTGACTTCTCGCCAGCTCACCGGGCAGTTCCCGAACTACGAGGCCGTGCTTCCCAAGGACAACAGCAAGAGCATCGCGCTACATGGAGAAGACCTGGCAGGGGCAATTTCACGCGTGGCCCAGTTTGCCGATGAGCGCTCGCGCGCCGTCCGCCTGAAGCTGGAAAAAGGCGAGCTGAAGCTCTCAGCATCTTCGACCGAAACCGGCGAATCCGAAGACTCGATCGAAACCGACTACAACGGCGAGCCGCTGACCATCGGCTTCAACGCCCAGTACATCACCGACTTCCTGAAAGCGGTCGGCAACGGCGACGTTCGCCTGGAACTCAAGGATGCCCAGTCCGCCGGCCAGCTCCGCCCCGCCGAGAGCGAAGACTACAAGTACCGGTACATCGTGATGCCGATGCGGATCTGAGGATTTTTTCCGCATGCGATTTTTCCTCACCTTATGGCTGTTGCAATGCTGTTGTGCGCGCTTGTTCGCGCAGCAAGATGTCCCTTCCAATACTCCTAGTGAATCGCGGACTTTGATCCTGGTTGCCGAACGTAAAGACGGCTCGGCTGCGACACTTGAACCATCAGATCTTGAAATTAAGGAAGATGGTAAGGATGTAGCGATTGCCAGTATCAGGAAATTAGCCCGGCAACCAATTCACTACTGCGTACTGTTTGACGTAAGTAAATCCGAAGCGGGTCGTTTCCACATTCAGCAGAACCAAGCCACTGCGCTGCTCGCGCAAGTCATTCAGCCAGGTATTGATCGCGGCCGAATGGTTTTTTTCAATCAAACAGCTCGTGCGACCAATGAGACGAGCCAACCACATGATCTTGCGTCGCTGATCCCACAAGTCACGCCAATAGGCACCACAGCTCTTTATGATTCTATGACGGCTTGTGCTGAGCAAATGGACAAGACTGCCGGCCCCGACAACTCGGCTCTACCGTTGATGTTCGTGTTCAGCGATGGCGAAGATAATTCAAGTCGCATAACTCGCGAGCAAACAGCTACCGAGGTGCTGAAGTCGCGCTCACGCATTTACGCTTTTTGGAGCGGTCAAAGTGGCGGGCGCGGCAATGCCACGCTGTCGTGGTTTTCAAAATTAACTGGAGGTCGAGTTCTGGACGCTGCAAGCGATAAGGAAATTGCTTCAGCAATGCGTCGGGTGAACGATGACCTTGCTCAGCTCAATGAAGTCGTCTATTCCGCCCAGAGCCAGCATACCGATGCTGAGCACCCAATTCAGGTGAAAGCTCGAGACAAGCACTTCGCCGTCCTTGCACCCGAACTAACTCATTAAAAACGCAACGGCTTGACGTCTTTCGCTCAATCGCAAGTGGTTAGGACTTAAATGACCCAGATCGTCCTAATTTTGCGTTTCATCCCCGCCTTTCCGTGCTAAAATCCTGCATCTCGGTTTCCGAGAATGGGGTGTGCTCCTAAAACTTAGTCTGTTGTTTAGGAGGCCACCATGTCTCGGAAGTTTCTGTTGCTCCTCGTTCCAGCCGTTCTAGGTTTTACTCTCTCCGCTCAAGCCGCACGCGATCTGATCCCCGCCGGCACTCTGCTGCACTGCACCATGGACGAGGTCAACTTCTCGCCCAAGACCGCGCAGGTTGGTGATCCCGTGCTCTGCAATCTCGGCCCGCTCGGCACCTTCGGGCATTCAGTTTTTCCCCGTGGAGCCGAACTCAGCGGACATCTGCAGGACTACAAAGCACCCGGCCACTTCTGGGGCAAAGGCTGGATGGCGATCGAATTCGACCGCATGATCCTGCCCGGCGCACAGGTCCTGCCGCTTTCGGCCAAGATCGTCGGCGCGCCGCATAACAAGGTCGATGCCCATGGCGATATCAAGGGCAAAGGCCATCCCACGCGCGATGCCCTGCTTTGGACCGTGCCAATCTTTTGGCCAATCAAGGTCCTGACCCTGCCCGCGCGCGGACCGTATCCGACGCTGAAGGGCGAGAACCGCCTCACCCTGCGGCTGATGGAAGATGTGGAAGTGCCGTTCGCCGTGGCACACAACGGGGTGCCGATGCCGGACTACCGCCCCAGCGCGTATCGCGGCAACTCATCGCATAATCAGGCGGCTGTAGATTACCGGGCGGACCTGGCGGTTCCCTCGAGTCAGCCGATTGTTCGGAGCGCGACGTACATGCAACAGCCGCGTGCTTCGGTCTATGACAGCCAAGTGACAGTGATCGCGCTTCAGGCCGGCGCTGCGGTGCTTGCGACCCGTTACTGGATTGAAGGTTCGGATCTCCATTGCGTCAAGCAGGATGGCTCCCAAAAGACGTTGGCGCTGTCTATGGTCGATCTGTCGCAGACGGTAAAGCTTAATCAGGAGCGGAACGTGGACTTTTCTCTGCGCACGGTGCGTCCGCAGGCCACGCTACTGCCCAACACAATTGAGCAATAGCTGAGCAGAAACCTTCCGAGGCCAGTAAAGTCAAAGTCCCCACCCTGTCGCAGAGCTGCGCGACAAGGGTGGGGCAACCGCCAGAGTTGACCCTGGGAGGCCTTTCCGGCCAATTGACGTTTGCCACTCCGAGGAATACCCTTTCTGCCTACTCGGAGGCGCTTATGCTAAGCGGATTCAAGCAGTTCGTTTTGCGCGGAAACGTCGTCGACATGGCGGTGGGCGTGGTCATCGGGGCCGCATTCGCAACCGTGGTCTCGGCCTTCACCAAAGACCTGCTTACGCCGTTTATTGCGGCCATTGTGGGCAAGCCGGATTTCTCTTATCTCGGCTTCACCATCCGCAGTACGCATTTTCCCGTCGGTGACTTCATCAACGCCGCGATTTCGTTCCTGCTGGTTGCGGCGGCGGTCTATTTCTTCGTCGTCACGCCGGTGAATATGCTGATCGCGCGCATGCACCGCTCGGACGCTCCGCCGAGTCCGACGACGAAGCGCTGTCCGGAATGCCTTAGCGAAATTCCCATTGACGCGCGACGCTGTGCGCACTGTACGCAGCCGGTGGGAGCAAGAGCCGCCTAGCCGCCAGAGCCCAAGTGGCCAACCTGTCATCCTGAGCGAAGTGAACTGATTCGCTTGCGAATCGGTTCACGGAGTCGAAGGACCTATGCAACTCAGGTACGATTGGGTGGTGAGACCTGCACTGCTCCTCCTCGGGATCGTCGCTGGCGTGTTTCCGTCATCGGTGATGGGACAAGCTAAGCCTCCTCAGAAAGCGTCATCCCCCTGCGGCCCCCTCATCAACCAAACTCTCCCTTGTCCCCGCTTTGGTTTTAATTACAAAGTTCCATTCGGGTGGGTTGATCGCACGGCTGACATGCAGGAAGAATCTGCGCCCGGACAACCCAATCCGGATGACGCCAACGCCAAGCAGCCCGCGAGTTCATCCGGCTCTGAAACCTTGCTCGCCGTTTTTGAGCGGCCTCCTGGCGCTTCCGGAGATACGGTCAACTCCGCGGTAGTAATCGCGGCCGAGCCGCAGGCGAACTATCATGGAATCAAGACTGCAGCCGAGTATTTCGGCGCCATCAACGAACTCGCCCAGCAGCGCGGGTTCAAACCCTCGAGCGATCCCTACATGTTCTCGGTCGGCACTAAATCGCTCGTGCGGGGAGACTTCAGCAAGCCACGCGGCGGTCTTACCATGTATCAAACGTCCCTCTCCATGATCGAGAAGGGATATATTGTTTCATTCACGTTTATTGGCGGAAGCGAGGACGAAGTTAACGATCTGATCGGGAACTTAAGCTTTGCAGCACATGTCGGCGGCAAGGCCAAATCGAAGTGACGACGGTTGTTGCCAAGTGGGCCTTCGCCGCGGTTAGAAAATCAAACGTTTTCCAGTTCGAGTGAAACATGATTAAAACAACACTTCGCAATTTGGGCACGATTTTCCTGGTTGCTTCATTCATGACCGGCCTGGCATTTGCAAAATCGGTGAGATATCTCGTCCTGGTGGGAACCTACACGACCATGGATGGCAAAGACACCGGCAGCAAAGGTATTTACGCGTATCGGTTCAACGAAAGCTCGGGAAAGCTCGCGCCGCGCGGAGTCGCCGCGGAAACCGCGAACCCGTCATTTCTCGCCGTGGCTCGCAACAAAAAATTCGTTTATGCAGTGAACGAGCTGCAGAATTACGGCGGAGGTTCCAGCGGCGGAGTCACTGCTTTTGCGCTCGACCGGGCCAGCGGCAAATTGAGGCAGCTGAACGAGGTTGCTTCGCGCGGCGCCGACCCTTGCTACATCTCATTTGATCGCACGGGTAAATACGCGTTGGTCGCGAATTACACGGGAGGCACGGTCGCAGTATTCCCGATTTCGGCAAACGGCCACATCGGCGAAGCTTCGTCCGTCCAGGATGACAAGGGAACTCTAGGCCCGAACAAGGCGCGCCAGGAGCATTCGCACGCGCACTGGATCGAAGTTTCAGCGCATAACCGGTACGCCTATGTTTCGGACCTCGGCCTGGACCGTGTATTGATTTACAAATTCGATGCTGCCAAGGGTGTACTGAGTTCTGAAGCCAGCGGACCTGACAATACAAACTTTTTCTCGGCAAAGCTCGAGCCCGGTACCGGGCCGCGTCACGTCGCGTTCTCCTCCGATGGAAATTTCATGTACGTGCTGGGGGAGATGGATGCCACGGTCACGGTGTTCAAGAACGACAATGAGACTTTCCAGCCAATCCAGAAAATCCCCTCGCTCCCCGAGGGATTCTCCGGCGAAAATACCGCGGCCGAGATTGTGATCCACCCCAGCGGCAAGTTCCTTTACACATCGAATCGCGGCGAAGATGCAATCGTCGTCTTTGCAATTGATCAGGCAACCGGCAAGCTGACTTTCGTTCAACGGATTTCGACCGGAGGCAAGGAACCGCGCAATTTCGCGATCGATCCCTCGGGCGCGCGCCTGCTGGTCGCCAATCAGAACAGCGGCAACATCGTCGGATTCAAAATTGATTCGGGTACGGGGAAGCTGGAGTCTGAAGGTGAAGTCGCAAAAGTGCCCGCGCCGGTGTGCATCGTGTTCGTGCCGGAGTAGAGTCGTGTGGGTCGGGCATTCTTGTCCGACCTTGTCCGGCAAGGAACAGCAATGGCCTTGTGGTCGGAGCGCAGGCTACTCCAATGCTTCCGGGTGCAATCCGATGTTCTTTTCGCCGGCGGCCTTCTTCTCGCGATATTTCTTCATCCACGCCTCCCAGCTCTTTCCGGCAGCGGTGTCTTTGCCAAAGGCCAGAGCCGAGATGTCAGCATAAGAAATCGAAAGCTTCTGGTTGCCTGATTTCGGATAGAGGCGCACGAGTGAATCACCGAGAGTTCGTCCGCTGCGGCGGTCGAAGATGTAGCCTTCAATCTTTTCGCCGTTCTTCAACGTGATGCTCACGTCGCCGCGATAATCGAAAGCTTTTTCGAGCGCCTGCCGGACTTCTTCATCGCTGGCTAGCTGCGGAATCCAGCCTTCCAGGTTTTCGCGCTCGCGTCCGGGTGCGACTTCCAGCTCTTCGGGATTGGTAATGCCTCGTTGGGGTACGCTCATGGTCTTCACATTCTATTTCATTGCTTTTCCAAGCGCCGTCCCTCCCCTCCTCACCGAGAATTGTGTTCAGCTTGACATATAAATGTCATATCAATATGCTTTGACATATGCGAACCACGGTTCGGCTCTCAGAAGAACTCCTACGAAAAGCCAAAAAAAGAGCAGCGGAAAAAGGTCAAACTCTTACATCGCTGATTGAGGAGGGGCTTCAGTTCGTCCTCGCCAATCCCGCACGTCTGCCTCGACGTGCACGTGTGCAGGTGCCGATCTCCAAGGCATCGGGCGGCGTTATGCCCGGTGTTGACCTGAACCGCGCGAGCGATCTCGAGGACCGGATGAACGGCTTGTGATTCTTCCAGACGTAAATGTATTGATCAATGCTTTCCGCGCTGATACTGGCGATCATGTCCTATGCCGCAATTGGTTGGAGGGGGTTCTCAATGGAGAATCGCGTTACGGCATTTCGCCGCAGGTCTTAGGTGCGGTCATTCGCGTTGTCACTCATACCAAAATTTTCGCTCGCCCAAGCTCACTTAACGAGACAATCGAATTTTGCAGCTTTTTGCTGGCCCAGCCACACTGCTATGTCATCCAACCTGGACAACAGCATTGGTCAATCTTCTGCCGGCTATGTAAGCTGGCCGACGCGCGGGGGAACTTGGTGCCTGACGCGTGGTTAGCAGCGCTGGCTATCGAATCTGGTTGTGAGTGGATTACGTTAGATCGAGATTACGCGCGCTTCCCAGGGCTCAAGTGGCGTGCCCCCGAGTGATTGGGCGATCGACTACGCGCGCGTCTCCTCCAACGATTGCGTTTCGATCTGCACCAGTGGGTTCACATGCTGCGATGAAATTTCATCCAGAAGGCGCAAAGCGCCGGGATCTTCGTAGCGATTGAATAACGTCGCTTTCACCGTGTCCACAAATCCGCGCAGAGAGCCGAAGGTGTCGTTCACGGCTGAGGCTTCGTAGCCGCTGTGCACCATGCAGTTCGCGCAGCGCGGATTGCCGGATTCAGTTCCGTAGTTCTGCCATTCGGTCTCGCGAATTAGTTCTTCGAACGAATCTGCATAGCCGTCTTGCAGCAAATAGCACGGCTTCTGCCAGCCGAAGATGTTGTACGTCGGCATGCCCCACGGCGTGCAGGCATAGTGGCGTTTGCCCATCAGGAATTCGAGAAACAGGACTGACTGGTTGAAGCGCCAGGTCTTCTTGCGATTCGCCAAGATCGAGCGGAACAACTTGCGAGTCCGTGCGCGCCCTAAAAAGTGCTGCTGGTCGGGAGCTTTGTCGTAGGAGTAACCGGGCGAGAGCATCATTCCCTCAACACCGGTTTCCATCATTTCGTCGAAGAACGCTCGCACACTCTTTGGATCGGCGCCGTCGAATAGAGTTGTATTCGTGGTCACCCGGAACCCTCGCCGCACCGCCTCCTTGATTCCTTGCAGCGCGAGGTCGTAGCCGCCTTCTTTGCACACAGAAAAGTCATGGTGTTCCTTCTGACCATCCATGTGTACGGAAAATGTCAGGTACTTGCTCGGTTGAAATAGTCCGATTTTCTCCTTCAGCAGCAGCGCGTTCGTACACAGAT
>DASRFL010000017.1:0-4023 GCA_035651555.1 Terriglobales bacterium
GATTTGGCTTTGATGGAGCGCATGGCGGCAAGCAGAGCCTGCTCGCGCCCGTCAGGCGGCGCCTCGCGGTAGGTGCGCAGCAATTCTCCCAGGTGGCTGACCAGGTCGGGGTCGGCCAGCAGGTGCGTCCAGTCCGCACTCGCGGGAGGTTTGCGATCCGTCATCAGTAATTCGACCCTGCTGAAAAAACTTCTTACAGCTTCCGGCATTGCTGGTTTCCGGACAAGTGACCAAAGTTACCGAAAGAGCGTTCGATGTATAACCGATGAGCTTTGCAGCGGCTCTGAACCCACTCATTACATGGCAACTTCTCTCAAGTTCTCTCTTGTACTCTTGTAAGTTCACCGGCCAGCCCCGGTAAATTCCAAAAGGTTCTCAGATCGGACGAGCTGCCACGATCTTCATCCATCTCATGGGTCCGCCCGGGGGGCCGGAGCGAGTCTCCAAAACCGTCGCGGAGATCTCGAAGGATACCGAGTCTCCACTGGTTGCGTAGGCGCGCTGGGGAATTCCGTCTAAAGTCCGAACAGTGAGTTAGAAGGCCATTCCCACCAAAGCGCGTAGAGTTGGGAACGTGGATCCGTCAAATGCGACAACGGAGCCGAGAACTCGCTTTGGTAAAGAAGGTCAACGACATACCGGTGCAAGGTATCTATCGCAACACAAACATTCGTGTCTTTTTTTGCAGTAAATCTTCGGACGGTCAACATCGTAGCGAGAATACAAGTCCCGGCGTTTAAGAAATCGCATCGCAGCTATGTCATTGGTGCAGATTATGCAGCATCGGGACACCACTATCAGTGCGGCTAAATGCTCATCATTGAATGCGGGGTCACATACGATCGTACGAAGTTCCGTGCTTATTCGGTCGACCGCCGCGGAATCCATCCGAATAGCGCGGCCGCTTCTATTAAGTTCTACTATCACTCTGAGGAATTTCACCGCTCTTCGAAGCTCTGTGTTGTACTTCGTTCCCCCATAGATGATTCTGCCTTTGCCCTTGGTGACCCACTGTAAAATTGGCGCAAAATGTGTGTGGTACTGATTATCGCGGTCGAAAACCTGAGCCAAGCAGCAAGTGTCAATTACAACACACATTCTGCGTCAGATCTCCAGCAACCGAAGCTCTTCTTTTATAAAGAAATTTCTATATCCTTCAGGCTGATTAGCGGAAAGTTCGCCTGAACTTCCAATGGGTAATGGAGACACAGTATTTTGTTTATTCACTCGTTCGAAGTATAGAACCTGGCTGTCAGGTTTGCTTGAACGCTTGGTTCTGTAATTCATGCGGAATCTATCAATAGTGAAGTCGCTGTGAGTCTCGATGAGGAAATATTTCTGCTCAGTGACAGCCATTTCGAAGAAGAGATCACCGAGGGCTGCCTGAGCTCGCGGGTGCAGATGTACTTCGGGCTGCTGAATAGCGAACCAAGAACCCTTATGTCTTGCTAGCACCTCGACCAAGACCGGCAGCGACTGCGAAACCCCATAACCTACGGTACTTAGATTCAGTGCCTTTCCGTCCAGGACGATATCTACCTCGAACGGAGCAGTCGCTCCCCGTCCGAAGCTCCGAATGCGTACCCCCTCAAACAAGCCACTTGCGACTCCTACTCGCTCTACGATTTCACGGAACTTGGCTGCCGCAGTTTTCGTATGGAGCATCCTTCTTATTAGGTACGGGGTGTGCGAACCTTCAGGAGAGAATTGAAGCATAAGTTCGTCATAGGTACGCTTCGGCTTTGTTCTTATGGGAGCAACCCATGCGATCTCCGGTGAAAAAGGCACATCCGGCAGGTGTACTTCGAACGAGTTCTTATTTTCGATCCGTGATTTTTCGGAGACCTCACTGACAAGAGACATGGCAAGAAGAAGCGGTATTCTTCCTTCGGGAAAGCCACGCGGTGTTTCTAATTTGTTGTAATCTCCGTTATCACCTTTGTGCTCTTCTATCCAAGAGGGTAATAGACCAAACACCATATCTTTCGCCGTGAAGACAGGCGGAATATTACCCTTCTCGGACTTGTACAGAACTCGATTACCGCTAAAGCGAAGAGAAACAGTGTCCCCTTTACCACCGAAAAACGTATATGTCGCTAACCTCGGCAGGCCTTGATGCTCGACGAAAGTCATAAGGAATCCGTTCGCCGATGTGTCGGTTTTTCTTTTTGCTTGCTGATCCCAAACTAATCCAATGCGGAAATAGCTTTGGTCGGCGGAATGGATACTCACCATGTCAGAAAAGTTGCCGAAGCTAAATTGGTCATCTCCAAACGCTTGGCTGAAAAAGAATCTGGGCGTTGACATCAATTTCAGAAGTCCCAATACAGAGGTCTTGCCCGTACTGTTTTGACCAACAAGGAAGTTGACGTCCAAGATGGGTATTCGTGTTTCCGCAAACCCGCGAAAATTATCGATGTATAGGTATTTCATCGTTTTAGGAGGTATGACGCTGCAGTATATCGCAACCTTGAGCATCGGTAGAGCCTTTGTAAGGATGCGACTTAAGAGGTCAGGAATGCCACAACGAAGATCCGGTGTCGGCTGAGGTTGATTCTTGACCGAAGCCTATTTCGCGAGGGTCAGATTATTCCTCACCTCGAACACCCCCGGCACGCCGTTGGCGCGGATGTAGGCGGTATTCCTGTCGGACTCACTATCGACGACGCCCTCCAGCGTGACTCGTCCGTTCTTCACGATGATGCGGATGGGCTTGATCGGCACAATCGCGTACTTCTGCAGTGACGGGTATCCGTAGATGGCGCGATAGAGCTGGCGGCGCAGGCCGTCGTCCATAGGGGAGACCGGCAGCACTTCGATGTTGTTCGTGACGTTCTCCACGCCTTCGATGTGCTTGACCGCACGCTCGGCGTCGGACTTCAGCGTCGGGTTGCTGACCGCGCCGCCCAGGGTCACGTTGTAGCCGTCGATCTTGTACGTGAGGTTGTCGAAGACGCCGAGGTAGGGCAGCATGATCAGCCGGTGGCGGACCTCTTTTTGTATGCGTTCCTGGGCGCGGGCGGAGGATTTTCGTTGAGCTAATCCCAGGAAGCCCGCATTGGGTAGGACACCCAGGCACGCAAACATCACCGCCGAAATCACCAGGGATGTGCGTTTTAACCTGATCATCGGTTTCATCACCTCAGCCGTCCTTACGGCACTCGCTCCCGCGTCCCACCTGATCCCTGCGCCGAAGCGTTGGGCTATTGGGGATATCCCAATGGACGGGCTTCGTGCATCTTCGGGAGTATGTCAGCTTAGGACGAACCAAGCTAGTCCGCATGCGCATGCGAGAGCATCACAAGCTGTCAAGGCCCATACGCCGGAATTCTCTGTTAACTTCTCGTACGCCAAGGAAAAATTCCGTCGCCCAATGTGTCTCATTCACCCGATCGAATCAGTCATACTCGGGATAGGGAGACGTGTAGAAAAACAAGTTCGGAGCTTGGACCTCGTTCCTGAAAGCTCATGGGTAAGAACTGTATTTTGAATATTTTGCTCTAACTCCTGAAAACTCAAAGATTTTCACTGTGCCCCAAAAAAGGGCACAATGAACTCAAAGATTTAGGAGGAAACAGGGGGGAGGGGTATCTAAGAAGACAAAACCCCCGCGAAGCCGAGCAGCGCACAGCCGACAGCTAACGAACCACTCCTTCGAGCGGGGAGCTGGCGGTGGCGTAGAGTTTCTTCGGCATGCGTCCTGCCTGGTAGGCCTGGCGTCCGGCGAGCACTGCGTGTTTCATGGCTTCGGCCATGAGCACGGGATCGTGGGCGCCCGCGATACCGGTGTTCATCAGCACGGCATCGGCGCCGAGTTCCATCGCGATGGTCGCGTCGGAGGCCGTGCCAACTCCGGCATCGACGATCAGCGGGACTCCGGTTACAACCTCGCGGAGAATGCGGATGTTGGCGGCGTTCTGGATGCCGAGTCCACTGCCGATGGGCGCGCCGAGCGGCATGATGGCGCTGGCCCCCACTTCGAGCAGGCGCTTGGCGAAGACCACGTCATCGGAGGTGTAGGGA
>DASRFL010000018.1:0-129914 GCA_035651555.1 Terriglobales bacterium
AAGCTCTTCCCGCGAGGCAAAGGTCCTGAAAGAAATGCAGGGCGAAATATGGATTAATCCGAAACAGCAGCGCCTCGTCAGTATCCATGGTCAGCTCATGAATGATGTGAAGTTTGCCGGAGGCCTGCTCGGTCATCTCGATACCGAAACTGTCATCGTCGCGAATCGATAAATCTTTCCACGCCTGGAAGTCCGCACAATAAAAATATTGGCGAGTCTTCGCTACAGCTTCACACGAGCTTCCTGGGCGACCCTAGCGATTGCTTCTGCAAAACGTTCATGACTGGATCCGGTTCTCGGAGGCAGAATCTTTCGTGCCCGCTCACGTACCGGGTGTTCGGCATTCAACTTAGCAATACGTTTCTTCGCGGCCTCGGAGTTCGCTCTCATTCGCGCCACGGTTTCGGGCGAGTGTTGGCTCGGATTCTTCATCGGACCTCATGGGGGCTTTGGATTTAAACGTCAACGCAAGATAAGAAGCAGAATGGCTAGCGCAATTCAGCGTTTGAGTGAAAAATGCGGAACAAAGACGTTGAGGACTGCAGACCACTCACTCGTGCTCTATCCAACATTGCAACACTTTGGTACGCATCTACAAATGTCGTACATACTATGATGCAAAAGGTCTCTGTCCAGGGGTTAAGCCATAAACAATAAAACGCGCAAATCAATCCGCCTTGCCAAGCGTTAGAAAACGCCAGAGGTTATCGGTTCATTCAGTGGAAGACAGAAGAGGATCTTCGACAGAAGCTGCGGAAATATTTAGACGCGCAGATATCTAAGGTGTCTCGGAGAATCTGAAGCCCAAGGCTCCGCACCGATGATGCGGCTGTGAACAACTTCGCGGTGCCGGTCATCGCCGTCGGCAAGAACTTTCACCCTCACTGGGGCTTAGACATCCAGCCTGCTGCTGAAGAACTACTCTACCCGCAATGTAAGGCTTCCAACCTCGTTTTGAGCGAGTGTTTACGCGAGACATCCAGCAGAATCTTTGCCAAAAGCTGGATGTCTGTACCCGCAATGGAACCCGCAATGCAGCACCCGCAATGGGACCCGCAATGATGTAGGCGTTTTACGTATGTTCAGGTACTTAGCGGCAACCCCAAGACCTGTTAAGTTGTTGAAATACTTGATAGGAAAAAATTGGGAAGCTGGCGTTCTACCGCTGAACTACTCCCGCTCGGGTGCGAGGATTTTATCGTAGCACGACGCTGCAAATTATCAACCGGTGGTGGCGCTTGTTGGCGCTTTCATTTTCGCAGTCTTCATACTACGTTTGCTCAGCAGCATCTCTCCTTCGGCAGTTTCCAATGTCCACAACCCATCGCGAGCGTAGCGTCATATCCGTCGGCGAACTTCCGCGGCTTCTTTTTCTTCGTGCGGCAATTCTTGAGTCCGCCGGCTATCGAGTGTTCAGCACGACACACGTTCAGGAAGCTTTGTTGTTCGTGAACAACACCGATTGCGGGACGCTGTTGCTTTGCTACTCTCTTCCGCCCGATGGAAGCCGCGAACTCATCGATGAGTTCCGCAAACGCTGCCCCGATGGGCGAGTCGTAGTGATTGGAAACACGCCGTTTTCCGAAACTCCCAGCAACGTCGATGGACTTATCTATGGAGTGGAGGGTCCCGAGGCGCTGTTACGAGCGGTGGAAGGGAAAGCAGCGTGAGTTGATGGAATGCTGAATTTATCCGCGCGATAGAAACACCGCGTCTCAACTCGCTCTGATCCACGGAAACTCGGGGGAGGGTCTCCGGGCCGTCGAGCACCGGACATGCTCTCTTTCGGCGCCTCGAGGGGTTAGCGCCGATCGGCATGTCCGGCAAGTCTGTTTTCTACGCAGATAGTGCCATCCCTGCGACGCCTCGCAACAACAAAAGTTTTTTTGTTACGAAAACGGAACAGAAAATCAGGTGATCACCTGATGTAAGCATAGAGGCAGATCGCAATTAAAAATTCTGCGTAGGCGGTAAATTCCCAAAATGGAACTCAGAGAGATTTGATTGCGCGAATCTTTCTACTGAAGCAGCGCCAAGCTTTTCAAAACCGATTGTTGTTTGGCCAATAAAAGTTGAATTCCGCGACGCGCCAGTTCCATCATTTTTTCCAGTTGCGCTTCGTCAAACGCCTGGTGTTCGGCGGTGGATTGCAATTCCACGAACTTTTTTCCCGCGGTCATGACTACATTCATGTCAACGTCGGCGCGAGAGTCTTCTTCGTAGCAGAGATCGAGCAGCGGCTCGCCATCTACTATGCCAACACTCACTGCGGCTACAAAGTCCTTCAGCGGTACCGAGGTCAGAGTGCCGGCATCGACCAGCTTCTCCAAAGCGAATCCCAAAGCGATGAAGGCTCCGGTGATCGAAGCCGTGCGCGTGCCTCCATCGGCCTGTATCACGTCGCAGTCGAGCAGAACCGAGCGTTCGCCAAGCCGCTGCAAATCGGTCACGGCGCGCAGTGATCGACCAATCAAGCGCTGAATCTCGTGTGTCCGTCCGCCCACGCGGCCCCGCGCTGCCTCGCGTGGAGTGCGGGTCAGAGTCGAACGCGGCAACATACCATATTCCGCCGTCACCCAACCTTTGCCGCTGTTGCGAAGGAAGACCGGAACGCTTTCTTCAACCGACGCTGTGCAAATGACTCTCGTATTGCCGACTTCGATCAACACTGATCCTTCGGCCGTGGAAACAAAATCAGGAACAAGGTTGACTGGGCGCAGTTGGTCGGGGGAGCGATTGTCGGAACGATAGAACATTCGGAAATTCTAGCAGGAGGGCTCTGCGGCCTTCGTTGTTGCTCGGCGGGCTCTGCGGTTAAAAGCTTTTTCGTAAGGCGCAAAAGAACTCGCGAATCTCGCGCCAGATCCGATGCGCAAAACCTTAAACCGCAGAGTTCACAGAGGCTAGAACGAGATCGGAGAAAACTAACTATTCCAACGCGTACACTGTCAATCCGCTTAGGAGCTTGGGGTAAAAATCCGTAGATTTTTGTGGCATGACTTCGCCGGCGAATGCAACATCTCTCATCTGCTGGATGCGGACCGGATTCATGAGGAATGCCACATTTGCTTTGCCGGAACGAGCGAGGCTCATGGCCTCAGCGGCATCGCGAATGTAAGTTACGCTGGTCTGGTTCCGGATGGCGTCTTCTGAGATTCCCAATACGCTCTCGAGCAGGCATTTGTGGAGTTGCACCACATCAAGCATCTGCTGCCGGACTGAGACATTCCCAAAATTGAACGCCGCGGGCTTCGGCCGGCTCATCAGGAAAACCCGATCTCGAGTAACTGCCAGCAGCGCGGTTCCGGTGTGGCCTGCTTCCCTGAGCATGGCGGTCGCACGTACTGGAGAGATGCCAGCGTCGGCTTCTTCCACGCTGAAATATTCAGAAGCGCCTCTGCGAAGCTGATCGGCTGAGAAGTCAGGCAGACCATGAACAACACGATGTGTAGGCAAAATGAGCAATCCCGGGCTATCCATGTTGACGAACGTCATCATCACCAGTTCATAGGGGAGCAGCGGGCTGGCTTGGGCCTGACCTCCGTTTTCGGTTCGGCGCTCGTTTCTGTAGGTAAGCGCTGTTTCATAGCGGTGATGACCGTCCGCGATGATCAGCTTCTTATCCTGCATCTTCTCGCGCACCCCATCGATGATTCCCGAATCGGACATCTTCCAGACCCGATGCGAAACGCCATACTCATCGTTCATCTCAATGTCCGGCGCACTGGAAGCAGCCAGAGACTTGTCGATATCACCTTCGGGGTCGCTATAAAGCATGAAGATCTGCCCAAAGTGGGCGCGGGTGGCCCGGAGCAGGTCCAGCCGGTCAGCCTTTGGCTTGGCCAGCGTCAACTCATGACGAAAAACGACCCCGGCAGAATAGTCTTCGATTTTTCCCAGAGCGATGAACCCGTGGCGTTCAAATTGCTCGGTACTATTCCGTTGCGATGAGGGTGAATGAAACCGTTGGACATACCGATAAATGGAAGGTTCGGGGTCCTGGCGCAAGATGCCCTGCTGACGCCATTGGCGAAGAGAAGCCGCAGCGCGGGTGTAGGGATTCTCGCCAGGTCCGTCGTTGGCGAGCCGCTTCCCAAGGATGATCCTGACCAGGTTGTAAGGGCTGGCAGCGTAATAACGTTCCTGCATTTCCGGCGTGATCTTGTCATAGGGCTGGGTCGCAACCTTCGAGAGCGCGACTTGGTCGGTGTTGTAGCGGAAGGCGCGAAAGGGTTCTATGTGGGCCATGTTTAGCGAGCTGGAGAATTGTACCAAGCAAAAGTTTCATGCCTGGAGACCGAGGACTGCGAACGCCTTAGACAGGTGCAATGGACAAACTTTTGCACAAGACGGGAATCCAAGTTTCGTCAGGCGAGAAACTGACAAACATTTAACACGGCTTGCCAAAACGTGTGATAACATCCTGCGTAATTACGAGGATTATATGGCGCGCCAAAATGGGCGCGGGTCCTCTCGACCCTGGGATTCAACCCGCAGCGCTTTGAACTCGTTCCCCGTACTACCCTTTCACCGCCTACAGGTTTCCTGTGCTCGCTCGGTCGGCTTCTGCGTTGTCGTTCTGCTTCTGGCAGGGTTTTCATTTGCGCAAACCTCAGATGTCGATGACATCCACGTAAAGCCTCGCGTCGAAGCTCCTAAACTCGATCAACAGAATATTCTGGAAGGTGAAAAACCCCCGGCACGCAGTCCGCTGGTGAAATCAAAGGTCAATCTGGTTTTGGTGCCGGTTACCGTGACCGATCCCATGAACCGGCTGGTGACGGGGCTCGATAAAGAAAACTTCCAGGTCTTCGAAGGCAAAGAGCAGCAGGAAGTCCGGAATTTTTCGAGCGAAGACGCGCCGGTCTCGCTGGGCGTCATCTTTGACATGAGCGGCAGCATGAGCAGCAAGATCGAACGGGCGCGCGAAGCGGTCATTGAATTCTTCAAGACAGCCAATCCCCAGGACGAGTTTTTCCTCATCACCTTCGCTGATAAGCCGGAGGAAGTATCGGATTTCACCCAGTCGGTTGATGATCTGCAGAGCAAACTGGTATTTACCGTCCCTAAGGGACGAACTGCCTTGCTGGACGCCATTTATCTGGGCCTAAGCAAGATGCGGCAAGCAAAATATCCCAAAAAGGCACTGCTGATCATCTCCGACGGCGGCGACAATCACAGCCGTTACACCGAAGGTGAGATCAAGTCTTTGGTGAAGGAAGCCGACGTAATGATCTATTCCATAGGGATTTACGATCATTATTTCCAGACCGAAGAGGAACGTCTTGGGCCGGCTCTTTTAAGCGATATCTCTGACTTAAGCGGCGGCCGGTCTTTCACCATCGATAACCCCAATGATCTGGCCGACGTGGCTACAAAAATCGGGATTGAGCTACGCAACCAATATGTACTCGGATACCGTCCAAAGAACCCAGGGCACGACGGCAAGTGGCATAAAATAAAGGTGAAGCTACTGCCGCCCAAAGGACTACCACCGCTCCATGTTTATGCCAGAACTGGGTATTACGCTTCCTCGCAATAGTGCTGCGCTTAGCAGAGTAGCTGCTGCTCTCGTCATGATGGCCGGATTCGCGGTTGCTCAAAGCGCACCTCCCCAGACCAGTCCGTCTTCTACGGCACCCGCCGCCAATCAGACTTCTCAAACACCGGCCACTAGTCAGCCGGCGGGCCAGGCTCCAGCTTCGAACCAGCCACCGGCGGCCAATCAGCCGTCAGCACAGCCGGGAACCACGGAACCGGGTGCTACGCAACCAGGCTCCGCAACGCCGGGGCAGGCGGACCAGGGGCAAGCTCCCATTGGTTCGGAAAACGGCGGGTTCGTGTTCCGTTCAGAAGCCCGCGAAGTCACGCTGCACGCTACCGTGGTCGATGACCGAAATCATCTGGTGACCAATCTCGACAAAACCGATTTCACGGTTTTCGAGAACGACAAGCCACAAAAGATCAGCCATTTTCACCAGGAAGATTTCCCCGTAGCCATCGGCATTGTGATCGACGACTCCGGTTCCATGCGCGAGAAGCGCGATGCCGTGAACAAAGCGGCGCTGAATCTGGTGAGAGCCAGCAATCCTGATGATCAGGTATTTGTTGTCAACTTCAACGACGAATACTACCTTGACCAGGATTTCACGTCTGATATCAAGAAGCTCCAGGCTGCGTTGGAACACGTTGAGGCGCGTGGCGGCACGGCGTTGTACGACGCCATTGTCGCGTCGGCTGATGAACTGGTGAAATCCCCGTTACAACGAAAAGCGCTCTTTGTTGTGACCGATGGCGAGGACGACGCCAGCCAAGAAAGTCTCGAGCAGGCGATCCAGCACTTGCAGAAAGAAAACGGGCCGGTTGTCTATTGCATTGGGCTACTCGGAGAAGAAAAGTCGCGAAAGGCGAAGCGCGCCCTGGAACTGATTGCCGAGCGCACGGGCGGTATAGCGTTTTTCCCACCAACGCTCGATGAGGTGGACGATATCAGCCGCTCGATTGCCAAGGATATTCGGAATCAGTACACCATCACCTATAGCCCGACGACTCCGAAGAGTGTCGCCGGATTCAGGACCATCCACGTCGATGCACATGCCAAGCCGTACAAGAAGCTTACCGTGCGCACGCGCAGCGGCTACTATCCCGGCCAGGAACAGCAAGGAGCGGGAGGGAGAGATTGAATCATTGAATCATCGGGGGATTAAATCATCGAATTCTGATATTTATCTCCGCCGAGATTCAAGGATCCGCTGATTCAATGATTCAATTGCATCAATTGACGCCCTCCGCCTGGTTCCTTACCCTGTAGAGTGCCTTCCTCTTCCAAGTCCTGCCTGCGAGTTGCTGACGATATAACCGCGCTCGTTGGGCAAACCCCAATGTTGCGGCTCAGGCGCATGGTTCCTGCGAACTCGGCTGCGGTTTTCGCCAAACTTGAGTATCTGAATCCGGGCGGGAGTGTAAAAGATCGCGCTGCCATTGGAATCATTGGCCGTGCGGAAAAAGACGGCCGATTGAAAGCTGGCGGAGTAATCGTCGAGGCTACGGCGGGAAATACGGGGATCGGATTAGCGCTGATTGGAGTGAATCGCGGCTACAAAGTTGCGCTATTTGTGCCGGAGCGATTCTCGGAAGAAAAAGTGAAGATCATGAAAGCGCTGGGGGCAACTGTGACCCGCACGCCGGATGCCGAGGGAATGAAGGGCGCCATCGCCCGTGCGGAGGAGTTTGCGAAGAAAACGCCAGGATCTTTTATGGCGGGACAGTTTGACAATCCCGCTAATCCGGAATTTCATTTTCAAACCACGGCAGAAGAAATATTCGAGCAGATGGAAGGCGATATTGACGCGGTGGTGATCGGCTCGGGCACAGCAGGAACATTCACCGGTGTTGCGCGATACATGAAGCAAAAATCAAAACAGGTTTTTTGCGCGGCAGTGGAAACTCAGGGGTCGATTCTCGGAGGTGGTCCGCCGGGGCCGCACAAGGTTGAAGGCATCGGCGCCAGCTTCATTCCCGGAAATTTCGATCGCTCGGTTTGTGACGAAATCATTATGGTGAGCGACAAGGACGCATTTGACACTGTCAGCGCTCTGGCGGCAAAAGAAGGCGTACTCGCGGGATCGAGTGGCGGAGCAAGTGTGTTCGCAGCATTGCAGGTTGCGAAAAAATTGGGCGCGGGGAAACGAGTGGTCACGATGATTCCGGATTCAGCAGAACGGTATTTATCGAAGAAGATTTTTGAGGGCGGAGTGTGAAGAACATCGTGCGTCGCACGTCGTGAGTTGTGCGCCAATCAGTATTCGAGCTACAGTGTCGCTCGTAGAAACTTACAATGGGGCACGGGCGTCTCGCCCGCGCAACTTAATGAAAAAATCCGGCCAACGACCGACTACCAATGACGAACGACGAATTTCCCGACCCACGGCCCACGATTCACGAGCCGCGGGTTTTTCCACCCGCGCCATCCATGACGGCCAGGAACCTGATCCACTTACCGGCGCGGTGAACGTCCCAATCTACGCCAGTTCTACCTACGTTCAGCAGGGGCTCGGCGAAAACAAGGGATATGAATACGCGCGGGTTTCGAATCCGACTCGCGATCGCCTGGAGACCAACCTCGCTTCGCTTGAGGCGGGAATCGCAGCGCGTGTCTTCGCCAGTGGCATGGCGGCGATCAATGCCATCTGCGCCATGTTCAAATCCGGCGATCACGTGGTTTGCGGACATGATCTTTATGGCGGGGTTCCGCGCCTGTTTAACCAGGTTCTGAGCAACTACGGGTTCGAGTTCACTTACGTAGACACAACTGACGCCAAGAATGTGGAGCGCGCCATTCGCAAGAGCACGCGCATGGTCTATGTGGAGACGCCGACTAATCCGCTGATGACGGTCAGCGACATTCGCGCCATCTCACGCATTTGCCGGAGCAAGAAAATTGACTTGGTGGTCGATAACACCTTCATGTCCCCATTTTTCCAGCAGCCGATCGCGCTTGGCGCCGACATGGTGGTACATTCGACTACAAAATTCCTGAACGGTCACAGTGACGGCCTCGGCGGCGTTGTGGTTTGTACCAGGAAAGAGCAGGCGGAGCAGCTTGCGTTTCTGCAAAAGGCGGCGGGAGCGATTCTTTCCCCATTCGAGTGCTGGCTAGTTCTCCGCGGAACGAAGACACTGGCGGTTCGCATGGTGCAGCATGATGTCAATGGCCGTCGCGTGGCAGAGTTCCTGGCCGGCCACAAGAAGGTTAGGAAGGTTTTTTACCCCGGTTTGAAAAATCACCCGCAGCACGAACTCGCTAAGCGGCAGATGAGCGGCTTCGGATCGATGATCACCTTTGAAACCGGCTCGCGCGCGAACGCCGCCAGAATTCTGAAGCGGGTTCGAGTTTGCTCGCTCGCAGAATCGCTCGGCGGAGTCGAGACGCTGATCTCGCATCCCGCGACCATGACGCACGCTGCACTCGGCGAAAAAGGGCGCGCCGCTATTGGCATCACCGACGGCATGGTTCGGATTTCGGTGGGAATTGAAGATGTAGAGGACATCATTGCCGATTTGGACCAAGCACTTCGTTAAGGCTGCTGAACTCTCTCGTTCGAATCTAGGGTTACAGCTTTGTCAAAAAGTGCCATCTCGTCTGGGGTCGGCTGCTGAAATATCTCAGACCATTGCACGAGTTGGGCCCGTGTGATGGGTGGGTTCTCCATTCGCCGCCGTTGAATGCGATCGAATAGGACGTCGACCGGGGCGGTGAGATAGTGCAACTCAGCGAAGGCCCCCAATTCTCGGACTCGCAACCGCAAAGCATCCCGCTCCGAGCGTCCCCATGTACCCCATTCAATAATTACGGTCATGCCGGCAGTGAGTAGTTGTTGCCCGAGTTGCCATTGCAACTCTTCGATCCTGCCGCGAAGTGACTCGTCCCAGATGTCGAGCGAGAGGGCATTCATCCACTCATCCGGAGCGAAGCGAACTCCGCCAAATTCCGCCTGCAGTTTTTTTCCATGCGTTGTCTTCCCCGAGCCGGGCAGGCCGCAGACGATAATTAATTTTCCTGCGGAGTCGCGCGTTGCCATCACCGGATTATCGCCCATCGCCAGTGAGGAAGCAGGAAGACAACAGCGCATCTCTTAAAATCCGCGATCATGAGAAACCACTATATCGCCGTCCGGACAGAATCATCGATCCAAGCCAGATATTCTGCGCTTCCATCTTCCATCGAGACCACAACGAACTCGGGCAAATCGTAGGAATGCAACTCTCGGACCGCAGTCTGCACTCCGGCGGCGCGGGCCTTTGTTGTTTTGATCAAAAGGAGAAGTTCTTCCGCAGACTCAACCCTGCCTTCCCACCTGTAGACAGACTGAATTCGCGGAACAATATTTACACAGGCCGCCATCCGCTGATCGACAAGATTTTCTGCAATCTTTCGCGCCTCGGCTTCGGTTCCCACTGTTGTCAGAATGAGCACTTTGTCTGTCATATAATTTCCGGTCGCGGTCGAAGTTGAGGCATCAAAGGGTAGGCCGCCTGCACGGTCTACGACACCCGTGCTCCACAACCAGTTCGATACCTCAGAAGCCACATTATGCCCACGCAAATCAAGTTTGGCACATCCGGATGGCGCGCTGTGATGGCGGAAGAATTCACCTTCGAGAACGTGCGCCGTGCTGTTCATGGCATTGCACGATACGTGAAGTCGCAAAAGGCCGACGGAGCTCGCGTGATCGTCGGCCGCGATCCACGTTTTCTAGGCGAGACGTTCTGCTCCATTGCCGCGGAAATCCTGGCGAGCTATGGCATCGCGCCGTTGGTGATCGGCGAGGCCGCCCCGACGCCGGCAATCTCTTACGCGGTCACCAACGAGAGAGCGGATGGCGCCATCAACTTCACGGCTTCCCATAATCCACCGGAATACAACGGAATAAAATTTTCTACGCCGGACGGCGCGCCGGCCCTGCCCGAAGTGACAAAACAAATCGAGCAAGAAATTGTTCAAGGCGAAAACGCGCCTTCGTCGTCAAATGGGAAAGTCGCGGTCCAGGGGCTCGATCCGAAACCAACTTATCTTGCGCGGCTGCAGGAAATAATCGACCTGAAGTCTATTCAGGCAGCCGGAATTCGCATAGTTTTTGATCCCCTTTGGGGAGCAGCACGCGGATACTCCGATTCCCTGCTGCGCGACGCTGGCGTAAACGTCGCCACGGTTCACGACTATCGCGATGTTTTGTTCGGCAATCATGCGCCGGAGCCTGACGATCATCTGCTCGAACCCTTGCGCATAAAAATGCGTGGCACTAAAGCTCACATCGGAATCGCCACGGACGGCGACGCTGATCGCTTCGGCATTGTCGATGAAGACGGCACATTTTTGCAGCCGAATTACATCATTGCTTTGCTGTTCGACTACCTGGTCGAAAGCCGCGGCTGGAAGAATGGCGTCGGCAAATCGGTGGCGACCACGAATTTCATTAACGCGCTGGCGAAATTCCACAAAGTCGAGCTGCACGAAACCCCTGTCGGCTTCAAGTACATTGGCGAACTGATTAAGCAGGACAAAATTGCGATCGGCGGCGAAGAGAGTGCCGGTCTTTCAATTCGCTATCACGTTCCAGAGAAGGATGGCATTCTCGCGGGACTGCTTTGCTGCGAAATGGTGGCGCAAAGAAAAAAATCACTTGGGCAGCAATTGAAAGGCCTGTTTGCCAAAGTTGGTTCCTTTTATCCCACGCGCGAGAACTTCCGCTTGACCCCCGAGGTGAAGGGCAAGTTTACTGAGAAGTTACGCATTGATCCGCGGGATTTCTGCGGTCAGCGCGTGAGCGAGGTAGTGCGCAAGGACGGGCTGAAGCTCGTGCTCGCAAACGGGTCCTGGGTCTGTTATCGCCTGTCCGGGACCGAACCAGTGGTCAGAGTTTATTCTGAAGCGCCCAGCGCCGAGGACCTGAAAAAACTGAGCGCCGCCGCCAAGCAATGGATCTTCGAGTAGGTCTGCCAAAAATCCGGATTCTTCCCCCTCCCGAGGAGCGGTTGCGGACGCTGACCGAGGGTGCGGACCACGCTGAAGCCTTGGCTCAAAGAACCCGTGCACAAGTCGAACCCTTTCTGCAAAGCATGTATGCCATACGGCGGCGGATCGCTACCGGAGCAGTCGCTGTTCTGGCGGTCTGGCTTTTTCTGCACGTGATGTTTGGCGCAAACGGGATGGCAGTTTATCGGACCAAGCGTGCGGAATATCAGAGCCTGCAAAAGCAAATTGATGGCCTGCAGAAAGAGAACGATGCTTATGCAAAGCAGGTCAGTGAACTAAAATCTGACCCTCAGCGGATCGAAAAGGAAGCCCGTGAGCAGTTTCACTATGCGCGCCCCGGCGAAGTAATTTACGTTTCGCCTGAGCCTGCCGCGCCTACGCCTCCAGGCAATCACTCCGCCAGGAGATAACCTGCTTACAACTTGCGACCTGTGTTGTGGTATAGTTCCGGCGAATTGCGGTTTTCCCGCTCCCAGACATTTCGTGAGTGAGATGCTCGCAGGTTCTGTGAATTGCGGCTTTGCCGCTTATTTCAGGAGAAATTTGTCATGAGAAAGCTGTTACTGGCAAGTCTGGCGCTTTCAGTGATGTTCATGTTCGTCGGAGTTTCATTTGCCGACGATGCAACCACGGTGAAGGGATATGTCTCCGACTCGAAGTGCGGCGCAAAGGGCGCAAATGCCAAGGCCGCAGAGTGCACAAAGAAGTGCATTAAAGCCGGGGCGAAAATGGTTGTGGTAACCGATGGCGATCAAAAGGTCTTGACGGTGGACAATCCGGACGCGTTGACCGGGCACGAAGGCCATCATGTGGCCGTGACCGGCAAGGTGAGCGGAGATTCGATCCACGTCGATAGCGTAGCGATGCTGTGAGCTTGGTTGTTCTTCTCAGGGGGCGGCGCAAGCCGCCCCTTTGTCTTTGTGACGCTGTTGGAGTATGTGGGTAATCGATGACGCTTGTTGGCGCTTTACTTAAGCCGCACTGCGCCGGACGATTCCAATAACACGTACACCGCGCGTCATCTGCCGGCGACTCACCCTTTTACCCCGTCCCGGCTGGATGGCGCGCGCATCTCGTCCCCACAAGTTCCGACAGCGGCAAATCCTCACGGTGCAAATTTCTGCTTTCCTTTTTTTGCCGCCCACATGGTATTCGCCGCGATGCAGCACGCAACGAGCACCATCACCAGCGTCCCCGATCTGTTCAAGTGCGGAAATAACAAAAGCGAAACTACCAGGGCAAGAACAGCGATCACATTCCCGGCCGGCAGGTGGAAGAGTGACGACGGGACGCCCGGCTTGCGACGCAGAACTGGCAAAGCCGCACATACCGAGCCGTAGTAGACCAATCGCGACATGGCTGAGATGGTCAGGTTCCACTGAAAGCTTCCGGCAAGCGAGAAGACCAGCGCGGCGATGGAAAAACCGATAACTGAAATGTGTGGCGTGAGAAATTTTGTGTGTATTCGCCCAAATGCGGGGGGCACGTCGCCTTGCTCTGCGAGCGCGTATAGGATTCGTGGAAAGCCGAGAATATTGGCGCTGAGATATCCATAGGTTGCGCACAGAATTGCTAGGCTGACCAACCCACCACCCCAGGGTCCAATCATTGCCTGGGCCGCGGAGGCAATGGGCCGATCAGTCATCGCATTGACAGGCACAAACGAAATGACAATCCACTGCGCCATCGTGTACACCACTGTGCAGATGAGGAGAGCGACAAACAGGGCGAACGGATAATCACGTCGCGGATCTTTGGCTTCGCCTCCGGGCATCAGTGCAGTCTCATATCCACCATAGGCAAACATCAGCAGCAGAATCGGGTGCAGCCACTTGCCGGGCGGTCCGGTTGGCGCAGAAGCAGTGAGAATATGGTGACCGGCTGCGAGCGCGATGCCGCCGACTACGAAGGTCCCTAGGGTAACAAGTTTGAGCGCCGTAAAAAAATTGCTCAGCCTTGTCCCGCTGCGTACGCCGACATAGTTCGCCCAGGTTAGAAATCCAAAGAGAATTGTGAGTAGGAGAATTCGGGGCAATACATGGTTCGCCGCCGGCCAGAATTCGGCGAGATAAATGACGAAGAGATTCGCGTTAGCGCCAATAGCGGTCATGCGCGCCAGAATGCCGAACCATGCAACCGCAATTCCGGTGGTTCGTCCAAAAGCGGTTCGCGAATACAGATAAACGCCGCCACTTTGATCGAAACGCGACGAGACTTCCGCAAAGCAGGCCATCACCAGGCCAGTTGCGATCGCTGCGAATATCCACGCAAACGGACTTTCTCCACCCAGGGTTCCGGCGATGATTGACGGCAAGCCGAAAATCCCGCTGCCGATGATGCAGTTGATGGTGAGCGCCGTGAGGCTCCAGCGACCGATGGCGCGAAGGAGTGCCGGCGATTTTGCCTTGGCCTCTTGCGGAGAGAGCATCGCAGGTTTGTATCACGAGATCAGCGGTTGCACCACAAACGAGCGTTTTGCACAGGACCGTACAAAAAAGCCTTGACACGGTGATGTTGAGGCGGACATAATTCGAGCGATTTTCAACGCACTACCTCTTCCCCTGCGTTTTAAATCCGCGTTGTTGGGGTTCCCTCGGATTGCTAACAGGAAAATTGCATAACTGAAGTCGCTCACGGTCACAGATGAATTCTGCGCCCGATCAAAGCTCAGGACTCTCATCTCTGTTCAGCGAGTCGACATTGGAAATGTGCATATCCGCTTTCCCCTGTGACTGGAGGATCTGTCTATGTACTCGAACATGCTAGAGCTTGCCATCAGCATGATTTTTCTCTATTTGATGTTGAGCGCGGCATGCTCTGCCGTCCAGGAGATCATAGCCAACATATTCCGGTGGCGGGCCAAGACGCTGGAGAAGGGTATTGCCGGCCTGCTCGATGCCAGCTGTAAGGAGGAGCTATACAAGACTCCTCTCATTTCAGGCTTATGCAGTCCAAATGCTCGAGGGCGGCTTACTAAAAAGCCGTCATATATCCCGCCTGCCACATTTGCTCTCGCTGTACTGCAGGTGAGCGCGGCCAACCCCCCGACATTCGCCAACTCGAAGGCGGCAACGCTGTTGGCATCACTACTTCGCGGGACCAATGGTGTCGACGAACAAAAGAAGAGACTCGAGGACTGGTTCGATGGATCTATGGACCGTATTTCTGGGTGGTACAAACGCAAGGCGAACCTTGTGCTCTGGATCATTAGTGTCATTCTGTGCATTTTTGTGAATGCTGACTCGATTTCCCTCGCTAACGCTTTTTGGCACGATCCAGCATTGCGTGCCGCCATCACAACGGCGGCCACTGAAAAAGTAAAAAATCAATCCAAGGCGGCGCCGCAGAACCCTACAACGCCGAACAACGCGCCTTCTGCTGGCACACCAGCGTCAACAGCCGATCAAGCAGCAGGAAGTCAGCCTGCTACAGATAGCGACGCTCTCCAAGGATTGGATCAAGTGCGAAAGGAATTGGCCAAAGACAATATCCCGCTCGGCTGGTGTTGGAAGGCGGCTGTAAATCAAAAAAGATGCTTCCCGGAACTCACGACGATGGAAACGACAGGTGCCGCCAACGCTGCTGACCCGCGAATGATAATGGCATCGGAGAGTTCTGACCCGTATGCATGGTGGTTCTTGAAACTGCTCGGGATTGTGGTCACGGCGTTGGCAATCTCGCAAGGCGCACCGTTCTGGTTTGATCTTCTGCAAAAAGCCGTCAACCTAAGACTGGCGGGTGATGCGCCGGACGAAAAACAAAAGAAATGAGCGCAATGGTGCCTCGTAAGTTGCCGTAGTGAAAATAGGGATTAGAGCCAGGGGATGAGGAGGTCTAATGTCAGAAGACACAGCGGATATTGTGGCGGCAACCGGGTCGGACTTTACGGTGACCATCGACTCCGGACAGATTAATTCGGCCACGCTGGAAGCCGGTCAATCGAGCCGAGCACTAGTCGTGTCCGGTGGCGGCCGTGCAGTAAAGGTGACTAATCTTCCGCCAAACGACTCTTTTATATCGATGGCCATGATCTGGGCGCCGGGCGACACCGACGCAACCGTGGACGTCGAACCGGGGTCAGGTGCTCAAGTTGCAGATCCGAACCCAATTATTGACTTGGGGGAGAATCCTGGAACTGTGGAGCTATTTGGGAAGGATTAAACAATGACAAGCCGGCGATTCTTCAAGCTAATAGTTTTGGTTGGAATCATGACCCCGGGAGCGGCATTCGGACAAGGGGGAGAATCGAATACAGCTGTGGCACTAGATCTGTGTGGACAGGACCACCGAGTTGAAGTTCATGCCTTTTGTCGAGATTTGGAACGTTTTCAGACACGTGTCAATCAAGAGAAATCATCGGGGAAAACATTAAGTAAGGAAGATTTCAAGAACGACCTGAATCATCTTGATCTCGAACACCCCGACGCGAGGGTCAATTTCATAACCGCTCTTGCGCCTTACCTGACTGCCAATGCTGTGTTGTCGAAAGCTGCTGCATCGAGCGCATTAGCAGATGCTGGAAATCAACGACTTGATCGCCAGCTTGGGCCAGCCAGTTCTTCTAGCGGTACAACATCTCTCGTTTCCAAAGCCGGCAGTGCAGAGCTGCTTTCGTTGGCACTCGATACTGGCGTTCTGACTCGCTCGATCAATGGAGCTACTGCTACCCTCAGCACCAACGCTGACCAGGTTTTTCGCCTCATTACTGGCGACGATCCGGACTGCACTGTGACATGTGACCAAGGTCGAACGGGGTGGTTCCAGCGACGGATTCTAGATCCCACGAATTTGTTTGCCACGCTCGACTTGGCTCAACGGAGCAGTACAACAGTTCCAACAAGTGGCCAGGCGAGCGGGAATACTTCAAATCAGGTTCCCACAGCAGCCATTCCGACGGGAGCAGGAAAGCTGTCTCTCTTCACTGCACGCTATGAAGTGCGCAACAAGTTCGATCCACGCGATTCCACTTTCAGAGAGAATTGGAAAAACGAAGTTAAGAAACAGCAACTTGGCGCCGCAAGCGATGCTTTAAAAAACGCGACCGACGTTGTCACTAGAATTTTCCAGCAGACCGCCCCAACTTTGGACAGAGACGCGATCATCAATGCTGCGCAGCGAGACCCTACTGGCATAGCATTGGCAAATTTCTTTGCCGATTATTTCTCCGAGGCTACGCAAAAAGTAGTGCAAGACCCAACCGTGGCGGCGGGCGTATCCGAAGTAGTGCAAAATCGAGCGATTTATCGCAAAGCATGGTTTGACGCGCTTAATAACGCTGCAGGAAACCTCTTCACATTCCAGTACGACTACAACCGACCGGCAGACCAGCCTCTCACACACGACTTTAAGGTGATTTTTGCGCGTGATTTTCAGGAGAGAGGAATGGTGACCTTTAATGGTTCCCTTTCAATTTATGACACCCTCCCCGCGGGTGCGAAGTATGGACGACTACATTACGGGCAGATTTCCGCAGAGTACGACCGTACTACTTCTGGAAATGGCAGCGCTTTTCAAACTCAACTCAGCTTAGCGGGATACTGGCAATACCAGCCGGATCCCTCAGTGTTGAATATTCCCCAAGGCACAGTAGCACCGGGCACGAATATTCCGCTTCCCAACGGCACGCAAGAATTCGTTGGAACCGCAGGCTCGTTGTGGGTGACTCAAGCCAAGCTGACGATCAAGGGATCAGGTGGTGTCAACATTCCGATTGGAGTCAGTTGGTCGAACAAAACCGACCTGCTGCAAGGAAGCAGAGTCGGTGCCCAAGTGGGTATCAGTTACAACTTCTCTTCGCTCGCAGGGCTGTTCAGCGGCGGAGCACAGTAAGAGCAGGAATCCCTCCCTCCGTTGACATTTCCACAGGGGAAGGTTCAAACTACCACTCTGCCCGGAACGTCCCTCCTGGCAGCACGGACCGCGATGTCTGCCGTCAGCCAAAACGATTGAAGCGCTTATATATGGCCGGGAACCGGTTCTCCTACAATCTGGATTCGACTCTGGAGACCGTGGATAAAGCGGAGCAAACTGCCAGCCGCATTGCCAGCGAAACCGGTTTCGGCGAAGACGAGGTCATGCAAATCGCTATGGCTGTGCGCGAAGCGGCGGTCAATGCGGTGCTGCATGGGAACGCTTACGATCCCGAAAAGAAGGTGGCGCTCGAGTTTGAACGCACCTCAAACGATCTGGTGATCACCATTCGCGATCAGGGCAAAGGGCTTGATCCGTCGAGCATCCCAGATCCGCTGGCTCCGGAAAATTTGCTGAAGACCTCGGGCCGCGGAATTTTTTTGATTCGCTCATTCATGGACAATGTTGAGATTCACCCGTCAAGCACGGGAACGGAAATAAAACTAATCAAGCACGTCCACGGCGAAGCCGGGGGCGCAAAGGAGGCTTCCCAGTGAATTTAAGAGTCAGCACGCGCCAGGTTGATGGAGTCAATATTGTCGACTGCAATGGGCGTATTACCCTTGGCGAGGGCAGCGTCGTTCTTCGCGACACAGTGAAGGACCTGCTCAGCAAGGGCCAGAAGAAGATTTTGTTGAACCTCGGCGAAGTCAACTACATTGACAGCTCGGGGATTGGCGAACTGGTCAGCGCCTACACCACGGCAAAGAACCAGGGCGGCGAATTGAAGCTGCTGAACCTGACGAAAAAAGTGCATGACCTGCTGCAGATCACAAAGCTCTACACCGTTTTTGATGTGAAAGACGATGAAGCAGCGGCGGTGAAGTCGTTCCGGTGAGCTAAAGCTTTTTTCAGGCACGGGCGCAATGGCCCGTGCCACCTTTCCAATCGACTTCGCCTCCATTCCCCTTTTGGAATTGTTCGTCGATTTTTCCTCGGATTTATCTTTCCTAAACGCTGCCCTGCCGTACAATTCCTCGCCGGGCAGTTCTGATGGGTGGAGCAGCGCTTTAGCGCTGCATAAAGACAACATGATGCAAGCGCGCCTTAGCGCGAAAGATGCTATGACAATTCCTTATCGGGGCACAACCGGAGACGGCACGTACTTCGTGACAGCGTCTACATCCCAGAAGAAGGCCATTTTGCAAAGTGAGCGAATGGCCGAACTCTTCATACGAACTCTGCTCGAGTATCGGGATCAGAATAAATATTTGTTGCATGAATTTGTTGTTATGCCGGATCACTTTCACCTGCTACTTACCCCGATTGTCACGCTGGAAAAGGCGGTTCAATTCATCAAGGGAGCATTCTCATTTCGGGCTGGAAACCTCTTCAATCTGCGCGGGGATATCTGGCAAACCAGTTTCTACGATCGCCGGTTGAGGGATGTGACCGAATATGAGCGCTTCACAAAATACATACATCAGAACCCGGTGAAGCGCGGTTTGGTTCCTGCGCCGGAGCAATTTGCTTACAGTTCCGTTTCAGGGAAATACGTTCTCAATGAAATACCTCAGCGGCTAAAGCCGGAATCATCTGAATACCGTCAATGCAGCGCTGAAGCGCTGTTCCACCCATGAGACACCCGGTGACAGCCGAGGCCGGTTGCTACCGATGGCTGGCAGCAGTCCTGTTACTCTTACTAAACACAGCGATGTTGAGTTTTGCCGCCTGCATTCCATTTGATCAAGCGCGCAATCATCTTGGCGAAACCGAATGCGTCACCGGAAAAGTTGTTCGCGTGAAGGAAGGCAATCGCGGCGTCCGGTATCTCGACTTCTGCGAAGACTACCGCCTGTGCACCTTCACGGTTGTAATTTTCCCGTATGATCTCAAGAAAATCGGCGATGTGCGCGAGCTCGCAGGCAAAATGATCGAAATTCGCGGTGAAGTAAAGGAGTATGACGATCGCGCGGAAATCATTTTAGAAAATTCAAAGCAGCTGGGCGGCGCGGCTATGCACCTTGCGCCTTTGCCGAAGAATTTTGATGTCGAAGAGCGAGGGCATTTCAGCGCAGGCTCGTCGCACGCATCAAAGAGCCGCTACACTTCCCGGAAGAAAAAAGGCACGCCGACTCTCGCAGGCGCGCCGATTGAGGATCCGGAGTCCGACTGAAATCCAACCATAGTGGACCCGAGCTACACAGAGAAAAATCGCGGAGTTTATACCAGTCCTCTTTTGAGTTCTTCGAGCGGATAGTACGTCCCGCGCCATTCCACGCCACCGTTCCACAAAGCAAAGAACATGGACCGCAGCACAATATATATAAACAACAATGAACTTACGGGATGCAAAACAAAGTACCACGGCCGAATATCCGAAAAACGCGACATGCCGATATAGAGAAACAGAATGCAGAGGAGAACAATCGCATAGGGCACTCGCGCCCATCCGTGGGCCCAGAAAATTCCGGCGAAAGGCAACAAGTTGAACAAGACGGCAGCGATGCAGAAGCCGATTGCCCGCCACCACTGGAACGACAGCACGGCATAAAAATTCTTTGTCAAATTCCGAATCACGCCAAGCGCGCCGCGGGCCCAGCGGATCTCGAGCAAGTCATCTCCTAATACATTGCGCTGCCGAAAGCCCGCATTCTTAATGACCTTGCCAAGTTTCATATCATCGACGACCTCGAATTTCAATGCCTGATAGGTGCCGATTGCTTCGTAGGCACTGCGCCGAACCAGGTTGAAGGCCCCCACTCCGATGTGGTCTTTGGCTTTTGGATCAGCAACTTTCCAGGGGCGATGGCCGAAGACGAACATGAGATTGAAAAACGCCAGCATCATTTTTTCGCCGGCGGTTTTCATGATGATTCGCGGAAAGACTACCAGATGGTCGGCTTGCTCGGCTTCAGCATAGGCGATTGCACGGCGCAGAGAGTCAGGGCGAAACATAACGTCACCATCCGTAAAGAGCAGCCAGTCGCTGCTCGCCTGGTTGGCAGCCGTCCACATGGCGTGGGCTTTGCCCATCCATCCGGCGGGAAGTTCGCGGATGTGAACAACTCTAAGAGTCCCATTGGACGGGCGGGGACGCCCGTCCCCACATGGTCCGGATTGGGTTGATGCTGCCGCGAGGCGGTCCATGATTTCGCCGGTGCGATCGGTCGAACGATCGTCGACCGCAATCACTTCGTAATTCGCATAGTCGAGCGACCGGAGTCGAGAGAGCGCTTGCTCAATCGACTGTTCTTCATTCTTCGCCGGAACGATGATGGTGACGCTGGGATTGCCCTTCGGAGTCGCGGGATTGCGATCCCACTCTGGACGGGAAATGTTGACCAGAGTTCGTACGCCGAGTGACGTGTCGATGATGCGGGAGAGCCAAATCAAGGCGAGCAGAATGCCCGCGATCCAGTGGAAGTAACTCATCCGGCGTGGGCGTGCGCCGGTTTGGGCTCAACCGCGACCGGCGGAGCAAAGCGCATTCCGTAGAAGAGGATCGCGGCTGATAATCCCATGGCAATCACGGGCAGAATGAATCCCGTTTGCAAGCTGCGTCGGTCCGCAACCCAGCCGATCATGGTTGGTGAAGGTACGTCACCCAGAATATGAATGATGAAGATATTCACTGCAATGGCAGTTGCGCGTATATGAGCGTCAACCGAGTTGATGACTGCGCCATTCAAAGGTGAGGTATTGAACAGCAGGAAAAAAGCAGCGACGCATATGGCCGGGATCATAAGGCGGCCGGGCACAAATAGCGCGACGATCAGAAAAGGGATTCCCAGCGCCATGCTCACTGCGGACACAAGATAGTACGAGCTCTTCATCCGGGGAAGAAGATAGTCGCCAAGCCACCCGCCGATCAAAGAGGCCAGAACACCGTCTACGACGACAATTATTCCAAAATCAAAATTCGCGCTGGCAAGCGAGTAGTGACGTTCGCTATAGAGAAACTGGGGCATCCACACCTGAATTCCGCCAAGCGAGAACGTCATCATCGCCATACCCAGCGTTGCTGTCAGAAAAGCCGGGTTCCGTGCCAGGCCCAGAATCGTTGTCCTCTCGGGTGTTCCATGCAGTGAATCCGTCCGCCCGCGTTCCGGTTCATTCAGAAACAGAACTGAAATTGCCAGAATGAAACCCGGCGCAGCTGCCATATAGAAAGGAAAACGCCACCCGTGGCTCGGCGCGAGATAAGATCCAAGCAAATATCCAGCCGCCGAACCAACTGGAATGGCCAAATAAAAGACGCCAAGAATTCGGCCGCGTTTGCTTTCAGAAAACAGGTCAACGACGAACGTCGGCGCAATTGTGGCAAACGTCGCTTCGCCCACTCCCACGAGTATGTGCCGAACGAGCAACTCCGAGTAGTTGTGGGTAACGGCAGTCAATAGCGTAAGCCCACTCCAAAAAATGGCGCCCAAGCAAATAATGAGTTTCCGCGAATAGCGGTCGGCCAATGGTCCAACAAAGGGAGCGGCAACCATGTAACAAAGCAAGAAAGCGCTGGTTAGAAAGCCGACCTGGGCTTTGTTGATGTGGAATTCATCCTGAATAAGCGGTTGCACCGCAAACAAGACGTTGCGGTCCGCATAGTTCAGCAGATTCAACGTCGTCAGCAGCGTGAGCGACGTCCACGGATAGAGCTTGGTTTGTTCCACAGGAAAGTGGAATATAACACGCAGTTTCGCAGGAAAGAATTAGCTGCGGCTGTTCCCTTTCGGCCGCGGCCAGCGCGCAACCACAACCGTCGAAATCCCGCCGCGCGGACGGAAATCGCCCTTCACTTCCGCCCAGACCGGTTTTGACCAGTGCACCACATCTTCGAGTACCTGGTTCACGACGTTTTCCTGGAAGATTCCCAGGTTACGGTACGACTGCAAGTACTCCTTGTACGACTTCAGCTCAAGGCAAACTTTATCGGGCATGTAGCGCAGTGTAATCACGCCGAAATCCGGCAGCCCAGTTTTCGGGCAGACGGAAGTGAATTCCGGGTCGTCGATGACGATCTCATACCCCGGAAACTGGTTCGGCCAGGTCTCAATCTCAGGAAATTTGAAATCGAGTCCGGCCTTGGCGTGTTCCGGTGTGTAGCGTGGCTGTCTGGGCATGAAATTTCATTTTAAACAGAGTTGAGGGCCTGACCAGGGAGAGCGCGCCAACTTTTCCTGAATTTTTTGTGTAACCCCATGCATCTAAAATGTTAATCGCCCTTCGATTCGGTCCGGTGCGCAAGTGTTACATTACTTTCATATCAATTAGATGGCTCAAAATGGGCGAAATTCGGGCTTTTTCGCCCGCAGGCAGTGGATCCTGTGGGCTGCCGGCGCGGTGGTCGCAGTAATTCTGCTGGCATCCTTCGCATCGCGGGATGATTCCGTTCCTGTCGTCACTGCAACCGTTACGCGGGGCAGTATTCGTAGCGTGATTTCTACCAATGGAAAAATCGAGCCAATCAGCAACTTTGAAGCGCATGCTCCAGCCGGCACTACGGTGAAAAGAGTTCTTGTCAAAGAAGGTGACCACGTCAAGAAAGGGCAACTTCTGGTTGAGCTCGATGCCGCGACTGCCCGCAGCCAAGCGGCGCAAGCGCTGGCGCAGATTCGGGCCTCGGAAGCTGATGTGAACTCCATCCAGCACGGGGGCACGCAGGAAGAGCTGCTCACTTTGCAGGCGCAATTGGTGAAGGCGAGAGCAGACCGGGACGCCGCGCAAAAGAATCTCGACGCCTTGCAGTCTCTGGAAAAAACCGGCGCCGCTTCCCCGGGCGAAGTCC
The DNA here is from genome assembly GCA_035651555.1 of Terriglobales bacterium. Lineage (GTDB taxonomy): Bacteria > Acidobacteriota > Terriglobia > Terriglobales > Acidobacteriaceae > Gp1-AA145. Next base: position 23,172 of record DASRFL010000018.1, read on the forward strand.
GAAGCGCGCAGGCGCAGCTTGCAACCTCGGAAGCCCAGGTCAAGTTGCTTGAATCGAAAGAGAACGGCCGCTTTTCTCCGGCCGAGATTTCGAGCGTGCAGGCCCGGCAATCGGAAGCGCAAAGCGCTTACTCCGCAGCCGAAGATGTGTTGAGCCAGTTGGTCATTCGCGCTCCCTTTGCCGGTGAGGTTTATTCATTGCCGGTCAAGCAGGGTGCCTACGTAAACCCTGGTGATCTCATTTTGCAAGAAGCTGATTTATCGAAGGTGTTGGTTCGCGCTTACGTTGACGAGCCTGACATTGCCCGCCTGACTCGGGGTCAAAAAATTGAAGTGACTTGGGATGCCGTGCCCGGCAGATTGTGGAGTGGAATTGTGAGCAGCATTCCTGCCTCAGTAAAGCTGCATGGCACCCGCAATGTTGGAGAAACGACCTGCATCGTGCAGAACGAAGATCTCAAACTTCTTCCGAACATCAACGTGGGCGTGGCTATCGTGACCGCAGAGCATAACGGAGTGCTGGTGCTTCCGCGCGAGGCCCTTCGGCTCGATGATGGCAAACCCTATGTTTATGTCGTGACCAACAACGAGCTAGAGCGCCGCACGGTTGGCACGTCAATCTCAAATCTGACCCGGACAGAGATTACCGGCGATTTGCCGGAAGGCGCAAAGGTCGCCCTGAGTGCCACAAATTCCAAACCCTTGCGAGATCATCTTCCAGTGAAAGTGGTGCAATAAATGCGTTGCTTGTTGTCGATCATTGTCCTCGGGATCTTTAGTGCTTCCATTGCGACTGCCAGTGCAGATGAAACTGCGCCTTTGCTTATCGCCAATGGGCGAGTTGACGACGCGATTGCTGCGTTGCATGGCCAGATCAGTGCATCGCCCAACGATGCGATGGCCCACAATCTTCTCTGCCGCGCCTATTTCAGTGTCGGGCAGTGGGACTCCGGCATTTCCGAATGCGAAAAGGCTGTGGCACTCGCTCCCAATAATGGCCAATTTCATTTGTGGCTGGGAAGAATCTACGGCGAAAAGGCAGACCAATCGAGCTTCATGACGGCTGCATCTCTGGCCCGCCGCGTAGGCAAACAGTTTGAAGCCGCAGTTCAATTGAGTCCTCAAAGCATTGATGCCCATAGTGACCTTGCCGAGTTTTACCTCGAAGCTCCGAGCGTGGTGGGCGGGGGACGGGAAAAGGCAGAACAGCAGGCCAATAGGCTGGCCTCGCTCGACCCGGCAAGCGCGCATTGGGTACTGGCTCGCATCGCCGAAAAGCATGGAGACTTTGGGACTGCCGAGCGAGAATATCGCGAAGCCATCAACCTAAGTCGGGGAAGTGCGAGTTCGTGGCTCAACCTTGGCCTGTTCTACAAGCACCGTTCGCAGTTCGGTCCGATGGAGCAGGCGTTGTCACATGTGCGCTCGTCCACAATTGACCGGCCGGACGCGTTGGTGGACGCGGCAGAAATCTTGATCCATACGCAGCGCAATTTGCCTGAGGCAGTAGAGCTCTTGCATGCCTATCTGAACTCGAATACCAAAAAGGTGGAGCAGGCGCCACTATTCAAGGTCCATTACCTGCTCGGCAGCGCGGACGAAAAGCTGGGTGCGAAAGAAGAGGCTGCGGCCGAATATAAAACGGCAGTGAGCATGGCGCGGGAGTTCCGGCCAGCGCAAGAAGCGTTGCAGCGGATGAGCCGTTAGAGTGAGGATCCCTCACTCCAGCCGTCCCAACAAACTTCGAAATCCAATCTCAGTAAAATCAATTCTTTTATTCCACGTCGAAGGTGGACCATGAAAATTGCCTCGCATCTGGCCGGCGTGTGTTTGTACATGCCGCTATTGGTACTACTCGTGTCCGCACCGCCCCCGGTTCGTGCGGAAACGATTACATTGAAACGCGCTGTACAGCTGGCGCTCGCGCATAGTCCGTCATCCGGTCAAGCCAGTGCAGATGAGCAGCGCGCATTTGCTTCCTATAAGGAAGCTAAGAACCAGTATTTGCCGCAGCTCATGGTCGGGTCGGGCCTGGGCGAAACCTGGGGATATCCATTGTCTCTGGAAGGATCGGCCCCATCGGTTGTCAATGTTACGGCGCAATCGGCGCTATTCAATCCGGCGTTGCGCGACTTTGTCCGCGCTGCGCATTTCGAATATCGCGCAACCGAAGAATCGAATAAAGACCGACGCAGCCAGATCGCCGAGGACACCGTGCTCACTTATCTTGAACTGATGAAGTGGGAGAAGGAAGTCGCCCAGCTTCATCAGCAATACGAAGATGCGCTAAAGATGCGGGAGATTTCGCAGCAGCGGGTCCAGGCGGGAGTTGACAGCCAGCAGGCGGGAAAACAGGCTGAATTAGTGACGGCGCGAGCTCATCTTCGCGTGGTTCAGGCGGAAGGAGCGATCGAGGTTTTGCGAGCAAATCTGTCACAAATGACCGGCCTGCCCTCCACCTCGATTGAGACTTCTCCTGATTCCGTACCGGCGCTGCCAATGGTTCAGCCACCCGCTGACGAGACAACCCGCGAAGAGCAAAATCCCGCCGTCATTTCCGCCCAGCAGCACGCAATGGCACAAACCTTCCGCGCCCGCGCCGAGCACAAATCACTCTGGCCTTCAGTCGATTTCGCTTCCCAGTACGCCGTTCTGGCGAAATTCAACAACTGGCTTCAATTTTTTCCCACTAACAGCTTCGAACGGAACAACGCTACGGTTGGAGTGGTAATCCGCTTCCCATTTTTCAATCCCTCGCAACGTGCGCACGCGGAAGCGGCGGACGCTGAAGCTCTGCATGCCAAAAGGGATGTCGATGCGGCCAAGAACCAGGTTTCTCAGCAGACACTGAAGTTAAGACGGTCCATAGAGCAACTGGACGCGGCGCAGAAGGTTTCCGAGCTGGAGTATGAAATTGCCCAATCGAATGTTGATGCAATCCAGATTCGTATGAATTCTGGGACCGCAACCATCAACGAAGGCGCAAGCGCTCGTGCGGAATTGTCAGAGAAATACAATGCCCTCGAGGATGCGCATTTTGAGCTGCTTCGGGCCCGCATAGGCTTGATGCGCGCCACGGACGAGCTGGAATCGTGGGTAGACGGGGGTAAGTAGGCGCCGAAAAATCAGCCGAAGCTGCGGTTCGATGTAATTCATCGCCATCCGGCCCTAAAGAGATTGCCTCATCCTGAGCCGCCCATTAGCCTGAAAGCATCAAAACCTACTTCGATTCACGCCTGCCGCGTTCCGCGTTGGTGCTGCTTTCGGTACGTAAGTTCGTGCCGGTAGGTTGTTGAATGTTAAGATAAATAGCTAATCCCTATGCCTTTAAAGACACTGTTCCTGAACCCCCCTTCTTTTGAAAACTTTGACGGAGGCGCTGGTTCTCGTTGGCCGGCAACTCGCGAGATCGAGTCATACTGGTATCCAGTATGGCTGGCCTATCCGACCGGCATGCTCGAGGGCGCGCGTTTGCTGGACGCGCCGCCGCACTATGTTTCGGCGGAAGAGACCATCAACATAGCCAAGGAATACGAGTTCCTGGTGCTCTACACCAGCACGCCTGGTTTTCCGGGGGACATCCGTCTCGCCGAGCGGATCAAGGACGCGAATCCAAAGATCAAGATTGCTTTCGTGGGGCCGCATGTCACCGTGCTTCCCGAACAAAGTCTGCGCGAGGGACGCGCCATCGATTTTGTGGTGCGGAAAGAGTTCGATTACGCAGTAAAGGAATTTGCGGAAGGCAAAGCGTTCGATGAGATTTTTGGGATCTCATATCGAAAGAACGGCTCGGTGGCGCACACGCCCGACCGGCCGCAGCTTCAAGACCTGGATTCGCTTCCCCACGTGACCGATGTCTACCATCGCGACCTCGATGTGCGCCGCTACAACGTGCCGTTTCTGCTTCATCCTTATGTTTCGCTGTATACAACGCGCGGATGTCCGGCACAATGCACCTTCTGTTTGTGGCCGCAAACGACCAGTGGCCATGCCTGGCGCAAGCGATCTACAGACGATGTTGCCCGCGAGATGGCCAAGGCCAAAGAATATTGGCCATATGTGAAGGAATATTTCTTCGACGACGACACTTTCAATATTCAGAAAGCGCGGACAGTTGAACTTTGCGCGAAATTGAAACCGCTGAATCTGACCTGGTCTTGCACCTCACGCGTTACCACGGACTACGAAACTCTGAAGGCGATGCGCGAAGCGGGATGCCGATTGCTGATCGTAGGCTACGAGTCGGGAGACCAGCAGATCCTGAAGAACATCAAAAAAGGTGCGACCCTTGAGCGCGCTCGCCAGTTCACCAAAGACGCGCACAAACTAGGGCTCGTGATCCATGGCGACTTCATTCTCGGGTTGCCAGGTGAAACGCGCGAGACAATCCAGAACACAATCGCGTTCGCGAAAGAACTGGACGTTGAAACCATTCAGGTCTCAGTGGCGCATGCCTATCCAGGAACCGAACTCTACGATTTTGCGGTGAAGAACAATTTCATGGTCAAGGGCAGCATGGTCGATGAAGGCGGGCATCAGCTGGCGCATATCGAATATCCCGGCCTGCCAGCCGAAGAAATCCTGCACTCGGTCCATCGCTTCTACGACGAGTACTATTTCCGTCCGAAGGCGGTTTTCCGCATTCTGCGGAAGGCGGCATTCGACTCCGGCGAGCGAAAGCGCCTTTACAAGGAGGCGAAGACCTTCCTGAAGGTGCGCTCCATGCGGAACAAGCTGGTCAAAGAGAAAAACAACGGTAAGCCGCAAAATTCCGCGCCGCAGCCGCAGGAAACCGTTCAGGTTTAAATTCCGTGACTCTTCGCAAGTATGTAGTGCTGGCCGGCGTGACTGTGTTTGCGCCGGTCGGCGATTCCCTGCTCTCCTACGGCATGAAGCAGGTCGGAAATATCTCGCTTCGGCACTTCTCTGAGCTTCTGCTTGCAATCACCAATCCCTGGGTGGGCCTGGGAATTCTTCTGCTGCTCGGCTTTTTCGCTTCTTACATGAGCGCGCTTTCATGGGCTGATCTGACTTATGTGCTTCCCGCCAGCTCTTTGGGATACGTGCTGCTCGCACTGATAGCACGCTTCGCCTTGCACGAAAAAATAAGTCTTATGCGCTGGTTGGGAATTGCACTCGTCTCTGCCGGCGTAGGCTTCGTCACCAGTGGCCCCGAAGTCACGCGGCGCCCTCGGCAAGGATCGAATGATGGCGTTGCGATGGAGGCCTCGTGATCCGCCATGCCATCAGCAATCTTAACGGCTGGCTGGCCATTCTCGCGATCGTGCTTTCATCGAGCGCCGGCGACGTGCTGCTTTCGCGCGGCATGAAGCAAATCGGGGACCTTGGCATAATGCGTCAGCGGCGCGGCTTAGCCTTTGTGCTTTTATTGATCCTGCGAAACCGCTATTTCCTTCTCGGCGTTGGTTGCATGGCCGTTTCCTTCTACAGCTTGCTTTTCGGGTTGTCCTGGAACGATGTGAGCCTGGTTGGCCCAGCCGCGGCTTCGTTGACTTTCGTGGCGAATGCCGTTGCGGCGAAGTTCTTCCTGCATGAAGGGGTAGGCCGACGCCGTTGGGCAGCGGCGCTGCTTGTGGCGGCAGGGGTAGTGCTGATGGCTTTCTAGTTCGAGTCAGGACGCGTGGATATCACTGGCCTGTGATCGTGGTATAGAACCACGCCAGGGAAAGCACGATCAGGATGCCGCACGTGCTCCAGGCAATCACGTTTACCAGGAAAGAATTCTTATACTCGCCCATCAAATCTTTCTTGTTCACCAGGATCAGCATGAAAATCAACAAGAACGGCAGCAGGATTCCGTTCACCACCTGGGAATAAAGGATCACTTTCAGAAGCGGAATCCTGGGCAGCAGGACTACGCCGGCGCCAAATGCGATCAGCAGAGTGTAGAGCCAGTAGAAGCCCCGGGCCTCTGAGAATTTTTTGTTCACCCCATGCTCAAGCCCGAGTCCTTCACAAATGTTGTAAGCCGTCGCCAACGGCAAAATAGCAGCGGAAAGAACGGAGGCGTTAACCAACCCAATGGCAAAGAGCAGAAATGCCCACTGACCTGCCAGGGGCTTCAGCGCGGCGGCCGCGTCGGCGGCATCGTTGATGTTGTGAATTCCAGAACTGTACAGCGTGGCGGCGCAGGCCAGCACAATGAAAAACGCAACCACGTCGGTGATGATGCAGCCGAGAATTACGTCCCATCGGCTGAGCGAATATTGTTTCTTGCCGATTCCTTTCTCCACGATCGAAGCCTGCAGGTAAAACTGCATCCAGGGCGTAATCGTTGTCCCGATCAGCCCGATCACCATTACCAGGTATTCCGAATTTCGGGTGATGTTCGGAACAAACGTGTCGTGAATGGCCATGTGCCAGTCAGGCTTGGCGACAAAAGCTGAAACAACGTAGGTGAAGTAAAGCATCGAGAAGCCGATCAGGATACGCTCGACCAGCTTGTAGGAATTGCCGACCACCATCACCCAGACCAAAACAGCGGCGATCGGGACCGCGATGTACTTGGTGACTCCGAAAAGCCCCATGCCAGCACCCACCCCGGCGAACTCCGCCATGATGTTGCCAAGGTCAGCAATGCCCAGGATGAGCATGGTGAAGAAGGTGGCACGGAAGCCGAACTCCTCACGAATGAGATCGGAAAGTCCTTTTTCGGTGACGGCGCCCATGCGGGCGGCCATCTCCTGAACAATCATCAGGGCGATGGTTGTGGGAATGAGGGTCCAGAGCAGCGCGTATCCGAACTTTGCCCCAGCCTGAGAATAGGTGAGAATCCCACCCGGGTCATTATCAATATTGGCGGTGATGAATCCCGGCCCGAAGATGGCCAGAAATGCCAGCAGTCGAAACTTGACCGAACGAAAGGGCATCTTTCGCCGCTTTCTTCGCGGCGCGGGCGTGGTGGGAGCGGGATTTACCCAAGTTGCCATTCAAAGGCCTACACGACCAGATATCGGGGTCGGGGTCTGGCTTTTCAGAAATCGTCCCTGCAGACATAAACAATTGGTCCAAGCGAAAACAGAATAAATGGAGAGCTGCGGGTTTGAACAGGCTAAAGTGCTGGTAAAGATTAGTTCTTGCAGAACTTGCGAAGTTTTCCTGGCGGTCGATGTGAATCACCACACACGCAGCTCCACTCACGTCGCGATGTCAGTCTCTAAAATGGGAGGGTACTCCGGTTTTGCGCGCTTGCTCCTGCAGATCGCTCAATTGGTCCCTCGCCTCATCGAGAACCTTGTGTTTTTCTTGCAGCATGATCATATATTTCGCCCAGTCCGGCCAGAGATGATAAACCGCTACGCCTTGGGGTGGGTTTGTTTCAAGATCGTTTATTTCGCGGGCTAGTTTGTCGACCTCCTCTTTCTTCTTGGTAATTCGATCTTTCCAGGCGGAATAGGCCTTTGTTCGCTCTTGCGGAGATTGGCCTTCTTTAATTCGAGCTACTCCATCCTCTTCGTCTTCCTGTGTTGCCGCCGTGCTTGAGGTTTGAGAAGACTGCACGTCGGTGCCAGCCTTGGTTCTCTCGGAGTTATCAGACGGAGTCGTCTTGCTGACGTTTGGAGTTTCTGTCGGCGAAAGATTGTCGTTGTCGTACGTTCGAACCGGGGTTTTCTCTGGGCTGCTTCTCTTGGTAGCTCGGGCGACATCCCCTAGTGGGGCTGAGTCGGATTCATCAGCCACGGAGAATGGGAAGAGGGCAAAAACTAACAAAATTGCAGCTAGTGTATGCCTCATAGTAAGCGCCATTTTAGGCTTTATTGAGGGTGTCCCAAGGCACAAACGGCCAATGTTCGGAAGGACGATGACCTCTCGATTGAAGGCAGGGCAACCCAACTGCAGGGCAACCCAACTATAGATGCGTTGCGAACGGTTCAAAGATAAGGAGGGGTAGGTTGTCCCTCGTTCAAGCTATAACTTTGCCCGCAGCAGGCTGATTACGTCGTCAGAAGTAATCACGCCGGTCAGCACGCCGTTGTCGTCCAGAACCGGGAGGATCACCAGGTTGTACTTGTCGAAGAGCTCAGTGACGTCTCTCTCCTTGGCTCCCGCATGTACTGAGATCAAGGGTTCTACCGTAAGTGATGAAAGCTTGTCGCTTCCCTTCGCCAGCACCAGCTTGACCAACGGAACGGCGCCGACCAGCTTCCATTGATCGTCGACCAAGTAAATCGTGTGGACGGTTTCGACATTGCCTTCGAAATTCCTGAGCACATGGATCGCGTCGTCCACTGTGGAATCGGAATCAATCGACAGGTACTCGGTATTCATCCTGCCGGCGGCGGTGTTTTCACGGAATTCCAGCAGCTCTGCCACTTCGTTCCGCTCTTCCGGTTCCATTTCCTGCAGAATTTCCGTGGTGCGTTCGTCAGGCAGATCGGCAAGCAGATCGGCGGCCGCGTTGGGGTTCATTTCCTCGACAATTTCGGCGGCCCGCTCGGAATCGAGCGCCTCGACAATGGACTTTTGAACCTTGGGCCGGACTTCTTCCAGGGCGCCGGCAGCTACTTCTTCATCCAGCGACTGGAACACCGCCTGGCGTTCGCTGGGCGCGAGTTCTTCAATAATGTCGGCGATGTCGGCGGGGTGGAGTTTGGCCAACCGTTCATGCGAAATTTTGAGCTTCACCCGACGGGCGGGGTCGGTCTCGATAAGATCGACAAAGTCCCAGGGAATCAGCCGGGGAGGAATTTTCTGCAGTACCGGCCTCAGCGCCACATTGGGTACCACCCCCTTCAGCAAGCGGCGAACCGCGCCGCGAGTGCCCACGTCAACGGAACCGACCTTCAACTTGAGATGACCTTCGGATGTGTCGGAGTGCAAGTCCACGTCGTTCACCCGCACCACCTTGCGTCCGTGAACATCGATAATCTGCTGGTCGAGAAGGTCGCGTTCCAGCAGGAAAAAGCCTTCCCCATCGACCGTCGCCCACTTGGAGGCTGAAGAGCTGGCGCGAATGCCGCCGTTCAGTGAAGAGATATCACCGATTGGCAGCAGCCGGTTCCCATTTTTGGTACGCACAATCAGAGTAGAAACATGAGCACGGTCCTCGGCCGGCGTAAGAGCCACCTCGCGCACACGCCCGCTGTGGGCGCCAGATGCGTCCATGACGGGCGCGCCGAGAAGCTCTGAGAGCGCGATCATGCTCATACTCCTGAGAATGTGCCGAGAGTGGAAATGTTGTCAATAATTTCCGATGAAAAACTTTTTTTCACGGGCTCCATTCGTGCAATCCCCTTCGGGTTAGGCTCTTTTGGGCCATCGTGAGCAGCATGAGGGGCGTCAACATGATATGTTTTTCTCTGATACTGCCACCGATATGACTGCAACCCGCACCATCCGGCCCCAGGCATCTGTCGAAGTTCCCGCTGTGCCGCTGACCATTGAGGGCTACAGCGTTATGCACCAGATGTTCCGCTTCCGCTGGCCGGCCTGGCGGCAACTCGCATCGGCCACCAAGCCGGGGCTGGTGGCTGAGGCTGCGAGGCTTCTGGGACGCTGGGAGCAGGCCAAGGCGGGCCAGTCGGCGCTCTATTCCGTGCTTGGTCACAAGGGCGACCTGATGCTGGTCCATTTCCGGCAATCCTTCGATGAATTGAATCAGGCCGAGGTGCAACTGGCACAACTGGCAATCAGCGATTTCCTCGAGCCGACCAGTTCGTATCTTTCAGTAGTTGAACTCGGCTTGTATGAATCGAGTATGAAGACCTACCACGATCTGCTCGATCGGGGTATCGAGCCATATTCAGAAGAATGGAAACGGGCGGTAAAGGAAACTCTTGATCGACAGCGCGAGGCCATGCGTCCGAGACTGTTCCCAGATATACCGTCCGCCAAGTACGTCTGCTTTTACCCCATGGACCGGCGTCGCGGCGAGGAGAAAAATTGGTATACGCTGCCCATTGAGGAACGCGCACGACAGATGAATGAACACGGGTTGGTCGGACGCCGTTATGCGGGCGAGGTCAAGCAGATTATCACCGGATCAATTGGTTTCGACGACTGGGAGTGGGGCGTCGATCTTTTTGCCGACGATCCTCTCGTTTTCAAGAAGCTGATCTATGAAATGCGGTTCGATGAGGTCAGCGCCGTCTATGCGCTGTTCGGGCATTTTTATGTGGGTGTGCGCTGTCCCGCCGAGGGTCTCGGAAAGCTGTTGAGCGGCGAATTGCCGCAATAAAAATGGGGCTCGCCGGGACTATCCTCGCTGCTGGCGAATCCACCCGCATGGGCCGGGAAAAGGCCCTGTTACCCTGGCCAGCATCTACACAAAACTTGAATTCCTCATTGGATCCCGCACTGCCTGCAGGCACGCTGCTTTCGGCTGCAATCGAAGCTTTTTCGCAATATTGTGATCTCGTGATCGTGGTTGTGGGAAAAAATCAGGCGAAGCTTGCGCCCGTGGTTTACTCATGCGGAGCTTTTCTGGCGGTCAATACGGCTCCTGAAAGGGGTCAGTTCAGTTCGTTGCAAATTGGTTTGAATGAGGTGATCAATCGCGGACGGGACGCCGCGATGATTACTCTCGTCGATCGCCCGCCAGCGCGCACCGCAACTCTCAACATTTTGAGCGAGGCATTCGAAACACGCGAGCGAAAAACCTGGGCTGTAATTCCTGAATTTCAAGGGCGGCATGGGCATCCGATTTTGATCGGCATTGAACTCATCGAGCTGTTCCGAAAGTCTCCGGCGACGGCAAACGCCCGCGACCTCGAACACGCGAATCAGCAACATATTGCATATCTGCCGGTGGATGACTCGCGAGTGACCATGAACATCAATACGCCGGAGGACTACGCCGCTTTAGCATCAGGTCTTTAGATACTTTTCTCTCATCTTCTACTCCAGACGAACAAATGGAACAGAATCCGAATCTGATTGAATCAGTCCTGGCAGTCACCCCCAAACTTGCGGTTTTCGATTGCGATGGGACGCTCTGGTCTGGAGACGCAGGCGAGTCATTCTTTGATTGGGAACTGAGACGCGGCGTGGTTTCGGAGGATGTGATCTGCTGGGCGCGCGCTCGCTATGCCGAATACAAGCAAGGGAAAGTCAGTGAAGACGAAATGTGCGGCGAAATGGTGACGCTCCACAAAGGTCTTAAGGAAGCTGAAGTGCTTAGTGTCGCCAAACAATTTTTCGAAGAGAATTTCGTCCATCGGATTTTTGCCGAGATGCGTGAATTGGTGCACCGCTTACAACAAGCGAGCTGCGACGTTTGGGCCGTTTCATCCACCAATCAATGGGTGATTCGCGAGGCCATGCCGCATGTCGGCATCGCGCCGGAAAAAATTCTTGCCGCCTCAGTCGAAGTCAAGGATGGGACCATCACTGACCGTCTCATCCGTGTACCCTCGGGTCCGGGAAAACCGAAAGCCATTCTTGAAGTGATCGGACAGGTCCCGGACGTCGCTTTTGGCAATTCCCGCTGGGACGCAGACATGCTCACGCTGGCCCGTTATCCGGTTGTCGTCAATCCCAATCCTGATCTTGAGAAGATTGCTCGGGACAAAACCTGGACTATCTATTGGCCGGCTGGAACTGCAAGCAAATAACTCACAAAACATTTGCGCCTTTTTTTCTGTCGCGCTCGAGTCTCTTGTCTCACGGAATATAATCGGCGTACTCAACGCCTCTCCGGATGATCTTCTTTCGACCGCGATCGACTGCTCTTGGACTCCTAACCATTTCAGTTTGTCTGTTGTGTTTTGCCACGCCCGGCGGAGCGCAATCGCCGGTCTCTGCGCCACAGGCAGAACGTTGGCCCTCCGAGCCCGAGGGAGATCAAAGATGTGTGTTCTGCCACAGATCTGAAGTTGAGGGCTATGCGCGCTCGGCGATGGCTCACTCGCTGCGACGCTCCGGTGCTGAAGCGAACGGAACGGTCACAACTCCCGACACGAAGATCACGTCGCATTCATCATCGAACGGCTATTGGCAGAGTCTGGAGAGTGGTGGGCAGGTCACTAATTACCGTATTGATTATGTGATCGGCTCAGGCAATCACGCGTCAGGCTACCTGCTCGACCTGGCCAATCACCTGTTTCAATCTCCGATTGCTTATTACAAGAGCCGCCAGGCTTATGATCTGGCGCCTGGCTATGAAGGATTGGCAAATCCTGATTTCACGCGGCCTGTCGGGGAAGGATGCCTGTTCTGTCATTCCGGAAACGCGTTGCATGTTGCGGGCACGTCGAATGAATATCGTTCACCGCCATTTTCGGCGGAAGCGATCACCTGCGAACGATGCCACGGCCCGGTGGCGAGGCATCTGGCCGATCCTCGCGCCGGCACGATCATCAATCCCGCAAAACTCGAGCCTGCTGCGCGCGACAGCATCTGCGAACAGTGCCACTTGTTGGGTGTAGGACGCGTGCTCAATCCAGGAAAGAAGTTCTTTGATTTTCGCCCTGGAGAACCGCTGGAGGAAGTTTTCACTACATATCGAGTCGCGCCGCCTGGTGCCAGTGCAGGCAAGTTCAAAGTAATTAGCCACGTCGAGCAATTCGCCCGCAGCACATGTGCTCGAATGAGCAACGGACGAATGTGGTGCGGAACCTGCCACGATCCACATGACAAGCCGCTCGAACCCGTTCAGTATTACAGGGCCAAGTGTCTCACTTGCCATACGGGAAGCTTTTCGGCTCCTCATCCTTCCAGAGACAGCAACTGCATCGGTTGCCACATGCCGCGGCGCAATGCCAAGGACGGCGGCCACACGGCATTTACCGATCACCGCATCGAGCGGCGTCCAACTCCTGATAGTGATCTCCCTGCGGATGTAGACATTGCCGCGTGGCGAGAACCTGCGCCAGAATTTCAGAAGCGGAATCTTGGCATTGCTTACGTGAACGTGGGCGGGGAAAGGCGTTCGCCTCAGTTTGTGGTCCACGGATACAAATTGTTGACGGAGGTTCAGAACCAGTTCGCCTCAGATGATGCGACCTTTACCGCCATGGGAACGGCGTTGCTGCTGGGAAAACAATCCTCGGAAGCAGAGCTGGCATTCGATCGAGCGCTGCAACTGAACCCGAATTCCGCTACCGGTGAAACCAACGCGGCTTCTGCATATCTGCAGGCCGGGGATGTCAACCAGGCAATTGCGCACCTGCGGCGCGCGGTCGAACTGGACCCGCTGGATTTAGCGGCCGACGCTCCCCTGATTGGTTTGTATAGGCAACAAGGAAACTCCGCTGCCGCGGCAAAATTGTCTGGAAATTTGTCGGCTGCGATTAGCCATCAATCGGAGGAAAGTGGTAGGGGGGCATCGAATGCTCCGAGCACAACGGCGGAGAAGACATACAAGAACATTCAAGTCTTGAAGGGCGTCCGGTCAGATCAACTGCTCCCCGCCATGCGTTTCATCACACAATCACTCGGAGTTGAATGCAGCTATTGCCATGTGCCGGATCACTTCGATGACGATTCTAAGAAGACCAAGCAGACCGCCCGAGCGATGATGCGAATGATGCTGGCGATCAACAACAACAGCTTTGATGGAAATCGCGGCGTCACTTGTTACTCGTGTCATCGCGGATCACCTAAGCCGGCGAGCATTCCCGCCATCGGACAAGAATTCCCAACCGAAGCAGTGGTGAAAACCGGAGAGGACGAGAAACTTCCTTTCAGCTTGCCAACTGCCGATCAGTTGATCGAGAACTACATTCGCGCGCTTGGCGGCGTGGCTGCGATTGGGCAGATTTCCAGCCGGCACGAGTCGGGAACGGTGACGATCGAGGGAACAAAATCACATATTGAGATCGGCGCCGAGTCTCCGGATAAGTACGCTGTCGTCGTGCATCTGACAGCAGGAGAGAGCGTCACAGTGATGAATGGTGTCACGGGTTGGACCGTAGCGCCCGGACACGAAATCCGCGCGCTGGCGACTGCCGATCTGAAATCCACAAAGCTCGACGCCGATCTTCACCTGCCGCTGCATTTGCATCAGATATTTGATGAGTTGCGCGTGGCATATCCCGAGACTGTCGCGGGGCACGATGCGTATGTGCTGGTTGGCGCGAAGTCCGGCCAACCGCCAGTGAAATTCTATTTCGACGAACAATCGCGATTGCTGACTCGCATGGTGCGTCTTGCGGAATCGCCATTGGGACGAGCATCAACCCAGATCGACTATAGCGACTATCGCGTGGTCGACGGAGTGGAAGTCCCGTTTCGATTGACAATCGCGCAGCCGGGTCAGACTTCAATCATACAGATCGAGAAAGTTGAGCAGAACGTCGCAATCGATTCGACGACATTCGAAAGGCCGGAGCGTTGAATCGTCCCAAGCTTAAGATCGTGGGCCAGCCATGGCAGTTGTACATCGCAAAACCAGGTTTGTGGTAAGCACGTAGTCGCCCCCCGGCGGCGGAGAAGACGTGCCCTCCACTTCGTTGATCAAAGCTTTGAATGCAAGCTTCGCAAGTTCTACTTGCGACATCTGCACCGTGGTCAGCGGCGGCGTAGTAAATTGCGCGAGCCTGATATCGTCAAAGCCGATCACCGACAAATCGCCCGGAATATTGATTCCAGAATCGTAGGCTTGTCGCAGCACTCCGATTGCGCTGATGTCGTTCGAGCACATCACCGCAGAGGGTCGTTCGGGCAGCGCTGCAAGTTGTAAAAGCGCCTGCATGCCACCTTCCATCGTGTGATCGCCCACAACAATGAAGTCTTCGGGTACGCCCAGTCCTATTTCTTTCATTGCCTGCTCGAATGCGGCACGGCGTGCCTGCGAAGACTTCAAATTTATCGGCCCCATCACAAACGCAATTCGAGTGTGGCGCAACGCGGCCAGATGTTGCACGGCCTGCCGAATGCCATCCTGATAATTGATGCGAATATTACTCACGCCGGGTACGTGCGGACCCACGTCTACAAAAACCAGCGGCACCTTGCGGAAGCGCAAATGTTCAATAAGGCGTTCTTCCATTCCGAAGGTAAGGACCGCCACACCATCGACGCGACGTTCGACCATCCGGCGCACCGCCAGCTCTGCGCGCTTAGGATCGTGGACAGTGGAGCTCAGCAGAATTTCGTAATCGTGTTGCACAGCGATGTCTTCAAAAGACTGCACAAGCTCGGGGAAAAAAGGGTTGGTGATCTCCGAAACGATCAGTCCGAAGATGCGGGTCCGGCCGGAGACGAGAGCGCGCGCCTGCGTATTCGGGTAATAACCAAGCTCTTCGACTACGCGCCAAACGCGCCGCGCGAGCTGAGGATCTACGGTAGGAACGCGGTTAATCGCGCGGGAGACGGTCGCGGTAGAAACCTTTGCCCGGCGCGCGATTTCGCGAATGTCCATAGTTCCTGCGCACAGCTGTAACCCCGAACACCCAGGCTCCCAATCAGCTCCGACCGACTTTTTCGATCAGCCTTCGACGCGATTGTACAAACGATACCCTTCCGACATGATCGCCGAAAATGGACGCAGAGTGAGCAGTCCGCCATCGGTCTGCGTGCGCCAATCGTCAGATGAGGAACTCACTGCGGTCGCGGAGAGCAATTGCTTGCGTGTGATCCGCCCTGGAACGTCATCCACGGCGAACAAAGCCAGTGGTCCACGCACCAATGCGACATTATTCTTATTCTCATCATCGATGGCCTCAAGCCGCAGGGGCATATCGAATTCAATTTCGACTCGATCGCCATCTTTCCAACCCCGTTGCAGGGCCAGGAATTTTCCCGGTTCGATCGCATTATCCACCCGCTTGCCATTCACCGAAACACTGGTCTTCGGCCCCGACCATCCGGGCACCCGCAGATACAAAGTAAACGTTTCGGGTTTCGCGAGATTGAGCGCAATCTGCGTGGTGTTCGTTCGCGGATATTCCGTTTTCTGCGTCAACGTGGCTTGGGTATTGTTCTGCAACCACGACAGGCGGGAAGGAATAAACAGATTGACGTAGACCCCGTCCTGGCTTCGGTAGTACGAGCTGATTCCATAGTCGGCCGTCAGTTGAGGAAAGGTGCCAGAGCAGCAGGGCCACTTGTCGCGATAGTGAACTTTCTTTCCAGCATTGTTGTAGTCGGAATAGTAGAAGCTTGTACCGTCAGCAAGAATTGGCGTTGCGCCGGCGATGGTGTTGTAAAGCACGCGCTCCATGCTGTCGCCGTAATGGGCGTCGCGCGTGACACGTAGCAAGTATCGCGTGATTTTGAAATGCCCATAAGATCCACATGGAGTTTCAAAGCTGGCGTGAGTGGTGCCAAGGCTCGCGTCTAACAGGCCTTTGCCGGGTTCGACAAACGCTTCGTCCGGTCCCCATCCGCCTGTGGCGAAACTTTGATCTTCGACCATGCGTAAGCCATTGCGCGCGGCCCGCAAATATTTTTCGTCTCCTAGGACCAGATACGACTGCATCGCCGAGCTCAGAGCATTTACGTGACTATAGGCATGCTCACCGGGAAGGACGTTCTGACCTTCGCTTAGCGGCCCGAAGTAGTCCTGCTCAATAAACCGAACTGCCAGATCGCGATAGAGTGAGTTCCCACCGCGCTGATACGCCAAAAAGAAGTTTTCCGGGAGCGTGTAAGTTTCATCCCAGGTATCGGCGACCATCTTGTGAGGACGCGCACGCTGTTCGGCGCGGCTCAAAGCCTTCTCGGGAAGATAGGGCAGCACGGCCTGAGTCGCACGCCAATGCACGTCCATCGCATCCGGACATTGCGCGAACTCGTGGGCATCAATCAGGCCGCAACTGGTCTTGTCAAAGGTGTAAGCCGGTAGGTGATATCCAACGTAAAACTTGCCCGAGGGTTCGACAGTCTGGCCAAATGCGCGCACCAGGCGGTGCACCTTTTCCTGCGTCGGCTTTGAGCCGGTGACGGCATAAGCGCGGGCCAGACCTGATAGATATTGCCCAAAGCTATGGCCGGGAATAAACGCATGAAAATTTTCCGGCGGGCTGAAGTCATCGCCGTTGTCGTACCATCCGCCCATATCCGGACCAGGCGCGGGCATGCCCTCACGCTGACGAAATGGCTTGAGCATCGCATCTTCATCCAGATGCAAAAACAAATCGTGGTTGTGATCGAACTGCTCCTTCAACAAACCGTCGAGCAGTTGCACTTCGGAATATTGAAATGTCGAGAGCGGTGGAACAACCGCGGTCTGCGCCGACGGAAAAGCCAATGCCCGCGTGCGGCCAAGAGCCGCTGCACCGGCCGCGAGGAGCGCGCCATTCTTCAAAAGCTGTCTTCTGGTCGTAGTCATGGCATCAATCCTCCATAATTTATATTGTATATTCCTGTCCGGTATACCAAATTTCGTTTAGTAATCGTTATCCGGATTTGCGTTAACCAATAACACTGTTTGCGACTGAGCGCCACTGTTTTTTGTGGCTTCCAGCTCAATTTGTAGCTTGAATTGGGCGTGGCGAGAGGATGGAAACGGCTCTCGCGTTGACCCGAAACGCACAGATGATCCTCACCGCGGGCTTGGGCCCGTGAGAATCTCACCCGGCTGCATCTCGCTTGTCAGCAGCACTTTACAAGAAAATGACAAACTTGACGACGGAGCACCATAAAGGTCCGGAAAAAATGAGTGCCGGGTCAATAATATAAAGAAACTAGTTTGTGCTTGACTGTTGTATGCAACATGCGATAGCGTACTCAGCCATCGAGCAAACGCTTACTCAGCCAACTCCTCGCGTTCGGGTGAATCGAGGGTTCGGCAACTGAGTCCATATCGACGTTCCGCCGATGAGAAGGGCGATACAAGTCAGGGAGTGGTACTCCTCGAGGAGGGCAATATGACTTCTAAGGCCAGATTCCAGGCCATTCTTCATGGCGTTTTAGGGCTGATGATCTTTTCAGCCGCGGTCTGCCACGCGCAATTCACCAGCAACGTTCAAGGCACAGTGCAGGATCCGTCTGGCGCGGTTGTGGCAAAGGCTACGGTTACGGTCACCAATAGTGCCACGGGAGGTTCTACTACCACGACCACGGACGATGGTGGCAACTTCCGTTTTCTGAGTTTGGCGCCGGGAGGATACAAACTCGAGGTGGAAGCGTCTGGTTACGCAACTTCGGAGAGAGACATTACTCTGCTCACCGAACAAAACCTGAATGTGCCGGTGACCCTGAAGGTGGGCGCGGTAACGGAAGCCATTGAAGTCACCACTACGAGCCCGCTTGTCGACACCGCTGACAGTCGCACCCAGATGACGCTTGAGAACCAAGCGGTCGCGCAGTTACCGATCGTCGGACGCAATTTAGTGACGCTGGTGACAATGGCTCCGGGCGTTTCCGGTTTGGGAACCAGCGCCTCGGGTAGTCCGGCGTCAGGCGTCGACAACTATTCGACCGAAGAGCAAGTGGACGCCAGCGCGAACGGACAAGGCCAAAACAATAACCAGTACATCGTTGACGGCCTGGATATAACCAGTGGAATTCGCCAAGGTGTGTTGAATTTGACGCCGCAACCGGCGGCCATCCAGGAAACTTCCGTTCAGACCAACACGTTTACCAGCGAGTACAGTCGTGCTGCAGGATTGCAAACAGTGTTTACAACAAAGTCGGGCACAGACCAATTCCACGGCTCGGCGGAAGATTACTTCAACTATCAGAAGATGTTTGCCGCGCAGCACTTCGTGGGCTTCCCGTACAAGCCGTTCCACTCGAACAACATGGATTTCTCGATCGGTGGACCGATATTTCCCCACCACAACAGCTTTTTCTATTTCGCGGTTGAGCCGCTACGATCTTCATCAAGCGCCGGCGGCTCGGTCACGTTCCCCGCGCCCGAATTCGTAACCTTCGCGCAAAACGACCCGACGCTTTCGAGCAAAGTGGGAACCCATATCCTGAGCACCTATACACCATCCGGCATAGTGGGTGCCACGACCTCCAGCACTGCATCGGACGTTCTGGGTTCATCAGTATGCGGAACGCCAGCTGCCTTCAACATTCCTTGCACCTTGCCCATGATCGACACCGGGGCCTTCGGAGCCACGTCCGTTCGAAACGGCACGCAATACTTCGCACGTATCGATCAGGGATTCAAGAAAGACCGTTTGTATGTCAGCCTTTTCCGCACACTTTTGCTGACTGGCGCGCCGTCGCCGATGACGGCATTTTCCGCATTGAATAACACGTGGCAAGTCGCTGGCCAGGTTTCGTGGACACATACGTTCTCCCCCAATACCCTGAATGAATTCACCGCCGGACAAAGCCGGGTGGAAGGCGTTCTGGGCAGCGGAGCAAAGGACTATACCGTCCCATCGATTACGGTCAACGGAATCAACGTTGATTCTGGTCAAGCTTTCGGAGTGGGATTCGCGCAGGGAGACTTCATTCAACACAATTATCACTGGCGCGATGTGCTCACCCATGTGCAGGGAGCACACACGCTGAAGTTCGGCTATGAGGGCTGGTACGGCGATGACGTGGAGCCATTCCAGGGTCCCTGGTCGCAGCCAAAATTCGCCTTCGACAATCTCTTGCAGTTGGCAAACGACGATCCCAACAACGAGAACGGGATCATGTACGACCCGGCCACCGGCACGCAGAAATTATGGAACTGGGATGCGGCTTCCCGGACCTTCGGACTTTTCGTCGAAGACACCTGGAAGGCAAGAAAGAATCTGACCCTGACTTTGGGCCTGCGCTATGACGACAGTGGCAATCCATGGTCGAAGAGCGCAGCCACCGTATTTGGAAACTTCTACCTGGGCACAGGCACAACCGAGCAACAACAAATCGCGAACGGTTATGCCAAAGGGACGCACAACGCTCTATTACATTCGGTCGACAACCTGTACAGCCCCCGTGTTGGCTTTGCGTGGGATGTTACCGGCAGCGGAAATACCGTCTTGCGGGGTGGGTTTGGCGTCTACAACAACTGGCTGACACAGGCCAATGTGCAGGAAGAATTCCGCGGCAGCCCGCCGGGATTGGTCTTGCCGAACTTTGTCAGAGGCGGCACGCCAACCGCTCAGGCTCCTATCTTTGCTCTAGGAACCAGCAGTAAACCTCCGTTTGGCTTCACCTTCCCCACCTTCACGGGGGGACTGAACGCGCAAGGAGGAGTGGTCGGAGCGAGTTTCTCTATTGGTGGTATCAATCCCCTACTGAAGTCTCCGAAGGCTGACATCTGGTCGTTGAGCGTAGAACGCAAGCTTAGTAACGTCTTCGCGGCCACCGTCGGTTACAACGGATCACACTCGTATGACATCGTTGCGAATGGCAACAGCATTGGGAATGTCAGTTACGGCGTGAATATCAATGTTTTGCCGGGCGACCTGATCAATCAGATGAACAACAGCCCGACCGCACTCGTTCCAAACCCGACGCGACTGAACCCGAGTTTCGGGGCGATTACCTATGCGGACAATGATCGCTATGGAAATTACGATGCAGTGTTCTTTGACCTGAAAGGACGCCTCTCTCGCGGATACGTAGACGCGTCATACACCCGTTCGCGCTCAAGGGATGACGCATTGGCATATCCGGACCCGTTTAACTCCGCTCAATACTACGGGCCGTCAAACTTCGATGCTCCTAATCGTTTCTCCCTGAGCTTCAACTACTCACTGAAAGGACTTCACAATGGCACCGGAGCTATCGGCCGGGTAACTGGCGGATGGGGGCTCAGTGGAACCAGTATCGTGCAGTCCGGATATCCCATTACCGCTATGAACTACAACGGTTTTGTGGCGGTATGCCAGTCGGGCGCTTTGAGCAATCAAACAGGGTGCTCGGCTTCCGATCCCGCTGTTGCTTACGCGGCCGGCAGTGGTGACTACAACGGAGATGGAAACAACCTCGATTTGCCAAACGCGGTCAGCTACCGACAGCTGACCGACAACAAAGCCTGGCTCACCGGAGCAATTCCGAAGAGCGACTTCGCCGTCCCCAATATCGGTCAGGAGGGCAACGAAAAACTCCAGCAGTTCCGTGGACCGAACTTTATTGAAACCAACATCAACATTTACAAAGACACGCGGATTACGGAAAGGGTAAATTTCCAACTCCGGTTCGAAATCTTCAATTTCTTCAACCGGGCAAATTATGCATGGAACGGAAACGGATTCAATAACGGCGGCGTCGACGTGAATTTTCCAGACGGAAACTTCGGCCAAGCGACCGCTTCCCACGAACCTCGCTTCTGGCAACTTGGAGGCAAGATTTCGTTCTAAAGCTTGCTCCTGTCCACGCGGGCCCACTTCGAACCTGGAGTGGGCCCTTTCTTTTGACAGCAGCATCTATGGTTGAGGTCCGCGGAGATAAAGCCCGATAATCATGTGAAGGCAACGATGCTTCATTGGCATTGGAAACTCCTCGGGTTGGGCTTTGTGCTGTTTTTTCTTCATTGCTCATCCGCCCAAATTGCAAAAGACGCGCACACCGAAATCGCGTCGGCATTGCGGGAGAACAACTTTCAGAGAGCCCTCGAGTTGCTTCAACCGGCGCTGCAGAAATCGCCAAACGATGCGCAGTTGTGGGCCATGCAAGGAGTGGCTTACGCCGGCGAGGACCACGGCAAAGAAGCGCTAGCCTCGTTTGAAAATGCGCTCAAGCTCTCCCCTGATGATATGCCTGCGCTCAGAGGTGCGATTCAAATCGAATTTGATTCGGGCAATGCGGCGGCAATTCCCCTGCTGCGCCGCGTGCTCCGACTGGTACCTGACGATCAGACCAGCCATGGCATGTTGGCAGTTCTTCAATATCAACAGGGCAACTGCGCGGCAGCAATCCCACATTTCGAAAAATCTGGATCTCTTTTTGACTCTCGCCCGAGCGCCTTGCACGCATACGCGACCTGCCTGGTGAAACTGAAGCAGTTCGATCGCGCAGCCGAGGTCTTTGAGCGCACGCTGGCGCTGAGCCCGGGTAGTCCTCAGGAGCGCCGACTGCTGGCATCAGTGCAGATGATGGCGCACAAGCCGCAGAATGCGATCGCCACACTCACGCCCATGCTCGAAAGCGCTAAGCCCGATGCCGAGACTCTGGAGTTGACAGCCAACGCCTACGAAGATGCGGGCGAGACCGACAAAGCCGTCGAGACATTGAAGCAGGCGATTACATCTGCTCCGCAGGATGTGGGTCTATATCTTGACTTCGCGTATTTATGTTTTTCGCACCAGTCGTTCCAGGTCGGGATTGATGCGGTCAGTGACGGGATCGCTCAACAGCCAAATGCGGCGCAACTCTATTTCGCTCGCGGCGTGCTCTATGTGCAGCTCGCGCAGTACGACAAGGCGGAAGCTGACCTTGCGAAGGCATATCAGCTTGACCCGAAACAATCTCTCACCGCGGCTGCTCAGGGACTGTTGGCGGTGCAGCAGAATGATCTGGACCGCGCTCTGGCGGACGTTCGCGAAAAGCTAAAACGTGCGCCACACGATGCGCTGCTGCTCTATCTGCAAGCCGATATTCTTTCCCAACAAGGAGCGGAACCGGGGAGCTCGCAGTTTGAGTTGGCCATCCGATCAGCTCGCGAGTCAGTGAAACTCCGCCCTTCGCTCGGTCCAGCGCACGCCGTGCTTGCAAAGCTCTATCTCGATTGGGGGAAAAATCAGGCCGCGGTTGACGAATGCCGCAAGGCGCTGGAGATAAATCCCAAAGACCAGACTTCCCTTTATCGCCTCATTCAGGCGCTGCGAAAAACCGGCAACACCGCCGAAGCTCCCGAACTGCTGAAGCGTCTTGCTCAGCTTCGCCAGGACGACGCCAAACAACAGCGCCAGCGCAACCGCTACAAGCTGGTTGAGGGCGAGACACCATAGAAGACATGGAGGCTGGCGAACATCTGCAATTATGGATTGGGGACTGCACCGGCCGGCTGCGATTCGTAGAGTTTGTATCTGTTGCTTTGCGCTTCTGCGCCGCGCTCCTGCTGTCTCAGAGTCGCTAATCGCTTGACCAGGACCGGCAATTCGCTCTTGTCGTCTTTGCTTTGGCGCAGAGCCTGAATGAGATGGTAAAGCGATTCCTGATCGGAGGGATTTTCCGTCAGCGCGAGCCGGGATTGGGCGATCGATTTGTCGATTTCTCCCGATTTCAAATAAAGATTTCCCAGCAGATCGTGCGCGAGGCCGAACTCCGGTCTCAGCTGAGTTGAGCGCTCCGCAGCACTGATCGCCTGCTTGAATTGAGAAGTCTCCGGATCAGGTCCCTGCTGAAAGAGAATCTGCGCTTCCAGATAGTGCAGAAATGCGTCCCTGGGATGACTCTGCAATTGTGATCGCACAGTGGCCAGCGCCTGATCGAGATTGCTTTGTTGTATCTGCGCCAGACCTTGGGCGACGGCGCCAGAGGTCTGGCGGGGATCCAACTCGGTCGCCTTTGCAAAATCGGCTTCGCCCTTCTCGTACTGCCCGAGTTGGATGAACAGAATTCCGCGCGCTACAAAGAGCTGGGCAGCGTTCGGATTCTCTTTCAGTCCAACGTTGACCATATCGACGCCGACCTGGAATGACTGATGATTGAAAGAAAGGGTCGCAAAGTCGACGTAGTATTGGATCTTCTTCGGATCCTGCACAATCGCCTGCCGCAACAGCTCAACCGCTTGCGGAGTATCGCCGGATTCTTCGTAAGCAGAGGATGCCAGATCGAGTGTATCGGCGTCGGGTTGACCGGTGAGTAACGGCCGTAAGGTATCGATCGCATCTTTTGGATGGTGAGCGGTCAACTGAACGACGGCCAGGTTGTAGCGTGCGTGTGGATCGTCTGGTCGCAACTCACAAAGTCTTTGGAACATCGGAATTGCATTATCCGGTTTACCGAGTTCCATGAGACACGAGCCGTATTCGGCCAGTGCGGCTGGTTGCGAGGAAATAATCTGCAGACTAGCTCTGAAATGAGTGACCGCAGACTCACAATCGTGCTGCTTATATTTGATAACCCCGAGCATTGCATTCGCGGTAGGATCGCCGGGCCGAAGTTTCAGTATCTGATCGAGAAGCGCAACTGCACGCTTGCTGCCGGCCCGATACTCCAGTTGCGCCGCACCTTCGAGGGCTGGCAGGTAGTCCGGCGAAATCTTCAAAGCGTTGTCGAATGCGGTCAACGCTTCGGGCTGACGACCGAGACCAGAGAGCGAGATACCCTCCAGGGTCCACAGCTTCGGATTTTTTGGTGAGGCTTGCAGAGCGGACTTCGACAATTGTAAAGCGATGTCGAACTTTCTTTCGCGAAGCGCGGACTGTATGGCCTGCTCAGAAGCTGTACCATTGGTTTGAGCAGAAGAGGGGAACAAAAGAAAGGCGAGCAAAAGACCCACAATCAGGTGAGCAATAGCAGAAGGCGCGGCTTTCGACACCCCACTCCTAACTGAATTGTGCCACGACTTCAAAATGTTTTTCGTCACCGGTATTGATTATCGCAGTATCGGCCTGTTGGCCGCCCCAAGTTGCAGGACGTCCGTTCACTGTCAGGTGCTCCAGCTTGTTCTTCTTTGGCAGGCGAACCTTGACTTGAATTTCCTTTGGCATCCCCGGCGTTTCCAGTTCAACCGTTGCAACGACACGACTCGCTGCCTGGTTCGCTTTGATTTCACAATTCACTTTGCCCCAGCGAGTCGGCGCGCCTTCAATTGTGATCGCCTCGCCTGATGCAACCCACTCCCGCGGAAGCCCCTTGCCGAAGTAGAGCCTGTCATCATCTGAATCTTCGAGAACCAGCATCCATCGGACAAGCAATGGAATCGTGAGCTGTGCTGGAATGCAAAAGATCGCGTTGTCGCCGTCGATGCCCGCGACCTCGCCGGCGGTCCAACTGCCGCGGGTATGATCGTGGTAACCATGAGAATAGAGGAACAGTAGGAACTCTTCGATACGATCCATCCGCAGCAGCGCTTGCGCGTGACCGTAGGAAATAAAACCGAGGATGTCGCGCCCGTCCGGATGCGGGCGTTCCACGTTCGCGAGCACACCAAGCGTGGTCGCTCCATGCGCGCGCATGCAGTCGAGCACAAGATTGGTCAGGTCCGCTGGCAGCACGTCGGCTTGTAGGAGCTCGGCATACCCGCGATGCGGCCACTGTTGCGGACTTGGCCGTTCTTTTTCCATCGACTCCCAGAAGGTGAGCGTCGTCCCAGGAAACGTACCAATGTACGGCGGAGACAGATCGTGCCGGATATTCTTCTCGATGCTAGCGACCACCGCGGTTCGCATCGCCTCAGCTCGTCTTTTCCAGTCGAGGATTCGCTGCTTTGCGCTTGCCAGCGGGCCAATATCTGACCAAATCCGGGCCAAATCTTTGAGCCCTCGCGCCGCGAAAGCATTGTTCGCATAATAAGGGAGCCACCAGATGTCCGGCTTCGGCATAAGGCACGAATCCGATTCACTCCAGCCGTGAATCAATCCATGCCCCGGATTATCCTCTGGCAGTTTCAGGCTTTCGTCATGCGTTTCGCAGAGCATGGTCGCTGTGGCTTCGATCTTCGAACGATGCCTCAACATCAACTCGCGGTCATGGGTGTAGCTGAAGTAGCGGGCCAGCAAAGAAAGCGTCATGCCGAACTGCGCAGTTTCCGGACCGCGCATGTTGATCATGCCCTTTGCATCAACGAAATTTGTGAAGTAGTTGTCGAGCACATCGCGCGCCATTGTGAACCGACCCCACTCAAGGTTCGCGTACAAAGAACTGGTAAAAATGTCCTGGAACCCGTCGTATTCCGAGCCATAGTAGTCGCGGTCAACGGCCCCGTATTTCGGATAGACGCCGCCCGGGCGCACCATGAGTTCCTTCGCGAACGCGTACTTCGACATATCTATCCAAACATTTTGTGGAAGCGACGCGGCTGAGAAATCACGCAGCAGATTGTCCCAATACCCGCTGAAGACAAGCAGCGTGCGGTAAAACTCTTCCGGCGTTGGATTCTTCCGCGCCGGTGGAAATTCCGGATAGCTGTATCCATACACTGCCTTTACGATTTTGCCGTTCTCAATGCGCGCGGTGCGATGCCAGGTTTGAACGATGAACTTGTCGTGCGCCTCTACGTCGCCGAATACGATCACCTCGTCATACGCGTTGCTCGAGTCTGAATTTGCCGTTGGAAAAATCTTCCGCACCGCCGGCATCCATCCGCCGACCAATCCGTCGAAGCGTTTGTGTGCGGCTTTTTGGTTATCTTCGGGAAAATATTGCACCGGATGATAGGTTCGCGTGTTTCCGCTGGGAAATACGGGCATTGTGTCGGAACAGTCTTTTGTTCCTACGAATGTGTCCCACGGCAACCGCCAGCTTGGGCCTTCGCTTTGGTGCGATCCCATGGGCGGCGCAGCTGACTTGACCCGTTCCGGATCAGGATCATCTCCGCCTTCCAGCAACTTCTCGGCCAGCAGATCTTGCGGAGACATTCCAATGTCCTTTAATGCAAGACCCAGGGAAGGCGTGGACTCTTCGGCAAACGAAGCTTCTGCGCTTTTCTTCAGAATGCGTGCGCCAGATGCCGAAATAAAACTGATCGCTCCGTCGCGAGTACGCAAGTCTTCATAGACTTTCCAGCTCGTCTCGTGCAGCTTGAATTCACAAATAAGCGTGTGTCCTTCGACATCAACATCGGCGTCGGGCGTAAGTGCGCAGCGGGCCAGATTCAGGCTGGCGTCGTGTATGGGTGCGCCGTGCACGTCGGTTACGCATGACGCCGCGGTCGCCAATGCAGCACTTTGCAGAAAACGACGTCGATCCATGAAGTCTCCTCGGGACTAGTTGCTAGACAGCTAAAGGTGAATTTCGAGCGGCTTACCAGAGAATTCGAGTTCCCGCGAAGTTTCGTTGAGCTTGACCACAACGTTTCGTCGCAGCGGCGGCAGCATCTTCGATCCGGCGGCGAGTTTCAATCCAAGTATTCGTTGCGCATCGTTCCACGAACATTGAATTCCCATCCACTCGCCTTTGCGATAGTTGAATGACTTTCCATCGTCCTCATAAAGGAGAAACGAACCGTGGTCTCCGGGATAGACTGTGATCAACAATGGCTCATCGGATTTTTCGCCAGTGTGCTGCTTCACTGGTCCGAGCGGCAGAATCGCCCCGGCGCGCACATACAGCGGAATGGTTTCGAGATCAACTTCACGTGTGATTTCGCGTCCACCTTCGGTCCGCTCTTTGGTCCAGAAGTCATACCAGACGCCGCGGGGAAGGTAGACCTTACGGAATGTAGCGCCTTTCTCCACCACCGGAGCAACCAGCACATTCGGTCCCCACAAGTATTGATCGCTGCACGCGACCGCTTTCGGATCGTCGGGATAGTGAAACCACAGACCGCGCATGATGGGGGCGCCGGTCAGCGTGCACTCGCGCACCGCGCTGTATATGTATGGAAGCATCCGATAGCGGAGTTCGAGATACTTGCGGCAGATGGGTTCGACCTGCGCATTGTGCAGTTCGCTGGCATCAGGAATCGCCGCGCCCTCGTAGCGGCTGATCTCCATTGGTCCCGGATCACCCGTGTTCCATCCCCATGGCAAACGCAGCGTCCAATTGCGACCGTGGCAGCGAAACAACGGACAGAACGCGCCGAACTGAAACCAGCGCAAATAAAGTTCGGCGGTGAATTCTTTCGTGGGTACGAACCCCCCAATATCCGTACCCCAATATGGAATTCCGCTTAGTGCAGTATTGATGGCGATCGGAATGTGAGTCTTCAAAGTCTCCCAGGTCGAGTAGACATCGCCTGACCAGAGAAACGATGCGTAGCGCTGCATACCGGCATAGCCATTGCGATGCAGCGCGTAAGGGCGTTCATTGGGACGATCGATTTGAGGCCCTTCCCAATACATGCGATTGCGAATCAGCCGGGAAGCGATATCGAGCGGATCGCCTTCGTCCGGCCACCAGCCGTCTACGCCCATCGCGAAATCCTTGCGGTGCGCGTCCCAGTAGCATCCTGCCTGCTGTTCGTCGAATCTCGCCAGCTCGCACTGATCGCCCGCGGAGCCGGTTAATTTGTCGGTCAAAATCACGCTGTGCAGCACGACGCGAAAATCGTCGCGATGAAGCTCATCGATCATTTCCTTTGGATCAGGAAACACGCGGGAGTTCCATGCAAAGGAACCGTTCTCGGTGTTCCAGCCCGACGGGCAAAACCCGGTTCCAAGGTAGATCAAAGCGTCACACGGCAGTTTCTTTTCGCGGAATGTTTTTGCTTCTGCCAGCACCTCTTCCCTGCTCGCCAGAGTACGGTGCGATTGCTGGTAACCCAGGCTCCACAGCGGAGGGAACTCTGCATGTCCGGTAAGCTGCGCATATTCGCGCATGATGGTGGCTGGTTCGGACGAGGCGATAAAAAAAAGGTCGAGAGGCAGTCGGTTCTCCGGATTCGGCAGGAACTTGCTCTCAGCGCCGGTGAAGTCGAATTTGCCGAACGGCTGATGGATGAACATCGCCCACCCGGATGTTCCGATGATCCACGGAATCGGCACACGGCCTCCGTGCGTGCCCAACTTGTAGCCGCCTTGCCCGCTGCGCATTTCATCCATCGACCCACGACGATCGAACTGCGGTCCACCTTCACCGAGCCCGAACAATGGGGCATCTCTCGTAACGAACGAGAGAGAACCTGTCGCGGTGTCGAGGGACAACTTCTGGATCAGGTCGCCTTTCGGGTTCGTAATCGCAAATGCCGGAGGATCGGAGGTGAATTCAATTTGCAGGTCGCCGCTGTGAACGGTCTGCTTTCCCGTAAGGTCCCGCCAAACTGCAACCGGTTTACCCCAATCCTGCTTTATCAGCGATCCGTTGTTGCCGATTGCTGCAACCTTGCCGGTCTCAACCGGAAGAACGGAGATGCGCACGGTGCGCGCGCTGATAGACGTGATCTGAACTTCTACGTCCCCGGCTGCCGCGCGGGCCGCGACTCCGAGAGCGGTCGGCAGGATGCCCACTGCAGAGGCAGCACCAATCGTCTTCAATGCTTTTCGGCGGCTGAATTTCATTTTGAGTTCGCTCTTGCCCCGTGAGTGTTAATGCCTTCGAAAGGCGCCCGAAGAGATATCTTCTTCTTTGATCGTGAAATCGGCAGGTGGACTAGCGCCCAGCAAATATTGCACGAAGTAATCCCAGCGTCGCTTCACAAGATAGGCGGCATGAGGTCCACTTTCACCGTGGTACATGTTGGGCACAAGCAGCATGTCGAAGTTCTTGTTCGCGCTCATCAGCGCATCCACAAAGCGCATGGTCTCGACGGGATGCACATTCTCGTCGATGTCGCCGTGTTCGATCAGCAAATGTCCCGCTAGCCGGTCCGCCATGGTCACATTTGACTGCGCGGCATAGTCGTCCTGCATGGGATAGCCCTGGTACAGTTCATTCCACCAGGCTTTATCGAGGCGCGCGTCATGGTCGCCCGAAATGGTCACCCCGACTTTGTAGAAATCGGGGAAAACGAGCATGGCGTGGGCCGCGCCATATCCTCCAGCAGACGTGCCGTAAATTCCGACTCTATTTATGTCGATCCACGGGAACCGCGCAGCCATTTGCTTGATCATGGCCACGTGGTCTTCGAACGCTCCACCGAGATTTCTGTAGGAGAAGAGATGGAATGCGCGCGAGCGTCCGGTGGTACCACGGCCATCGATCATTACCACTACGAATCCGAGTTCGGCCATGGATTGCAGGCGAAGCATCGCGCCGAATGTCTTGGGAACAAAGAAATCCTGCGGGCCAGTGTAGACATGCTCGACCACCGGATATTTTTTGGCAGGATCGAAATTCGAGGGCTTCCAGATCAGCGCGTAGAGGTCCGTGGTGTTGTCGCTTGCCTTGCCCTGAAATGGTTCGGGGGGCCTCCAGCCGGCACTCTGCAACCCGCTTACATCGGTCTTCTCCAAGACCCGCACTTCCGACCCATCTTTCGTACGCCGCAATGCCGACTCGCCGGGTAGATCGGCGCGCGAATAGTTATCTACGAAAAAGTTCCCATCCGGAGAAACGCTGACTGAATGATTGGCGTTCTCCGGGGTGAGCAGGGTCAGATTTTTGCCGTCGAACCCGACGCTGTACAGGTGCGTCAGGTATGGGTCTTCGTTTTTGTTTTTCTCACGGCCACCGGCAAGAAAAAATAGGCGCCGCTCTTTTTCGTCGACGTATGCGATTTCCCGCACCACCCATGGCCCTTGCGTGATCTGATTTTCGAGCTTGCCGTCTTTGTCGTAGAGATAAAGATGGTTCCATCCCTCGCGTTCCGAGGCAATGATCAACTCACCTGTATTCTGATCGAAACGGTAGAAGGTTTCGCCCGGATCCACGTATTGGTCCGAGTGCTCGCGAAGCACGACCCTTTGCTCGCCGGTCTCGGGGTCAACGATCCTGATTTCCTTAGTCTTGAATCCGCGTTCGTCGTAGTCGTAGAAAATTTGCTTGCTGTCAGACGACCACTCGAAGCCGGGGCCGTCCTGAAACGGAAGCTCGATTGGCGGACTCTTCACGTCGATTCTTCTTCCGGATTCGATGTCGAAGATGATCGGCTCAGCTTGTGGAAGCACCTCACCCGGGAGGGGGTAGACGACGCTGTACGCCTTGGGTCGCATTTGTCCCGGAGGAACGAATTGCAAGCTGGTAAACCGTCCGGCATTTCTTGAGTCAATACGATAAGTAATCAGCTTCGACGAATCCGGTGACCAGAAAACGTCAGCGCGCTGTTTGATGTCTTGAGTTCCCTGATCGGTCAGGACACGCAATGACGGAAGCGGTGTTGCGTAATCCCATTCCGGCTCACCATCGCGCGTAAGCTGAACCGTTGTTCCGGTTGAAAGATTCTTTAGGAAAAGATTGTGACCTTTAACAACTGCACTCCATTTCTTGTCAGGCGAAAGATTTTCATCTGTATCCAGCGGCTTCGACTTGCATTCGTAGTTTTCGAGCGCGCACTCCCACTGGCCACCTTCGAATTCAAAGCGGAGAGACTTTTGATCATCGCCGAAATCAATTGTGTCAAAGGGCAAATCTGTTGCGGATATCTCTCGATGAGTTGCGTGCGAAAGAGACGTTGCAAGTCTGGCGTGATCAAAGGCCGGGGCAATGGTATTTTTCTCCGCATCGACCACCAGAAACTCGCTGCCCTTCGGACTCACCTTGTGATACCAGAAACGATTCGTCTTCCCGATCCAATGCGGGGTTACGTCGGCAACGTAGATTGAATGTCTGAGATTTCCGGGAAGGAATTGCCGCGCGCGTTCATAGTCCGCTAATTTTCCCTGCGCGGCCGCCTGCGGAATAGATAACACGGAGAGAAATGAAAGGGCGATCACCCAACGCCATGCCGTCGTTTTCTTTCCAAAGCGGCTTTCGAATTGATGCGAACTCGACTGACCTTCAGCAGAGGGGAGGGCGGGGGATGTTTTTAGCACGCGACATGTATATTGTATACATTCTGGGTTGTCAACAGGTTTGAGAGAGTTTGCGTGTGCCGTGAGCAAGCCCAATCCTTCGGCTACCGGCCGCAGCAAATGCATAATGATCTCAGGAAATCAGTTCTGTGCGGTTTGCCGTCCGCAATCGAAGAAACAATCCGTATCTGTTCCAGGCCTTAGGAAAAGTTATCCGGCAACTTCAAGTTGGTGAGGTTTTAAAACTGCCTCTCGCGTCATCTCTCCGTCAATCATGCGCCAAATGCCGAGGGGATTTTCATCTTTCAATTCATCGGGCAGAGCTGAGTCGGGAAATCCCTGGAAGCAAACCGGGCGACAGAAACGGTAGATCGCCTGCGTTCCCACAGACGTCGATCGTCCATCTGATGTCGCCGGGAACGGGCCCCCATGCACCATGGCGTGCGAGACTTCCACCCCGGTCGGAAAACCATTGAAAACCAGCCGTCCGACTTTTTGCTCGAGGATCGCAACTAGGTCGCTGAAGTCGCGAAGGTCGCTCTCGGTTCCGTGAATTGTGGCGGTCAAATGCCCTTCCAGTTCGCGGGCAATTTGCAGAACTTCTTCACGCCGGGAGTGGCGCACCAATAATGTAGAAGGGCCGAAAATCTCCCCGGCAAGCTCAGGGTCTTTCAAAAAAGATTGCGCGTCGGTTTCGAATAGCACGGCGTCCACTGCCAAGTCCGAAGCCTTTGCTGA
Organism: Terriglobales bacterium; assembly: GCA_035651555.1. Taxonomy (GTDB): domain Bacteria; phylum Acidobacteriota; class Terriglobia; order Terriglobales; family Acidobacteriaceae; genus Gp1-AA145. Next base: position 55,204 of record DASRFL010000018.1, read on the forward strand.
CGTAGCTTCGGCGATAAGTCTTAAGTTCGATTTCGTCCTGCGGTTTCCAATTCCATTTCCGTAAGAGGCTCGGATTACGTCGGTCAACAGATGAAATGGAGCAGATCCAATCACTGCCTGACGAAGACTATCGCTGAAGCGGGACGCATCCGGGCCTTCACTTACGAACACCATTCCCGGCTTGGTGCAGAATTGACCTGCCCCCAGCGTAAAGGAGGCGTGAAGTCCGGCCGCAATCTTTTGACCGTCTTCTCGAAGCGCTCCTGGCAAAATAAAGACCGGGTTGGTGCTGCTCATCTCGGCATAAAAAGGAATCGGTTCCGGCCGGCTGGCGGCAACGTTCATCAGAATTTTGCCGGCGGTGCGCGAACCGGTGAATCCGCCTGCTTTGACCAGCGGATGCTTCATCAATGCGGCACCCACTTCGTTTCCGCCGCCGAAAAGAAGCGAAAAAACACCTTCCGGTAAATTGCACTGCCTCACTGCTTCGCGCACCGCGCGACCGACTATCTCGCTCGTTCCCGGATGGGCCGAGTGTCCTTTAACGATTACCGGATTGCCGCCGGCCAATGCCGATGCCGTGTCTCCCCCTGCCACGGAAAATGCCAATGGAAAGTTGCTGGCGCCAAAAACTACCACTGGGCCGAGCGGGCGCAATAAGGAGCGAATATCAGGTTTTGGAAGCGGCTTGCGGTCCGGATCGGGCCGGTCGATGCGCGCCATCAACCACGATCCTTCCTCTACGAGCTGCGCGAACAAACGAAGCTGATTACAGGTGCGCGCGGTTTCAGATTGCAAACGGGGCTTGGGTAAAGCAGTCTCAAGTTCGGCGCGTTCGACCAACTCGCTTGTGACCGTCTCGATATTCGAAGCGATCTGGCGAAGAAATTTCCCTTTTTCTCGGCCGGAGCTCCGACTGTAATTCTGGAATGCGGCGTGCGCCAACTCAGCAGCTCGGTTTACGTCTTCAGCCGTAGCGGAAGAAAATTCCGGATCAAGCTGACTGCCTGTCTTCGGATTGTGAGCGCGGAATTTCGTGGATGCTTCTGTACCCTCACGGGACCCAATAATCGACTTACCTGATAATTTCACCATCGACTCCAATCACTTCACCGGTACTGGCTGCCCATTCAACACTCGCGGCCGCGCCTGGAGAGCCTGCCGGATCGTCTTCTGCGTCTCCACCAGTTTACTTCCATTCAATTCAAGACGCGGAGGGCGAACTCGCGGATTTCCCATTCCGACTTCCGCCTGCACCAGCTTGATCAGTTGAACGAATTCCGGAACCGTGTCCATCCTGAGAAGCGGCAAAAACCAGCGATACAGGTCGAACGCTTTTTCGCGCTCGCAATTCATCGCGTAGTTGAACAGGTCGACAGATTCTCTGGGGAGCGCGTTCGCCAGACCTGCGATCCAGCCCTTCGCGCCGACCCCAATTCCTTCGATAATGGCGTCGTCCACTCCGACAAAAATCTCAAGCCGGTCTCCAACCAGTGCACGAATTGCGCTGACCCGCCGAGCATCCGTACTCGATTCTTTCACTGACTCAAGATTGGGATGCTCTTCGGCCAGTTCCCTGATTTGTTCGGGAAGGAAATCTGTTCCGTAGGCGACGGGATTGTTGTACAACATGCAGGCCAGCGGAGTAGCGCGAAAGACTGCGGCCACATGGGTTTTCATCTCCCGCCAATCACCCTGGTAAACATACGGGGGCAAGACCATCAGGGCGTCACAACCCGCATCCGCAGCTTCCTTCGCCAGGGCTACGGCTTCGGAAGTCGAGAGCGCGCTGATCGAGGCCAGCACCGGCGCTTTGCCCCGTACCGCGCTCACGCAATTTTTGAGTATCTGAACTTTCTCGCCGAACGAGAGTGTCGCTCCCTCGCCGAGCGATCCCAGCGTGACAATGCCAGTACATCCGTTATCGAGCAGCCAGCGGCAGTGTTCCGCCATAAAGCCATGATCCACTCCGAGGCTTGCATCGAAACCTGTTGTTATTGCCGGCATGACGCCATTCCAGTTCATTGTGTTCCTCGCATTGTTTGCTCAGTTTCCATGTGCCGCAGGTCTGCACCAAGATTTTCGATTCGTGCTGGAAAAATCGGCGGCCGAGTGGAATCCGGCGACCAGCCGCACAGAAATTCGGTTGTGGGCCCACATATGCGCCCCTGACACGGTCCCATGCCGCAGCGAGTTTGAAGCTTCGCCGCACGCCACGAACCATGCTGCTTCAATCGGCCAAGAGTCACATCCTCGCAGCGGCAGACAATTGTTTCGGGAAGAGCAATTTCTCGCAGTTCGGAGCGCAACGCGAACGTGCGATCCAGCGCTTGTGCGAATTTACGCAACTTTTGCCGATGACCGAAAAGCTTTCTGCAGGCATCCTGTTTGCCGGCGGCTGCGCAGCCTGCGATTTGTCCTTCCAACAGTGACAACTCCACACCGCCAATACCGGTCGGTTCGCCGGCGCATAAAATTCCCGGGACTGTGGTTTGCTGAAAATCGTCCACTTCTACAAAGGCACCTTGCAGGCGACATCCCATTCGGGTTGGTAATTCTGTATTCGGGACCAGGTGAAATCCGCAGGCCAGGAAATCGCACCCAACCTGCTCAAACCTCTGACCACGCGCAATCACAACCGATCTCAATACCTCATCGCCCTCAGCGGCTACTGGCCAGGAACCAAATGCAAATCGAGTACCCGACAACTGTTTCCGTATAGACAATCCTTGCCTGACTTTTTGTCTGCGGGTGAGAAGAGAAAGCCCGAACGTGGCCAATGAACTCAGGGAAGCTTGCTCGCAGACCATCACGATCTCCGCGCCATGCTCGCGCAAATAGGCGGCAATTGCCAAGAGCAATGGCCCAGTTCCGGCGACGACTACGCGCTTACTTTCAGTTGGGAACCCAGCCTTGACCAGTGCCTGCAGAGCGCCTGCGCCCATCACGTTAGGCAGCGTCCAACCGGGGAACGGCAGAAAACGCTCCCTTGCTCCCGTTGCCAGAATCAATTTTTCATACGCCAGTTCGAGCAGACCATCTGGTGTTTCGGCATGCAATCGATTCGGCGCGGGAGCGTCGAAAACTTTTGCTCCTGAAATGACCTCAACTCCGGAGGTTCGCACCCTTGTGATCCACTCGACTGCATCGGGGTTGGTGCCCGAAACTCCTGCCCGCCAAATCTGCCCACCGAGATTCGGGTTGTCGTCGACAATGCCAACCCGGGCACCGTGCTCCGCCGCCAATGCGGCTGCAGCCAGTCCTGCCGGGCCACCGCCGATCACCAGCACATCGAATTTTTTCCCGCCGCTGATCATTGTTGGGTCGTTTGACGACTTTGAATTTACGTTTTCACTCGCATGCCCGACGCACAAAGAATCTGGCAACTACGCTGATGAGGTACGCCGTCGATTTCGACTCGGCACTCGAAGCAGATCCCCATTCCGCACAAAACTGTACGCGGTTCGCCGCTGACTGAGCGACGACAAAACGAATTCGTCATGGCTACGGCGGCAGCCACAGTTGCACCCTGGGGAACACTCAAATTCCGACCATTCACCGATAGCGTGATCTGCTCAGGCATGCGCGTGCTCCGGACTCATCACGCGTGATGGCAGATACGGCTCAATCGGAATTGCGCTCGGCCTTCCGGTGATTTGGTCGGCAATCAGTCTTCCGGTTGCAAGCGAAGTTGTAATGCCCAATCCTTCGTGCCCGGTCGCCAAATAAATCGTCGTGTCACCCGGCCACGGCCCGATCAACGGGAGCTTATCCGGGGTCGCCGCGCGAAACCCTGTCCAGGTACGGATAGCCAAAGTTTGCGCCAGCCCTGGAAGATAATATTGTGCGCGTTGCAACATGCGCCGCATGATTTCCTGATCGACTTCCTTGTGTTCAGCACCGTACTGCCTGGATGATCCGATCAGCAGTTGACCCGTTTGTCGCGGCTGAACATTGAAGGCGACGGAATCCGACATTGTCGAATGTGCGCTCTTCAGATAGCCCAACTCAACCAACTGATGACGAACAAATCCGGGATAGCGATCGGTGATCACCAGATGTCCTTTGCGTTTCTTCACATTAATTCCTGGTGTCAGCATTGGCGCCCAGGTACCGGCAGCGTTCACGATAGCTGCCGCCGAGATCGTGCTTCCGTCTGCTAATTGAACCTGTCCTCTTCCGATCTTTGCCACTGCCGTTCCCTGGTATAGGGTCGCGCCTTTCGTTCGGGCATTCTCGATTAAAAATTGCGCTGCACAGGGCGGATACAACACTGCATCGTCTGGAACCAACAGGCCGCCCGCCATGCCCTTGCGCAAGTTCGGCTCGAACCTTTCCAGTTCAGCGGAGTTCAGCGCCTCAACCGGAACATTACTTCGCCCGTAGTACGTTCCCTTTCGCGAAACTTCTGCCATCTCTTCGTCATCCGCTGCGATCCAAATCGTGCCGCACTGTTCATACTCAACATCAGCAGGAAGTTCGGGCCGCAACTCCTGCCAGAGGGTCTGCGAATACCGCGTAAGTGCGAACTGGGCATCCGAGTCGTCCATTGCAACGATGTGCCCCATACCGGCAGCCGTCGCGCCACCCCCGATCATCTCCGACTCAAGCACCGCGACCCGCAGCGCACGCTGCGCACATTCATAAGCACACGCCGCGCCCACGATTCCGGCTCCAATGATCGCGACATCGTACGCGGCAGACTTCATACTCGAATGCCGTTGCAAAATGGGTCGCGCGGATCGAGCACCAGTTCCGCCTCAGAATTCACAAATGCCGAACCCGTGATGCTCGGATAAACCTGGCCGTCACGCACTTTGATACGGCCCTCGAAGATGCTGCCGACGATGCTCTCCTGTCTCCAGGTCTCGCCTTCGCGCAGCTTTCCATCGGTGTATAGGCACGCCAATTTTGCGCTGGTGCCTGTACCACACGGAGAACGGTCGTAAGCTTTGCCGGGGCACAACACGAAATTCTTGCTGTTCACACCTGCAACTGACGAAGGCCCGAATAATTCCACGTGATCGATTTCCTGGCCGTTGTCTCCGCATATGCCGGCGGCATTCAGAGCTTGCCGAACAGCCCAGGTGAAATTCGTGAGCGGTTCGACGTTCTTGAGAGACAATTCAAAACTGTGTTCGCCGATCAGGAAGAACCAATTGCCTCCCCATGCAACATCTCCATGCACTTTGCCGAAACCCGGGACCTCGACCTCGACGTTCGCAGCTTTGCGATAACTTCGAACATTGTTCACCGTAACTTTTCCATCTCTATGCAGGGTCGCAGTAACGATCCCAACTGGACTCTCAATCCGATGTTCACCGGGTTCGATTCTTCTCAGATATGCAAGCGAAGCAACCAAGCCGATTGTCCCGTGGCCGCACATCCCGAGATAGCCGACGTTATTAAAAAAGATGACTCCAGCAGCGCAGGTCCGATCTTCCGGCTCGCACAGCAACGCACCCACAACTACATCAGAGCCTCGCGGTTCGTTGACAACTGCAGAACGAAAGTAGTCGTGCTTTGTACGAAGAGATTTCAGGCGCTCAGCCATCGAACCTCGGCCAAGATCAGGGCCTCCGCCGATAACTAGCCGAGTTGGCTCGCCCCCGGTGTGCGAGTCGACGACCTGGATTCGGCGTGCACTGCTACCTCCCGACGAGTTGTCGCGCGGTTCCAATCCAATTTCTTCTACGTCCGATTCTAGTCGAGCGCCCATTGAAGAATTCTCACGAAACTCTAACCACGGCAAAGACTTACTCGCAGGAATATCTGCGCCGTGCGGGTTTGCGCAGTCATCAATCTTATGTATACAATATCCACCTCGTCAAGAACATTTGCGTTCTATGACTGCCAATCTGCCTTCATCACCTGCGTCAGCCACATCTCGAACTGCTCCAACATCGGAAGAATTTTCCCGCGGACTCGGCCTGTTCGATTCCACCATGCTCGTTGTCGGAGTGATGATCGGATCCGGAATTTTCATCGTCTCTGCGGAAATGTCCCGCAATATCGGCAGCCCGGGATGGTTGCTTGTCGCGTGGTGCGTTGCCGGAGCCCTCACCATTGCCGGCGCTCTCTCGTATGGCGAGCTTTCGTCGATGATGCCGCGCGCAGGCGGCATGTATATATACCTGCGCGAAGCGTACTCCCCGCTCTGGGGGTTTCTTTACGGATGGACGCTTTTCACTGTGATCCAAACCGGAACCATCGCAGCCGTTGCGGTCGCATTTGCTCGCTTTTGTGGCGTGATTTTCCCGGGAATTTCCGAGCAGCGTTACATTGTCGCGCCGACAAGGATTTCGGCGCACTACGCGGTTTCACTTTCAACTGCCCAGTTGCTGGCGATTGTCATCATCTTTCTCATTACACTCACCAACACGCGCGGCCTCCGCTATGGAAAGCTGATTCAGAACACTTTCACTGTTGCCAAGACGGCGGCGTTAGTAGCTCTCATAATCGCGGGAATTTTTATCGGCAGGAATGCCGGCGCATTGCACGACAATTTCGGCGATTTCTGGCATGTACGTGGATATCTGCCGCTGACATCCACCCTCGACGCCAGCACGGCGTTCGGGCTTTTCGTGGCGCTGTGTTTGAGCCAGACCGGATCTCTATTTTCCGCCGATTCCTGGCACAACATCGCGTTCGCCGCCGGCGAAGTGCGCAATCCTGAGCGCAACGTAACCCGGGCGATGGTGATTGGCACGACAGTTGTCATCGCTTTGTATCTGCTGGCCAACATTGCGTATTTAATGACCCTGCCGCTTAGCGCCATTCAGCATGCGCCCGCAGACCGCGTCGGCACGGCGACCCTGCAGGCAGTTTTCCCGAGCATGGGAGCCGCGCTCATGGCGGCCGCCATTATGGTTTCAACTTTCGGCACCATCAATGCACTGGTCCTGAGCGGGGCGCGTGCGTATTATGCGATGGCAGGTCACGGTCTGTTCTTCCGCTTTGCCGCCAAACTAAACTCACGGAAAGTTCCGGGAGGGGGCTTGTGGGTCCAGGGTTTGTGGGCAACATGGCTGGTGCTGCCCCGAGTATTCAATCCCGCAACTCACGCCTGGGGAAATCTGTACAGCAATCTGCTCGACTATGTGGTTTCAGCTGCGCTTATCTTTTACGTGCTGACAGTGTCTGCGGTATTTCGCCTGCGCTGGAAAAGACCTGAGGTGGCGCGCCCGTACAAATGTTGGGGCTACCCGCTGGTTCCGGCAGCATACGTCGTGACCGCCGCCACAATCCTGCTGGTACTCTTTATCTACCGGCCGGCTACAACATGGCCCGGTTTGCTGATTGTGGTTTTGGGAGTTCCGGTTTATCGGTTGATTCGCGGCATGCGGCAGAAGCCCACGGCTTCGGAGTTTGAATCGCCAGGACAATCGTAGAACTGCGATGATCCAGGGCTTCTGCAAGCTATTATTGCGCGCTGGCACTCGCGACGATATGATGCGTTCGTACCTGCTTCGAACATAGCATTCGTGAATCGAAATGAATTTGAGTATCACGCCAGAATCGGCAATTCCCCGGCAGTCGCTGACCTCCGCAGTGGCAGATAAGCTGCGCGAAGAAATTATTCGGGGCACTATTCCCGAGGGCGCGCAACTTCGCCAGGATGCCATCGCCATGCAGTACCACGTCAGCCGAATTCCGGTACGAGAGGCGTTGCGTCAACTCGATGCCGAGGGGTTGATTACGATCGTTCCCAATCGCGGCGCCATTGTTCCAGCGCTGTCCCCGACGGACATCGAAGAGCTCTTCACTATTCGCGCGCTGCTCGAGCCGGAGATACTCAAGCATTCCATCCCGCGGCTAACTGAAGAAGACTTCACGGAAGCAGAAGTCGTGCTGCGCCGCTACGAAGGCGAGTTACAGCAGGAAGACCATTTATTTTCCTGGGGACGCCTGAACTGGCAGTTCCATTCGATTCTTTACTCGCGCGCCGAACGCCCACATTCGATGGCTATCATCCGCAACGTGAACAATAGTGGAGAGCGCTACACGCGGTTGCAGCTCTATCTGACGCATGGAATTAAGCGCGCAAATGAAGAGCACCACCAGATTCTCTCGCTCTGCCGCAAGCGCGATGTAGACGCCGCCTGCAAACTACTCCAGCAACACATCAAACACGCCGGCCAATCGCTCAAGCAAGCGTTACAAGAAAGAAGAGCGTCGACGTAAGCCTTACGTCGACGCCCGAATCACAGTTCAGAGCTTTTAGAATTCCACGTTTGCACGAAGCTCGATGATGCGCGCGCCGCCGTTCGTGACGTTCGCGGAGTTGGGGTTATAGGGCCCGTTCACAGTTCCGAAATTCCCCGACAGGACATTTGGGCTGAATTGATTTTGGAAGCAGAAATACGTGCATCCATTCGCCGCACCAGGACTGAATACCGGATGGTTGAAGGCATTCAGCATCTCAGCCTGCAAGTTGAATCGCACTCGTTCAGTTACGGCAAAGTTTTTGGTGATTGCCAAGTCATCGAAGCTCATATGCGGTCCGTACAACCAGACTCGTTGCCCAATGGTGCCGGGCGTTGTATTCGGCAAGATGAACTGCGGGTTAGCGCCTCCACCTGTGGGAGAAGCCAGATATTTCGGGTTAATCAGGGAGACTTGCGTTGTTCCTGGAAGCCTGTAAGTCCCGACCGAACTCTGCAACTGAGAGGCCGTCACTCCGTTCAGAACCACCCCAGAATCGCCGAAGTCGTTGAACGTAAGATCTTGCGACCCTAGGAGGAAGGGGTACCCGGTTTGGAAGGTGTAAATTGTGCCAATCGTCCAGCCTCCTACGACGCGATCCAGAACTCCATTGTTGTTGAGGAATTGCTTGCCTCTGCCGAAAGGCAGATCATAGTTGCCGCTTATGTGAATGACATGACGCAGATCGTATAGCGCCGGCCCGTAGCTCAGGTGCATGTCGCGGAGCGTGAACAACGCCCCTTGACCTTGCCAGTTGTTCTGCGAACCGATCCCCAAAGTGTGGCTCCAGGTGTAGTTGGCATCGAATTGCAGACCGTGCCACGCGCGCTGGCGGAAGTCGACTTGAAGTGCGTTGTAGTTCGAGTAGGCTGCCGCTTCGGTGATGCTGGGATATCCAAAACCAGTGCCTTGCGCAAATGGGTTCGTTTGGAAGAAGTTGATCGGATAGCCGGCTCCTGCGCCGGTGAAACCAACATTGCTCGCGCAAGGGCCAAAGCCCGAACCTACTAGATTGCAGAAGTATGGAACAGGGCCGCCGATACCAGCCAGCGTGCTGGCCATCGCTCCGGCCTGCCCGGTGGTCAGATCTGTAAGAAAGTTTCCGGCAGCGTAGTCAGCAAACGGCACACCCGGTCCCCCGGAGGCTTCGCCGGCAAACGCAGCGTCAAAGATTGGAGTCGACTGTTGACCCGCAAACCCATTATTCGCAAATGAGGTAATGCCATGCGATTGGTTAATGGAAAGGTTTTGCTGCGCGGCCTTGAACTGGCTAAGAAAACCATTTTCAAAGATGTTGATTTCGTCCGTGGCCAGTGGAATCCACTGATGGAGGGTCCTGCTGCCTACATAACGAAGCTCAATGGCCCGGCTTTCGCCGATCTCGTGCTGTATCCCCAAGTTCCACGACTGGGTGTAGGGTTGCTTGATGTTGTATTGAATTCCGTTCAGCCCGGGCCCACCGAGGAAAGTGAAATCGGAAATTGGTTCCGTTTTAAGGAACGTCTTTGGCTCGGTACCGTAAAGTCCGCGCCACCCCGCTGGATCAAAGTTGCTGATGTTGAGCGATCCCGGAGAAAACGTTGCAGGAGCCCCGGAGTTGTTGGCATTCAGGAAAAAGCTCTGGTAATAAAACGATCCGTAGTCTGATGCCTGGTTCCAAACATACTGCTGTGGCTCGGTAAATTTGCGTAGCGAGTAGCCGCCGCGAATAACCGTCTTGCCCGTTCCGCGCGGACTCCATGCAAAGCCAATCGCGGGCTGCGGGCTCACGTTCCAGTTGTTATAAGGCTGGCTGATCTGTGTGAGCGCTGGATTCATATCTCCGGTGAGCGTACCGGGCTTAAAAATATTTCCTACCCCGGATGGGCCCCAGATCGCTGCTTCCGTGGCCGAGTGATAAAGGTTGGTGCTATCCCGATCAGCGCCAGTAAAGTCCCACCGCAGTCCGTAGTTGATAGTCAGATTCGGTTTAAATTTGTACGAATCCTGGAAGAACAGCCCCCAGCCCTTGCTGAGCTCGTCCAGGTTGTATGCACCGATGCAGGTGCAGTAATTGTTCTGGCTGGGTTGATAGGTATAGCTACCGCCGACCGCTCCATTGCCATTTCCACCGGAGGTGCCGACGCGCCCCACCAGAATCGCGTACAACTGCTGGGCTGCTGCCTGATTATTGCTGTTCGCAGCGGGCAAGGTGCTGCCAGCTTGAAACGCATTCTGCGCTGGATCCCCGTTCGTCAGGCCAAAGCTGACGGCCGGAAATCCCAAGACTCCGTTGTAGTAGTGGTCAAGCTCGCGCCACCATGAGGCGCCGAAGTTCATAGTGTGGGCCCCGTGTTGCCAGGTGACCGTGTCAGATGCGTTGAAAATCGGATAGTAGTCCCCAGTGGCCGTATAGAAGATGGTTCCTGACATCTGCGTATTGAAAGGTTGCGGGATACCGGTGTAGTTCCATGCTAGTTGGGGAGCATCCAGACTCAACGGCTGTGCGCCGTTGCCGAAGATCTGAGCGTTGTACAGAAAACCGCCACGGAAGTCATTCACGATGGTCGGCGAGACTGTGTAAGTGAAACCCAACGCGGCGGTGTAGTTTTTCGCTACATAACCGGCGCCAGTCTTTGCAAAATCGGATCCAGGGAAGTCGGGCACGTCTTGACCCGGATTGGTCTGCTTGGTCATGTTCCAGGCGACGTTGAAACGCATGCGATCACTTGGCGTGAAATCGACCCGGACTGTGGGGTAATAAAACGTTGTCGGATTTGGGACCTGCCAACGCAGATTCTGCAAATTCGGGTCGCCGTTGCCATTTGGCGTAAGGCTACCGCCTTTCAGCGAATTGTTGATGGTCTGCAATACGGCGCCGGGGCTATAGGTGCCCGTCGAATTCAGCGCCGTGGGAAGGTTCGCTCCCGGGTTTGAGGCGTTATAGTTTTGTGCCAGAGTGAAAAGATTTACGGTGTGCAGCGCGTTATCGGTCCCGACATACGAGAAATTTCCTTGTTGCGCAGCTTGCGTGAACACAAAATTGTTCGCAGTGATGGAACCTGGTTGCTTGGACATTGCAAAGGTGCCGAAAAAGAACAACTTGTTCTTGATGATCGGACCACCGAGACTACCGCCGAATTCATTCAAGATTAGAGGATTTTTCTTCTGGGGGTTTGACGGATCGATCGCTGTTGCGGCGTCGTTTAGCCAACTGTTCGCGTCGAGCGCAGTGTTTCTGAAATCCTCGAAGATGCGACCGTGAAAGTTATTCGTCCCACGGCGCGTTATGAAGTTGATCTGCATGTTGGCTTGGCCGAAACCCTGGTCGAGGTTCAATTGTTCAGTCTGGACCGTCATCTCCTGAATATCTTCCAAGCGAGGCACTACAGCAGGTTCAGCGTTGCCACCGAACTTCATCCGGCTTGAGCTGCCGATTACGCCGTCAATATTATTTCCTTGTGCGATTGAAGGGAGGCCGTCCCACGTCCCTGTGTAGCCGGGAACGAGTTGCGAGAGCTGCGTCAGGTCGCGACCAAAAATTGGCAGATCTTCGATCTGCTTCAAGTCGATAGTGGTACCAATTGCGTTTGAGGTTTCTTCTATAACCGGAGTTTCCGACGCATTTACTTCCACCGTCTCGCTCTGCGCCCCAACTTTGAGAGTGGCGGAGACATCGGTTGTCCGAGCAGCTTGCGAAACAACGTTGTCAAACACCTGCTTCTGGAACCCGTTCATTGAGATCGTGAGCTTGTATTTGCCGAGGTTCAGATTCACGAATGTATATGCGCCATTCGCCGCCGTCACTCCTCTGTAGGTGTTCCCGGTCGCATCATCTGTGAGCTCCAGTTGCGCACCAGGCACAACGCTACCACTGGGGTCCACTACCGTGACGGCCACAGTTCCTTCAGACCCATGTTGGGCAAGTGCGCTCGGCGGAGCGAAGATCAAAGCCACCAGGCTGGCGGCCAAAGTGAGATAAAAAGGAAGAGCAGACCTTTGCGACATACATCCTCCTCGGCAAATCGCGACGTTCAACCTCGACGAAACGGGACAGGGAATTCCATTTGCCACGTGCGGGCGAAAGGCGCGCAAACACGAGTGGCAAACGTTTACCGGCCGCTGGTTGGATTTTGTATACTTTATTCGGAACCGTTGTCAAGCAAATTCATTGTCAAATCTGCAGTGCGCTAAGCTGAGTACGATTTCCTTCCAGCCTTTTGTGACGAAGCTGCCGACCATCACCCGGAGAGACCTCCTGCGCGGCATTGGCTCGATCAGCGCGGCGGCCGTCTTTCCTCGTTTCGGCATTGCAGATCCGCTATCAACCCGAGAGGTTCGATTCGTCGATGTCACGCAAGCAGCCGGAATCACCTTCCGGCACGACAACGCTGCATCTGCAGAGAAATTCCTGATTGAGACGATGGGCTCGGGTTGCGGCTGGATCGACTACGACCAGGATGGGTTGCTTGATCTTTACCTGGTAAACAGCGCGGCAACTTCGGTGTACAAGCCGCCGCATCCACTACGCAGCGCGCTCTACCGCAACAACGGCGATGGAACCTTCACTGATGTCACTTTGAAGGCCGGAGTCGGCGCCGAAGGTTTGTTTGGAATGGGCATCGCCGTCGGCGACTTCGACAACGATGGCTTTCCCGATCTGTTCGTCTGCGGATATGGACGTTGCATTCTGTATCACAACAATGGGGATGGCACATTCTCCGATGTCACTCGACATGCCGGTGTTGAGAATCCAGGGCGATGGGCGTCGAGCGCGGCGTGGTTCGACTACGACAACGATGGCCGCCTGGATCTAGTGATCGCGAACTACGTCGACTGGTCTCCTGAACGAAACTTTTATTGCGGTGATCGGGGGCCGGGAATGCGCAGCTATTGCCATCCTGACGACTTTCATCCCCAGTCGCCGACTCTATTTCACAACAACGGCGACGGAACATTCACCGACGTGAGCAAATCGTCTGGACTGTCGCAACACGTGGGAAATGGACTCGGCATTGTGACTTTCGATTATGACAACGACGGCTGGCAGGACATTTTCATTGCCAACGATCACATGCCGAATTCGTTGTTTCACAATAATCGCGATGGCACGTTCACCGAACTTGCGTATCTTGCAGGCGTTGCGGTGAGCGGAGATGGCCAGTTCGAAGCCGGCATGGGCACCGATGCCGCCGACGTGACAGGCAACGGCCGAATGGACGTGGTGGTTACGCATCTTGATATGCAGTTGGCGCGGTACTACCAGAATCTCGGGAACGGAGCGTTTGACGATGCGACGTTTCGTTCAAAGCTTTCCTATGCGACCTTTCACCTGAGCGGCTTCGGAACGCGGTTTTTCGACTACGACAACGATGGCGCCCGCGATCTTTTCATAGCGAACGGCCACGTTCTCGACAATATTGAGCGCTATCACTCCGAGACGGCATACGCAGAGCCGAAACTGATGTTCCGCAACAACGGCCATGGCGTTTTTGAGAACGTTAGCGATCAGCTCGGCCCAGATTTTATTCTGCCGCGAGTCAGTCGTGGTGCGGCCGTTGGCGACTTCGACAACGATGGCGATCTTGACATTCTCGTCAGCAACAACAGCCAGGCGCCACAGCTTTTGCGAAATGAGGGCGGAAACGAAAATCACTGGCTCGAAATTCTGCTAATCGGGACGAAATCAAATCGCGACGGAGTCGGGGCGCGCGTGAAACTCGTCGCCGGTGATTTGGTTCTTTACGATCAACGAAAAGGAGGGACGAGCTATCAATCGGCGCAAGATCCGCGATTGCATTTCGGACTCGGTCGGCGGACGAAAATAGATTCGGTGGAAATTGTCTGGCCAAGCGGGATGATGACTAAGCTAAGCGGTCTAAAATGCGATCAGATCATCGCGATAAAAGAAGGAACGGGAATCGTTGAGCGGCCGTTCCCGCGGGTCGCCACAAAGTGAGTCGCGTCTGCTTTCGTATCCGATCGATCGAGTCGATCAACAAGGCGGGTTCCCTTCGTGTAACTTCGTGTCCTGTGGTTAAAAAGGCAATCAACCACAAAGGGCACGAAGGAAAGCACTCCGAAACTCCACTTTGATCGACAAACCTGTCATTGTTGGCGTGGATCGTGGTCCACTTCGCCATAGCCGGCTTTGCGATCGCCGGGAGCGTTGCGAATCTTCTCCGCCTGCGCCTGATTGAGCTTGGCTAAAGTTTCGAGTGCGTCTCGTGCCTGGGAGGACCTTCCGTCTCTCCGGTAGGCTGTGGCCAGATTTGAATAAATTGCGGGATTTCCGGGATTCAGTTGCCGCGCAATTTCCAGATGCGTAATCGCGTCTTCAACCCGGCCCGCAATCAGGTAAAGCTTACCGAGCGTAAGTTGGGCACTCGAATAGTCCCCGCGCTCCGAGACTGCCCTCTCCAGCGCGGTTCGCGCTTCCTCGAATTCCGCCTGCCCAGGACTGATGCCACTCCGCAGCAAGCCCTCGCCAAGCAACGTAAGCAGCAAATAACTTTCGTATCCCTTGCTGACTCCTTCACGAGCGGCACGCACCGCTTCACCTGGATCTCCAGCGAACATTGCCTCCTGTGCTGTAGCAACGAAAGCAATCTCGGAGTCGGGCGCAAGACTTCGTGCGAGTTCGAAGTCCTTCTTTGCCTTGTCAAATTGATCGAGCGATGACAGAAACATCGCACGTTCAAAGTGCAAACGCGCGGAGTTTGGGAGGTGGCTTAATCCCAGGTCGGCTACCTGTAACCCAAGCGCGTAATTTTCTTTCGCCGTGCATGCGTCAGCGATAAAGATGTACAGCTTCTCATTCGAGGAATTGAAGGACACGGCCCTGCGCAGAGCGTCGAGCGCTTGTTGGTCCTGCGAGTCCCCGACGTAGGCCTGCGCGAGCAGATTATTCACATCGGCGTTGTCGTGCCCTTGAGTGCGAAGATCATTCAGCACGGGCAGCGCCAGCTTGGCCTGGCCAGTGGCGACATAGCACAGAGCAAGATTGAAGCTTGCGGCATATTCATTGTCCACCTTTCCGCGCGCCGCCAGCAGATGAGTAATCGCCTCAGCAAAAGCGCCTTTGCTGGTAAGTGCAGTTCCCTTTCGCAGTTCGGCTTCGGCATTCGCGTCGCTTGGCATCTCTTGCTGCGGACTTGGGCCGGCAAGCGGAGGAGGAGTGGATGCAGGCGGCATTCCGGAGTGGGACTGCGCGTGAGACTTCAATCCAAGAGGAACTACTGTTACAACCCACGCAACAGCCAATATGAAACTCGAAGGCTTCATTTCCACACTACTTCCACTTCCCTTCACCTTCCACAATCCTGATGTAGCGATCAATCGGCACGTCTGTGAATCGCTCCGTCCTGCCGCTCGGCTCTGGCCATTTCACTTCTAGCCAGTCGATTTTCGTGTGCTGTCCCAGCCCCAGCACCACTCGCGGATCATGCGATGAGAGATAGCTTCCGCCGCCGACTTTGAAGGCATGCCGCTCGAAGTCGCCGGAACGCCACGTCAGCTTCGCGCCGATCGCCTCGATGTTTGCTTTGCGCCCGACGAGCTTTACTCCAAGCCAGTGATTTTTTCTGCCGGCATTATTACGCAATAGGATTGGCTCAGCGTTGTTCTGCGTGATTAGCACATCGACCGAACCGTCGTTGTCGAAATCGCCGAGCGCCAAACCACGCCCTGCCAACGCGCGGGAAAAGATCGGACCGCTCTGTGCACTGATATTTTCGAAGCTCTTCCCGGTATTACGAAACAGCAGCATGGGCTCCAGAAACTTTACGCCTTCAACGCGTTTATCGATCTTGTCGTCGGGATGGCCGTTGCAAAGCAATAAATCGAAATTGCCGTCATTGTCGTAATCGAAAAACCTTAACCCCCAGCCGCTGAGCATTCGCGTAGCCTCGCCGATGCCCGTCGGCAGTGCAGCATCATTGAATGCTTCATCCTTGTCGTTGTGATACAGCGAAAACATCTCGTGGTCCACATTAGCTTCGAATAGATCGATCCATCCATCCTGATCGTAGTCAGCAGCGTCAACTCCCATGCCTGATCGCGGCTTTCCGAACGCGTTTACTGCCACGCCAGCGAGCATCCCGACTTCTTCAAACTTCCCTTTACCACGGTTCGCGAAAAGGAAATTCGGCACCGTGTCATTGGTGACGTACAAATCCATAAATCCGTCATTGTTGATATCTGCGGCAACCACTCCCCAGGCTTTGGCGAGAGACTGCGCAATTCCCGACTCCCTGCTCACATCAGTAAATGTCCCATCGCCATTGTTATGGAAAAGCCAGCAGGGCATCGGATCGTAGATGGTTGGAATGCAATAGGTGCGCTCACCCGTAAGTTTGTCGCCGCAGAATTTCAGTTTCTCTTTGCTGTAATCGACAAAGTGGCAGACGAAAAGATCAAGCCGCCCGTCATTGTCGTAATCGAACCAGACGGCGCTTGTGGCCCATCCTGGACACTCGACCCCAGCCTTCGCGGTCACGTCAGTGAATGTGCCATCGCCATTATTGTGATAAAGAATGCTGCGCGGGTATTGCGTCACATAAAGGTCGGGAAAACCATCGCCGTCGTAGTCTCCCACCGCAACGCCCATGCCGTACGCATTCCCGGGAACACCGGCTTTTTCTGTCACGTCGGTGAAAGTGCCGTCGCGATTATTGCGATAAAGTGCATTTCGTAATGGGTGCGGAGGAGTGTAGAAGTCGCAAGGACCGCTGTTCACCAGATAAATATCCATCCAGCCGTCGTTGTCATAATCAAAAAACGCGCATCCTGTGCCGACGGTTTCCGGAAGGTGGGCCATCGGTGAGCGGCCATTGACGTGGGTCCAGGTGATGCCGCTGAGGGACGGCGGAATCTCTTCGAAGGCAGGAGTTGAATATTGTCGAGCTTCGCTCGACTGGACGGACGAGGGCGTCCGTCCCCACACGTTCACTGACTGCAGCAGCGGAAGAGCTCCCAACGCTTGCAGAAACTCGCGGCGGGAAACGGAATCCCTCACCTTGGTTCGGATATTCGACATCGCTCAGTGGGCTTGCTGCGGATTCTTCGCCGCCGCTTCGCGTTGCAATGCGATCTCGCGTTCAGCGTCTGATTTGCGCCCGGTGCGAGCATACGCCGTGGCCAGCTGATAGTGTCCCGCCGGGTCACCCGGCTGCGACTTCACATATTTCTGTAGAGGCGCAATTGCCTCAGCAAATTTCTGCGCCGAATTTAGAGACATGCCCAAAGCCAAATACGCCTCGACAAAACCTTGGTCGAGTTGTGAGGCGCGGGAGAAATGCGCAATGGCGTCATCCCACTGGCCAGCCTGCCGCGCCGTCTCGCCCAGCATGAACTCGGCTGAGGCATTGGTGGGATCATTCTTCAGCTCGTGCTCAAATTCCTTCTTCGCCTGCTCGGGCTGCGGCGGATCTTTCGCTAGCAGAATCCTTCCCAATCGATAGTGAATGCCAGGCGCTTGCGGGTTCTGTTCGAGAATTTGTTGGTATTGGGCCTGTGCTTTTTCCCAATTGCCTTGGGATTCAAATCCTTCGGCCTCCAGTTGCTGGGCTTGCTGAGAATTCGGCGCCGTTGCTGCGAGTTCCTGCGAAGCCCGCGAAGCGAGTTCAGAATAGAAATGCGTGGTCGTGTACAGCACTTCAGGATCGCGCGGGAAGTCACGATTCAGTAGCAGCAATGCGCGAACCGCTGTCTCAGTTTGATCCAGGCTCATGGCACAGCGCGCAGTCATCATGGCGGTTTGATACTCGAGCTGCTTGTCTGAAATTTGTGACGTTGACTTTTTTAAAATCGGCAAAGCCTCCCTGCATTTGCCCTTTTGCCCGAGCGTGATCGCCTGTTTTGCGGAATCGATCGCGGAAGTCTGCGCCGCTGAAGGCAAACGCAGAACGAACACGCATATATAAAGGAGAACAATGCCCGAGATTCCCACCTGCAGTTTCATAAAAATCCGATCCGGTGCGCAGTATATCGTGGGTTTCTTGGACTGCAGTTCAGCCGCAAAACCGCCAATGAATTGCGCAATCAGCAGCATGCGAGTAGTGTATACAATATCCATAAAGAAGTTTTTGTGTAGGAGGAGTCGTGACCTTATCCAATAAATTTTCTCGCAGGCATTTCGTCGCTGCGACCGCCACCGCGGTTGCCGGTTCCACTCTCCTGCCGAAACGCCTGCTGGCGCAGGACCCGGTTGTTGACGCGATGCGCCCGACCGGAAAGGCGGGCAATCGCGAGAAAGTCGCGTGGAAGGTGCGTCCGTTTCCCATGAAGCAAGTGCGGCTTGGCGATGGGCCATGCATGTCCGCGATGAAGGCCGATAATCACTTCCTCAATTCCCTTCCACCTGACCGCCTGCTGCACACATTTCGTATCAACGCCAAGATTTCATCCTCTGCCCAGCCGCTCGGCGGGTGGGAAGCTCCCGACTGCGAGCTTCGCGGTCACTATGCCGGAGGACATTATCTTTCTGCCGTGGCCTTGATGTACGCAAGCACAGGCGACGAGGACCTGAAAAAAAATGGCGATCTAGTTGTCGGCGAACTCGCGAAATGCCAAACAAGTTTGAACGACGGCGGATATCTCAGTGCCTTCCCGGTCGAATTCTTCGATCGCCTTCGCAATCGCGAAAGAGTGTGGGCGCCCTTTTACACAATTCACAAGATCATGGCCGGTCTGCTCGATATGTACTTGTATACCGGCAACGAGCAGGCGCTCGAAGTTGTCGAGAAAATGGCGGGATGGACGGCCGGCTACACCGGTTCATTCAGCTACGACCACATGCAGCGAATTCTCGGAACTGAATACGGCGGCATGGGCGAGACGCTCTGCAACTTGTATGCGGTGACCGGCAAACCGTATTACCTGCACGTCGCGCAACGTTTCGATAAGAAGTGGTTTTTCGATCCGCTCTCCCAGCACCGCGATGAACTCAAAGGTCTGCATGTAAACACGCACATTCCGCAGGTGATTGCCGCCGCTCGCTATTACGAGCTCACCGGCGACAATTATTACCGCAACATCGCCGAATATTTCTGGGACGAAGTGGTCAGTGAACGCAGCTACTGCACCGGCGGCACCAGCAACCATGAGTCGTGGAACACAGATCCGGGCATACTGGCTGCCGAGCTGAGCACGAACACAACCGAAGACTGCTGCGCCTACAACATGATGAAGCTTACCCGCCATCGCTTCGGCTGGAATCCGGATGCGCGCTTCATGGATTACTACGAGCGGCTGCTGTTCAATCATCGCCTGGGAACGATTAATCCCGAAGATGGAACAATGATGTACTACCTGCCCCTTGCGTCCGGCTATTGGAAAACGTTCGGCAAGCCGTTCGACGCATTCTGGTGCTGCACCGGTACCGGATCGGAAGAGTATTCGAAGCTCACGGACACAATTTATTTCCACGACGACGATTCGTTGTACGTGAATCTATTCGTGGCCTCGCAACTCGAGTGGCCGGAAAAAGGCATAAGTGTCCGCCAGGAGACGAAATTCCCCGAACAACAAGGGACTTCAATTGTCATCTCGGCCAAGAATCCGGTACAGATGGAAATCAATCTGCGGGTGCCCTATTGGGCTAAAAGTGGGAGCGTAAAAATCAATGGAGCTGAGCTGCCGGCATTCTCAAGCCCGAGCAGTTATCTGGCGCTCAATCGCACATGGAAGTCGGGCGACCGAATTGATCTGAGCCTGCCAATGGACCTGCATATTGATCCGATGCCCGATGACAAGACGGTGCAGGCAGTGATGTATGGCCCCCTTGTGCTTGCGGGCAAGTTCGATCCTATTTCAAAAGAAATGCTCTACGGGGATTATGAACCCAAGCCGACCGATCAGCACAAAGTGCCGGAGATCACAGCCGACGCAGCGAATCCCACAGGATGGGTAAAAGCCGACTCCAAGCCGTTGTCGTTTGTGGCCGAGGGACAGAACCAGCCGATCACGCTGGTGCCGCTTTACCAGATTATTCCCGAGCGCTACGCGGTTTACTGGAAAGTGAATAACAAAGCCACATAGCCAAAGAAATCTGCTAAGAGAATCGATCAGGCCGCCGGTTGCTGCAGCGCTTGTTCGATTTCTTCCATTTCTCCAGAGCTCAGCCTGAACTCGGCCGATCCGATAATTCCTTCCACCTGCTTTGGACTGCGGAAGCCCACGATCGCGCCGGTCACTGCAGGATTGGCGAGTGTCCACGCGATTGCCACTTCTCCTGGCGAGCGTCGATGCCGGTTGCCGATTTCCCGCAGCCGCTCGACTAATCGCAAATTCCGTGAAAGCAATGGCTCCTGGAAGTTCGGCAGATTTCGACGCCAGTCTTCGCGAGTGAAATTTGCAACTCGCTCGCGCGTCATTGAACCCGTGAGTAGCCCTGCCGACATTGGCGAATACACAATCACGCCGATGTTGTTCGCCTTTACGTAGGGCAAAATTTCCTGCTCGATGGCCCGAGTCACAATCGAATACGGCGGCTGCAACGAAGTAATCGGGGCAATTTTCTGCGCGCGCTTCATCTGCGACACGCTGAAGTTCGAAACTCCGATGTAGCGCACCTTGCCTTCTTGCTTCAGCCGCGCCATCTCGGTCCAGCCTTCTTCGATGTCTTCGTCCGGTTCCGGCCAATGAATTTGATAAAGGTCGATTGCATCGGCCTTCAACCGCCGCAAACTGTCTTCACATTCGCGGCGCACGGATTCTTTCTTCAGCGATGCGCCGACCCTCTTCTTGTCGTCCCAGACGCGCTCGCACTTCGTGAAGACGTAAGGCCGCGGATTTCGCCCCTTCAGCGCTTCGGCAACAACTTCTTCGGAATGGCCCAGCCCGTAGAGCGCGGCCGTATCGATCCAGTTCATTCCCCGGTCGAGCGCCGCATGGATGGCCGGAATCGAGTCGGCTTCGTTCTGCGGGCCCATGCTGCCCACCCATCCCGAGCCTCCGATCGCCCAGGCTCCAATGCCGAGCACCGAAATTTGCATATCGCTGTTACCCAGCCGACGAGTTTCCACAAGAATTTCCTTTCTTAAGCTTGATGTATTCAGCAAAGCGCGGCGAAACGTCCGATAGAATATATTTCAGAAAACGTTTCCGCAACGTCCCGGCACCACATTGCGGACACTGGACGATCGTTTATTCATGAAGATTACCCGCCGCCTGTTTGTCACTCTCTCAGCTGCCGCATCTGCCGGAAAATTATTCGCCCAAGGCGTCGCTCCTCGCGCAGTGAAACCGCAGGCGAAACCTGCGCCTTCGGGCCGCCCGTTTGATGCCCATTTTACCGACATTGCCCGCGAAGCCGGTCTCAGCCAGCCTACAATTTACGGCAACCCGGACTCGAACGATTACATTCTTGAATCCGTCGGCTGCGGCTGCGCGTTCCTCGACTACGACAACGATGGCTGGATGGACATCTTTTTGCTGTGCGGCACTCGACTGGAAGGCGCACCGCCTGAGGCGACAAATCGTCTGTACAAGAACAACCGGGATGGAACATTTACCGATGTGACCGACAAAACTGGCCTGCGTTCGACCGGTTGGGCATCCGCGGTCTGCGTTGGCGATTACAACAATGACGGATTCGAAGATTTGTTCGTTACCTACTTCGGGCAGAATAAGCTTTTCCGCAATAACGGCGACGGCACTTTTACCGATGTGACCAAAGATGCCGGCCTGCTCGGCGACACAACGCGCTGGGGAGCCGGCTGCAGCTTCGTCGACTACAACCGTGACGGCCACCTCGATCTTTTCATTTCAAACTACCTTCAGTTCGACTTCAAGCACGTACCGAAACCCGGCGCCAACAGCAATTGCAACTGGAAAGGCGTTCCGGTTGAGTGCGGTCCGCGCGGCCTGCCTCCCGGATATCACTCTCTTTACCGAAACAACGGCGACGGCACGTTCACCGATGTAAGCAAGCAAGCCGGCATTTCGGAGCTGCGCGAGAGCTATGGCATGACGGTTGTGGCCGCCGATTTCAACGAAGACGGCTGGCCCGATATCTTCGTCGCGTGTGACTCGACTCCTAGTCTGATGTTGATGAACACCGGAAAGAACACCTTCAGCGAGGAAGGCGTCTTGCGCGGTGTGGCACTCAGCGATGATGGAATGGAACAGGCCGGCATGGGCGTCGGGGTCGGCGATTACGATCTTGACGGCCATCTGGATATTTTCAAAACTCACTTCGCCGAAGACACAAACGGGCTGTACCACAATGACGGCACGGGAAACTTTGAGGACGTCACGCGCAAGGCGAAAATCGGCGTCGAAACTCGGTTCATCTGCTGGGGCGCAGGGATGGTCGACCTCGACAATGACGGACTACCTGACCTATTCATGACGGCGGGCAACGTCTACCCGCAGATGGAGAAATCTTTGCCTCAATATGCGAAGAATAATCCGCGCGTGGTGTTCCGCAATCTCGGTAATGGCACATTTGAAGAATTGATCGATGAAGCCGGTTCCGGAATCGCCGCCCTGCATTGCAGCCGGGGATGCGCCTTCGGCGACTTCGATAATGACGGCGATCTCGACATCCTCATTGTCAATCTGAATGAACCTCCTTCACTTCTCCGTAATGACATGCGCGGGAATCATCATTGGCTTAAGGTGAAGCTGATCGGCACCAAATCAAATCGCAGTGCCATAGGCGCACGGGTGACCGTTCACTACGGCGGCAAGAAGCAGGCGCAGGCGGTCATGAGCCAATCGAGTTTTTATTCTGCAAACGACCCGCGGCTGCATTTCGGTCTGGGCACGGAAAAAACTGCGGACATTGAGATCTTGTGGCCAAGCGGCGCGAAAGAGAACTTCAGGAGTGTCGCAGCAGATCAACTAATCGCGGTTAAGGAAGGCTTAGGTATAGTTCCGGCTGCAGGCTTTTCGTCGAAGTAGGCCGCTACAAACTTGGGGAATTTCAGCGTCTGTGATAGTGGCAGCCTTGACAAGCCGTCTGGTTCGCAGGATATTGTCGGTAAACGTTTGCTGAGCCTTGCACAGCGAAAGATCTTCCGCGGGCTCCGGAGAGCTAAGCATGTCCTCACGTAAATCGGTTTCTCGGCGTCAATTTCTCTCGGCGGCAGCAGGCTCGACAGCGGCATCGCTGCTTCCGGCTCCGGCGTTTTCGCTCACGCGCAGCAATTTTCCTGCGCATTTTGACGTGAGCTCCTCAAGTCCGGCGATTCTGGCCTGGCAAGACCAGGGAGTCATCAATACCCCGAACTCGCCTTTCGCCAAGCTGCACAGCGTGCCGGTCCGAGCGGTCACCATTGAAGAAGGCTTCTGGTCGAAGCGGCGCGCCACCAACGTCGAGCGCAGCATTCCCACCATGCGCGAGGAGCTTGAAGAGCACGGCCGCATGGATAATTTCCGCCGCCTTGTGGGCAAAAGTTCCGAACCTCAGAAAGGGCCATACTTCTCCGATTCCGACATCTACAAATGGATTGACGCAGTCGGCTGGGCGTTGCAGTCAGATTCCCTTCCCGAACTTCGCCGCAAAACTGAGTCAATGATTCGCGAAGTGGTCGCAGTGCAGGAGCCAGACGGATACCTGAACACCTATTACCAGAACGACCGTGTCTCGCTGCGCATGTCGCAACATGATCAGGAAGTTGGGCATGAGATGTATTGCCTCGGCCACATGATTCAGGGGTCGATTGGTTATTACCGCGCGACGGGCGACGCAACTTTGATGGACGCGGGGCAGCGCATGGTCGACAACTTTGTTCTGCCCAACTACGGACCCGGCCCGAATCAGAAGCCGATCATCTCCGGCCATCCGGAAATCGAGATGGCGCTGATTGAGCTGTATCGCACCACGGGCAAAAAACAGTACGTGGAACTCGCGGCCTACATCCTGCACGGCGACAATCGCTGGAAGATCGAGCCCGAACGCATCGTCTACATGTATTGCGGAATTCCATTTACCGAGCGCACCAAACTTGAAGGGCACGCAGTGCGCGCAATGTACGCGTGTTGCGGTGCGACAGACTATTACCTGGAAAGCGGCGATCAGGCTTACTGGAAGACTCTGAACGTGTTATGGGAAGATCTGACTCGCCGGCAGATGTACATCACCGGCGGAGTCGGGGCGCGGTCGGCGGGAGAAGCCTTCGGCGCTCCCTACGAATTACCCAACCAGCAGGCTTACGGCGAGAGCTGCGCCGCGATCGGCAACATGATGTGGAACTGGCGCATGTTGGCGGCGAGCGGCGAAGCGAAATTTACCGACGTCGTTGAGCGCGCGCTGTACAACGGAATCAATTCCGGCATGTCACTTGATGGAACGACCTATTGCTATCGCAATCCTCTGGCGTTCGATCCCGCTGCATTCGACGGCTTCCGTGGCAGCCCGAACATTCGCAATCCGTGGTACGACGTGACCTGCTGCCCGCCGAACATTGAGCGCACGTTCTCCTCGCTGCCGAGTTATTTTTACAGCACCAGCAAAGACGGACTGTACGTGCACCTCTACGACAATTCCAACCTCGATTGGCACCTTGAAGATGGCAGTTCGATCAAAGTTCAGCAGAAAACAAATTATCCATGGGAAGGAACTGTCAAGCTGACGGTGAATCCTGCCGATCAAAAGGAATTCACGCTCTATGCAAGAATTCCTGGCTGGGCAAACGGGGCTTCTGTCGCGGTGAACGGCAAGCCAGAGTCAGGCGCCAAAGCCGGCGAATATTTGCCAATCAAACGAACCTGGAAACCGGGTG
Organism: Terriglobales bacterium; assembly: GCA_035651555.1. Lineage (GTDB taxonomy): Bacteria > Acidobacteriota > Terriglobia > Terriglobales > Acidobacteriaceae > Gp1-AA145. Next base: position 80,118 of record DASRFL010000018.1, read on the forward strand.
ACGTGGTCACGCTGAATTTCCCAATGCACACAGAAATCGTCGCCTCGAACCCACGGGTCGCGGAAGATCGTGGCAAAGTTGCAGTGCGCCGTGGCCCGGTGATCTTTTGCATGGAAGAGTTGGACCAGCAGAGCGGAGTGGCGCTCTCTGACGTGGCCATCAGTGTGAATGAGCGCCTGGGCAAGGAGTTCCAGAGCGAATACAAAGCCGATCTGCTCGGGGGCGTAGAAGTTTTGCGCCATGAAGGTAGAGTCTCCGAATCGGCGTCAGCGGACCAGCCGCTTTACATGCCGACCAATGCCGAACCTCCGAAAACGCGCTCTGGAAATTTGACCTTCATCCCTTACTATGCGTGGGCGAACCGCAAGCCAAGCCCAATGCAGGTTTGGACGCCATATGTGCGCACTTAAGACAATTGCGAAACGCTGATTTTGACGAAGGATTTTTGACGAGTGGTGTGAACGAGTGGTGTAACAGAGGATGATGACGAGTGCGCTGGCGAATCGCGTTTCTGGTAAGCGCTGCAATTGCGATCAGCTATCTGGATAGGCAAACCTTGCCGGTCGCGGTGCGAGCCATCTCGCGAGACATTCCCCTCTCGAACCTGCAGTTTTCCTATCTGCAATCTGCATTCCTGTTGGCGTACGCCTTCATGTATGCGGGCGGCGGCAAGTTGAGCGATGTGCTCGGCACACGCCGGGGCTTCACCGTCATCATGCTTTTCTGGTCGTTGGCATGCCTGAGCCACGCATTCGCAACTGGATTTGCGATGCTAGTGGCAAGCCGCTTCTTGTTGGGAATGGGCGAAGGCGGCGGCTTTCCCGCTGCAACGCGAGCGGTCGCGGAATGGTTTCCGACAACGGAACGCGCCACCGCCATGGGAATCATTAACGCGGGCACAGCAGTCGGCGCCGTCGCAGCTCCTCCGCTCATTGCCGGAATTTTGTTATTTACGAACTGGCGCTGGATTTTCGTGCTCACCGGCGTCCTGGGGTTGCTGTGGGTTGTCTGGTGGAAGTTCTGGTATTTCCCACCCGCCGAGCACCCGCGCTTAACTAACGACGAACGTGAGCAGATCCGAACTCTGATTGAGCCGTCCCCAGCGTCAAGGATTTCCTGGTTTCGCTTGTTGCGTGTGCGCGAAACCTGGGGCCTTGTGTTCGCAAAATTTCTCAGCGATGCTGCCTGGTACTTTTATCTTTTCTGGCTGCCAAAATATCTTTACGACGCGCGCGGCTTCGATATAAAAGCCGTCGGTCAACTGGCGTGGATCCCGTATGCAGCGGCCGGTGTAGGCTGCATACTTGGCGGAGGTTTCTCGAGTTACCTCATTCGACGCCAATTTTCTCCGGGCAGAGCCAGAAAAATCGCGCTCGGTCTAAGTGCAGCGGTGATGCCGTTTATCTTGTTAGTTCCTTATGCTCATGTGTCGTGGGCATTGGCGCTTTTCAGCCTAGCGTATTTCGGACAGCAGTCCTGGTCGACGCTGGTCATGGTGCTTCCGACCGATTTATTTCCTCGAGACACCGTCGGAGCAGTCGCCGGACTTGTAGGTTTTGGCGGCGCAATGGGTGGAATCGCGTTCGGCCAACTTGTCGGATATCTTCTTGATCACGGCTCCGGCTATGCGCCTGTGTTCGCGATGGCCGGATCATTTCACGTCATCGCATTTTTTGTAATTCTGATCACGGTCCCGGTCGTCGCTCCTTTGACGCTCGAACCAAAGCTCCGTTACGAGGCGGCAATTTGAAGATCACTGACATTCGCACGCGAGTGGTGCGCTGGAAGGGCAAGACTGTTCCTCTACCCGGTCACTTCTGCACCAATCCTATGGACGTGCTCGCGCTCGACTCATACCCGCAACGCTCGTCAGCCTCTTCGATGAGCACTTTCACGTTTCATGACTGGCTTATTGTCGAGGTGTTTACCGATCAAGGGCAGGTCGGCATCGGCAATGCCGCGCTTGCACCGCAAGTCACAAGACAGACGATCGACCTTTACTTGAAGCCGATTCTCCTCGGCGCCGATCCCTGGGACATCGAGTTCATCTGGCAGCACATGTATCGCAAGACAATGGCGTTCGGGCGCAAAGGCGTAGATATGGTCGCGATCAGCGCAGTCGACATCGCGCTTTGGGACCTTCTCGGAAAATCCGCCAAGCAGCCCGTTTATCGCCTGCTCGGTGGCAGAACGAAACCGCGAATTCCTGTCTATGCCAGCCGTCTCTATAGCTCGCCACTAGACGAACTCGCCGCAGAGGCTGCTCGCTATAAAAATGACGGTTACAAGGCGATGAAGCTGCGCTTCGGTTGGGGGCCGACGGATGGCGCGGCGGGAATGCAAAGAAATCTCGAACTGGTCCGCACAGTCCGCGAGACTGTCGGCGATGAAGTCGATGTCATGGCGGACGCATACATGGGCTGGACCCTCGACTACGCCAAGCGCATGTTGCCGCTGCTCGAGGCATTCAATCTGCGATGGCTGGAAGAACCGGTCATTCCCGACGACATTCACGGCTACGCAGAATTAAAACGCAGCGGGCGAATTCCGATTGCCGGCGGCGAGCACGAATTTACTCTGTATGGATTTCGCGAACTGCTCGAAGCGCGCGCCGTTGACTACATCCAGTTCGACACGAATCGTGTCGGCGGGATCTCTCAGGCCCGAAAAATCGCAGCTCTCGCCGAAGCACATTCCATTCCCGTCATTCCGCACGCCGGACAAATGCACAACTATCACGTCGTCATGGCAAGCTTGAATTCGCCGATGGCAGAGTACTTCCCCGTCGTGGATGTCGAAGTCGGGAATGAATTGTTCTGGTACATCTTCAAAGGCGAGCCCAAGGCCAAGGATGGGTTCATTGACCTCGATGAGAACGTTCCGGGTCTCGGGCTCACCATCGACGAAGACGCACTGAAACAAAATTTTGAAGTGATTGAATAAGCATGCGCCTGGTTCAACTCAGGAATGGCGAAACGCGCCGCGTCGCGGTGGTTGAAGAACCCAAGTTGCGCCTGCTTAGAGATGTTTCATCGATCTTTGAGCTAGCGAATGGAACCATTGCTGACGTGATGAATTTGTCAGACGCTGTGCGGAAACGCGAGACGGACGAAGTACTCGATTACGACCCGATTTACGCCAGCAAATCGGAATGGCGCATTTTGCCGGCGATCGATCATCCTCTTGAGCCCGCCCGCTGCCTGCTTTCGGGAACCGGACTCACACATCTCGGTAGCGCTCGCGACCGCCAGACTATGCATCAGCACGCACCCACAGCGGAGGAACTTGAATCGCTCACCGATAGCATGAAAATGTTTCGCCTTGGTCTTGCCGCCGGCAAGCCATCCCCTGGCGAAATTGGCGCGGCACCCGAGTGGTTCTATAAAGGCACTGGCTCGATGTTGCGCGCTCACGGAGAAGCGCTCGAAGTTCCCGCTTACGCCGAGGATGGCGGCGAAGAAGCCGAGGTGGCGGGCATCTATATAAATGACCAGCAAGGCCAGCCGCATCGCATCGGCATGGCGGTCGGCAATGAGTTTTCGGATCACTGCTTTGAGAAACAGAATTACCTGAATCTCGCCGGATCCAAGCTGCGCACCTGCGCAATCGGGCCTGAACTTGTGATCGATGCCGGCTTCGAATCGGTTGCGGGCGAGGTCACAATTGAACGCGACGGACGAGTCCTGTGGTCAAAACAGATTCACACTGGCGAAGCGGAAATGTGTCACAGCCTGCAAAATATCGAGCATCATCACTTCAAGTTCGAGGCGCACCGCCGCCCCGGAGACATTCACGTACATTTTTTCGGCGCCTATACCCTCAGCTTTGGTGATGGCGTTCGCCTCGCGGATAAAGACATCGTGCAAGTCAGATGGGATGGCTTCGGGCGCGCGCTACGCAATCCGATCCGAATTACCCTGAGCGCTCCGCAACTAACGACTGTGATGTCGATGAAATGAGCACAACTATGTCGAAACCTGCTGTCGCAATTCTTGGATTAGGCACCATGGGCGCTGGAATGGCCAGCCGCCTGTTGTCCGCCGATTTTCCTCTGTCGGTTTACAACCGCAGCCGTGAACGCGCGAAACCGTTTGTCGATGCTGGCGCATACCTTGCGAGTTCCCCGCGTGAAGCTGCATCGCGGGCTGAAGTTGTCATTAGCATGGTCGCCGATGACGCCGCCTCTCGCGATGTGTGGCTTGGAGCAGATGGAGCAATCGCCGGAGCGAAGCCCGCTTCGGTTCTTCTCGAATCGAGCACTCTGTCTGTCAACTGGGTTCGAGAACTCGCCGGCGCAGCAGAAAAGCGCAGTTGTGAATTCCTGGATGCTCCCGTGACTGGTACAAAGCCCCACGCCGAGTCAGGCCAGTTGCTCTTCTTGGTTGGAGGATCCGTGAAAACTTTAGACCGCGTGCAGCCCGTACTTTCCGTTCTTGGGCGTGATGCTATCCATCTCGGCCCAACCGGCAGTGGTGCGCTGATGAAGCTGGTGAACAATTTCATGGCCGCAGTGCAGGCGGTGTCATTCTCGGAAGCGCTTGCTCTGATCGAAGCGGGCGGTCTTGACACTAGGAAGGCTATGACTGTCCTCAACGAAGGTGCGCCGGGAAGCCCGATCACCAAGCGTATCTCTGAACGAATTCTCTCAGGCGATTTCAGTCCGCATTTTCTTTTGCGCCTGATGGCGAAAGATGTGACCTACGCAATCGATGAGGGCCGTCAGCATCACGTAAATCTGCAGACGGCAGAAGCGGCTTTGTCAGTATTCAAGCGGGCGATCGAAGATGGTTTTGGAGAAAAAGATTTCACGTCAGTAGCACAGGCTTTGACCGAAAACTCGGTTAAGCCACCCAAGAGCGCATAGGAAGTAGGGAAAGCCTGCAAGTTCACTTTGAAAGAAAAATGATGACCATCCGAAATATTCGTGCTGCAAGCTTGCCCATCGTATTGCTGACCGTTGTCTATGCGATTTCACTCCGTGCTCAGGAGAACAAGCCCAAAACGTCGCCGAGTCCAGGCCCGATTTTGGCTGAGGGCACGATCAATCTGGATACCCCTGACTTCGATCTTGTGCTTGTGAAATCGTCACAAACCGTCGCAGCGCTCCATCCCAAGACAGCACCAGACTTTGATTTCACCCCCGGCGATCTACTGACTGCTCGCTCGCAAAATGGATTCTTTCATCTTGGCGATATCACGTTGCGCCTGCGCTTCGGCAACTCCGGCGAATGGAAAAACTATTCGACTGCTTCTGCGCGGGCTCCGGTCAAGCCACTCCCGGCATCAGGCGACACACTCGCGTCGGCGGATCTTTCTCCAACCTTGCCCTCCGATTTTCCTCTAGAAGTCATCCGCACGTGGGTAGTCGAAGACGGCAAACTCGTCCTTCGTTTCACAATCAAAAACAAAAGCGAGGGTGCGGTAGAAATCGGCGCGCTCGGCATTCCCATGGTCTTCAATAACGTGCTCAACGAGCGCTCGCTTGAAGAGGCGCACGCCAAGTGCTCGTTCTACGATGCTTACATTGGAGAAGACGCCGGATATCTGCAAGTAACCCGCCTCAGTGGTGAGTCTCCGGCGCTACTGGTGGTGCCCGATGGCAAGACGCCGTTCGAAGCTTACAATCCCATCCTCGATCATCCGGGACGCTGGGGTGCGAAGCCGGTTTTCACCGATCCCACTCCACGCGGCATCACCTTCGAAGGTTTTTATGAATGGATGGTCCACAGCGATGCTTACGCCGAAAACGAATGGAAGGGCGTACAGGAGTGGAATCCCGCTACATCGCTCACGCTTAAACCGGGCGACTCAAAAACCTACGGCGTCAAATTTCTTGTCTCCGACTCCATCCGCCACATTGAGAAGACGCTCACGGAAAACCGACGCCCGGTTGCCATCGGAATCCCCGGTTACATACTGCCCACGGATATTCATGCGCGACTCTTTCTGAAATATCCAAGTCCGGTCAAATCTATAAACGTCGAACCATCTGGCGCGCTCACCGTCGCGAAGTCGGCCCCAACAAGCGGCTGGTCTGCTTACAGCGTAGACGGCAAAACGTGGGGACGCGCCCGTCTCACCATCACTTACGAAGACGGCCTGGTGCAAACCATCCACTACTTCGTCACTAAGCCCGAACAACAAGTTATGGCGGACATGGGTCACTTTCTGACGACGAAGCAGTGGTATGTCGATCCCAATGATCCCTTTCATCGCAGCCCCTCAGTGATGACCTACGATCGCGAAGAAAATCAGATCGTGATGCAGGACAGCCGCGCCTGGATTGCAGGCCTCGGCGACGAAGGCGGCGGTGGCGCCTGGCTTTCGGCCATCATGAAAGAAATTGTGCGCCCGGATAAAGATGAACTCGCAAAGCTCCAGCAGTTCATCGACGGCGTGGTGTGGGGGGGCCTGCAATATAAAGATGGACCGCACCAATACGGCGTGCGCAAGAGCCTCTTCTATTACCAGCCTGACGAAATGCCCGCCGGCTACTATCGCAGCGATCTTGATTGGAGTTCCTGGACAAGCTGGAACAAGAAAGCCTCCGAGCAGGTCGATCGTTCTTACGACTATCCGCACGTTGCCGCTGCGTACTGGGTGCTGTATCGTCTCGCTCGCAACAACCAGGACCTGGTCACCAATCATCCCTGGGATTGGTACCTGAATCAGGCCTATCAGACCTCAGTCGCGATGACGAATTATGCGCAAGACCTCGCGGTATTCGGACAAATGGAAGGCGACATTTTTCTTCAGATTCTCGCCGATCTGAAACTCGAAGGCATGAAGCAACAGGCCGATGATCTCGAATCCAGAATGCGAGCCCGCGCCGATCGCTGGAAAAAAGAAGCCTACCCCTTCGGCAGCGAAATGCCATGGGACTCGACCGGCCAGGAGGAAGTCTACGCTTGGACGAAATATTTCGGTTATCAGGACAAGGCTGATGTCACGCTGAACGCCATCCTTGGCTACGATCCAGCGATTCCGCATTGGGGCTACAATGGCAGCGCACGCCGTTACTGGGATTTTATCTTCGCGGCAAAAGATCGGCGCCTCGAGCGCCAACTGCATCACTACGGATCAGCATTAAACGCAATCCCACTGCTCGCCGAATATCGCGACCACCCGGATGATTTTTATCTGCTGCGCGTAGGATACGCAGGAACGATGGGAGCTCTTACCGACATCGATCAGGATGGTTTCGCCTCCGCCGCGTTTCATTCTTTTCCTGACATGCTCAAGCCGGATCCGCTCTCTGGCGACTACGGCCCGAACTTTTTTGGCCATGCGTGGAACACCGCGACCTACGTGGTGAAACATCCCCAATTCGGATGGCTGGCCTTTGGCGCCAATCTCAAAATAGAGAACGAAATGGTCAAGATCACTCCGCTTGATTCCGCTCGAACTCGAATCTACTTAGCTCCGTATGGCCTGTGGCTCACGCTCGATGCGGGAACATTTGATGCTGCCGAAGTGGATGTCAAGACCGGTTCTGTGCGCATTGGTCTTTCTGCGAGCACAGACTTCGCTCACGAAGCACGCCTGCGGATCGAACAACCTGCTGCGATCCCCAAGATCGGAAAGTACCAGCCTGTAGGGACTCTGAAACTGGAGCGGCAGGCCTATGTAGTACCCCTTGCAGGCCAAACACGCTGGATCGAACTGTCGGCTGCACATTAGAAGAACTGCAAACCTGAGTGGTTGCTCAACTCGGGCAAGCAGTCACTTGTGTACTGCTTAGCTCCACAATCGCTGCTCGTCAGCGTTCTCTAAATCCAACTCACAGCGACATGCGGCATCAAAGAGAACCATGCACTGGTCTTCCAGGCTGCGGGTTCTAGCTCTTATCTTGAGCGCTTTCTTCGCTCTGCCCCGGATGGTTGAGGCACAGGATACCAATCACCTGCCCGACAGTCCCTCCCAGGTTTCAGTGAATCTAAAGCATGGCGATGAGCCGTATGAAAGGGTGACCTCCTGGCGTCGCTTGCCGAAAGACTTTCTTCACGACCAAAAGGCCATTTGGCTGTTTCCTGTTCAACTAGCCAATGGCCAGCACTTGGCGCCGACTTTCGCCGTAACCGGGGTGACTGCCGGGCTCATCGTTGCCGATCCCCATGTGATGCCGTATTTCCGTACCCACGAGCGCAACCTTGACGACGTCAATGACGTGTTCGATTCGTACATCACAACCGGGGAGGTCATAGCGGTTCCGGCGTCGCTGATGATTGCCGGCTACGTGCGCCACGATGATTACCAGGTAGACACAGCCATGCTCGCAGGCGAGGCTTATGCGGACACAGCTGTCGTCGATCTCGCAATCAAAGCAGTTACACGCCGAGAAAGACCGTCGGATGTGCGGCCGGGAGAGCCTTTCAACGACACCTTTTTCAACGGTGGTAAATCGCCGTTCAAAGGCAGCAGCTTTCCTTCTGGTCATGCGGCCGGAGTCTTCTCCGTAGCGACGGTGGTGGCAACCCGGTACAAGAGGCACACCTGGGTCCCCTGGGTGGCGTACGGGTTTGCGACTGCGATCAGCTTCTCCCGTGTGACCACGTTGTCACATTTTCCATCTGATGTTTTTCTCGGAGCGGCCCTGGGGTACACGATCACGCGCTACCAGGTACTGATCCCGCGCTGAAACGAACCCTTCGTACCCACGCCAGTCTTGGTCGGGGCCATTTTGTCTCCAAAGTTTCAGCCAATTTTCAGATTCGTTTTTTATTTTAGAGAGGGTGGATTGACATCGCCGAGATGTCCAGCTCAAACGAGGAGGGTCGAAAGTGAACCTGATTCGCATTGCACTGATCTTCTTATTGACGAGTACTGCTCTCTCCGCAACAGCCCCCGGCTTCAAATTGACTCGCAAGTATCCGGTCCCCGGCGACGGAGGCTTTGATTACATCGTCTTCGACCCGCCCTCGAAGCGGCTGTATGTTTCGCACGGCACCGAGCTGGATGTGCTCGACGCCGACTCCGGCAAACTTCTCGGCGTGATTCCAAACACGCCAGTCGCGCACGGTACCGCGATCGTGCCAGGCGTGCACCGGGGTTTCGTCACCGCTGGCGGAAATTCGACCGTAGTTGTATTCGACACCGATTCGCTGAAGACTGTTAAAACTCTCTCCGTGGATAAAGACCCCGATTTTATTACCTACGATCCGCAAACGAACCGCGTTTTTGTGTGCCACGGTGACGCAGAGGAACTAACGGCAATCGATCCAGAAAAGGAAGAAGTCATTGGCAAGGTAAAACTCGGCGGCGGAGCAGAAGCCGCAGTCCTCGACGGCAAGGGTAATGGGTTCGTGAACCTTGAAGATTTGGCTGAGGTAGTGAACTTCGACCCTAAAGCGATGAGTGTCAAACAGAAATGGCCAATTGCGGGTTGTAAGACGCCGACCGGCCTGGCCATGGACCGCGAAAATAACCGTTTGTTTATCGGTTGTCGAAGCAAGGTGCTCGCGGTCATGGACGCCTCGAACGGAAGGGTAATTACGACTTTGCCCATTGGCGAGCGCGTGGACGCCGTCGCCTACGATGCAGACAACAAGATGATCTTCGCTTCAAATTGGGACGGCACTATCTCCGTGATTCACCAGAAGAGCGCAAACGAATATGAATCCGCCGGCGATATTCAGACACAGCAGAGCGCGAAAACCATGGCAATTGATCCAAAAACCAAACGGCTCTTCCTGTCGGCGGCAGAGATGGAGGCTGCGCCCGCAGCAGCCGGAGAGAGGGCACGCATGCGAGCAAAACCTGGGACATTCAACGTTCTGGTAGTAGAGCGTCAGTAGCCAGAGAGAATGGAGAACAAATGAAGACCCGCTTGGGCTACAGGAATTCTTTGCGCGCTGTCGTGTTGGCAGCTTCCACTTTGTCTCTAGCTTCAGCTGCACTTTGTCAAAGCCAGGGCGTCAACGGTCCGTCTCCCGCTTCCACATTGACGATAACTTTGCAGGACGCTCTCTCTCGTGCACAGGCCAACGAGCCACAATATCGCAACGCCTTAACTCAATACGGTGTGGCGCGAGAAAACCGGGTGCAAAGCCGCGCCGCCCTGCTTCCTAACGTGAACTACGCAAGCTCATTTCTCTACACCCAGGGAAACGGCACAGCTTCTGGAGTATTCATTGCCAACAACGGTGTGCACGAGTATCTGAATGAAGGAAACGTGCATCAGCAGATCTCCTGGCAAACAGTCGCTGAATACCGTGTGGCGCAGGCGAAGGAAGCATTGGCCAAAGCGCAAGCGGAAATTGCTACTCGTGGGTTAACGGTTACAGTTACGCAGGCCTATTACGGAGCAGTTGTTGCGCAACGGAAATATTCGATTGCGCAGCGCGCGCGCTCCGAGGCGAAGAACTTTTTTGATATTTCGCAAAAGCTCGAAAACGGTGGAGAAGTCGCACACTCCGATTCCATCAAGGCGGAATTGCAGTTACAGCAACAGCAACGGGCCCTGCAGGATTCGCAACTCGAGATGGATCGCTCCCGGCTTGAGCTGGCAGTTCTGATCTTTCCGAATTTCAATGACAACTTTGCGCTGGTAGACGACCTCGATAATCTCGGAGCATTGCCCTCATACACTGAGGTTGAAACTCTTGCGGGAGACAACAATCCCCAATTAGGCGCCGCCCTGGCATCATTGAAAGCCGCCAATCAGCAGGTGGCTGTCGCCTGGAATAGTTTTCTGCCCAGCCTCTCCGTGGACTATTTTTATGGCATTGACGCGAACCAATTCGCAGTGAATGGGGTTGACCGGACCGTAACTCCTCCCCGGGCTGTACGAAATCTGGGATACTCGGCAGTGGCCACGCTCGACATTCCACTTTGGAATTGGGGCACATCGCGGAGCAAAGTGAAATCCGCAGAACTTGAACGCGCACAGGCCAGAACCGAGTTGAGTTTCGCGCAACGCAAAATGGCAGCTGATCTCAGGAATTTTTACAAAGAGGCCGAGGTCTCCCGGGCAGAACTGGAATCCCTGCGCCATTCGGCCGATCTTGCCGCCGAGAGCTTGCGCTTGACCACGATGCGCTACAAGGCCGGCGAAGCAACAGTTCTGGAGGTTGTGGATTCACAAAATACCCTCACTGCAGCGCAGAATGCGTTAGGTGATGGTCAAATTCGGTATCGCGTAGCGGTGGCAAATTTGCAAACACTGACGGGAACATTCTGAATGCCGAGGCGAATCCCAAACCGGAAAGTTGCGGTTGAAATCGTCATTCTGATTTCGGCGCTATCGATTTTGGCGGGGTGTTCAGGCGAAGCCAAAGACAGCGAAGCCGCAGTTCCCGTCCAGATTGTTCAGGTCGAAAAATCCACTCTGCAGCAGAAGATCAATGCTGAGGCAGTATTGTTCCCAATTGCCCAGTCGGCAATAGTGCCCAAGATCACGGCCCCGGTACAGAAGTTCCTGGTAAACCGCGGGAGCCACGTACGTAAAGGGCAATTGCTGGCGGTCCTTGAGAATCGTGATCTTGCGGCGGCGGCACACGAAAACCAGGGAGCTTACACGCAGGCGCAAGCGGCATACGAGATCACCACCGCGGCCGATCTTCCGCAGGAAATGCAAAAGGCTGAACTTGACACGCAAGCTGCCAAGCAGGCGCTCGATGCGCAGCAAAAGATTTATGACAGCCGGCAAGAACTTTTTCGCGAAGGAGCGCTGCCACGCAAAGAACTCGATCAATCCTCTGTGGATTTGACCAATGCCCGTAATCAGTACGAGATCGCCAAGCGGCACCTGGATGCGCTGAATGCAATGGGTAAGCAACAGACGCTTAAATCCGCTCAAGGCCAGCTCGAATCGGCGCAAGGAAAATTCGAAGGCGCAGAGGCTCAACTGACTTACTCGGAAATCCGGAGCCCGATTGATGGGGTCATTACCGACCGGCCGCTGTATCCCGGGGAACTGGCCAGCGCAGGCACTCCGCTTCTGACGGTGATGGATGTCTCGCAGGTTGTCGCGCGCGTGCATATTCCGCAGCAACAAGCAGCACTCTTGAAAGCGGGGGATCCAGGCACGGTATTGGCGCCGGGAATCGAGACGCCCTACCCCGGCAAGGTCGTGCTCGTAAGCCCCGCTCTCGACCCGAACAGCACGACGGTCGAAATATGGGTCCAACTTAAGAACCCGCAGGACCGCTTGCGGCCCGGAACGACCGTGCAGGTATCAATGGTCGCCCACTCTGTGCCAGACGCGCTAACCATCCCCTCCGTCGCACTATTGACTGCACAGGATGGCACGAGTTCAGTGATGGTCGCTGGGAACGACGGCAAAGCCCATCAACAATCGGTAAAGACCGGCATCCGCGAAGGAGATCGCGTGCAGATCGTCGAAGGTCTTCAGGCGGGCCAGCGAGTGGTGGGTGCCGGCGCCTACGGCCTTCCAGACAACAGTAAAATCACCGAGGCTTCGCCGGGTCAAGACGAAAAAAGCCAGGGCAGCGGGGGATAGCTTGAACGGGTCTCATTGGTTCTCGCGCCATTCAAAGCCGCTCATCTTCCTCATCATTACGGTCGCTGCTCTAGGAATCTATCTCGCGTTCACAATTCCGATTGCAGTTTTTCCAACTACCAATTTTCCACGGATTCTCATTGCAGCCGACAACGGCGTGATGCCCATTGATCAGATGATGGTCACAGTCACGCGTCCCATTGAAGAGGCCGTCAACAGCGTTCCCGGACTCAAAGAGGTGCGGTCAAATACCAGCCGCGGCTCAGCAGAAATCGATCTTTTCTTCGACTGGAACGTCGACATGTTCCAGACATTGCAATATGTAAACGCTGCGGTGTCGAGCATTCAGCCCGAACTTCCTCCAACCGCAAAGATTGTGACCAACAGGATGACCTTTGCCAGCTTCCCCATCCTCGGCTACAGCATGACCTCAGACACGGTGCCCCAAACGCAACTCTGGGAACTCGCTACCTACGAATTAAAGCCAAGGCTCAATCGTCTGGATGGCGTTGCCTCCGTTTTCGTTCAGGGAGGCCAGGAACCGGAGTTCCATGTCGAACCGGATTCAACAAAGCTGCTCAGTGCGGGCGTGACCGTCACCGACATGCTTGATGCATTGCGGCGGACAAATCTGATTGACTCTCCGGGACTATTCGAGCGAAACCACCAACTGGTGCTCGGTCTCATCAGCGGGCAGGTACACACTCCGGATGAAATCGGGCAGGTCGTTATCAGGACCAATGCCGCCGGCATTCCCATTCGCGTTGCAGATGTATCGAGGGTCGTGGCCGGGGTTAAGCCCGTTTACACGATCATCACCGCAGATGGCAAGCCAGCGGTGTTGCTCAACATCAACCGGCAGCCGGAGAGTAACACCAGCGAAGTTGCGAACGAAGTGCATGCAACCCTCGAACAGATTCGCAAGACGCTTCCTGCTGGAATCAGAATCGAACCCTTCTATGACCAGTCAATACTCGTCAGCCAGTCGATCAAAAGCGTACGTGATGCGATCCTGCTTGGGCTTGTACTGGCGTCTGTGATTCTTGTCGCTTTTCTACATGACTGGGGCACGTCGCTGGTAGCGGGCCTCGTCATTCCCGTAACAATCCTGATCACGTTTGTGGTACTCAAGCTTCTTGGACAGACATTTAACCTGATGACCCTGGGCGGACTCGCCGCGGCGGTTGGGTTGGTAATCGACGATGCAATCGTCGTCGTGGAAAATATCGTTCTGCATCGCGATGCTGGTGAGGGCAGACTGCAGGCGATCCGCTCGGCTCTTAAGGAGATCACTGTTCCGTTGATCGGTTCCACGGTTACGCCCGTAGTCGTGCTCGTGCCGCTGATCTCAATCACCGGAGTTTACGGTACCTTCTTTCGGGCCTTGGCGTTGACATTGGGAGTGTCCCTGTTCGCGTCGCTGGCGCTTGCCTTGACGTGGACCCCAACATTGAGCGCCTTTCTAATTCGCCGGCGTTCCTCCTCCGCGCGCGATGATGAAGAGGAGGACCATCACGAATCCTTTGGCGAACTGCTTGCCGCCGAAGAAGCATCCACGGGCAGTTTTTTCCATAAGATCATTGACTTCCATCAACACTGGCTTCGCCGCGCTCTAAACAAACCTCGCTATCTTATTGCGCTGACTGCTGTGCTCGTCGTTGGCTCTTTTCTCTGTTTTCAATTCACCGACACAGATCTATTGCCGGAGATGGACGAGGGCGGCTTCACCTTGGACTACTGGACGCCCGCCGGAGCTTCTCTTTCCGAAACCAACCGAATGATTCTGCATATTGAGCAGATCGTGAAATCGATCCCGGAGGTTGAAGGCACTTCACGTCGCACGGGCGCCGAGCTTGGCCTTGCGGCTGTGACGGAAGCGAATCGGGGCGACATTCTGGTCAAACTGAAGCAGGACCGCAGCCGTGGTATCGACGACGTAGTGGAAGAGGTTCGCCAAAAAGTGAACGCGCAGGAGCCAGCAGTAAAAACTGAATTTGTTCAGGTTCTGCAGGACATGATTGGCGATCTAACCGGCGAGCCAGAGCCGATCACGCTCAAACTTTTTTCGCAGGATCCCTCTCTGCTCGAGGTTTGGGCTCCCAAAGTAGCTGATGCGATCCGTTATGACGAGAAGACCCACAAGGGCGTTGAGGGTGTGGTCGATGTTCTGGACGGACTCGAAAACACCATCAGCGGACCGGCCGTGAACTTTCAAGTCGACCCCGGCGTCGCAGCGCGGGCCGGATTCACACCGGAAGAGGTAGCGACAGATGCGGCCGCCATTCTGGAAGGAGAACCGGCTGTCACCCCGGTGGTCTCCAACGACAAGGTGTACACAGTGCGCGTGCGTTTTCCGGAACAGAACCGTGCGTCGTTGGAATCAATCTCAAACACTCTCTTGACCAGCGCCACAGGGCACACCGCCACGCTGGGCACACTGGCCACGGTCAAGGAATTGCCGCCGCAGAATGAAATTCATCGCGAAAACCTGCAACGTGAAGTATCAGTCACGGCGCGTACAGAGGGGATCCATCTTGGTAGCGCGATGGATGGAGTAAAAAAAGCCGTAAGCGCATTGCATGTTCCTCCATCTATCCGTATCGAATACGGTGGAACTTACGAACAACAACAAAAGTCGTTTCGCGATTTCATATTCGTGCTGGCGCTGGCGATCGTTTTGGTTTTCATCGTCCTCTTGTTCGAATTTCGGGCCTTCGCAGCTCCGCTCTCAATTCTGGCCTCGGCATTGCTTTCAACCTCCGGCGTCTTTATTGCCCTTCTCATTACCCACACCACCTTCAACGTTTCTTCCTTCATGGGACTGGTAATGGTGGTCGGCATCGTGGCGAAAAATGGAATTCTGCTTCTCGACGCTGATCAGAAGATTCGACTTGCCGGCGTGCCTGCTGAAGCGGCCATACTCCAGGCGAGCCGCCGGCGTCTGCGTCCCATTGCTATGACGGCTCTGGCCACGGTAGCGGGAATGCTGCCGTTGGCCTTTGCCCTCGGGTCGGGGTCGCAGATGCTGCAGCCTTTGGCAATCGCCGTAATCGGCGGGATTCTAATCTCAATGGTGCTGTCGCTTATCATTACTCCAACCGTGCACTATTATCTAAGCCGTGAAAAAGCGCCGGTCGCCACATATCCCGCGGATAAAGAAGTCCCGACCCGATGAGGGATCTTTATCAGCGCTTGTTTCGCCAATAGTCGAAGGCTTACTCCCATGCACCTGCTGATAGTCGAAGACGACCAAAAAATGGCAGCACTCCTCAAGCGTGGCCTCGAGGAGGAAAATCACCGCGCTACGGTCGCTTATGACGGCGCCTCCGCGGTCGCTTTTGTTGACTCGTGCAACTTCGACGTAATCGTTTTGGATGTAATGCTGCCAATGTTAGATGGACTTGAAGTCGCGCGGCGTCTCAGAAATAAGCACATACAGACTCCTATTCTCATGCTCACCGCCCGCGACGCGGTTCCCGATATCACCACTGGCCTCGACGCCGGCGCGGACGACTATCTGACCAAGCCTTTCGCCTTTGCCGAACTGCTCGCGAGGATTCGAGCGCTAGCGCGCCGAGGTCCAGCGAACCTTTCCACGGTCCTCAAAGCAGGAGATTTCACGCTCGATCCACACACTCACGAAGTAAAACGCGGATGCCGTGAGATCAAACTCACTGCCACCGAATATCGTTTGCTCGAACTGTTGATGCGGAACGCAGGGCGAGTGATTTCTCGTTCGATGATTGTGACCACGGTGTGGGGATTGGAAGACGAAATTGAGGAAAATACACTGGACGCTTTCGTGTCGCTGCTACGCAGCAAGATCAATCGAGGAACTGAGCGGCAACCGATAGAGACAGTCCGCGGCTTTGGGTATCGCTTTCGAGGGGGCCGGAAGTGAAACGCCGGCTTTCCATCCGTCAAAGGCTGACTCTCTGGTACGCGGCCCTGCTTGCTGCAGCTTTAATTCTTTTCACCTTGTCGGCGATTTATCTCATGCGACGCAGCATCTACATCACGGTCGACGAACAACTGGCCGATGAAATGACGGCAGTACAAAATCTCATTGAAAATGCCGGCCCCTCTACACTGCCTGAGCAAGTTCGCGCCCACGCAGAACTTCAGGCCGGCTCTTCTCTGCTCCAGGTAAGTGATGAGAACGGGAATTTTCTGTATCGCTCCCCTCGCTTGCAGAAACTCGGCGTTCCTACCCAGATGCGCAAACGTGGGAAATTCGTCATCGTCTGGTTTGGTAGAACTCCTCTGCGACTGTATTCGGCTGTGGTCGATAACGAAGGCAGGCGGCTGACAGTCCAGGTTGCGCAAGACATGGACGACTATTTCGACGCGACCTCGCGCTATGAACTCCTCTTGCTCATTGGCATCCCGGTCCTGCTCATCGCCGCGGCGGCAGGTGGATTTTGGCTTAGCGGGAGGGCCCTGACGCCGGTTGACGAGATCACCCGCGCGGCACAGAACATCAACCCCAGCGATTTGAGCAGCAGAGTAGTAGTCCCTGAAACTCACGATGAACTGCAGCGCCTGGCGCAGACCTTAAATGCAATGTTGCAACGCATCGAGGGGGCATTTCGTCGTATGACGCAATTTACCGCCGACGCAAGCCACGAGTTGCGTACCCCGATCGCTTTGATCCGCACCCGTGCTGAAGTCACCTTGCGAAAGTCCCGCGATGACCAGGAGTACCGCGATTCGCTGCAGGAAATTCTTGAAGAATCAGAGAGAATAAGCGCCCTGATTGAAAATCTCATGCTGCTGGCCCGCGCAGATATTGGCACTGAAGCTCTCCTCTTCAAGCAGGTGAACATTTGCGACATCGCGCACCGCGCTTCGGCGCAAGGGAAAATGTTGGCGGAAGCTCGCCAACTCAGCTGGTCGGACACAATTCCCGACGCCCCGTTGTGGGTTACTGCAGATTCTGATTCGCTAGGCCGCCTGCTTCTGATCCTGATCGACAATGCGGTGAAATACACGCCCGGGTATGGTAGCGTCGGAATCCACGTATCCCAGTTGAATGGGCATGCTTGCGTTGAAGTTCGTGATACAGGCATCGGAATAGCCGAAACTGATCTGCCTCACGTGTTCGAGCGCTTCTATCGCGCCGACTCCGCTCGTTCACGCGACTCGGGTGGGGCTGGACTTGGACTCTCCATCGGACAGTGGATCGCCAGAGCCCATCGCGGCGAGATCACAGTTCAGAGCATAGTAGAATCCGGATCGTCTTTTCAGTTGAAACTTCCCCTGGCAAACTAAAGCTCTATTCAGGTGATTTTCAGGTTCGATTTTTAGTCTGAAAATAACCCGGACTCGAATGGGGGTAAGTTCGTGTCCTGAACTGGGCCGCCCTCAAGACCCGAGCACACGGAGAGGCGGCCCTGTTGTTTTGCTGATCCGCTGCCGCTGGAAACCCAGTTCAAAATGTTCAATGAAAATCATGCGATGGGGTTTCCGCCGCGCTGATGGTGAGCGGTTTTATGATTTTCGCTTTCAGATGAATGATCTCGTCCTGGTTTTGCACCATTCCCGAAACCAGCACGAACCGTTCATGCAGCACCGTCATTCGGTTTCGCTCATAAAAATCTGGCGTGATGATGACGCGGGCCGTACCGGTTTCATCCTCAAGCGTCATGAATATCAAACCTTTTGCGGTTCCCGGTCGTTGCCGGGTAATCACCGAGCCTGCAATGGTGGCTTCCTGGCCATGCGGAAAATTCTTCAGCTCGATCGCCGACTTGATGCCCCGGCTTCGCAATTCTCTCCGGCGATAGGCCATTGGGTGCGGGCCAGTGGTCAATCCAGTGCCGTGAAAGTCGGAGATCAATCTTTCTTCAGAATCCATCAGAGACAATGGCGAGGCTGTTTCTGCTTCAACCACTCCTTCGAGCAGCGGCCCAGATCTTCGCACAACCCGCTCGACTTGCCATAGTGCATCGCGCCGGTGAAATGTTGGATCGGCGCTGATTTTATTTAAAGCGCCGATTCTCGCGAGCATTCCGAGGTTTGCTTTGCTAAGTTGTGGCACCCGCCGCGCCAGGTCTTCGATCGACTCGAAAAAAGCAGAATCGCGGGCCTGCATCAAAGCTAAACCGGCAGATTGTGGGAGCCCGCGAACATAGCGCAATCCCATTCTTACTGCAAATGTGTCGTTCTCCTGTTCCAGCGAACAGTTCCAGTCAGAACAAGTTACGTCTATGGGTTTAACCCGCAAACCATGCCGTTGCGCATCTTTCACGATGGTTGCTGGATGATAAAAGCCCATCGGCCAGTTGTTCAGCAATGCAGCCGTGAAGGCCGCGAGATAACGCACCTTCAGGAAAGCGCTGGCGTATGCGATCAATGCAAAACTTGCTGCATGCGATTCCGGAAACCCATAGAGAGCAAACGACGTGATGAATTTGACAATTTTGTTTTGAGATTCACCCACAATTCCGTTTTGTTCCATTCCGCGGCGGAGCTTGGTTTCCACTTCCCGCATCCGCCGTTCGGAACGTTTGTGGCCGAGCGCCCGTCGCAATTCTTCCGCCTCGCCGCCGGTGAAGTTGGAGCAGATCATCGCCATCTTTAGTAATTGCTCTTGAAAGAGCGGGACACCCAAGGTCCGCTCCAACACTGGCTTTAACAAAGGATGCGGATAAGTAATGGCTTGCTTTCCTTGTCGCCGTTTTAAATAAGGATTCGTCATCTCACCCGTGATCGGACCAGGGCGGATCAGCGCAACCTGGGTCACAAGATCATAGAATCGGGTGGGGTTGTTGCGCGGCAGAGACGCCATTTGCGCACAGCTCTCAATCTGAAACATACCGATCGTATCCGCTTTACGAATCGTTTCGTAAACGTCTGGGCAGTCTTGTGGAAGATGGGCGAGGTCGACTTCTTCGTTATAGTGGTCCCGAATCAGGTTCACTGAATCTTTCAGGACTGCCATCATGCCGAGCCCGAGCAAATCCACTTTGACCAGCCCGAGATCGGCACAGTCGTCTTTATCCCATTGCACGACCACCCGCCCCGGCATGGTTGCCGGTTCCAAAGGCACAACCGAATCCAACTGTCCCTGACAGATCACCATGCCGCCCGAGTGCTGGCTCAGATGACGCGGAAGATCTTGCACTCTACGGCACAGATCAAGATAGGTGGCGATCTTGGGATGAGAGAGGTCTAAACCGGCGTTGGTGAATTGCCGCTCGGTCGTGTCGTCGGGATCGCGCCACTCCCAGCCGCCTACGATAGCGGACAAACGCGACAAAGTATCTTCATTAAAGCCTAGAACTTTACCCATTTCGCGTGCAGCCGAACGCCCGCGATACGTGCAGACATTGGCGGTCATGGCTGCGCCCCGCTTGCCATAAAGCTGGTAGACATATTGGATAGCCCTTTCGCGATCATCTCCGCTCGGCAGGTCAAGATCGATGTCGGGCCATTCACCGCGTTCTTCGGAAAGGAAGCGTTCGAAGAGCAAATCCATGCCGATGGGATCTATTGCCGTGATACCGAGCGAGTAGCAAACTGCGCTATTGGCGGCAGAACCCCGGCCTTGCACCAGGATCCCGTTTTCCCCGCAATAGCGCACGATGTCCCAGACGATCAGGAAATATCCGCCGAGATCGAGATGTTCGATCAATGCCAGTTCTTTCTCGAGCTGGCGTTTTACTTTCTCGGTGACCGGCCGGTAACGGCATCGCGCGCCTTCCCATGTGCGCTTTCGTAAGAAAGAGTTGATCGTTTCCCCTTCAGGAACGGGAAAACGCGGAAATTCATACCCCAGTTTTTCCAGCGAAAACTCTAAGCGCGAAGAGAGTTCTGTAGTGTTGGCGATAGCTTCGGGAAGATCTGCGAACAGGTGTTCCATTTCCTCTGCGCTTCGGATATAACGCTGCGAGTTTTCCGAAAGCAGCCGCCCGGCTGTTTCCAATTTGCATTTGTTCTTGAGGCAGGTGAATACGTCAGCAATCTGGCGCTCGGCAGGTGTCACATAACAGACGCCATTGGTTGCGAGCAGCGGCAAGTGCAATTCTCGCGCCAGTTTTACAGCAACCTGGTTGCGCGCCTCCTGAAAACGGTTGGCGTGTCGCTGTAATTCAACATAAACATTGTCCCAGCCAAAAATGGCAATCAGCTGTTGCAGCAAGTGGCGGGCAGACGTCGTACCGCCATTTTTTAGAGCGCAAGCCAGAGGTCCGTTTTCGTCTCCGGTGAGGCAAATCAAACCTTCAGCGTGAATTTGTAATTCTTCCAGTGTCACGCTGGCGGTTGTCTTTTTATCGGGAGTTCGCAGCTTCGCTGTGGTAATCAAACGGCAGAGGTTCTGATATCCAGCGCGAGACTTCACGAGCAGTGGGCAATTGCCGCCTCCGGCCAGGCTGACCTCAGCTCCGACGTGGGCCTTGATCTTATTTTGCTTCGCCGCGGCGTAAAAACGGGGAGCGCCGTATACTCCATCGCGGTCGAGAAGCGCAATTGCCGGCAACTGCCGCTCCGCAGCAATACACGCCAACAATTCCGGCAAGGAAGCGCCTTCCAGAAAAGAAAAAGCCGAGCGGGCATGGAGTTCGACGTATTGCATGAGCGTTCAAATAAAGACTGCTCAATCAAAAAATCCTTCTACAAACCACTGCTTTTTCAGACGATCGAAATAAATGCGGTAATAGCCAATGCCTTCCAAAGTTTTCAGGGCAACGTCCCATTCTTCCCGTGCCCAGGCTCGCGCACTGTCCCACCAATTCCCGGAGCTCGACCAGGGACCTGAAGCCGCAAGCACTCGCCGGTACTTCTTCCACAGCCACACAAAATGCGGGGTCTCGCCATCGAGTTCCACGCGTGTCGCAAGCGCAGGACGAAACATTCGCAACGCAATAGTTGGACTCTGCGCAGAGATAACGGAAGTAGCGGTTGCGGCTTTGGTTTCGGGATTGCTTGAAAACGGCTCGACTGCGAATGTGCCGGGATGGTGGGTGTTGAGCAGCTTAGGTGAACCGACGCAACTGATGCCATCTTCGTCGGCAGTGCCGACCACTCCGCGAATTCGCGCTAACGTGATTTCGAGCTTCTCCGATTCAGGCGAGGGCGGCGCAAAAAGATTGCGCTGTACAGTGCGGGGTTTGATAGGCACCGCTTCAATCGTTAAGCTCTTGATGGGTGCTGAAAAAGTGTTCCGCTCCAGATCGAGCTTCACAATCATGAAAAGCACATTTTTATCTTGCGTGGGAACTGGCAATTTCCATTCGTGTTTATAGTGTTCTTGTTGTTCTCCGCTCCGCAGTTGTCGCACTTCGAGTTCTAACGTGAGCCGCAGTTCATTGGTAGCGAGAAAGTGAGAAGCCAGCCCGTCGCATATTTCCTGCAGAAGACGATTGAGAACAAACGCCAGAGACTCCAGAGTTTCTACCGGATCCTCGAACTCATAACTTTCAATGAACTCCGGCAAAGGCTCAATGGGAACCAACGATCTCCTGGTTTTCGCTTGCGCGAGCTTTTGTAACGCAAGCCCTTCTTGCCCAAGTCGTTCCGCGAGAGCAATAGAAGGCAAGGCGGCGAGAGACTTGAATGTGTGAATTCCCCAACTATCGAAGACTTCTAATATCTCAGGAGTAGCGGGCAGGATGCTGACTGGCAATGGCCCCAGTTCTTTCGTCTCATCTCCACGCGCGATGATCTTGATACCTGCAAAACCTTGGACGGCATAGAAAGCTGTATCGGGATTCGAGGCAATTGCAATCCGCAGATGAAAACCAATTTGCCTTGCTTTCACCAGAATCTTGCAAGCAATATTTTCGGGCGGTCCGAACAGCTTTTCCATCCCTGTCAGATCAAGAATTGCTGTTCCGGAACAACTAGATTCAACACGCGGAGAAAAGTTGTTGGCGAGCGCGATCAATTCATCCTGTGCGAAGTCCTCATTATCGGCAGACCGCTTTCGCAGCAATGCGTCGCTGCAGGTTTCAACTTGCAACTTGGTCATGCCGATCTCAATTCCAGCTTTTCGTGCAGCGTCATTGAGGGCAACGACTTTGAGCAAGTTTGAAGGGCCATCCAGAATCACAATGGAAGACTGGCGCAGTATTTCCCTCGAATCTTCTGGCTCAGCGAGGAGCGCTGCTTGCACCGGAAAATCGGAAATAAATAGACACGCAAACATGTCTTACGCCCATTGCGCTGGAATGGAAAAATCGGGAGCAACCGATTGAACGCCTTTCTTCTCACGATTTCGTATCTTTTCAGCACGGATCGTGAACCCGGTCAGCAGCTTTCCTGAGAAAGCTGCCGGATTCGCGGTAAGCCTTAGAACCAGTCCGGCACAGCTGGTGGCGTGAGGCTGCCGTTCGAGGAATACCAGTGCTGTGGGCTGTTGCTCCACCACACGGCTAAACCGGAACCAGGTACTCAAAGGAATGTTACGAACTAACTTTTCTGCAATCGCGCTCAGATCAACCGCGATCAGGCCAAATCCGCCGCTGTGCAGCAACATGTCAGTCGCTTTGAAAGCTTGTTCGAGCGGTCGCCATTTCTGCTTGCTTTTACCGCATCGTACCCACAGCAAACGCTCCAAACTCACGCCTGCTGCTTGCGCCGAAGCTGGATCAAATGAATCGCTTGCATCCACCAGTGCACAGCAATGTTCCTGAGAAACGCGACCCAGCAACGCCATTAATAGCGACGTCTTCCCGGAAGAAGCCATATCGCTTCCATAGACTTCCGTTAAGGAATGCAGAGGAATACCATTTGTCAGCTCATCAATGTGCGCGATACCCGTTGCCAGATATTCATATTCCTGCCGCCGATACACAGAGAAGGCCGAAGGGATTCCGGCTTCAATCTGAGAGCGCAGGGATGCGGCAGAAGTCATAAATCGGGGATTGCAACTATATTCGCTTTTTATTCGCCTATGATTGTGCGACGCGGAATAGCGGTTGTCAAGCTCGGGTTTTTTGCAACCGGAAAACACAAAACTGGCAGCTCCTCGTGAGCATCCAAACGATGTTCTAAGAAATTCTTAGGAGACTACGGTGAAATTTGTATTCGGATTTGCGATTGGGCTCGGCCTTGCTTTGATTGTCGCTCCAGCGCCTGGAATAGAAACACGGCGTCGGCTATTCGAGCGATTTCGCGAATTAGGCGACTTGCCTGAAAAGAAAGCTGCGGAATTCGCCGACACCGCCAAAGAAAAGGCTGGCGACCTGGGTGGCAGGATTGGACGCGAGGCGGCGCAAGCAGCAGTCGAAGCAGTTAAAAAAGATGTACTCGGAGAAGGAGAAAAAGAGACGGCATAGGACAATCGTTCACACTCTTCTCCAATCAGTTCACCGGCTACAGGAAGAAGTGACAAGCAGCTCTGCAGTAGGATTCCTTGCCGTGCCGCTATTATTTCTGTCCACAAGCACCAGGCCAGCGATCACGAGACAAGTTGCCACAATTTTTGTGGTCAATTGCCAACCCCGAAAGTTCTCCCTGAGCCAATCTGGCCGTACTCTCGTCAACACAAGAGCGCCCATGAAAATGATGGCGTAACGAACTCCAGAAATAGCGTCCACGAGGGCAGGATGGGCCAAACTGATAGCGTAAAAAACCAGGAATGATCCTAGACCAGAAACAAAGCGATTGACGAAATACCAAAAACGGTTACGTGGATTGTCCTGACCAGATTCCGCGAATATTTGCTTTCGCCACGAAGGGCGAATCAGCAGGCAAACAGCGCCTACAAACGTGCCGACCGTGAACCAAACATACCCGCTGACGAAATTGGTCTGGTCGTAAACAACTTTTTCCAATACGTTGACTAGGCCAAGAAGTCCAGCGGCCAACACGACGCTGGGCAAGAGTTTCTTAAGAGCAATTTTCTCGGAAAAAAACATGACGAAGCCGCCACCCGTCATCAGCGCAAATCCCAGAAGTTGTGGGCCAGTCAAAGCTCTTGAGAGTAGCGCAAACCCGATTGCAGCAGTTGCTACGGGCGAAAACCCTCCCATGATTGCCAGGGTTTCTGAAGCCTCACCTCGTTTCAAAGTCGCGTAGTAAAAAAACACCCCGATCAGGTGGACCACCCCGGCCAGGAAGGCAATCCAAATGATCCCAAAGGAAGGAGACTTGTACCCGAACGGAATTAAGCAGAGCCCAAGAATGCTCAAACTACCGAGCCAGAACACATAGCTGAACAGGTTCTTGGTTCCAGGATTTTTTAGGAGCACCTTGTCCCATAGCAGCGATATTCCAATCAGCCCATGCGCAATGATCGCGATAAATGCGCCGTTCTTAAGAAAGTCCAACAAACAGTTAGCCTGCGGGTCTTGTGGTAAGTTCCCGGTTGACGCAAACGAGCAGCGCCGTTCCGAGAGTCAGATGCCTAAACGGAGGCAATTGGCTTCTAAGACATCGAAGAAGTGCAAGAACCCCAGGTCGCGAATCTGAAACCTAAACCCTCATGCATTGGATTGTCAGCACGGTCCGCCATTACTTAATGTCCTGGGGATATTGGGCGATTGTGGTCGGACTGCTCGGGGAAAATGCCGGCTTGCCTCTTCCGGGCGAAACCATCATGGCCTTTGCCAGCTTCATGGCGTTTCGGCTGCATCATCTCAGCTACGGCTGGATTGTGGTTGTGGGGACGGTCTCCGCAACCGCCGGGGACAACATTGGGTACCTCCTCGGTCACAGCCTGGGGCGCCGACTGCTCGGGAGTGGAAGCACTTGTTTCATGTCGATGACGAAGACATCGCGGCGGGCGAAGACCTGATTCGACGCCGCGGGGCGCTCACCATATTCTTTGCACGTTACATCTTCGGGCTGCGCACAATTGCCGGACCATTGGCGGGCGTATTGCGAATGGATTGGAAGCGTTTCGTGTTCTGGAACGCTCTCGGGGCTGCATCCTGGGTTTCTGCCATGGTGCTCATCGGGTACGCGTTCGGCCATGCTTTCAATTCCCTGCTGGATTTTTTCGAAAAAGCCGATCTTGCGATCATGGCTGGGATCATTGGTTTTGGAATTTATTTTTGGCGACGATACAAGAAGAGAAAAGGGAAGGAACACGCGGGGAAGAAGGCTCCAAAAGCGGGCTAAGACGCGAGTTGCCGATCGCCCAGCCTCATTGGACGACCAAAATCGCCTCTAAATTCATTTGTAAGTAGACGCTTGTACTTTCCCGAGTTCACTCACCTACTTTCGCTCGCATGAAGTTCCAGGACAGCAAACCTCGTGTAACTACTTGACATCGTATTCTCGGTTGAGAAGCCATGCCGCTTGCCTGGGCCTTTCATTAGCAGGAGTTTGCTTTGCTAAGTGAGGCAGGTCCGATTCCCTATGGCTGGTAAATCGCCTGGTGGCCATGTAAGCACATTTTTCCGCTTCGCTGGCGAACTGGGTCTTTTTGGGTTCCGCGCAGTTCACAACAGCTTCCGCCCACCATTCGAATTCAAGGAAATTGTGAATCAGATCTTTGAGGTCGGTTGGCGCTCCGGCCCGCTGGTCCTTGTGTCTGGATTCGCGTTTGGGGCGGTCATAGCACTTGAGACACGCGCCTCGATGGTGAACTTCGGCGCGCAGGCAATGATTCCGCAGGCGGTCTCTTTTGGGCTGTTTCAAGATATGGGGCCGCTGCTTACAGCTTTGCTCGTCTCCGGACGGGTGGGCGCAGGCATTGGCGCAGAGCTGGCCGGAATGCGAGTTACAGAGCAGATCGACGCTATCGAAGCGCTCGCTGTCGATTCATTCAAATACCTGGTGGTAACCCGGATCATCGCTTGCGTGATCGCCATGCCGGTTTTGACTTTGCTGCTGGATTTTGCGGGACTCGTTGGCGGGATGGCCGCGGATTTATTCGCACTGCACATGTCCGCGCGTCTGTTCGTAGCTGACGCCTTCAATAGCATGAGTTGGTCCGATTTCGTTCCACCTACTCTGCAAACAGTTGTCTTCGGTTTCATCATCGGAACACTCTCCTGCTATCTCGGATACACCGCAACCGAGGGAGCCGCAGGCGTAGGCCGCGCTTCAACGCGAAGTGTTGTGTTCTCGTCTGTGCTGGTAATTGTGGCTGAAGTCATTCTCGTCAAAGGCATTCAATTCTGGTTTGCGGCAGGCTAAGACGCGATGGATAAGGACCAACCCGCAGTGGAACTTGACCACATCTCGAAGACATTCGAGGCGCGAATGGTTTTGGAAGACATCACGTTTCAAGTGAATACCGGGCAGGCCTTTTGCCTGCTGGGGCGCAGCGGCACGGGAAAGAGCGTCACCTTGAAAATCATCATCGGCCTGATCAAGCCGGATAAAGGGAAAGTATGGGTCCAGGGAAACGAAATTCAAAATCTCGGCACCCAGAAGCTCGCAAATGTGCGAAAGCGAATCGGGTTTCTATTTCAAGAGGCCGCACTCTTCGATTCCATTTCGGTGGCCGACAACGTCGCGTTCCCGCTGCGGCGACACACGCGGAAATCGGAAGATGAAATCAGAACGATTGTGCATGAAAAGCTGAAAGAAGTAGAACTCGAGAACGAAGGGACCAAAATGCCGGCCGAGCTTTCCGGCGGCATGAGCAAGCGGGCCGGTCTTGCGCGTGCTTTGGCTTTGGATCCCACGGTCCTCCTTATTGACGAGCCGAGCAGCGGGCTCGACCGAATGACGGCCGCTGAAATCTATGAGCTCTTGCTGCGCCTAAAGAAAAAGCAAAAAGTGACCATGGTCGTGGTTACTCATGATGTCAGAGGGGCGACGAACTTCGCGGACCGTTTCGCCGTTCTGGACCACGGCAAAATAGCCGGTGTTGGAACCGCAGATGAATTGGCAGCGAGCCAGAACTCACTGGTACGCAACCTGGCGAAAGGATCGCAAACCTAGTGTCCAGAGCAGTCAAAGTCGGAATTTTCCTGGTGGCTGGAATTGTCCTGTTTTGTGTGGTGCTTTTTCTGATCGGCAGTGAAGAACAGCTCTTTGCACATCACTTCTCGGTGTACACGCAATTCAGCAATATTGACACCTTGCAAACAGGGGCGAAAGTGCGGGTCTCGGGAATGGATGCCGGCGAAATAACCGAAATAAACGTTCCTCAGGGCCCATCGTCACAGTTTCGAATCAAGCTAAGAGTTGATGAGAAGTTTCATCCCATTATCCGACAAGATTCAATGGCGAGTGTTGAAACCGAAGGAATGGTAGGCAACAAATTCGTCGACATAAAAAAAGGCAGCGAGAATTCTCCCGAATGTCCGCCTGGCTGCACGCTGCATACCCAGGAGCCGGTGACCATGGGAGAACTCATGCGCAGAGGGAACGACATAGCCGGGAATGTGCAGGCAACCATCGAGCATGCTGACGGACTAATTCAAGGAGTAAGTCCAAAGATTGAGCAGATGGCATCCAATTCCGTCGGAATGACAGGCAACGCGAATGCAATTGTCGCTGGCATTCGGCGCGGTCACGGAGCAGCCGGTAAACTACTGGCCGATAATGGAGTTGCTTCCAATGTGGACGCGACGATTGCCAATGCGAAGCAGGCGAGCACCAATTTAAGTCAGGCCTCGGGCAAGGTGAACGGCATCGTGTCTGCCGTGCAGCGCACCGACTTACCCGATTTGCACAAAACCCTCAACAATACGCAGGACATGACGCGTCAGGTCGATCAGGCGATTGGGACTTTTCTCGCACCGGGGAGCAGCAATCAAAACACTGCCGTGGCTCTACGCGACGCCGCGCATGGAGCGCAGCAAGCGACATCAAACCTTGCCGACGACACCGAGGCGGTCAAGCACAACTTTTTCTTGCGTGGATTTTTCAAGCGTCGAGGATTTTATGACCTGCAGAATATGACGCCAGAGAGATACGCCACCAGCGAATTTGTCACCAAACCTCGCACTCGACTGTGGATCCCCGCAGCGGGACTCTTTGATACTAATTCGAACGGTTCGCAAGAGGTATCCAACACTGGCCGATCGATCTTGGATCAGTTTATGTCAGATCTGGTGCCTTATTTGCCAAACAATCCCATTGTTGTCGAGGGATACTCGACGAACGATTTGCGAGATCGCCAATATTTAATTTCGCGGCAGCGGGCGCTTGCGGTTAGGGACTACTTGGAATCGCGCTTCCATCTGGATGCTAAACGGGTTGGCGTGATGCCCCTGGGAAACGAACCGCCAAAACACTCGGGCAAGCAGACCTGGGACGGCGTGTGCCTGGTATTGGTAGTTTCGAAATGGTGACGCAAGGAGGCAGTGGTCCAAGCAACCTGCACGGGGGCAAGTGAGGAGCGATGTTCGAGCACGCTTTAATTTTCCCATCCTTCAAACCTTACGGTGTGTTTGTTGGTGCCACGTTCCTCGTCTTATTTTTTGCAGGGAGCGTTCCGCCCAGCGATTCTCAAACCGCAACCTCGCACAAAGCATCGGACGTGAGGCAGCAACTCGTCGCTGACGAACAAGCCCTGGTTGCCGCCGAAAAACACCATGACCGTTCGGCATTCAGCCATCTGCTTCGAGAAGATCTAATTTATGTTGCATTCAATGGATGGGTATTTACGAAGAAAGACATTGTTTCCAAGATGCGGTACATCGACGTCGACGAGTATGATCCCGCAAACATCAAAGTGCGTGTCCCAGCGGCCGATACCGCTCTCATCACCTATGATCTGAAAGCCAAGACGAGTATTGCCGGGCACGATCTTCCAAAGTCACAGTACGTCAGCTCGCTGTGGGTCCGCAAGAATAATCGCTGGCAACTCCTGTTTCATCAAGCCACGCCTGCTACTCATCCATAATCGTTTTCTACTCCACGCACGTACCAAGCGTAGGAGTGTGCTCTGGCTTTTTGTAGCCATTCGAGCAATCTGGCGCGGTAATACGGCATCACAAAGATTGGCCTGTGGAGAGGCTTAACATGGCAGCTGCCCATCCCAACCTTCCGCCGAGAGAGCCGCTCGAGGAAAAACCGGGCGAGAGCGCAACTGCGAGTCGCAAGCAGTTCCCGTGGCCCCTGATAGCCATCATCGTCGTAGTAATCGGCTTCGCATTGCTCGCAATGCATTTCTTCCGATAGGCCGATTGTCGGACGATCGCAACAGGTGAGGTGAAGAGTGGCAACCAATCCGAAACTTCCGCCGGACAAGAACTTGCAGGATGATCATGCGCATGTGGTATTGACACGAAAAAGGAGTAGCCCCTGGCCTCTGGTGCTGGCGATAATCGCCGCGATCATTCTTATCGCATTGATCGCTTGGGTTGTTCTCAGCAAATCGCGAAGAATGTCATCGGTGCCGCTTCCAGTGGTCGTTACCGCACAATTCCAAGCACCTCATCTCTGAGTTGGTCCTTTCCGGGCTGCCCCGCCCGATGGGCATTTGATCGTAGCGGGCCGTGAACTCTCCCAGGGTTTGCGTATGTTCCCGTAGAAATCCGCTATTATTGCGTTTCAAGTCCCAATTTCGACGATGACCCCGGATGCCCATTCAGGCAATTTTCTGAACACCCGCAATCTTCGCTCTGTCGTGCCCTCGCACGAGAGTGGGACCAAAAGACCGGCCGTAAAAGTTTTCGTAGCCACCACGGTCCTGCTCAGCTTCATTTCCTTCTGGCGGGCCGCGGCCATTGTTCTGTCGGACCTGGGTTCATCCGCATATTACGTCGGCGGCGACGCCGAGAAAGTCATCGGGAAAAGCGCTCCCTGGTTCATTCTGGCCGTGATGCTGTTCGCGAACTGTGTTCGCGCGCTTTATATCGAATCCACCAGCATGTTTGTACGCGGCGGCGTCTATCGCGTGGTGCGCCGCGCCATGGGCGGGACGCTGGCCAAATTCTCTGTCTCTGCGCTTCTTTTCGACTACGTTCTGACCGGCCCTTTGAGCTCGGTTGTCGCTGGCCAATACCTTGCCGGTTTCATCCACGATGTCGCGGATTACCTGCATCACCCCTTGCGGCATTTTCCGGACAACGCCTTTGCCGCGGTTTTCGGGATCGGGGTCGCAGCCTACTTCTGGCTGAAGAACATCCAGGGAATACACGAATCCAGTTCGAAGGCGCTGCAGATCATGGCCGTGACCACGGTCATGGTGGTCATCCTGATTGTGTGGTGTACGGTAACGCTCTTTCATGCTCCCGTGCAGTTGCCGCCGAGCCCGCTCGCTCACGGAATTCATCTGGACCACGAATCTCTGGGCTGGCTTTACGGGCTGAGAAATAGTTGGCTCAGCCACTTGACGCTTTTCATCCTTCTCGTCGGATTCGGACATTCAGTGCTGGCAATGAGCGGCGAAGAAACTCTCGCGCAGGTAAATCGCGAGATTGCCCACCCCAAGCTGAGAAATCTCAAGAAAGCCGCAGTCGTCATCGGAATTTATGCCCTGCTGTTCACTGCGCTGACCTCGTTCTTCGCCGTCATGATTATTCCTGACGGGGAGCGGCATCTGTTCTTTGGCAATCTCATCGGCGGTATCGCAATGAATCTCTGGGGACCGTTGTGGGCCCGGCTCATCTTTCACGGATTCGTGGTGCTCGTCGGAGTTCTCATTCTGTCAGGTGCCCACAACACTTCCATCGTCGGCGCTAATGGAGTGCTCAACCGGGTCGCCGAAGACGGTGTGCTTACCGAAGCCTTTCAAAAGCCACACCCGCGTTATGGCACAAGTTATCGCATCATCAACCTCGTCGTCGGAATGCAGTTGCTCACCATCGTTCTGACGGGAGGAAACGTGTTCACTCTCGCGGGACTTTACGCCTTCGGCGTGATCTGGAGCTTCGCCCTCATGGCGCTTGCGGTGCTGGTCCTGCGTTATACCGAACCGGCGAAGCGCGAGTGGAAAGTCCCGCTGAATATTCCGCTGGGAAAAGGTCGCGAGTTGCCGCTCGGCGTCATCCTGATTGCCACTGTACTTTTTTTGACCGCACTGGTGAATTTGTTTACCAAGTATGAAGCAACCATCGGCGGGGTAAGTTTCAGCATTGTTTTCTTCGCGCTCTTCACGTATTCCGAACGCCGCGTCGCGAAAGAACGCGCGGGGAGGCAAGAAGGTCTGGACCAGTTCCGTGTGTATGGAAACGAGGAACCGGCCACTGACACTCTGGGTGTGCGTCCGGGAAATATTCTGGTGGCAATTCGCGATCCCAAGAACCTCTATTACCTGCGGGAGATCCTGCGCCGCACCGACACTACACAGCAGGATGTTGTAGTCATGACCGCCCGCCTGTACGTGCGCGAGCTTTCCTTCGGCGACACTTCGTTCGAGGCGCGCGAAGTTTTTGATTCCTACGAGCAGGAATTGTTCACCGCCGCCGTAGCCGCCGCCGAAAAAGAAGGTAAGCCGATCTCGCTTGTGGTTGTTCCCGCTACTGATGTGTTCGATTCCATTGTCGTCACTGCGCAACGTCTCGAATCGAGCCGCATTGTGTGTGGAGCGTCGAACAAGCTCAGTCCGGACGATCAGGCCCGCTTAACTGGCAATGCGTGGGAACGGCTTCCGGAGCCGAAACCGCGGGTAGTCATGGAAGTGC
The DNA here is from genome assembly GCA_035651555.1 of Terriglobales bacterium. GTDB lineage: Bacteria > Acidobacteriota > Terriglobia > Terriglobales > Acidobacteriaceae > Gp1-AA145. Next base: position 112,059 of record DASRFL010000018.1, read on the forward strand.
GATTGCCAAACGGCATGGTCCGCGAATACTACCTGGGCCCGCACCTGCCGCGCTTGCGCAAACAAGACCTCGACCTGCTTCACCATTTATGGCTGGAAATAACCTCTGATCCCAAGTTTGCCGGTGCTCATCACTACCACGTAATCGCGGTCGCGCTCGAGCAACTTGAACGCGAATTGAACAGCGACAAGCGGGACGAAATTCTGAACCTGCTTTGGGACGAATTGCAGAAACGCCATCACGATGAAACCTAGCCTCCCGCTTTTCGCGGAATAGGGAGTTCCCTATTTTGCGGGCGGCTGAGCCCCCAGGCGAAATCCTGAACCTGAACACCACGCGGAACTCAGATGGAAGGGCACGGGACTCGGTACGTGTGGTGCCGGGAGGGGGAGTTGAACCCCCAAGGTGCTAAGCACCGGCGGATTTTGAGTCCGCTGCGTCTGCCAGTTCCGCCATGATAATGAACAACTTAGCTAAAAACTCCTGTAAAACTGTGTAAGTGGATGTGTCAGTATTTGGGTATTTTCCGCAGCTTACCCCGCTCAGAAATCCCCGCTGATGGAGAACACAGGGCGACAGTCGGTGTGCATGTCATATCATGTTGCGGCAAAGGAGCAGCATTCATCCCAATTTATGTTCACGCGAGTGATGGTTTGTCTTCTCTTGACCCTGATCTCGGCACAAGGCCTCTTCGGCGCCGATTTTGAAATGAAGGTCACTGACAAGAATTATCTTGATACTCAAGGCTTCAGCGTTTTTCTTTACGACAGCACTTATCATCCTGTTTTTGTGGACCAAAAGAACACGGCAATGGAGATGATTCTCCACGGCCAGCGCATCGCCACCAACGGTGACGTGCGCCTGATGCCAACACCCGAGCAGTGGGACCTGGTAGCAACCCTCAAAGATCGCCATGCCGACAAGAAGAACAACCGGCTCACCGCCGACCTCGCGTTCCCGACCTTCGACTTCAGTTACACACTGGAAGTGGCAGCGGAGCCAGGCGGTGTGAAGGTCAGCATCAATCTTGATAAGCCACTACCGCAGAAACTTGCGGGGCGCGCGGGATTCAACCTGGAGTTCCTGCCCTCGATCTACATGGGGAAGGCTTACCTGGTCGATGGAACGAAAGCCGGCATCTTCCCGCGAACACCGAACGATCCGATGATTAAGGTGTTGCCCCTGCCTGACGAACCGAAAAAAGCGTATTACCTGGAGGACTGGGATAAGGCCAAGGGATACATGGAGCCGTTGCCCTTCGCCGAGGGTAGAAGCATCACGCTAGGAGTTGACGACGCACTGGCCCGGGTGAACGTAGTATCGGATACGGCTAATCTCATGCTGTTTGATGGACGCGCCCGCGCTCAGAACGGCTGGTTCGTGTTGCGTTCGCTGATCCCTTCCGGCAAGACCACCGGCGCCATTGTCTGGCACATCCGACCGGATGTTATTCCAAACTGGACGCGGCCGCCGGTGATCGCGCACAGTCAGGTTGGTTATGCGCCAAACTTTCCGAAAGTGGCGGTGCTCGAGCTCGACCCGAAATACAACGCCCCGAAGACAGCGAGAGTGCTGCGCCTGATGGAAGACGGATCTTATAAGCAGGTGTTCGAAGGCCCGATCACGCCTTCAACACCGTGGCTGCGCTACGTTTATTCAAAATTCGACTTTACCCCCGTAAAGGACCCCGGGCTGTACGTTATCGAATATGCAGACCAGCGTACGGCGTCGTTCCCAATATCCAAGGATGCGTACTCTAACATCTGGCAGGATAGTCTGGACCACCATCTTGCGGAGCAGATGGATCACGTCTCCGTTCGCGAAGCCTACCGCATATGGCATGGCGCTTCGCATCTGGATGATGGCCGGATGGCTCCCGTAGTGGGCGAGCAATTCGACGGCTGGAATCAGGCGACAGCAACGGACGGGAAATACAAAGGCGGCGATCACATCCCTGGGATGAACGTGGGCGGCTGGTACGATGCCGGCGATTTCGACCTCGAGGAGCCTGCGCAACTGAGCGTGATTCAGAGCCTTGCTCTGGCCTATCGCGAATTCAACCTCAAGTATGACGAGCTGACGGTGGATGAAACCGCGCGTACGGTTGAGATGCACCGTCCCGATGGCGTGCCGGATACGGTTCAGGAAGTCAAACACGGCGCACTTTATATCCTGGCGCAATTTCACAACATTGGGCACGCGATGCGCGGAACTCACGAACCGGATCTGCGCCAGTACACACAAGTGGGTGACGGAGCGTCGAAGACCGATGGCCGCATTTACGATCCGAAGCTCGGCCCGAACGAAGTGAAGGGCGACTATTCGGGCAAGCCAGACGACCGCTGGATCTTTACTTCGAACAATCCGTTTTTCCAGTGGAATGCCATTGCTGCGCTGGCAGCCGCCGGGGATACGCTCAAAGGCTGGGATGACGCATTAGCAAAAGACTGCCTCGACACTGCGATCAAAGCATGGAACGACACGAAGGCTAACCCAAAGGACTATCCAACTGATCTCAGTATGGGCGCGACTCCGGCGGCTGCGCCCGCAGGTGGCGTGCTGGCTGCGTCTCAGGGTGTGGTCGCCAGCACCCAAGGTGCACGTAAGCCAGGGGGCAACTCGGGAGGTCATGCAACTTCTGGCACAACGAGTGCGCCACCAGCTCCTCCGGCCAGCGCGCGTCGCGGATTTGGCATTGGAATGGACTGGACCGCGGCTCTCGAACTAACCATCGCCACCAATGGCGCCCAGCCATACAAGTCGCGCCTCAAGGAATTGTTCCCTCAGATGATCACTCCCGAGCAGATGGAGTTCCGCGGTTGGACAGTAGTCCGCGCCTTGCCTTATCTGGATGCGAGCGCGAAAGATCAAATGCGCGAAGCGGTGAAGACATACATGGCAGGGCTGGACAAGCGGCTCGACGAAACTCCGTTCGGCGTGCCGCCGAGCCTCGGCACCTGGGGCGGATCTGGCGCCGTGGTGGACATGGCGATCCGAATGTATTTTCTGCACAAGACATTTCCGGATCTCGTGGGTCCCGAGTACACACTTCGCGCCGTGAACTACATTCTCGGCACGCACCCGGTTTCGAGCACTTCGTATGTCGCTGGAGTCGGTACGGTCTCGAAGACGAAGACGTACAGCAACAATCGAGCCGACAACTCTTACATTCCGGGCGCGGTGATTCCGGGATACATCATCATCAAGCCGGATTTTCCAGAGTGCATCGACGACTTCGGATTCCTGTGGTTCGAGGATGAAGCCGTCGTGGCCGGATCGGCAAGCTGGGTGGTGGCCGGCAACGCTGCGGACGCAATCATTAAGGATTCAAAGTAGACCGGTACTAAATCGTCCCAGCATTGCCGTGCTACCGGCAGTTTTGAAAGCATCTTCGATTTGTGAGCACACGCAGTTCCGTCAACGGATGCCCCAGACATCTCCGGCTCGCACAAGATCTTGGGCGTGTCATGACAGCAGATATTACACACGCTTCAAGGGAAGATCACGCGGAGTGCATAAGCGTATTTGGTTGGGGCCTGTGCCGGCATACGGACGTGGAGGCCGTCGGAGCGCTGCTCGAATTGCAATCTCGCGTCGCTGCCTAACAAGATGACAGACTGTACCGGTTCGCTGCCGACTGTCGATGCGAGCGAGTGAATGACAGCCTCACCATTGGTCGGCCAGGCGAGCCCGATCGCGTAGAGCACATCCCCTTTGGTCGTGAAACGAAAGTCTTCGGCTGTGTAGCGAGTCGTATCGGTATCGTGAAAAGATCCCGCCGCTACTTTGGTTGGACCTTCGCCAAAGATCCGCCACGGCCGAGTGCCGTAGATCGACTCTCCGTTCACATTCAGCCACGCGCCGACGTCGAGAAGAACTTGCTGCACTTCCTCCGGGATGGTGCCGTCAGAGCGTGGACCGATGTTCAACAGCAAATTGCCATTCTTACTGACGATATCGATGAGTTGATGAACCACGAATTCAGGCGATTTGAACGTATCGTCCTTGATGTAGCCCCAGGATTTATTACTTATAGAGGTGTCGGTCTGCCAGTAGAGCGGACGTATGTCGCCCAGCTGTCCGCGTTCCAGGTCGAGCACCGCGGAATGCTCCTGCATGGCGTAGTCCTTGTAATTGATGACCCCGATATGGTCGCCGTACTTTAGAGAACTGTTATAGTAAAAGGTCGCGAACCTGGTGAGATTTAGCCGGATCGAAGCTTGTCCGATCCACCAATCGAAGTAGACGATGTCGGGATGATACTTCTCCACGAGTTCGGCGCCGCGAGCAAGCCAGTCGTCCGCCCATGCAGAAGAGACATACGTAAAGTCATCGTTAAGCGGGACGCCCGAGGGGGGCGACAACCAGTTATGAGCCGGTCCGTAGAATGCAGCGTATTGCGGATCGTTCACGTCAGAGGGAATACTGCGGCCAACGCCGAGAAAAAAATTGTGCTCGACGCGATGAGATGACACTCCAAAGTGCAGCCCCGCAGCCCGGACGGCTTTACCCAATTCTCCCGTAGTGTCGCGATGGGGACCCATTTTGGCGACGGTCCAGTCACTCAATTCGCTGTCATACATGGCAAAGCCGTCGTGGTGCTCTGCCACCGGCACGACGTACTTTGCCCCTGATTTCTTGAATAGCTCAGCCCACGCAACTGGATCGAAGTGTTCGGCTCTAAACATAGGGAGAAAATCTTTGTAGCCGAACTTGTCCTGAGGACCGTAGGTCGCCACGTGATGGTTATATTCCGGCGATCCCGGCACGTACATATTTCGCGGATACCATTCGTTGCCGAAAGCAGGGACCGAATAGGCTCCCCAATGGATGAAAATGCCAAACTTCGCGTCCTTGTACCATTCGGGAACCTCGTACCTCTGAAGCGATTCCCAGTCGGCGCGGAACGGACCCTGCTGATCCATTTTGTCGACCTGTTTCAGCAAGTCGGCGCGTGCTGTGTCGTATTTGCTGCTCGCTTTCTGCCAAATCTGATCGATGCTCTCAGGATCCTGCGACGCGGTTGGGGCAGTGGTGATCTGGGCATGCGTCACAGTAAGCGCCGACAAGACCACCATGATTGTGCCTGCTCTAAGAATTGAGAGAGAACGAGATGAGAACATTGTGACCTTTCTTGAGACGTATCGCAGAGTTCTGCGCAGAGCAATTCGACAAATAACAAGAACATTAATCCATGGTGACCATGATTTTTCTGAAACGTGGTGGATTCTCGCTCCAGGCACGCAGCGCATCGCCTGCCTGTGCGAGAGGAACAACTGAACTCACGGCTTCATCAACCGGAAACATTCCGCCTTCGAGGAACTTGATCACGGCCTCGAAATCCTCCGGTTGTGCATTTCTGGAGCCGAGAATATCCAATTCCTTCTGCACGAACAGCCTTGTTTCGTAACTGATCGGTTCCTTTGCATACCCGATGTAGACCACTCTCCCGGTGAATGCGACCTCTTCGACCGCTGCTCGAAATGTCGTTGCGGTGCCAATGGCTTCGATCGCAACATCTGGCCCCCGGTCGTCAGTCATTTCCATCAATCTCTCGTGTATCGGCTCTCGCTTGCTATTAATGGTGAGTTGAGCACCGGCCATCCGCGCTAGTTCGAGCTTCTGATCATCTACGTCAATGCAGATCGTGCGCGCACCCCGGGAACTTGCAGCTGCCACGACACCAAGGCCCACTCCGCCGCAACCCCAAATGGCAACCGTATCTTCCGCAGTGACACGTCCGCGTGCGACGGCATGAAACCCGACGGTCAGCGGTTCCACCAAGCACAGTTCTTTCAGCGTCAGCTTCGCGGGATATAGTTTTTCTCGCGGCATCACAATGAATTCGGTGAGGGCGCCATCCCTTTGCACGCCGAGAGTCTGGTTGAACTGGCAAGCATTTCGACGGCCACGCCGGCAGGAAGAGCACTCGCCGCAACTGGTGTACGGAAAGACTGCCACGTTCATTCCCGCAGGCAATACGCCCAAGCGCCCAGGATCTTCGACGACGGTCGCCGATACTTCATGGCCCAGAATGCGAGGATACGTGACTAGTGGATTGAGTCCGCGGAACGAATTCAGATCACTGCCGCAGAATCCCACCATGCGGACTTTGAGAAGCACGTTCGTATCAGTGAGCACAGGATCAGCGATGGTCTCGAGATCGGTCTGACCCGGCTTGTGAAGCACGAGCGCTCTCATGTCTGTACTCCGTGGAAAATAATCGGTAAAGTTATCGGTGTCAACAATAGAGGCACGGGACGGAAACCGGCTTCCGTGGCAAGGCTCTATTACGTTCGAGAATCGGCGAGCTGGAGCTTGTTAACTGACGGCCTACCTATGAACGTACGAATGAAGGACATCGCGAAGGACCTTGGAGTATCCCTGATCACGATTTCCAAGGTTCTGAGAAACCATCCTGACATCGGAGACCAAACTCGTGAGCGGGTTCTCGCGCGCGTGAAAGAGTTGGACTATCGTCCTAACTTTGCGGCGCGTAGCCTGGTGACCGGCCGCTCTTATCTTGTGGGCCTGATCGTCCCCGATCTGCTGCACCCCTTCTTTGCGGAAGTTGCCAAGTCGCTCAGCGAAGTTTTGCGACAGAGCGGCTACTATCTGATCGTTTCCTCCTCGGACGAAGATCCAGATCTTGAGGAAGTCGAGATCAATCATTTGATGGCACGGCGCCTCGATATCCTAATCATTGCATCGTGCCGCACGACGGTAGACGTTTTCTTTCGAATCGAAAAGCAGAACATACGGTATGTATTGATCGATCGATGCTTGCCGGGCCTTTCGACGAACTTCGTTGGTGTCGATGATGAATCGGTAGGGAGGCTTGCGACCAAGCACCTCATTGATATCGGCTGCAAAAAGATTGCACACATTTGTGGACCGGCGATCAGTCCTGGGATTCGCCGGCTGGAAGGATACAAACGGGCGCTCTCGCAAGCTCAGATGAGAGTAACGGATGACTACATCATCACGCAGCGCAAGGGAGATGTCGGAACGAAACAGCGCGGCGCAGAAGCGATGAGGCAACTCCTAAGTCTCAAGCCCAGACCTGACGGATTATTCTGCTTCAATGATCCTTTGGCAATGGGTGCCATGAATTATGCGTTGGATCACGGAGTTCGAATTCCCGAGGATTTGGCGATCGTGGGATGCGGAAATCTCCACTATGGCGACTCGCTTCGTGTTCCACTCTCCAGCATCGATCAGCACAGTCGCAACATCGGAGAAGAAGCTGGGCGCATCGCGCTACGCATTCTGAACTCAAAAGCGCCCCCAAAGCCGGAGACTCTGGTGATCCAGCCCGAGTTGATTGTGCGCGCGTCGACCCGGCGACGCCAGGGCAAGGACATTTCAAAAAAGTTGCGCGCCAGTGTTAAGCGAAGCCAACGGCCTTAAAGAGCCGCTCGTTTCCACGGCGTTGTGGTTTTAAGCACTTGGAATCGCTACAGTTAGCGTTACTGTGAGACGCACTTAACGAATGAGAATAAACTTGCTTCCATCGGCCAGCTTTGGGACCTTTCTTTTTCTCGTCCTGTGCTGGCTTACCTGGTCCGCGACAGAGGCAACCGCCCAGCTGTGGGATGTGCCCCCGCTACCTCCAGTCAAGTACGAGCGAGCTCAGGACGGTATCACGGCCACGATCGGAAACGAGAAAGTTCACCTTTCCGTTTGCCGCCCCTCCGTCATTCATTTTGTCGCTTCGCCCGACCCGCCCAACATGATTCGACAGAACCCGCCATGGATGCTCGACTCAAAGGAGTCGTGTCCAGGCGCGAAGTTCCAAATTTCACAAAGTTCCGATGCAGCGATCCTGACGACCGATACGTTGAAGATCGAGCTCTCGCTGAAGTGGGGCAACGTTCAATTCAGCACAGCAGGAGGCGAGAATCTCTTGCGCGAGCGGAACTCGATACCCCGCACGTACGAACCGACCGTGCTGAATGGCGAAAAGACGTTTCACGTAGAAGACCGATTTGCGCCAGATTTCTCGGAAGGCTTCTATGGTTTGGGCCAGCACCAGAGCGGAATGTTCAACTACCGAGGCGCTACCGTTGAACTTGGGCAGAACAACACCGATGTTGCGATTCCTTTGCTGTTGTCGAGCAAAGGTTACGCTTTGATGTGGAACTCCGCCTCGCTGGCGCACGTTGACAATCGTTTCCCGCTGGAATTGAATCTCGATTCACTTGCCGGTCATGTCGTCGACTACTACTTCATTTATGGCCCTGAGATGGATCAGCTTATTCAGGAATATCGGAACCTCACCGGACACGCCCCACTGCTGCCGAAATGGTCCTACGGATTCTTCCAGTCGAAGGACCGCTACGTTTCGCAAGAAGAAGTTTTACGAATCGCACATCGCTATCGCGAGGAGCACATACCGCTCGATGCAATTGTTCAGGATTGGTTCTGGTGGAAAGCGGAAGGCGACCCGATCTTCAATTCGAATTTCCCGGATGTCCCCGGTGAGCTAGAACAACTCCACGGTGAACACGTCCATGCCATGCTCTCGGTGTGGGGGCTCTTTGATTCGAAGTCCCAGAACTTCGCGGAGATGACAAAGCAACACCTGGATGTTCCCAACGCCCATGTTTACGACGCGACGAATCCGAAAGCGCGTGATTTCTTTTGGCAGAATCTCGCAGGCAAGTTGTTCTCGCTGGGGTGGGACGCATTCTGGCTGGACAGCGCGGAACCAGAGGAATATTGGCCGCACATGGGCGATGCAATCTTGCAAAACAAATGGATCTCCATCGGCAATGGCGCCGAATATACGAACATCTTTCCGTTCATGCACACGCTGGGAGTCCAGGAACACTGGAAAGCTTCCACTCAACAAAAGCGAGTTTTCCTGCTGACGCGGTCTGCTTTCCTTGGCCAGCAGCGAGTCGGAGCGGCAGTCTGGTCAGGTGATGTATATGGCTCGTACTGGGGCTTACGCCATCAAGTGGCCGCAGGGTTGAATTTTGCGCTCTCCGGCTTTCCCTACTGGACAACCGATATCGGCGGCTATTGGCCACCACATGACAATCCTGTTGAGGATCCAAAGTTCCAGGAACTTTACGCACGCTGGTTCGAGTATGGAACCTTCTGCCCCATTTTTCGCACGCACGGGCACCGGCCGCAGAATGAAATCTGGGCCTTCGATAAAGTCGAGCCGATTCTCGTCAATTACGATAAGCTGCGCTACCGCCTGATGCCCTATATCTATTCTCTGGCATGGCGTGTGACAAATGACGACTATACGATCCAGCGGCCGCTGGTAATGGATTGGCGAACCGATGTGAGAGTTCGCGACATTGGTGATCAGTTCATGTTCGGTCCTGCGCTCCTCGTCAACCCAGTTCTTCAGCCCGATACCACTCACAGGACCCTGTACCTACCTGATGCCGCCGCTTGGTACGATTTCTGGACGGGGCAATCGAAAAGCGGCGAACGGGAGATCGATGCGGACGCGCCTCTCGATCGCATTCCCCTTTTCGTGCGTGCCGGTTCCATTGTTCCCCTCGGTCCGGAAATTGAGTATGCGGACGAGAAGCCTGCGGGACCGGTTGAGCTAAGGATTTATACCGGGGCCGATGGAGAGTTCGACCTTTATCAAGACGCCGGTGATGGCTACGACTATGAGCACGGCGCGCACTCTGTCATTCCATTGCACTGGTCAGAATCAACACGCACTCTGAGGATTGGACAGCGAGAAGGAACTTATCCCGGAATGCCGGCAAGTATTGAGATGAAGATTGTGTTCGTAACTGCCGGGCACGGATCTGGTCTCGAGCCCACCTCTAATCCCGACAAGCGGGCTGATTACGTTGGGCAGGCAATATCGGTTCACGCGCCGTAACATCGGCGCTTGAACCCGTCGCAACTTGTTGGTTACTCACAGGAGTCGAATGAAACATTCCAGAATCGTACCGTTGGCTGCACTCATCCTCATCACCGCCTTCGTCGCCCCCACTTCCTTCGCGCAAGACACCTCCACCCTCCCGTACATGAATCCCAAGCTTTCTCCCGAAGAGCGCGCGGCCGATCTTGTTCGTCGGATGACCCTCGAAGAAAAGGCGTCACAGCTTGTGAATCAGGCGCGCGCCGTCCCTCGCCTGAACATTCCTTCATACGATTGGTGGAGCGAGGCGTTGCACGGCGTCATTTCTGACGGTGTCACGGAATTTCCTGAGCCGATCGGCCTTGCCGCCACCTTCGATGTGCCCGGCATTCACGAGATGGCGACCGCTATTGGCATTGAGGGCCGAATTAAACATGCGCAGCACCTGCGTGCAGGCCACTCCAACATTTTCGAGGGCCTCGATTTCTGGGCGCCGAACGTCAATATCTTTCGCGATCCGCGCTGGGGACGCGGACAGGAAACCTATGGCGAAGATCCGTTCCTGAGCGCTCGGTTAGCGGTCGCCTTTGTCACCGGCATGCAAGGCGATGATCCTCATTATTACCGGGTTATCTCCACGCCCAAGCACTATGCCGTTCACAGTGGTCCCGAGCCCACTCGCCATTTCACCGACGTGGACGTTAGCATGCACGACGAGGAAGATACCTACTTGCCCGCATTTCGCGCGGCTGTCGTCGAGGGCCATGCCGGATCGGTCATGTGCGCTTACAACGCAATCAACGGAGAGCCCGCGTGCGCGAGTCAGTTCCTGTTGCAGCACACTCTTCGTGGCGCTTGGGACTTCCAGGGCTACGTCGTCTCCGATTGCGACGCTGTCCGCAACATCTTTAACGGCCACCACTATCGTCCCACGCAGCCGCAGGCTTCGGCGATCTCAGTAATCCGCGGCATGGATAACGAATGCATCGACTTCGCAAAGGTAACCGACGACCACGATTACAAACCGTACATCGAGGCTGTACAGCAGGGCTATCTTCCCGAAAGCTCGGTTGACACCGCGCTCGTTCGTCTCTTTACAGCTCGTATGCGTCTTGGCATGTTCGATCCGCCTGCGACCATGCCATACATGAACATCGATGAGAAGCAACTCGACAGTCCGGCTCACCGCGAGCTCGCCCGCCGCATCGCCAACGAGTCTATGGTTTTGCTTAAAAACGATGGCGTCCTCCCGCTGAAGTCTGCCAAACGCATCGCCGTCGTGGGCCCCCTCGCGGATCAGACCACCGTTCTGCTCGGCAACTATAGCGGCAGACCCTCGCACACAATCAGCGTGCTGGAAGGAATGAAAGCCGAGTTCCCCAACTCAAAAATCACCTACGTGCCGGGCACTCAGTTTCTTTCCCATCAGGCAGACCCCGTGGCCGTATCTGTCCTGACCACGCCGGATGGCAAGCCCGGCCTCAATGCTGAATACAGTTTGCGTCCCAGCTTGGACGCAAAGCCGACTCCTCTCACCTCGCGGGTCGAGTCCACCGTGAATCTGAATGAGAGCAATCTTCCCGAACAGGCGAAGGGAGTTCACGATCTATCAGTGAAGTGGACTGGCTCGCTCACACCGGCTACAACCGGTGACTATCTATTGGGACTCAGCGTCGATGGCTTCGGTCGCCTGTCAGTGGACGGAAGAGAGATTATGACGCTCTGGGGCAAGAACACAAATCTGAGCCCAGTTCACCTTGAAAAAGGTCACCCGGTAAAGATCGAGGTCCTCTATGGACGCAACGGAGACGGTAAGCCGGAAGCGCAGCTCCTGTGGGCTCCCGTGAACAACGTTCCGGATCCCGCTGCACTAACGGCTGCGAAGAATGCCGATGTCGTAGTCGCCGTAGTCGGCATCACCAGCCGTCTCGAAGGGGAAGAGATGCCTGTCAGCCAGCCCGGTTTTTCGGGCGGCGACCGCACCAGCCTGGATTTGCCCAAACCCGAAGAAGATCTGATTGAGGCGCTTGCGGTGAGTGGCAAGCCTCTCGTCATTGTGCTGATGAACGGCAGCGCACTCGGCGTGAACTGGGCGAAAGAGCACGCCAACGGCATACTCGAATCCTGGTATTCCGGCGAAGAAGGCGGAACCGCGATCGCTGAAACCCTTAGCGGAAAAAACAACCCCGCCGGACGTCTTCCTGTCACCTTTTACAAAGATGTTCGCCAGCTTCCAAACTTCGAAGATTATTCAATGAAAGGACGCACCTATCGCTACTTCGAGGGCGAACCGCTCTGGCCGTTCGGATACGGCTTGAGTTATACAGCGTTCATTTACAGCGATCTCAAACTGCCCGGCGCACCTCTTAACGGCGGCGATCCGCTGCACGCATCCGTGACAGTCGCGAATACTGGAAAACTTGCCGGAGATGAAGTTGTCGAACTTTACCTAGAGTTCCCCGATATCGCCGGTGCGCCGCGCCGCGCTCTTCGCGGATTCCAACGCGTCCATCTGGAGCCCGGAGCTAGTCAGAACGTGGAGTTCCAGTTGAGTCCGCGTGACCTCAGCATGGTCACCGATTTGGGGCATATCATCGTCGCGCAAGGCAAATACATAGTCTCAATCGGGAGCGGTCAACCGGGAACAGGAGTTCCGTCTGTGAGTGGAAACTTTGAGATTAAAGGGCAAATCATGCTGCCGGAATAGCGTTGCGCTGCTTCTGATTGCGACGGAATACCAATTCTCGGTGCATTGAAGGCGCCGTAGGGGAATGAGATGTTTGCGGCTTCGTGATTCCAGTGCAGGCGCGGCTTGACGATCAACTGCGAGATTGAGGCGATATGCAATGGCGATTCTTAAGAAACGTGCTTCTGGCTCTTCTCTCGGCCACTTGTGCTTGGGCGCATCAATCAGGCTCCTGCGCGAATCTGGCAAACTTCAAAGCCGACAGCGTTGAAATCACCAAGGCGGTTGCCATTGCTGCCGGGACAACGGAAGCTATTCCCTGGAACCAGACTCGCAGCGCACCTCTGCCCGCGTATTGCCGAGTCGAAGGCGTGATGAATCGCCACACCGGAGTTGACGGAGAAGAATTCGGAATCACCTTCGCATTAGCCATGCCCGACAAGTGGAATGGCGACTTTCTAATGCAGGGTGGGGCTGGTAGCAACGGCGTCGTAATTGCGCCTCTTGGACTGAACGCTGCCGGAGACACGCCCGCCCTCATGCGCGGATTCGCCGTGATAAGCACGGACACGGGTCATAAGAGCCGCCATCCAGGATTCGATTTCGGTTTCACGCGAGATCAGCAGGCATATCTGGATTTTGCATATCTGGCGAATGCTGAGATCGCTGCGTTTGCGAAACAACTCATCGCGCAACACTACGGCAAACCGGCGGCCTTTTCGTACTTCTCCGGCTGTTCCACGGGTGGCCGCGAAGGCATGATCCTTTCGCAGCGTTATCCCACAGCTTTCGACGGCATCGTCTCTGGCGACCCCGCGATGCGTACCGGGCTTTCCAATCTCGCGATTGGCCGGTGGATTCCCATTGCCTTCAATCAAATTGCTCCAAAAGATGCGAATGGCAAACCAATCATCGAGCAAGCTATTACCGACAACGACCGAGAGCTGATCACGGATGCCCTGATCAAGAGGTGCGATGCTAAGGATGGTCTTGCTGACGGCTTGATCTCCGACCCTCTCGCATGCGACTTCGACCCTGAGATGTTGGCGTGCAAGGGCGAAAAGAACGATTTCTGCCTGGCTCCAGAAAAAGCGACCGCCATCAAGAATGCCCTCGCAGGTCCGAAGACCTCGACCGGAACGCAAGTCTACGCTGGCTTTCTATACGATACAGGTATAACGAATGGTCCGCCGCTCCGGGGATTGCTCTCACCGGGGCGCGGCATCTTCGGACCAGCAACGTCGGATATGTCAATGGATGTTGGTAAGGAAGCCCTGGAGGCCATCCAACCGCTCGTGGACTCAATGTCCACCAACCTGACGACTTTCTCCGCGCACGGAGGGAAACTAATCTTTTACCACGGCGACAGCGACCCGTGGTTCTCTCCGCTCGACACGTTCGACTACTACAAAGAAATGGCAGCTGCCAATGGCGGGCTCGGCGCCGTATCCAAATGGAGCCAGTTCTACTTCGTTCCGGGAATGAGTCACTGTGGTGGAGGGCCGTCGCTGGATCAGTTCGATCTGTTAGGCGCGATCGTTAACTGGGTCGAGAAGGGAACGGCACCTAGCTCAGTAATCGCGACTGGCAAAGCTTTCCCAGGGCGCAGCCGGCCGCTGTGTCCTTACCCGAAGCACGCCCAATATAAGGGAAGCGGGAATCCGGAAGACGCAAATTCTTTCGAGTGCCGTTGAGCGGAATAGATTCAGGCGTGGCTTGGCACCGGAGTAATGGATCAATAGGAGCGACAGAGATGAGATACCTCGGAATCGCAATTATTTTTTTTGCGAGTTTTTGCTGTGCACAAGAAACAAGGGATTTTCAGCCCTCTTCGACCAACGTCTGGGCAGCGCAGTATCCGCGGGTTGACAGCGCCGGCAGAGTACAGATTCGCGTGAAAGCTCCAGATGCTACAAAAGTCCGACTGAACTTTTGGAGCGGTCCGAAACTGGACATGGAGAAACAACAGGATGGATTCTGGACCATCACGACCCCGCCGCTGGTTCCCGGCTTTCACTACTACACCTTGATTATTGATGGAGCGGAGGTCAGCGATCCCAACACTCATGCCTTCTTTGGAGGAGGCAAACCAGCAAGTGGTGTAGAAGTGCCGGAGCCGGGCTCTACTTATTATTCGGTGCAAGATGTGCCGCACGGCGCGGTTCGCGAGGTCTGGTACAACTCGAAAGTGACGGGAACGTGGCGGCACGCATTGGTCTATCTGCCTCCGAACTACGACGCGCAGAGCAAGACACGCTATCCAGTCCTCTACCTGCAACATGGCGCCGGTGAAGACGAGACCGGCTGGATCCGCCAGGGCAACGCAAATTTCATCCTGGATAACTTGATCGCAGCTAAGAGTTGCAAGCCGATGATCGTGGTGATGGCCTATGGCTATGCGCATCGCGCCGGCGAGGCGCCTGTCGATTTGTTCGCAAAGGGATTTGGTTCACCTGAAATGTTGAAGGCAATGCAGGATATGGCTGCGGCATTCGAAGATGATGTAACACAGGCTCTGATCCCATTCATTGATGCCACTTTCCGCACCTTATCCGACCGTGACCATCGCGCGATGGCAGGCCTATCGATGGGGGGCATGCAAACATTCCAGATCACGCTTGATCATCTGGATCTCTTCTCTTACATTGGCGGTTTCAGTGGAGCGGGCGGCATGCTCGTGCTCGGAAATCGAAAACTGGATCCCAAGACCGACTACAACGGAGTATTCGCTGACCCGGCAGCATTCGCCAACAAAGTGCACTTGCTCTGGCTTGGCGTAGGAACGAATGAGCCAGAAAGAATGCGCTCAGGACTCCAGAGATTGCATACATCGCTTCAGGAAGCAAACATACAACACATTTTCTACGAATCACCCGGCACCGACCACGAGTGGCAAACCTGGCGCCGCGATCTGAAGGATTTTGCACCGCGACTCTTCTGATCCAGCCCAGGCCCGATGGTCGAGGCTCTGGGACCCTGAGAGTGTGGAAGAGATGTGTAATCCATGCTCACTCAAGCATCTTGTAAGTAGATTTACTATTTTCAGCTGGATAGACTGAACCCTGGTTGGTTATATATTGGCGCAAGATCCGCTGCGTCTGCTGCACAGGTTCATCGCACGCGGAGAGCGAGCCCAAGTAGCCGCATATTTTATGGGTTCTTGAAATGGTGCCGGGAGGGGGAGTTGAACCCCCAAGGTGCTAAGCACCGGCGGATTTTGAGTCCGCTGCGTCTGCCAGTTCCGCCATCCCGGCGCGTGAAGGCCTTTTCAGGTTAGCACAGAGACTCCCGGGGTGAAATTCGCCGGCCCCTTCCCTGCTGTTTGACGTTGCAGTCCTTCATATCCTTCAAGTGCAGGTTTTTCTTTGCCAGATTCTATTCACAAAGCGAATATCCCATATTCGCAACTCATCGACTAGCGCGGAGACCTGAATTCCCCTCCTCCTTTGTTTTCATGGAGTTTTCATGTGAACAGAAGGTTTGTTTATCAGAGCAATAGATTTATTTTTTCAAAATTTCTCTAATCGCCGAAAAAAAAACAATCAATTGGACACTGCCTCGAGAACGCAATAACTTTTGCGAATTATTTATGTCGTCGTTGATGAACTTTTTTAGACGGGTTTACTTGGGGCAACGCTGATCGTCGCGAATGATTGATCCATGTACAAAGAACAACTAAAGAACAACTCTCGATGTTCGCGTAGCCTGGCGCGCCCTATAACTCGCTTCATGGTCCAGTTTCGAAAAGGAGATCAATTTTGCGCACACGAATAATGTGTATTCTCGCTCTTCTGTTCCTGGCATTGGCGGCATCTTCGTCGTTCGGCCAGAGCCCGGCTCCGGCCTCGACGGACAGCACGGCTCCGGCTGGTCCTTCAGCCGCGGCGCCCGCGCCTTTGCCTACTCCTTCCATGTCAGGCCCGCTGCAAACAGCAGTGCCGCATGAAGTCGAAGGCGGAAAGCTCGCGGTTACAGGAATTTTAAGCGCGGTTGGCTGGACGGAAGGCAATCACATCACGGGCGATGATGCCACGCACTTCGACATCAGCAACGCCCAGCTCTTCGTTCAGAAGACGAGCGGCTGGTGGCAATTCTATCTGCAGGGCGGCGCCTATAACCTGCCGGCCATCGGCGTGCCGTTTCTTTCGACCGCAGACACCATTAAGAACATTTATGGACCCTTTCCGCAGGGCTATGCCAAGTTCGTCAAAGGCAATTTCAACGTGGAAGTCGGAGCGTTGCCGACACTGATCGGGGCCGAGTACACCTTCAGCTTTGAAAACATGAACGTTGAACGCGGCTTGCTCTGGGGACAGGAAAACGCCGTTAACCGGGGCATTCAGCTGAATGAAACATACAAGAAGTGGACACTGGCATTGAGCTGGAATGATGGTTTCTACTCAAACCGATATACCTGGCTTACCGGTTCGGTCACTTACGCCTTCAATTCTGCGAACAGCCTGGCCTTCGTGGGAGGCGGAAATGCCGGCTCATATGCGAAAAGTACGCTTGCAACTCCTCTGGCACTGAACAATTCGCAGATCTATAACGTGATCTACACCTATACGAAGGGCAATTGGGTGGTGCAGCCGTATCTGCAGATCACCGACGTACCGACCAACGCAAACATTGGAATCACACAGGGCGCCGGTACCCGCGGCGGAGCACTCCTTCTTACTTACAACTTCAAACGCGGATTTTCGCTCGCCCCCCGATTTGAATACATATCGACCACCGGCAGCGTAAACAACGGAGCAGTGAACCTCCTCTACGGTCCGGGAAGCGGCGCTTATTCATTCACCATCACGCCGACCTATCGCAAGGATGCTTTCTTCCTGCGCGGCGATCTGGCGATCGTTCACGTCACCAGTATGACGCCGGGCTTTGGTTTTGGGACATCCGGCGCGAATGCCACCCAGCCGCGAGGAGTGGTTGAAGCAGGGTTCATGTTTTGATGCTCTCCCACCCTTGTCGCAAAAAGCGCGACGAGGATGGGGCAACCGCAATGTTTGAGAAGCAAGGTTTGTGGTGCAGCCGCCAATCCGGGGGCTGAGCAATATGCGGGTTGGCTTGGAGCGCGCAACCTCCTGCCATGACCACGATGGTTTTCAGGCCAGCCCGCACCAAATTTGAAAGGAACATCCACGTCGATGTGCTCCAACTTAGGTTCGAATCCCGAGTCAATTACCCAAGGAGAAAAACTAAATGGCCGACGCATCCGTTGAGATGAAACCGACTTTAGGTTTAACCGGGCTCACCATGAACGCAATGGCGCTCATCGCACCCGGCGCATTCCTCTGGCTTACTTTTGCCGGACAGGCTGCCGCAG
>DASRFL010000019.1:0-3036 GCA_035651555.1 Terriglobales bacterium
CGGCGCTGCCCTTTTCGCTAACGATTTCAAGCCGAATCCGGCAACGCCTGCGCCCGAGGCAAACGAAGGATTGGTAAAGGAAATCAGGCAGAGCAAAAGCGGGCATTTCGAGCGTCACGGCAATCTCTATTCTTTTAGCCCCATTGAATCGACGGGGTGGGTGGCTCTGGTGGAGCAGCCCAGGGCTCTGGCTTATAAGCCGGTACACGATCTTCTGGGACGAATGACTGTTCTTGCCGCCTGGTTAATCGTCCTGACGGCGGTTTTCGCATGGCTCGGCAGTGCCTATTATCAGCGTCAGTTGGAAGCCAAGCAGCGACTGGAGCGCGAGGTAGTCTTTAACGAAAAAATGCTCGCAAACATGCCGAGCGGGATCGCTTTCATCGATCCAACTTCTCGCCGTTTTCTCCATGCCAACCATGCGTTCGCCCAGATGGCGGAGCGGTTTGGCGACATGCAACCCGGTCGCGATATCTCGGAAACGACGTATGACGATGTGAAGATTGCGCCCCCGGGAGCGATTGAACGGGTGTTGACGTTCGGGACCCCGTTTCAACTCATCGAACAGCCGCTGAAGGACAAGTCAGGTATGACCCATTTCTTGAATATCAACTTGCTTCGGCTCCAAGGGTGGCAGGAAACCATTCAAGGCGTGCTTTATCTAGTCGAAGACAAGACAAGAGATGTTACCTTGCGACAGGAATTGATCAGTGCGAATGCCGCAAAGGATCAATTCCTGGCATTGTTGTCACACGAGCTGCGAAGTCCATTGTCGCCAGTCATTGCGATGGTCGGCGAGTTGGAAGCCGAGTTGCCAGATTCCCCGCCGATTCGGGAGGCGCTGGAGGTCGTTCGGCGCAACGTTGAGTTGGAAGCTCGCCTGATTGACGATCTCCTGGACGTAACCCGGATTGCAAAGGGTAAGCTCCAGTTGAGCTTTGAACCCATTTCGGTCCATCAAATCCTGCACCGCGCCTATGAGATATGCCGGGAGGAACTCGGCGCCAAAAAAATCGAAGCGCAATTTCATCTTCGAGCCACTCACAACCACGTGGAAGGTGACCCGGCCCGATTGCAACAGGTCTTTTGGAACCTGATCAAGAACAGTGTGAAATTCACGCCGGAGAAAGGCCGGATCACCATCGAAACGCTGAACCCCACGCCGGACAGAATTGAAATACGCATTATCGACACCGGAATCGGCATCGAACCCGAAAAGATAGATAAAATATTCAACGCGTTCGAGCAGGGCCAGGCCGAGATCACCCGACGTTTTGGTGGGCTCGGGCTCGGGCTGGCGATTTCAAAAGCGCTGATTGACGCGCATGGCGGAAAGATTCGAGCCGAAAGTCCCGGAAAAGATAAGGGCAGCATCTTTTCGTTGGAATTGAACACCGTAGGCATACCCGCGAGCACAGACGGTGAGAAGCAAAAGCAACCAGCTGGTGCAGGCCAAGAACTGGCCCTCGCTAAGCATCGACGCGTTCTGCTCGTGGACGACCATCACGACACCTGTATCGGCATGAAACGGATGTTGGAGCGTCGTGGTTATGAAATCACGGTGGCACATTCCGCTGACCAGGCAGTGGAGAAAGTTCGCACACAGGATTTCGATTTGCTGATCAGCGACATTGGGTTGCCGGACCGCAGCGGTTACGAATTAATGCGGGAAGTACGTCTGAACAAGAACTTGCCGGGAATCGCGCTGAGCGGCTTCGGAACCGAACAAGATGTAAACCAGGCCAGGGCGGCAGGATTCTCCGTGCACCTCACCAAGCCGATCAATTTCGAACGGTTGGAAAAGACGATTCAGAATTTGCTTTCGTAGCGCTTCAGTGGAGTGAAGCCTTAGCGTTTCTCCTATCCGCCGTTCGGTGCAGCCGTCTCGGTCTTGATCGTGCGGTCGGCCGCTTCTTTCAGTTCGCGTGAGAGCTTTTCAACGCGCTGGCGCATGATCTTGCCAGCTTTGAATTTTACCGTCGCGCGAGGTGGAATAACAAAACTGCTTCCGGGCTGATTTGGATTTCGACCAACACGCGGCTTGGTCAGGCGCGGCTGAAACACGCCAAAATTACGCAGTTCGACCGGGACATTGTTGGCGAGACTGTCGGTAATTTTATCAAGCGTCCGCTGGACTACATCAAAGACTTGATGCTGGACCATGCCGGTTTGGTTGCTAATGGCGACGACAATGTCGCGCTTGGTTAACTTTGCCATATCTATGTAGTATTCGTTCCTTGTTGCCCTTGTGGTGGCTCAATGAAGCATAAAAAGGTAATTTTTTAAACTAGGTAACTTCTTCGACCAGAAGCCGCCAATGATGCCTGGATGAGGGGCCTTCTGTCTGAACCGCTCCAGCAACCATCAATTGCCGGCCTTGAGCGGGCTGCCTAGTCCCTGCTTTGCGGCGGCGTTGCGGCACGACGCCGCGAACTACGCCAGGCCTCCGGTGCGGCCGGAGGCGGATAATATTCCGGCGCCATTTCGTGGGCGGTGCGGAAGTGTACCTTCGCAATCGTACGCAACGCGCCCGGCCCATTCGTTTCCACGAGCTTTTTCGCAGTCTCTTTGACTCCCGCCGACACTCCCCGATCCAACGGGAGACCGATTTCCTTCCCTTTACGCTCCAACCAGTTAATAAAGGCCTCTCGCGCGAGGATCGACGCCGCCGCCACGGCGATGTCCGATTCTGCTTTGGGCCGCTGCTCGATGTTGATCTTTCTGCCGTGTCGCAACAACGATTGCTCCACCACACGCGCGTCCGCAAATTGATCCGAAAGCGCCCTTGGGCAGTCCGGCTTTTTCGCCAGCAAATTCTCAATCACCCTGGCGTGCCCCCAACCCAGCAGTTTGTTCAAATTGCCAAATTTCTCATAAAGCTCGTTGTACTTTGCCGGCCCGATCAGGACCGTTTCCACGAGGCCCGGTGAACTCTTTCGGATCGTGTCTGCTAAAGCGCGAATCCGCGTATCGGAGCTGATCCGTTTGCTGTCTACAACTCCCGCATCAAGAAGTTTGCGCGCGATCCCCTGGTCG
>DASRFL010000020.1:0-17150 GCA_035651555.1 Terriglobales bacterium
CCCAGGATGCGATGAGCCGACATCGAGGTGCCAAACCTAAGCGTCGATGTGAACTCTTGGCTTAGATCAGCCTGTTATCCCCGGCGTACCTTTTATCCGTTGAGCGATGGCCCTTCCACGCGGGACCACCGGATCACTAGACCCAGCTTTCGCTCCTGCTCGACGTGTGTGTCTCGCAGTTAACCCGGCTTATGCTCTTGCACTCCTCAGCGGGTTTCCAATCCGCCTGAGCCGAGCTTTGGGCGCCTCCGTTACATTTTGGGAGGCGACCGCCCCAGTCAAACTACCCGTCTGGCCATGTCCTCCGACCCGTCACGGGCCGTAAGTTAGACCGACAGAAGAATCAGGGTGGTATTTCACCGACGCCTCCCCCCGGCCCGAAAGCCGAGGTTCATAGGCTCCCACCTATGCTACGCAGATCCTCCCGTTAATCATGACCAGAGTGCAGTAAAGGTGCACGGGGTCTTTCCGTCTAGATGCGGGCATCCGGCGTCTTCACCGGAACCACAAATTCGCCGAGTCACTCGCCAAGACAGTCGCTCTATCGTTACACCATTCGTGCAGGTCGGAACTTACCCGACAAGGAATTTCGCTACCTTAGGACCGTTATAGTTACGGCCGCCGTTCACCGGGGCTTCAGTTCAGGCCTTCGTTGCCTTGCGGCAGCTGAGCCCTCGCTTTAACCTTCCGGCACCGGGCAGGTGTCACCCCCTATACGTCGTATTCGACTTTGCAGAGAGCTGTGTTTTTGTTAAACAGTCGCAGAGCGCGTTTCACTGCGGCCGCTTCGGGCTATAAACCCTAGTGCGGCACCCCTTCTCCCGAAGTTACGGGGCTAATGTGCCTAGTTCCTGAGCGAGTGTTCTCTCGAGCGCCTGTGGAGATTATCCTTGTCTACCTGTGTCGGTTTGTGGTACGGGCACCTTGCGGACTCCTTAGAGGTTTTTCCCGGCAGCGTGAAATCAAGAACTTTATGGCCGTGTGGCCTCGGGACCTGTCTCACCGTTGAATGACCGCGTGGATTTTCCTGCGCGATCCGGCTTTCACAGACCCATCGGGAAATCCATCTCCCGACTCCTCTATCCTTCTGCGTCACCCCATCGTGATAACGCCCGCTAGGTGGGGCAGGAATGTTGACCTGCTATCCATCAGCTACGCCTTTCGGCCTGGCCTTAGGACCCGCCTAACCCTGAGCGGATTAACCTTCCTCAGGAAACCGTAGACTTTCGGCGACACGAGTTCTCATCGTGTTTATCGCTACTTATGCCGGCAGGGTCTCTTCCGTGGCGTTGAGTAGTCCTCTCGGTCTACCTTCAGACTCCACAGAATGCTCCCCTACCAAAATGCGCGGCTTGCGCCGCACCTTTTCCGCAGCTTCGGTCGCAGACTTTAGCCCCGTTGGATTGTCGGTGCATGATCGCTTGACCAGTGAGCTGTTACGCTTTCTTTAAAGGATGGCTGCTTCTAAGCCAACCTCCTGGCTGTCTGAGCGATCACACTTCCTTTCCCACTTAGTCTGCAGTTGGGGACCTTAGCTGGCGGTCTGGGTTCTTTCCCTCTCGACCACGAAGCTTATCCCTCGTAGTCTCACTCCCATGTTGCTGTCCGCGGCATTCGTAGTTTGATTGGATTCGGTAACCTTGGTTGGTCCCTAGTCCATTCAGTGCTCTACCACCGCGGCAGATCACATAAGGCTGCCCCTAAAGGCATTTCGGGGAGAACGAGCTATCACGGAATTTGATTAGCCTTTCACCCCTACCCTCAGCTCATCGGAGCTATTTTCAACTAACACCCGTTCGGCCCTCCAGCAGCGGTTAAGCCGCCTTCAGCCTGGCCAAGGGTAGATCATCCCGCTTCGCGTCTATACCCACAGACTATGCGCCCTGTTCGGACTCGCTTTCGCTACGGCTCGCTTACGCTTAACCTCGCCTGTGAGAATAACTAGCCGGCTCATTAAGCAAGAGGCACGCCGTCAGGCGGCTCCAACCCGAAAGTTGGAGATCACCCTCCGACTGCTTGTAGGCATATGGTTTCAGGTTCTATTTCACTCCCCTCGCAGGGGTGCTTTTCGCCTTTCCCTCACGGTACTGGTTCACTATCGGTCGCCAGAGAGTATTTAGCCTTGGAGAGTGGTCTCCCCGGGTTCCCACGGGATTTCACGTGTCCCGTAGTACTTAGGATACCGCTTCGAGTCCGGTAAGCTTTCGGTTACGTGGCTATCACACTCTGTGGCCCCGCTTTCCAGCAGGTTCACCTAGCCTCCGGATTGATAACTCTACTCACGCGGTCCTGCAACCCCGCCGTGCAAGCACGACGGTTTAGGCTCTTCCGATTTCGCTCGCCGCTACTTTCGGAATCTCTGTTGATTTCTTTTCCTTCAGGTACTGAGATGGTTCACTTCCCTGAGTTAGCTCGCACCCGCCTATGGATTCAGCGGGCCGTTTACCGGTTTTACCGGTATGGGTTTCCCCATTCGGAAATCCCCGGATCAAAGCCTGCTTGCGGCTCCCCGAGGCTTATCGCAGCTAGCCACGTCCTTCATCGCCTTCTGGCGCCAAGGCATCCACCATACGCCCTTAGTAGCTTGACCATAAAACTTACCCGGCACGTCGCCGCCGCAACTTGCTTTTTGCGGAAGCTCCGTACGGATAATTCGCCTTTCTTCTTTCCACAATTCGCTCTCTCGAACAAATTTGCGGACTAAATCGCGTCGCAATTCTTATCGACTCGCGTCGATGCGAATCGCTTCACGTTTTGCCAGCTTCTTCAGTTGTCAAAGAGCTTCGGCCCTGGGTACCGCCCAAAGCGTTTCGCGCCTGGCGAAACGTCCGAAACAATCTCGGACCGAAATAAAAAACCCGGCGTCGAGCGCCGGGCCAATCCGCCTGCAAACATAAGCAAGCGGCTTCGCGCGATGCTCGACTGGAGTTTATCCGGTATTCGTAACAGGCCTCACTTCGAGCCCAAATGGGCTCAACGACAACTCATCATCCCCTGAAATCGTGGCCGGACTGATGGAGTATAGCAGGTTCCTCGAAACCGTCAAGCGTCCTTTGCCAAAACTTCTTCGATTCGAACCTGTGGGAATTTCCACGCTGTGGAAATTGTATGGGCGCTTTCCCCCTGGTGCATTGAGTTTAGGGAAATCGCCTGCTCTTGATCTTAAGGTGTTAGCGCCTTCGAAGCGATTCAGAAATTTTTTCTCTCGCCCGCGCGACAAAACGCGGCGAGCCATTGCTGTTTCCGCGCTACTTGGTATTTGGATCTGGTGTGCCTGGGTCCGCCGCATTGTCATTCGATTCAGCAGCAACCGCAGGCGCTTCACGCGTCGGCGCTGCGGCTGTCGGCAAATGTGTTTCGGCAGCGGCGGCCGCGGGAGCGCTTTGTTGCGCCGGCCGCGACTGCTCGCGCGTGAGATAGATGACGAAGGGTGTTACCTCGAATGGCATCTTCTCCCGCTCTGCCACGATGTTGACCGGCTTGGCTTTCAGCATTGCCAGCTCGTCATTCCACGGATCCATTTTTATGCGTCCACCGAGCGGAAGAGCGGCGAGCACTTTGTTGGCATCAGCGGCCGCAGGCTTGGAAGAATCCGGCTGCGACGCCGTGGCGGAAACAGACCAGTAGTTGGGAATGCGGTCGCCAAGATGCGGGCTGATGAGATTGGGCACGTCTTTGGCTCGATCCTGCAGCGCCTGAATAAACAGCTTCGCCGTTGCAAGCTGATCTTTGTAGGGCGAATTCTGCAAAAGTTCCGCGCCCTTTTGCGCTGCGGCTTGTTCCTCTTCCGGCGTGCGGCGGAAGCCGAAATGGCGAAACGTATCTTTTTCATCGAAAAGCATGCGATCGAAGAACGCATATTGCGTGTCGATCGGATGAGCGAGCACGACATGAGCCAGTTCGCGCGCCAGCAGCGCGGCCAGGCTGGCTTCGTCGGGGAGAACGTCAATTAACCCTCGGCTGATGACGATGGTGTGGTTGACGGTGAACGATTCGAGCGTTGACGTCGTCAAAACGCGGCAGCGAACTTCGGGATCGATATTCAGATTGTTTGTCACTTCCAGGTTGTTCACGACCGTTTCGAGCACTTTGTCCACTTCGCCGCGCGGCGCCAGCAAGCCCAGGTTTTCCATGCGGTCGATAACGTTGTCTTCAGCCTGCGTCTCCCAGGTGCGCTCCGCTTGCAGCGGTGAATAGTCGTTCGCGGATTCCGCTTGGTCCTTCACCGGAAGAGAGGATTCCACCAGAATCTTGCTGAGTTCCTGCTCCTGTTTGCCCCGGCCCACGTTGTATCCCCAAAGCCGCGTTTGCGACTTGAAGGTGAGCCGGCGGGTCATGGCGTATTTGACTTCGCCTTCCTCGCTGTAAATGTAGGCGGGCAGCCATTGTTGCGGGCCGGCCAGCACCCGCCAGCTATCGAAGTGGAAATAAAAATTCGTGCGCGATGAGCCCGTATAAGCGCCGTTAAACCGTACGATGTGGTAGTTCTGGTCCTCAACCCAGATCCGGCCCATGAACCGTCCCTTGCCGGCATTTGGGTTGGGTGTCACATCGAAGACGAAGCAGCGGACATCGCCCAAAAATTCGCGCCGAACATAATCGAACCGGTAATTTTGTTGGTCGAATCCGTTCGTATCCAGATAGATCATCTGTAGAAAACCGCGAGGCAGAAACTCCACTCCAAAAAAATTACCGATGCCGCTTAACTTATGGCGGACGCCGCCTTGATCCGCGGCAAACGATTCGAGATCAACGCCGTTTGCAAGCGCTGCTTTGCCCAGGAAGTATTTGTCGCCTGCGGGAATCGGCCCGAGCTTGGGATCCGGACGCATCATCTGAATATAAGTCTCGACCAGCGGTGAATACTGGCGGAGCATCTGGATCTCCGCCTTTTCCTGAGTAACGATGCGATCTACTACTTGGTCCAGGCTCGAGTTCTGCGCCCTGGTATTCAGAGCCGCGAAGCCTAGCATTATTACTGCCCATGCCACTTTCGACACCCGCATATACGCCCCCTCAGTAAGCGAGTTGAAATACGATGTGCGCGATGGCGGGAAAATCCACCGCGTGCCCCTCTTCGAGCGCTGGTTTGAAACGAATCTGCTCTGCTGCCCGCAGCGCGGCTTCGTCCAATCCGTGTCCCAATCCTTTTACTATGCGAACCGTTTTCACTTGGCCCGTGGCCTGAAACACCACTTCAACAAGTATTTCGCCTTCGATTCGCAGCCTGCGTGCTTCCTCCGTGTAAACCGGGTTGGGCTTGGCTAAGATCACCACCGGCTGAACCGCAGCAGTCCCCTCGGCGCGCTTGGCAACCGGCTTCACTGCGGCAATATCGACGGTCGCGAAGCCCCCGGCCTGGACAGTGCCATGTGGCGTGCTCGCCGTTGTTTTGGCGACGCCATTCCCAAATCCCGCGCTCGCTACGATTCCGCGGCTACCGTTCGCGCCCCCTGTGCCATTTCCGTAACCCGGCCCCGAAGGAAGATCGAATGCGCCAAGCTTCGCGACGTTGCCGCGCTTCGAGTCAGGCGCATTGCTTGAGAATCCATTGGGATCCCCGAAGCCGCCCGTCTGAACTTTGTCCACAGCAGCGCGCAGTGTCGGCTGCGCCGAACTGCCGGTATTAAGAACGCCCGTTTTCACGGGCTCGCGCGGACGCTCCGGCTCAGCCGCCGCCATATTGAGTTTGGCCGGCGCCAGCACTGGATCCAGCTTGGGAATATCCGGATTCTGCTGTTGCAGCGGTTTTGGTTTCGGGGCGACGATCGGCGCTGGCGCAAAAAGCTTAGCCATGCGTACCGATTCTGGCGCCTTTGCCGGAATTTGCGCGGTCTTCTTTGGCGCCGCGGGTGTTTCGGGCTGTTCCACCGGAACTGTGATGTCCGGCGCCGCGACGGGCGTGACCTGATACGCCATCTTGAGCGACAGATGTTCGGGAAAAAGCAGGGGAACCGACACCAGGAACGCCGCGATTAGTAGCTGCACTGTGGAGCTGATCGCAAGCGCGCCCCGCCGAATCTTCTTTTCCGGCAGAGTTGCCAGCCGAGCTTCCACCTGCTTGTCGCCAATCAGTCGTTTCCAGGCATCGCGACGAGCTGAGGAATTCTGGACTCGCTCGCGCAAAAAACCGGCATCTCTGAGATCGATCAATCCTCGGCTCCTGTTAATCCACACACCCGGCGCTTACCTGACGCGAATGCCTCAAACTAGTCGTTCGAGCGCTTTGGAATCAGCGGATCTTCTTCGCCGGGTGTAGCAGGGCAGAATTCTGGACGCGCGTCTTACCGTGCCCTCAAGCGAGGGTAAAGTCGCCTGGACGGCAGCCGTATAGGAAATTCGTACTACTGTGGCTTAATGACCAATGTTTACTGCTTGGGTGGAACCGCGAAATAGGCGTTAATTCGGGACCGGATCGCCGTGAGTGACGATGTGTACGTCCACCGATGGAGCTTCCCGCAAAAAGCGGTGCACAGCCGACAGGTAAAAGAGCCGATGTAAACCTTTGACCGCGGACCGCCCGAAGATCACCTGCGTAATATGTTTGTCCTTTACGGCCTTGGCAACCGTCTCTGCAATGTTCCTGCCGGGCACGCGTATGACCTCCGCATTCAAATCCCGCGCAAACTGTATGTTGGCCTGAAGTGTTTTCTGGCGCTCAGCGCCTGAATCATTTCCGGTATCTACATGGATCACATAAAACTGCGCGTCCAGCCGCCGTGCCATGCGGGCGCCGCGCGCGATTAAGTACTGTGCCGCGGGATTTGAGCTGATACACACCGCCAGCCTCTCGCGAACGGCCCAGTTTTCTTCAATATCTTTGGCCTCCATGTAGGATTCAAGGCTGCGGTCCACATGCTCGGCCACTTGGCGTAGCGCCAGCTCGCGCAGCGCGTTCAGGTTTCCGCTGCGAAAGAAATTCTGCAAGGCCTGCTCAATTTTGTCGGGGCTATACACGTCTCCGCGACGCAGGCGGTTCTGTAAAGCTTCCGGAGTGAGGTCGACCATAACCGTTTCGTTGGCCATCAAGGGGACCCAATCCGGCACGGTTTCCCTTACCGTAACGCCGGTGATCGAGCGCACGATCGGCGCGATGCTCTCGACGTGTTGGATATTCAATGTGGCGATTACGTCGATTTTTGCGGCTAGAATCTCCTGTACGTCTTCGTAGCGTTTGCGGTGCTTGCTTCCCGGCACGTTCGTGTGCGCAAGTTCGTCCAGCAGGACGACCTGTGGGTGTCTGGCGACGACCGCATCGACATCCATCTCCTCGAATACGGTGCCTTTGTATTCCAGTTTGCGCCGTGGCACCGCTTCGAGCTTCTGCGCAAGCTCGGCAATCGTCTTACGGCCGTGCGTCTCTACAATCCCGATGACGACGTCTTCGCCGCGCGCGTGTCGCCGGATGCCTTCGCTTAACATTGCGTAGGTCTTGCCTACGCCGGGCGCATAGCCGAGGAATAGCTTGAATATCCCGCGCGCCTTCTCGGGGGGCATGACCTCCGCAAGCCATTCTTCAGGTTTCTTGACCATAAGCCTCTGAATGCAAACCACTCGCGCCGGGCTAGAATAGCGCAGTGCCGCGCCAGTTCATCCTTCGCCTTCTGCCCTATCTTGCTGCACTAATCGCTACGGCTGTCGTGGTTTCGCTGTACCGCAGCGTCTTGCATGTCAACCAGACCACCGTGGCGCTCACGCTGTTGCTGGCGATTCTCGTCGTATCAACGATATGGGGTCTTGCAGTAGCCGTGTTTATGTCCGTGGTGGCGATGCTCGCGTTCAATTTTTTCTTCCTGCCGCCTGTGGGCACTCTGACGATCGCCGACCCGCAGAACTGGGTCGCACTGGGAGCGTTTTTTGTCACGGCGCTCATTGCGAGCCAACTCTCCACACGCGTGCGTCGCGAAGCCGAGGAATCCAAGCGCAGACGTCGGGAGATAGAGCGGCTGTACGCGTTCAGCCAACAGCTTCTGGTGACAGGCAACGTCATTACATTGCTGAATGCGGTGCCGAATTATATTGTCGAAACATTTAATGTGGGCGCCGCCGCGCTGTATCTGGACTACAAAGACAAGTTTTACCACTCCGGTGCCGCCGCCCACTTCAGCCAGGACGACATGCGGCGCGCCACGCTGCGCGAGGAATCCCTGATCGATTCCGGGCGCAGCCTCTCGTTTGTCCCGGTGCATATGGGCAGGCGTCCTCTGGGCAGCCTGGCCATCTCCGGACCGTTGCTTTCCCGAGAAACACTGGAGGCGCTCGGCACGCTGATCGCAATTGCTTTCGAGCGTGCCCGCGCAGTCGAGGAGTTAGGCAAGACCCAGGCCGCCCAGGAAGGTGAGCGGCTCAAGTCCGCGCTTCTGGATTCGGTAACCCATGATTTCCGCACGCCCCTGACTGCCATCAAGGCGTCCGTGACCAGCCTCCTCTCAACGAACGCTCAGTTGAAACCGGAACAGCACGAACTGCTCACCGTCATCAATGAAGAATGCGATCGCCTGAATCAGTTGGTCGGAGACGCAGCCGAAATGGCGCGTCTCGATGCCGGTGAATTTGAATTGGATCTCGAAGCGAACTCGGTCCCGGCCATCAGCCAGGCCGCGCTGCAGTATTGCAAAACACCCCTGGGCTCACGGCCGGTTCAGGTTGAATTTCCTGAAGATTTGCCGCCTGTCCGCGCCGATTTCGACCGTATCCGCGACGTCCTTGTGCGGCTGATCGAAAATGCCAATGCCTACACCCAGCTTGGCCGCCCCATCTCGATTTCTGCCGAACACAAAGATGGATTCGTGACCACCTTCGTCGCCGATCAGGGGCCCGGCATTGATGAGATGGAGTTGAGCCTCATTTTTGATAAGTTTTATCGCGGCAGAAATCAGCGCTATGTCGTTCAGGGAACGGGAATGGGATTGCCGATTGCCAAGGCCATCGTCGAAGCGCACGGCGGCACAATCAGCGTTACAACCCAGTTGGGACAAGGCTCCGTCTTTTCCTTTACCTTGCCTATCGCGGCCTCGCGTGGCGATTCACAATGAATTCCGCAACGATACTCGTGGGCGATGACGAATCGCAAATCCGCCGCGTCATGCGCACGGCTCTTGCCGCCCACGCCTATACGATTGTCGAGGCCCGCAATGGTGAAGAGGCGCTCCGACAGCTTCGCGATCAAGAGCGCCTCGGCCTGGTTATCCTCGATCTGAACGAATGGCGTTGTGTTGGAGCGCACAGAGGCCATCACTCGCTACCTTGGAAAAAAGCAGCGTGAAACATGCCTGTTAATACCTGAATGTTGGTGGACGTGGCCGGGTTCGAACCGGCGACCCCCTGCTTGCAAAGCGCACGAATCCGTTCCAACAACCGCGCTGGCATTTCTTAACTGCCAGCGTTTCCAACAAATCGGGGAATCTGCTTTCGCTCAAAAGCTAACCCCAATGCGGTGAAAACAACGCATTCTTGCACAATTGGTGCACAGTCATAGCCCTGCTTCGGATCGTGCACAGTCGCCGCAGAGTTCACATCAACGGGCCTTTCGTGAAACCTGACACTCTTCGTCAAAGAGTTCTTGCCTCCTATGCTCGTTTAAGCATAATATTGAAATGACGACGCCGATCATTAAGCCGGTCGTTTGGATTGGAAGTACGAGAGCAGACCTCTCTTCCTTTCCAGAGGATGTAAAGGACGCGATTGGCTACGCGCTGTACATCGCGCAACGCGGCGGGAAGCACGCCGCTGCGAAACCTCTGCGAGGGTTCGGCGGCGCAGGCATTTTAGAAATCGTTGAAGACCACGCTGGCGATACTTATCGCACCGTCTACACGGTTCGCCTAGCGGGTCGCATATATGTTTTGCATGTGTTCCAAAAGAAATCAAAAACCAGAGCCAAGACGCCGAAGCCGGAGATCGAGTTAATCAGATCGCGCCTCAAGCGAGCCGAAGAAGAACATGCCAGATGGCTGGAAGATCAAAAGGACTAGTTAGCATGAGCAAAAAGATTCAGGTCGAGGAAGGCAGCGGCAACGTTTTCGCCGATATTGGTCTGCCCAACCCGGAAGAACGTCTCGCCAAGGCGGACCTTGCAATCCGAATTAGCGAAGCCATTCGCGCGCGGCGACTTACGCAAACTCGCGCTGCCCACATACTGAAAATCGATCAGCCCAAAATCTCGCGCCTTTTGCGGGGTCAGCTTTCCGGCTTTTCCACTGAGCGGCTTATGCACTTTTTGACCCTACTTGGCCGGGACATTGAGATCACCGTAAAGCGCGCACCTCGCTCACGCCGCCAAGGACACCTTCGCGTTGTGGTCGCCACCTAGCTCTCGGGTCTCACTCCGAGGAAAAACATCTACATGTAGAAGCTGTACCTGGGTTCGATAGGTAGTCCCGTAGAACAGTAGCGCAGCACGCCGCTGCATTGCCTTGACGCACGAAGAGTGACAGGATCAGCGCCATCAAATTGCGTATTGTTCCAATTCATCTTACTGAGTGCCAACACCTCGCGCGCTAAAAATCTCTGCGTCTGCTCCGTGCTCTCACAGCGAATTCGGAGTGGAACCGGAAGATACTTACCGGGATAGGTTTCAAAGAATTCAACGCTCCCACGCGTGTAGAGTAGCATCTCGCTATCATCAAGCATCAAAAGGGTTCCACGAAGGGGCGGATATTGACCGCCGCGGTAAAGCCGTGTACTTGAATTCGAGACCCATAGAAAATCGTGCGTGGAGATGCCCTTCTCTTTTACCGCAGCCTCAAAGCCAGCCCGCTCGCCATCGTCGAATCGAGAGCTCTTGTGAACAACTAACCGAGCGGGAAATGTGCGGTGGACATCCCAGTAGCTAGACAAGGCATCTGCCAACAACTGGTGTGCGGCCTCTTCGCTCAAATGCGCTTGCAAATCATCTTTTGAAATTGAGGCCGCCCCTCCTCGCACCACGACTCCTTCGCCCCTCTCATTGAAGACCTGCGCGACGCTGGTGAGCAAGCTAGCACTGTCGAGGCTGCGATAGAAGCTTACGCCGACGTAACAGACAGTAAGATCATTGCTGTCCCGGACTAGCCTCCAAGGTACGCCGTCAGCCTTATAGTAAAGCGCCGTGTGGATGTTCCAGGCTCGTGTCGCTTCGTCTTGCAACTCCCGCCGCCGACCAGTTCTGCGTTGCCTTCTACGCTTCGATTCATCGTACGTTGAGGGCAACACTATTTGGATAGGCTTTCTGTACAGCTGCATAGCTCTTGCCTTGAGCATGTCGTGGAAATCAATCTGCGTACCTGCAATATCAGGGGTGGGGTCGTCGTCATCCTCATCTTCGTTTAATTCGCTGGACGCCATTGCATCGAGTAGTGGCAACGGGACCGCACAAATGATGACTTTCGCGGGTGTATTCTGTGCTAGGTATCGGATTTCCTCCATAAACAAATCGACCGAACGCTCAATCCGAGTCTTTCGATCAGGCACTTTAACAATCGCTTCGATGGCGCTTTTTTGAAAATCGCGACAGAGAGGATTCGACAGGATCAGAGTACTCCGAAAGCTCACGTTGGCCGAATAGCCTGGAAACTTAGGGAACAAGTTTGGCTTATTGCTCGGTTTATCCGGCTCGCTCTTGCTGCGCTTTCCCGGAATCTCGGTGCGGCAACGCTCAAGCCATTGTTGCAAACCTTCGATAGACTCTTTGGTTCCGACTACGCCCACATTTATCTGCCTCGGAGCCACTGATGATTCGAAATCGAGTGGGCCATAATTCATGATGCCGAACCGAATGTCTATATGACGACCCGCGCCGAATTCAAGCTCCGGCTCGTCGAAGAATGCAACATTCATAGCAAGGTCCCCTGGCCCTCGTCCGCGAGTGCTGATCGCTTCTCAGCTTCCTCTCGCCCTAACCATGATCGGTCGTCGATTCCAACTTCAAGTTGAAAAGTATTCATTGTCGTGAAGTCGATGAATCTGGATCCGCCCTCAAACAAGTTGCGCTCAGTCAATACGCTGGCCCACATAACTACCTGTCCGTGGACCGCCTGATTGTTTTCCAAACGCTTAATGCCTGACACCAAATTTGGGGCATACAGCGAAGTACGTTCTCCGTCACGAGTGAAGTGGTAGTTCGGGGTCAACTGTAGATACCACTCGCCTCCATATCGCACAAAATGAACTTCCATTGCTGAATGTCTATAGAACGACATCTTCGTGTGGTCGCTCTTTTTGGGATACCCCTTGAAAACCACGCGAGTGGTTCGATTCTCCCGACTCTGATAAGAGTACTCTCTGTCGGACAGGTCCTTGGTCGCTCTGAAATAATAGAATTCATGGTCCCGCGAAAATTTGATTCCCTTCGGAAACAGCTTTTCTTTCAAACAGATATTTAGAAGCTGGACAAACAGCCGCTGCCGGGCCGCATCATTTGTTGACGACCATTCCCCTGTGTCAAATTCCTCACAAGTACCTACTTCACTGACGGCCGTCCACGGATGATCCCGCAGGTCATGGAATGAGATCATTGTCTTGTTCGTCAAAAGCCATTCTCCGCGCACGGCAGTAGTGATCTCGCGCAATCGTGCAAAAATCTCTGGCGGTGTTCTGTATTGCGTTTGGGCTACGTAGTAGTGTCGCGGCAGAGGAGCAAGCTTCAGCAAGTTTGAATATATGTTCTCAGCCCTCGGCTTTGTTCCTAGGTATTGACCGGAATCCAAGGGCGTAGCTAAACGAAATAATGTATCTTTCGCGGACTGATCAAAGCGATTGCGTACTTTGTTGAACGCGATCTTCGCATTCTTGCGGATACCTAATTCCCGAAAGTAATCTTTAACTGAAACCCAATACGCTTCACCGGTCTTGGGGCGTGAGCGCACAAGAATGACAGGCGCGTTTCCGCCCATCCAGTAATCCAAATCTTTCGCAGCGCAGCGATATTCGAAACTATCGTCGGTCTCACATTCGAATTGGCCTTCGGTTGCGCGACTTTGGACTTGAATGATGCAATTTGTAGCGTGGCCAGTAGCACCGTCTCTAGTTTCGATGTAACCGTCTATTCCTACGTCGATATTGGTCGGATTCCAGGCAAACCCCATCTCTAGCGTTATCCGCTCGATTAAGTTTATTCCTTGTTGTCCGACAATCGTCGCATCTGAAAGCTTCTTCATCGCCGTCCTAGCCACTTACTTGCTGTCGGAGTGCCGCCTCGGGTTGCTTGGGTATGCGATTCTGCACTCATCATCGCCACAATATAACATATTCGCTTTAGATTCGCCCACCCCGCCCATCTTGCCCCTGCGTTCCAGCCAAATTGTTTGCGGTTCTCCTAGCTCCGAGATTGTCGCGTCCCGGCGATTTAGTTCGTCCGCCTACGGTCTCCACTAGCACGCATCGCGCCACCGAAAGGCTGTGTCACTCAAGCGTGCCGCCCGTTTCGACCTGGACGCGCCAATCTCTCCGCTTCTGTCCCCTGTTTCGCGTCCTCCCTCCCCGCCGGCTGTGGGTGAAGGGAGCAAGGACTCCCCGAAACAGGAGGACAGGAAAAATGAAAGTCGAACAAGCAAAACAGATCGCAAGCAACGCAATCGAGCAACTCCGGCAGGCACTCGAAGCGGGCCACAGTGAGCGGCTCAAGGACCATCTCGCGGCGATGGCGCGCTTCCGCCGCTATTCGTGCGGCAACATCATGCTCATCGCTTCGCAGAAGCCAAACGCAACGCACGTCGCAGGCTTTCACGCTTGGCACAAGTTGGGCCGCTTCGTGAAGAAGGGCGAGAAGGGCATTCTGATTCTCGCCCCGATCATTCGGAAGAAAGCCGAGAACAACTGCGAAGCCGAGCCGGACGAATCCTCAGTCGCAGTCGGATTCCGCGCGGCCTACGTATTCGACATCAGCCAGACGGACGGCCAGCCAATGCCGGAAATCGGCAGCGTCAACGGCGATCCGCGCGAGTATCGTGAGCGGCTTACGAAATTCGTCGCAGAGAACGGTATCGCACTCGAATACTCCGAAGAAATCGCGCCGGCGCGTGGCACATCGTCAGGCGGCAAGATCACGTTGTTGCCCGGCCAATCTCCCGCTGAGGAGTTTGCGACTCTGGCGCATGAGGTCGCGCACGAGATGATGCACCGCGACGAACGCCGCTGCAGCACGACCAAGCGTGTCCGCGAGACCGAGGCCGAGGCCGTCGCTTTTGTAGTTTGCAGCGCAATCGGCCTCCAGACCGGAAGCGCCGCGCAGGACTACATCGGCTTGTACGGCGGCGACGCAAAGCTCCTTGGCGAAAGCCTCGAATACGTTCAGCGGACGGCAACACAAATTCTCAACGCAATCGGCGCGGACGAATCGTCCGCGCCGCCCTGTTAAAAGGCGAACCACGATCTACAGCGTCATCCTTAACCCGTTTTCGACCGCCATTTATCCGCAAACATAAGACTACGGCTCTACTATCCGTGCCCTAATTCCCGATGCGTTCCAATTTCAATTGCTTCCCAGGATGGGGGAACGCCCGTGTATCGAAGATGCGCACGATAATTTCTATCTACCCGAACAGAGTACACGCGCCCTGAGGCGGATTCTTTCCAACGCTTGAAATCCAGTCCTGGTAAAGCGGTAGTCTGGCCGATCTTCTCTTTCGTATGGGACCACTTTTTTTGGATGGGCTGAGGAAGCGCCCGAACCCGGTTCTTAAACGTATCCGTTTCGTGAATTCCACGCACCCATTCGAAAAGACCGATGGTAATCGGGTTAACAGCAAGGCGTGTTTCGTCGTGAACTACATGTATTGGACAGTAGCGCCAGTCAATGCCGTTATCGATTGGAAGTAAACGGAACAACTCAACCGCCCCAAGATAGCCGGTTCGGTAACCGTCAATACATTCGATGTGTGCCCGAGCAAGTTCCACTGATCGCTGTTGAAACACAACTTTGGAAGTGGAGTTTCCTCCGTCTCTGTATCCGGCAGGTTGCATCTTTATGAATTCGCGTAGAGCTGGTACCCGTTCCTTGGCGCGCAGGTGCTTGCGACCGCCTCGTAAGGCGCGAATCATATGAGCATTTGCAAGTTCCTCCTCGATCAGGATGTAGCCTGCTTCAGGGTCGCGGAGGCGCGGTCGCGCGGGGACGTAGCAGGGCCTTCCGAGAATGCCTTCCAACTGTGAAACCATGTAATCGACTGCGAAGTGGAATAATTCGTGCTGATGCAAAGCTCGGAACGCGATCTGAAGCTTTGTGTTTACATCGGCTGGTACTTTGTCGAATACCGTCGCCGCAAGATACAAGAGACTCGTAGCCGGAATGTATATTCCCCACTGCGTTCCTCTTTGATGGAAGCTGCAGTAGAAGGCAAGAGCGTCGACGCCATTCTTAATAATGCTGCGCCGAATTTCGTCGCCAGTTTCTCCCCCGAGTCCCTGCTTCACTGCTCCAATATCTAGTTCCGCACCGAATTCGAGCAGTTCTTCGAGTTCAGGCCCGAACGAGCTTTCCGAAATCTCATCGTCATGCTGCAGGAGCGCAACCCTATTTGTTTTCTGTTCTCCTAACGGATGCCAAACAGTTGCGGCTCTTGCCCGGCCCTCCACTGTGCCCGTCGCACCGAGTTCACTCGGGGTTTCACACATAGCTCCATCGATCTTTGATATGGCGTCCCTTATCTCTTCCACAATCTTCACCGATCTTGCTCCTATTCTGTTGGACCGCAGGGCCAGCTGCATCCTCGCTCAAGAATCCACAACGGCACTCATCCACGCCGTTTGCTGGCAATTTCAATCTCAATTCGAGCCCCACATTCCATCACGATGCTCTGCAGAAGGAAAGCTTCCGCGCCGCCGTGTCGCCTGATCCATGCTGTGGCGTCACTCGACCTTTACCTCAACCAAGTGAACTGACGCGGTACATTTTGTCCTTTTCCGCCGCGCATTTGCTTGGGCGCTGCTTCGGGAGAATTCCCACGCCCAGCAGCTTCGCAGCTTCTGCTTTCACGGTTCCTCCCGAACCGCGCGGGTCCCTCCCATAAAGCAGCCGCTCGCCTTGGGAGTGGTCTCCACTCGCTTCCGGGCGCCCCAAGCAAAAGGGCAGAAAAGGAGATTTCGAAAATGTACCTAAATTCAGTCTGGATCTCGCGAAACATATTTTCCAGATTCACGGTGTGGATGCTGAAGGCCGTGCCTTTCTACGAAGAACGTTACGCCGGAGTCAGGTGGCTCATTTCTTCGCCAACCTGCCG
Organism: Terriglobales bacterium; assembly: GCA_035651555.1. Lineage (GTDB taxonomy): Bacteria > Acidobacteriota > Terriglobia > Terriglobales > Acidobacteriaceae > Gp1-AA145. The sequence continues at coordinate 16,197 of DASRFL010000020.1, forward strand.
CCGTGCGTGGTGGGGATGGAAGCCTGCTGCGGCGCGCATTATTGCAGTCGTGTAATTGGGCGATCGGGTCACAGCGTGCGGCTGATCGCTCCGCAGTTTGTAAAGCCCTACGTGAAATCCAACAAGAACGACGCCAACGATGCCGAAGCGATCTGTGAAGCCGTGGGCCGTCCACAGATGCGGTTCGTGCCTGCCAAGTCGGTGGAGCAGCAAGACATTCAGTCACTGCACCGCGTGCGGAGCCGCCTGGTCAGCTCGCGGACGCAACTGGCCAACCAGATTCGCGGCCTGCTGGCCGAATACGGGATCGTGCTGCCGGAACATGTTAGCCAACTGCGGAGCGGCTTGCCACTCATCCTGGAGGATGCAACCAACGAGTTGACCACTTTCAGCCGACGCCTATTTGCTTCGCTCTACGACGAGCTGTTGTCTTTGGAAGAAAAGATCCAGGCGATCGGCGAGCAAATCTGGGCCGTATATGAGGCCAGCGAGCCCTGTCGGCGAATCGCAGCGGTAGAAGGAATCGGTCCGCTGACAGCGACAGCGCTTGTTGCCGCCATTAGTGACGGAAAGACTTTTAAGAACGGCCGGCAGTTCGCCGCTTGGCTGGGCTTGGTACCCCGGCAGCATTCGAGTGGCGGGAAAGCGCGACTGCTCGGCATCAGCAAGCGTGGCGATCCTTATCTACGAACTCTCTTGATCCATGGCGCACGCTCGGTGGTGTACCGCGCCAGCCAAAAAACCGATCGTCGCAGTCTCTGGATTGCTGACAAGCAGCGCCGTTTAGGCACGTCGAAGGCCTGTGTAGCTGTTGCGAACAAGAACGCTCGAATCGTGTGGTCGCTGATTGCACGCGGAGAGTCGTACCGGCGGGCAGCGTAAAAACAAAAGACTCCTGTAGAAAAGGAAAAATTCCCGTCGAGATGCTGGAGCCGCTGAAGATGGCGCAAATGG
>DASRFL010000021.1:0-251850 GCA_035651555.1 Terriglobales bacterium
AGCAGCTTTCGACACTATGCAACTGGATGGGAAGGACGGGTGGAGATCGAGTCGGAATGGACGGCGCGAAAACGAGAACGTGCGGAAGGCAAACTCCGCCCAGCGATTACACTTCTCCACTCAAGCCAAAATCAGGCTTGAATGGGCCACCCGCCCAAGGAGGGCGTTAGTGTAATTAGTTCCAGCGAAAAAGCGTTGCGACCCGCTGTGCGCGCACTGCTTGGCTCGGGCGATGTCGCCGCGCAGGGCGCTGGGCATGCTGAAGTGAGTGGCGTCAATGCTGCCAAGCAGATGGGGCTTACTCCAACGGGCGTCGCAGCCAGCAGACCAATCTGCTCTGCTTGTGCGCAATTCCTGCGAAGTCTTGGTATTAATGCCCTGAGTTCGTTAAAAGTAGAGGTGAAGACAATGGTCGGCGAAGAAAAAAAACTGCTGGCGTGTTTTTCCCAGACAAAACGGCTCGCTTTCGCCCTTTTGATTTTTGAACGAATGCTACCAAGGCTGATCGCTTTCTCGAATGACACCGGCTTCGATAACTCCTGCTACCTGAACGCTAGGGATGCGGCTTGGGTTGCCTTGCAATGTAACGGTATAGACCATATCGATCAGTCGCTAACTCAGGCATGCCTCAACAACGCGCCCGATACCGAAGCGTTTTCCCATAACCTGACGTCCTACGCTTTAAATGCCGCCCTCGCGATCGGCGACATTCTGGAATTCATTGTAGACGGTCGGACTGATCACATAACCTACATTTCCACCCTTGCCACGGACTCCATTTATCTATACCTGAGTGGCTTGTCTTCAGCGGTCGTTTCCTCGTCGCATGAAGGCGAGGAGATCGCTCAGCATGTATTAATGCAACAGGAGGTGCAGAGGCAAGAAGATGACATCCGGTTCCTCTCTGAATTACCAGATCAGTTTGACAACAAGAGTTTGGCGGCGGTGAGAGCTCGGGCGCGTTCCCAAGCTTCGTTGTTACCGGATGCACCCAGCTAGAATCGGGGCGGCTGGGGGGCTGGCTGCTGTGATCTTTCAAGACGTTGTCCATTCAACCGGAACCAGAGAAGCTGATTGTGCTGAGCAATCACCTCTGAGGAAGGTCGAATGGACATCCACAAGAATGCCCGACTTACACTACGTCGTCGAGAAGATTTAGTTCAATCCGTAACCAGAGGGGTGACGTTGAAACTGGCCGCGGGGCGGGTGGCCCGGGCTTTTGAATTGCGTGAACTAGCAATGACGGGGGTGCCCCGTCCCTTCGCCGGTTTTGGGAAGGGCGGGAACCACGAAGCTTGCGCTAAAAGGTTTACGCCACACGATCTGCGAACGAAATCTTCCCCCATCCCTCGTTCACGCGGACCAAACCTAGCCCACCCAGTCGGTAGAAACGGCAGCTACTCCATAGCCATTCTTCCGGAGAACAAACCAGTCCGGGCGTCACCCTCAATTTCTCGTCAAAAATTCACAACTCACCTTCCTTTTAAGTGGTAATCTGCAGGCCGGGCGGGATGAGCGCGCCGGGAACCTCCTGACGTTCGCAACAATTCCGTCCAGCTAATTACCAGCATTGAAGGAGCCCAGCCATGGCAGTGAAGCCAGTTCCCGAGGGATATCATTCCGTAACTCCGTACCTCATCATTAACGGCGCGAGCCGCGCCATTGATTTCTATAAAAATTCGTTTGGCGCGACCGAGATCATGCGCTTTCCCGGCCCGGACGGCAAAATCGCGCACGCCGAAATCAAGATTGGCGATTCGGTCATCATGCTGGCCGACGAGGCCATGGCCCAATATAAGAGCCCCGAGACCTACGGAGGAACGCCCGTCAGCCTGATGATCTACGTGCCCGATGTTGACAAGACGTTCAAGCAGGCGACATCGAACGGCGCGAAAGAGAGCCGCGCGGTGCAGGACCAGTTCTATGGAGACCGTTCGGGGACGCTGATCGATCCGTTTGGTCACGTGTGGACGGTTGCGACCCACGTGGAAGATGTTTCGGCGGATGAGATGAAGCGCAGGATGGAAGCGCTACCGAAACCGGCTTAGTTCTTCAAAGTCAAAATCCCCACCCTGTCGCTCCCAAAACCCGGAGCGACAAGGATGGGGCACCCTCGAGTGTTGTTTTACCCCGCGCTACGAAAGGCGCGTAGGGTACCTATCCACGGAAAGTCAAAATCCCCGCCCTGTCTTGCATGAAACGCGAGACAGGGACGGGGCACCCTCAAATTTTCGATTTATCCTGCGTGGGCGCGCGACCACTCTTCCGCGGCGGCGATGCGATGCACGATCGCAGGATGGGAATAGAACCACCACTCCACCCAGCGCGAAGGGATGCGCTCGGCAAGATTCTGATCGGCAAGCTTATTCATCGACGAGATGAACGGGGCGACTCCGTGGATGCTCTGGAACGCGTAGCGGTCGGCCTGCCGCTCGTGGAAACGTGAGAGTGCATTTAGCGCAGGCATCAATAAAAATGAGAGCACCGTGAAAGTGAGCACCAGCAGCGGCAGGTTGGCGAAATCGGAAATGGTTTCGAACATGTGCAGGCGGTTAATGGCGTAGTGAAGCGTCCAATTCGCCGCCCAGAATCCTATGAACGTCACCGCCGCCTGGACGCCGATGCTCTTCAGAATATGTTTGTGAACGTGATGACCGAGTTCATGCGCCAGCACGGCCTCGATTTCATCGGCTGAATAATTTTCAAGTAGCGTGTCGGCGAGAATAATGCGCCGCGTGTTACCCAGACCAGTAAGCGCGGCGTTAGCTTTCTTGCTCTTCTCGGACAAATGCCATTTGTAGACTCCGCGAACGCGAGTTCCTGCACGTTCGCCAAGCCGGACCAGACGCTGCCGCAGTTCTTCATCGTGCAACGGCTCAAACTTGTAAAAGATAGGAAACAAAACCACCGGCGCGAGTTGCGCAAGAAGCACGGCAACGGCGAGGAATCCAAGCCACGCCAGCACCCACCAGTGTTGCGGCGATTCGCGGATGATGAAGTAGAGCAGTTCGACCAGCAGCACGGCGAGCACAGCCATCACCAGCAGGCCCTTCAGCTCATCTACGATCCATGCCCGTAGCGACTGGTTCGAAAGCTGGTAGCGGTGTTCCAGACGAAAGCTGTAAAAATCCAATCCCAGGCTGATGAGCTTGCTGAGAACAATCAGCATCAGCACATAGAAAAGGACTGCCAGCGCATAGTTTTCAGAAATGCCGTAGGCGAGACTTTGCAGGGAATTGGTCCAGCCGGTGATCAGGAGCACGAGCAGCAAGGCAAGCCCCAGCACAAATTCGCCAATCCCGAGCCAGCGGCGTAACTGGTTATAGCGGCGCACCTCCGGCGAATCGGGTGCCGATACTGTGCTCTCTGCGGGCATCAAGTTAGATTATGCACCGTCTTCGTCCAGGGCCGCGAATTCCGTTGGGAGTTGCACCTCTTGTTCAGGCCAGCCACCGCGCGCCTGAATGATCAGTGCGAATTCTCTTCCAAAGGCTGCATGGTCATCGCCACTTGCTGGCACACGTTACCTTTGGCTTTATAGACAATGAGCATCACGGCGTCGAACTCTTCATGTCCGGCGGCGCCAGGCTTGCTCTTGCTGTCCGATGACATGTGCAGTGTTCCATGTTCGTATGCCATGTCAGCCCCGGGGGAGGAGACGATGCGGTGATCGGGAAGCCACTTTTGCTGGATGTTGATGCGGTCGGAAAAATTGTCTTCGTCCGCCTTCTTGATTTCAGATGTGCCTGTCTTCGGCTTACCGTAGGGTGGCATGTATGCGAAGGAGTCAGCGGCAGGTTGCAAGTCTCCGCTCTTAACGGCGTTCTCGGTGCAGGGTCCGGACTGCGCTTGCGAGGGAAGAACACTGATAACGGCAAATAGCAGCGCCAGGATGAAGAGTTTCATAGAGGCCTCCATTTTGATTGCCAGCTCAATGCGGGCGAAGCTTTGAAGGGTACGGGACGACGGGGATCGCTGGCGGGAGCGGATTTTAGCACGCGGCGGTATGAAGGCGGGAAGATTCTTTCATCCGGCTAACCAAAAGCCGGTTGTGTTTCGGTCTGGCATTAAAACCAGGTAGACGAGCGGTAGGCGCGATATTCATCGCCAAATTTTTCCTCGAGCACAGTAGCTTCCTTTCCCGCCCGCCAGATCTGCATGGGGATCACGAATACAAAGATCAACAGCAGCATCGGGCGCCCAATCAGCAGAAAAGCGCCGGCAATGACGCATGAGCCGAAAATGTAAATCGGATTGCGAATTTTCGAATAGAGTCCCCGTGTGACCAGTTGTCTGGCCTGCGCGGTCACCGCGAATGAAGCCCCAAGCTGGAATCGTGCAATGGTCCAGAGGATGAACCCCCGCCACGCAAAGTACAAGCCCGAACGTCTGCACCGGCGTCCATACGGCGGCGTGGAGTTTCCAGATCAGGGAGGCAAGCGCCATCCCCACAATCACGGTAAGCCCTATATGTTTCCCCAGCATTTGATCTGGCAGAGTAACGCCTGATCCCAGCAGTGTGCAAGTTTTTGTAACTTTTCGCTGTATACAGCGCACAATGTTTCACGCAATTTTTCCGCTTTTTAATCGAGATTTCTCGGGCTATAATCTCGCGGCCAGCAGATAGATCGCTGGTTCCCCCACTTGAGTCTTCTCTGATAGCAGCCGTACCGGTTCGAGCTGTCGCAAGCTGACAACTGATAAATGAGCGCCCATTCGTCAGGTGTGCAGGAGGCTGCGCCTCCGCGTCTTTCGCTGGCCGAAGTTCTGAGCCAGAAGAAGATTCCCTCGCTCGATGGCCTGCGCGCTGTCGCAGTGATGCTGGTGATCTTCAATCATCTGGGCGTACCCGAAGCGCCGCAAGGACGCGGCGTCCTGACGTTTTTTGCCCTGAGCGGCTTTCTGATTACGTGGACATTGCTGCGGGAATCCGAGCGCACCGGAGAAATTTCCGTTCGCGACTTTTACATCCGGCGCGTCTTGCGGCTGTTTCCAGCGTTTTATGTGTTATGGATTCTCCACTTCACGGTCTCTTATTTCGCGCGAGGCGGGCTGTCGCGCGTGGCGATGGTGGATTATGCGGCGGCGTTCTTTTATCTGAGAAATTATCGCCGCGCCACTAATCCCCATCCGCATCAATATTTGGGGCACACCTGGGCGTTGTCTCTTGAAGAGCAGTTTTATTTTTTGTGGCCATGGCTGCTGGCTTATCTGCAACGGGATCTGCGTCGCCTGACGCGAGTTTTGGTTGCGCTGATCGCGGCCGTCGATCTCTACCGCATGGTGCTTTACTTCGGGTTCCATGTGTCCCGCGCCTGGCTCCAGTTCGCCTTTGATTGTCGCGTGGACCACTTGCTGGTGGGATGCCTTTTGGCAGTGCTTTTAAAACGTGGTGTGCTGCAGGAATTTTGGAACTTCATCGCGTCGCGAATCTGGATTTCGTTGGTCACGTTTGGGTTGATCATTGGTTCGGTTGCGCTCGATGCTCACTTTGGATTGGCCTATAAGATCGGGGTGGGGTTTGTGATCGATCCGCTGCTGACGGCGGTGCTTCTGGTGCAGGTGATCGCCTTTGCCCACAGCTGGGCCTGGGGATGGCTCAACTGGAGAGTGACGCAATACATCGGCCGGATTTCTTATTCCATGTTCCTTTATCAGGCGGTCACGAACTTGATGGCCTCGAGTCTGCTTGGCCATCGCGTGCGGTTCTCGGTAGTCGTGATTGCAGCGGTCGCCATGGCAGTGCTCCTCGGCAGCGCGTCATATTATGCCATCGAGATCAAGTTCCTGAAATTGAAGTCGCGCTTCGTTGGCCGTGGATCGCGGCCGGTGGTCGTCCGCGACGCGGCCTTGGCACAACCGGCTGGGTAACGGGGAATTATTGAGAGTGTCTGCGGATTCTAAGCCAAGCGTGCCTCCCTGTTAAAATCAATACTTCCGCGCTCTCCTTATGGATCCCCAGCATATCCGCAATTTCTCGGTCGTGGCGCACATCGATCACGGCAAGTCCACGCTGGCCGACCGCCTGCTGGAGCTTACCGGGGCGCTGACCGCCCGCGAGATGGAAGCCCAGGTCCTCGACTCTATGGATCTGGAACGGGAGCGCGGTATCACCATCAAGGCCCATGCCGTGAGGTTGATGTATACGGCTAAAGATGGCGAGACGTATCAGTTGAATTTGATCGACACGCCCGGGCACGTGGATTTTTCCTATGAAGTCTCACGGTCGCTGGCTTCGTGCGAGGGTGCGCTGCTTGTGGTCGATGCCTCGCAGGGAGTGGAGGCGCAGACGCTGGCGAATTCCTATCTTGCAATCAACCACGGCCTCGAAATTATTCCCGTAATAAATAAGATCGATTTGCCCAGCGCCGATATCCCACGCACGAAAGAAATGATCGAAGGCGCAGTCGGGCTGGATGCTTCGGATGCTCTGCTGATCAGCGCCAAGACTGGGCAGGGTGTGCCGGATGTGCTCGAAGCCATTGTGAAGAAGATTCCTCCGCCGAAGGGAAATTCTGAGCGCCATTTGCAGGCATTAATTTTCGATTCCTGGTTCGATCCGTACCGCGGCGTGATCGTGCTGGTGCGCGTCTTCGAAGGACGGCTTCATAAGGGTCAGAAGATTCGGCTGTGGTCAAATGGCCGAATCTTCGACGTGGAAACTCTCGGCGTACTCACGCCGAAGCCGGTTGAAATTGATGAACTGCACGCTGGCGAGGTCGGATTTTTGATTGCAAACATCAAGAACGTTGCCGATACAAAAATCGGCGACACCGTGACTGATGACGCCGCGCCCGCGCTCGAGCCGTTGCCGGGATTTGAAGACATCAAGCCGATGGTCTTTGCAGGTCTCTACACGGTAGACGCGCACGAGCACACGCAATTGCGCGAGGCGCTCGAAAAATTACGCCTGAACGATTCGTCGTTTTTCTTCGAACCGGAGAGCTCGGCGGCCCTCGGTTTCGGCTTCCGCTGCGGCTTTCTTGGTCTGCTGCACATGGAGATCATTCAGGAGCGGCTGGAGCGCGAGTTTAATCTTGACCTGATTACGACTGCTCCTGGCGTGCGATACAAGATCACCAAGACCGACGGTGAGCTGATCGAAGTGGATAATCCTTCGCGCTGGCCGAATCCGAGCGAGATTGCGAAGATTGACGAGCCAATAATCCTGGCGACCATTCTCACCAATGAAGAGTATGTCGGCGGGATTCTGGCATTGGTCGAAGAAAAGCGCGGCAAGCAGAAGAGCTTTGAATACGTAAGCTCGACGCGCGTCATGCTGCAATACGAGCTGCCGCTGAATGAAATCGTGCTCGATTTTTACGACCGGCTGAAGTCGGTTTCACGCGGATACGCGTCGTTGGACTATCACTTATCCGGAACGTGGGAGTCGCCCATGGTGAAGCTCGACATTCTCGTCGCCGGAGATCCGGTTGATGCTCTCTCGATCATCGTGCATCGCGACTTTGCCTACGAACGCGGGAAGGCGCTGGTCTCGAAGATGCGCACGCTGATCCCGCGCCAGATGTTCGAAGTTCCGATTCAGGCTTCGATCGGCGCGAAAATTATCGCCCGCGAAACCGTTGCCGCCATGCGCAAGAACGTGCTCGCAAAGTGCTACGGTGGTGACATCACCCGCAAACGCAAACTCCTCGAAAAACAGAAGGAAGGCAAGAAGCGCATGAAGCGCATCGGCCGCGTCGACATTCCGCAAGAGGCGTTTCTGGCAGTGCTGAAAGTGGGCGAAGGGGAGTAGCTACTTTCCTTAAATTCGAGATCCTTCCCTCTGGCAAATGACGCGACCAAGGTGGGCCCCTGGCCCTGCTCGCGGATTGTAATTCTTGCGGGTCTAGCTGGCGTGTGCGAGATGGAGGGCTCGTCGCACAGAGTGAACTTCAGACATTCCCGCGTCTGAAAATCGCACAGGTGTGCAATCCCGCAAGTTGGCCAACCGGCCCCGCCATGATTGTGATTTCTGGCGGGAATCTGACGACGTTGCTTAGGGCTTCCATCCAGTCTTGAATCCGAGGTGTTTGTTGAGGTCCCATGGTCCGCAGCAGTTCACCTTTAACGTGCTACACACGTCTGGTATATGTCGATTGTGACGTATTCTTGAAGGTTTTGAGACTTCGGTTGTCGCTATACAGCGGGTATCCTGGTTCAGTCCGTAGGAAATCAAAAATGGATCACGCCCCAGCTTCTCTACTTCATCATCGGTAAGGTCATTGGCGTATCCTTCTTGCACAACTCGCCGTACGAGATCCGTATTGCACTTTTCTTTAAAAAGGAGTGCTGCGCGAGTAACATCATTTTTTGCCCAGTCCAGCAGGGCGTCGCCTTCTTTGCGGCCTTCTAGCACTTCCTCATAAATTTCGAGTGGAATCTTTATGTTTCCGGATGTTCCCTGATGATGTAGCCAAGTCCAAAATTCTGGGACGCGATCTAGATCATAGTAAGTGTTGGCTGCCGTTATCAGGATATTGGCATCAAGGAGATATATCACTATTCGCCACCTTTGCCAGTTCCACCCGACAGTAGTGGCTCTACGTTTCGAGCTTTAACACCGAGTAGCTTGGCCGCTCTCGTGTAGGTTAAAAGCCCCTCTCGTATCGAGCGATCTGCAATGCCCAATAGTGCTTTTCCAAGACGGTGTCTCTTCACCACGTAATAACTAGGCCCGCCTTCATGCGCCCTTTGCCTGGCTGCTTGTCGCTCTTGTTGAGCAATCCAGTCTTGATAAAACCTATCTCGCAGCTGCTGCCACGTCCTCTCTGTGATGGCGCCGGTTCGAAATACACGGTAAGCAACCATAGCGCGACTAATGTTGCGACGATCCGCGAACCGCGACATCCTCGCTGCTAGTTCATCGAGAACGGGTTTCCCGACGTGGGCAAACTCTTCCAGTTCAACGGGGGGCAGTAGTATTTCTGCGGCAACATCGCTACAGTACTGTTCTATTGGTTGACCGGCGACCCACCCACTGAGACCTGTTGCGCCGAGCCAGAGATGTGCTATCTCATGCAGTGCAGTGAAAGACCAAGCGGAGAGCGCATCGTTGTCATTAACTACAACGAGTGGCGCGATTTCGTCGGCCATCGCAAAACCACGAAATATTTCGGTTGGAATGTTAGTGTGGTAGCTCCCGAGGTTTCCAACTAGTAGGATAAAAATTCTGCTAGATTCGGCCGTGAATCGCAGATACGAAAATGCTTCTTCGATCGTTCTTTGCTCGCGAAAGATCTTGAGTTCGAAATTCAGCTGTTTTGTGATCCACTCAGAAAGAGTGCGTACCGGTGTTTCCAGAGTTGTCGAACCGACGAAGGGTAGCCGCTCCGCCTCAGAATCCTCTAGCAAAGACTTCAGGATGCTTTGTCGACCTTTAATATCTCGAAGTAGTGCATCAAGAACAGGGCTGTATAAAGCTTCTTTTTCGCCGGGAAGCGTTCGAAAGTCTTTCCCGCGATCGCCCTTTTTTGGCGGCTCTTCCAGGTAGAACACCAGCAGAGGACGGTGGTACACCTTAGACATTTTCACCAGGGTGGGGCGCGATGGTTCCTCTTTGCCGGCTTCCAGAAGTGCTAGCCGAGTCGGAGCTGATATTCCACGTGCGTCAGTCAGTCCGATCGCGTGGGCTGCTTCTTCAACGGATAACCCCGCAGTGGACCTCGCCCACTCGAGGATCTTTGGATTAAAAGTCGGCATCGTTTTCCACGCACATGTTATCGCAAAGGAGCAACTCTAACCGTGGTGGGACTCGCCAAAGCTCTGCTTTTGCGTCAGTTCTGCGTCACCTTTGTGCCTGAAGCGGCCATGAATGGCCGCTGTTCCACATTTGACCACGCGGGCGAGAACGCCCGCGCCACACAAGTGGGTCTTCACTCCAGGTGAAATTCGCCGCCGCTCCATTCTTCGGGAGCGACGTCGGCGATGGTTTCGGTGAAGTCCCAGCGGTGGCCGTAAAGATCTTGCGCATTATATTGGCGCTCGCCGTATGGATGATCGGTCGGCTCGCTCAGGATGGTGGCTCCGTTTTGCCGCGCGCGATCGCAGTGAGCCTTGGCATCCTCGATGCGGACCTGAACGTGTTGCGACTGGTTCGGCGTGACGTTGCCTTCGGCAATGGTGAAACATCCGTCTCCGGCTTTCATCTGGATGCGGTGATTGGCAATGCGCAGGCGGACAGTGAAACCGAATGCTTTCGACAGCCAAGCGGCGGCGGCAGCAGGATCAGGGTAGATGAGCACGGGGATCACGGTGCAGGGAGGGACAGAGCGGTTCGATCGCATGCGGAAACTTTAGCATTGGGATTGGGATAAAGTCGCCCGGAACAACGAGCCTTCCTCATTTCGCGAGATCAACATAGTCCCCAAGTCAAATTCCCCGCCCCCTCGACTGCGCTCGGGGAAAGCTCTGTCTCGCACGAAACGCCTAACAAGGACGGGCACCCGCAGGATCAGACAAGCGGTCGGCGCGCCCGCGTCACACGTCGATGCACGCGGACAGGAGTGTCCATTCGACTCCCTCCTCCGTCGGTCGCTCAGGACAGGTTCCGCGCCGCACGTTGATCTGCGCGGACAGGAGTGTCCTCGCCACACAGTTTACTCAAATGTTCGCTGTAGTACTTTCCGCAACAAAAGATTCGTTGCGACCTTTGAAACTGACTTGCTATATTTGTCTCCCCCCAAAATACCCATCTTCTGGAGATCCCGATGTACAGAATTCGCGTCGCTGCTTGTTGCTGCCTGCTCCTTACGTTTTGCTGCTGGTGCGTTCCGGCCAGCGCCCAGTTCGGTTCGATCAAAGATGCGGCCAAGAAAGCTGCGAAGAAAAAAGTGGAGACGAACTCCGAGGATCAGAATTCCAACACCTCGAACAGCAACACAAACTCGGCAAACGCTCCCAGTCAGCCTACCGAAGGCGCGGCTTCCGACTCGAACAGTGCCGCTGCACCCGCGAACGCACCGCAGCAGTACAAGGTCTATCAAAACTATGACTTCGTTCCCGGCGATAAGATCGTATTTGAGGACGATTTCACCTCCGATCAGGATGGCGAGTTCCCGGCGCACTGGAAACTGGACGCCGGTCAGGGTGTCGTAAACAAGGTCCAGGGGCAACCCGCTCTGGCTTTGACCGAAGGCAACTATGCGAGAGTGTCGCCGCGAATTACGCCTGCTCATTATTTGTCGGATTCTTTCACAATCGAAATGGACTACTACGCTGCACCGGATGCGTACAAGCTTGGCGTCTCAATGCATAAAGGAGACGAAGACCGAAACATATGGTTTGGCCCAGAGGTGAGCACCGAAGGCCTTGAGCACGATCTCAATGGTACCTATCCGGGTGACGCCGAGGCATTTCAAGGGAAATGGCACCACATCGCCATGATCATGAAGAACAATCAGGTGAAGTGTTACGAGGACCAGACGCGAGTTTTGGTGGTGCCGGACTTTGGCGGCTTTGTGCCCGAGTCTTTCACCATTGAGGGCATCGGCAGCCAGGAAGCGCCGCTGGTGTTTAGAAATATTCGCGTCGCTCTCGGCGGCGGAATGAACCTGATCGAGACCCTGAATAAAGAAGGCAAGATCGTCAGCCACGGCATTAATTTTGACGTGAACTCGGCCACTATAAAGCCGGAGTCGATGGGTACGATCAACGCGATTGCCAAGCTGATGAAGGAGAATCCGCAGGTGAAACTGGAGATCGGCGGCCACACCGATTCAACCGGCGATGCAGCGAAGAATATCTCGCTCTCGCAGCAGAGAGCCGACGCGGTCGAGAATTTGCTGGTAAGCCAAGGTGTAGATGCATCGCGGCTGACCGCGAAAGGATATGGCGCAACCAAGCCTGTCTCGTCAAACGATACGTTTGAAGGCAAGGCGGCAAACCGCAGAGTGGAATTCGTGAAGCTTTAAGACATTTGCGTGACTTAAGCCACGAGCCGGGCACATCCGTCCTTCAGTGCGCAGGCGCTCGCGCCGACACGTCTAGCTGAACACCAACTTCCGTCCTTCCACCCGGAATGCCTGGTTCAGAACAAGGTTGATGGCTTCGGAGTACGCAATGTGCTCCTGTTCCAGGATTCTCGCAGCCAGAGTTTTCTCGTCGTCATGGGGAAGGACCTGCACTGCTTTCTGCACGATGATGGGACCATGGTCCAGTTCTTCGTCGACGAAGTGCACCGTGCAGCCCGCGACTTTGACGCCGTAGGCGAACGCTTGTTCCTGGGCCTCGAGGCCCGGAAAAGCCGGCAGCAGGGACGGATGAATATTCAAGATCCGCAGGGGGAATTGCTTCACAAACCACGGCGAAAGCAGGCGCATGTATCCAGCCATGCAGACGAGGTCAACTTTGTGTTGTTGCAGAGCGGCAGCCACCTCGCGGTCGTGATCTTCGCGGACTTTGCCCTTGGATGGAATAATCAGGGTCTCAAGTCCCAGCTCGCGCGCTTTGGTAATCCCACCTGCATCGGCACGGTTGGAAATCACAATTGTTATTTTTGCGGCGTGTATAACGCCTGTAGTTACATTTCTGGCAATAGCTTCAAAATTCGAGCCGCGTCCGGAAAGCAAGATGCCGAGGTTTTTCATCTACGTTTCTATTGCTGAAACTAAACGTTCCGATCGTGGAAGGTCAAACTGAGGACAACGTGGTGCTGGCGACGCGACCGTGCACCTATATTGAGAACGCACCGAAGATTAAACCGGCCTCTTGATCAGGCCCGAGAACCTGTAACCATGGCGAGGAACAGAAGCAGCGATAGCAGGATCGCTCCCCAGGCATTGACCCGCACAAGCTTGTAGGTAGCGGGCCAGGGGAACATGAGCACGTCAAAGACGGAGACGAGCTTTTCCGGCCACAGGAGTCCAGCAACTCCGAAAGCCAGCGACAATTGTACGACCAGCGACAGAAGTAAGTGGCTCATCCGGCGCTCCAGCGCGAAAAATTAAGGCTTAGGGGAACTCTTAGTGTGAGTTTAGCTCAGCCACGGCGAGTCGAGTCAAGAAGAGTTTCAAGCGGGTGCACCGAGCGTGCTAAGGGGAAAGTCCTAGAATTTGGCCCCAAGGCCATTGCAGGGCAGTTAATGAGCCTCGCGTTTGCCAGTGCCGGCCAGCCAGCGGAAGAGCATGTTCACCAGGCTCAGCACGATGGCTCCCCAGAAAGCTGAAGCAAAGCTATCAACCCGAAAGCCGTGGACCACTGAGGCGGCCAGCTCGAGCATGAGCGCGTTTATCACCAACCAGAAGACACCCAGAGTAAGAATGGTCAATGGGAACGTAATAATCTTCAGGATTAGTCCGAGAGTGGCGTTAACAAAGCCGATTACTAAGGCAGCGATGAGCGCGGCGGTAATGTTGGCCACGTGAAATCCGCGAACCAGTTCCGAAACCACCCAGACCGCGAGAGCGCTTAAAAGCCAATTGATGACCAGACGCAAAGCCCGCCCCCCAAAGCATCACACTATAAGCGCGCTTGCCGGATGGGGCAACAACCCTATATTTGTTGCGCGGCGGACGTTAAGCACTGCTGACTGAACCAGGATGAGCAAAGGAGTAAACTTTCTGACAATGCGGAGTACTGCAAACTTGTTGTTGGCCGGGCTCGGCGCCATGGTTTTGTTAGCGGCTTCGGCTTCCGCGCAGATGGTCGCATCCCGCGATCTGACCTCCGGCTGGCGGCCGCCGTCCGATCACATCTCGCTCCCGCAGTCGTGCGAGAAATCGAGCTCGTTCATTGCTGATGGCGATGACGCGTCGGCAAACGGTCAGAAGGATTCACGAGCCAAAGCTTCCCCCGATCTGGAGTTGACAATTCTTTCCACTACGCCGGAGAAACTTGAAATTGATGGCGATTTTGTCGCCAGCTTGCGATTGAAAGATGTTGGGCAAAAGGCCGTACTTATTCCGGCAGTTGCCGATGGCGAACAACTGCAAAAAGCTGAGGCAAGCGGCACGGAAGAGAAGTTCGAGGTGGGCGATATTACTTTTCGGCTCGGAACAGGCGATCATCACGGCGCACCAGTTTTCTTGAGCTCTTCAGGAGCTTTGTTCGCGAATCCGGACGACGAAAAAAGTTATGTCGCCCTGAAACCTGGCAACTGGGTAGAACTGACGATCCATGGCTCCGTGCAATGTGGCGCGGCGCAGTGCCTGGGCGGAATCCAGCCGGACAAGAAGGCTGTGTTAACGGCGTGGTGGTACCAGCGAGTGTTAACGCATAAAGTGAACGGATGTGAAGAGACCCATGGCAGCTACAACGTCCGGGAAGTGGATTCAGCACCATTGACAATTGAGGTTAACGAGGCTTCGCCGAAGATGTCGGCGCGAGTGTGGTAATTCTGTTCTATGCCTGTACTCACATATTTGGAAGCGATTCGCCAGGGAATTTCTGAAGAAATGGAACACGATCCGAGTGTGTTTTGCCTGGGTGAAGACATTGGCATTTACGGAGGCGCATTCAAAATCACCGAAGGATTCATTGACCGGTTCGGGCCCGAGCGCGTGATCGATACTCCGATTGCTGAATCTGCCATCGTTGGAGCCGCTTTCGGAGCTTCATTGACGGGGATGCGCCCGGTCGCGGAATTCCAGTTCATGGACTTCATCGCCTGCGCGATGAACCAGATCAGCAACATGGTGGCGAAGACGCACTACCTATGGGGAGCGCCTGCGCCGTTGGTGCTGCGCGGGCCGAGCGGCGGCAACGTGCACGGCGGGCCATTCCACTCGCAGAATCCGGAGATGTGGTTCGTCCATAACCCAGGACTGAAAGTTGTCTGTCCAGCGACCCCCTACGACGCGAAAGGCCTGATCAAAGCATCGATCCGCGACAACAATCCGGTTGTATTTTTCGAGCACAAATATCTGTACCGACGAGTCAAGGAAGAAGTTCCTGCTGATGATTATGTCGTTCCTTTGGGGAAGGCAAGAATTGCCCGCGAAGGCCGCGACATCAGCGTGATCACCTACGCTGCTATGGTGCACACTGCGCTCGAAGCTGCCGAACTACTTTCAAAGGAAGGGATTGAGATGGAAGTGGTCGACCTGCGCACCTTGGCGCCGCTCGACCGCGAAGCGATTGTTGAAACCGTTCGCAAAACCAATAAAGCCATCGTTCTTCATGAAGACACGCGCACGGGGGGCATCGCGGGCGAAATTGCGGCAATTATCAATGAAGAAGCCTTCGACGATCTCGATGGGCCAATCGTTCGCATTGCCGCCCTCGATACGCCGGTTCCGTTTTCGCCTCCGCAGGAAGACCGTTTCCTGCCGCAGTTGCGTGATGTCGTCGAGAAAGCCCGTTGGTTGAAGTCTTACTGATTTCCCCCAAGATTGGAATTTCCCGGGGGTAGGCTGTAACCTTTGTGGGCCTGTGAACTCATTTCTGAGGAGAAGAAATGAAAGGCTTCATACTCGGGATCATTGTCACGCTGGTTTTGTTGTTCGTGGCCGCGCTTCTGGTCGCGCAATTTGGGCTCTTTCCCACCAATGCTGATGCGACCCCTCCGGCAATGGAGCGGCGGATCGCCATGTCGGCAATGGACTCTTCGATGGATCGCCACGCGCCGCGAGTCACGAATCCGGTGCCTCCGACCGACGACAATCTGATCGAAGGCGCCAAGCTCTACACCATGAACTGTGCTGTCTGCCACGGGACGCTCGATTACAAGCCCAGCCCGCTCGAGCACTCACTGTACCCACCACCGCCGCAATTGATCCTCGACCCGCTCGATGATCCCGAGTGGCACATTTATTACGCAATCCAGACGGGAGTTCGTTACACCGGCATGCCCGCATGGAGACATGCCCTGGCCGATCAGGACATCTGGAAGCTGACCGCGTTCCTTTCGCGTCTTGAAAAACTGCCTCCCGGCGTGCAGCAGTATCTCAAGGGCGCTTACGGAACCTCGCCGGAGAGCCACCAGGGCGAACAGCACCACGAGCATGGCGGGCACGAGCACCACGATTGAGACGCAACCGCGTCGAAATTTCGCTTGCAGCTTACATTGCGACGAGTAAAATCGCTGACACTGTCACTCAATGCTCCGGTACTACTACATCAACCGGGACTGGATGACTTCCGCCACAGCGCGGCGGGTATATCGCGTGGCAGCAAGCTTGTCGCTGATGCTGTTTTGTCTGCTGTTTGAATTACATCTGACAGGGACGATTTCTCGCTATCTAATTCCATTCCTGAAACCAATTCTCCTAGCTGGCGTACTAGGCGCTGCTACCACCATGGTCGCAATGGAATATTTCCTGTTCGGCTTCGACGAGTCGTCGGCGCTCAAGAAAATGTTTTGGTTTTTAGTCATGCTGCTCCCTCCACTTGGGCCTCCCCTCTATTGCTTCTTCATATATTCGCGCTCTCCGGTGCTTAGCGCACAAGAGGATCACCAGGTGCGAAGCGCATCAGTTTAATAGCGCGTTTTAATCATGTGGGTTCATTGCGGAAACGCTAGATCCCGTGCGCATCATCTCGGAGTGGTTTCTCTTTCCTGAGTTTTGGTCTAGGATGTTTCCGTCCCCATGGCCACGTTCACGCTGCGCGTAAATGGCAAGGAACGGAACGTTGATGTTCCCCCCGACACCCCGCTTCTCTGGGTGCTGCGCGACACTTTGGAACTTACCGGTACAAAGTACGGGTGCGGCGCTGGCTTGTGCGGCGCCTGCACGGTTCATCTCGACGGCGCGCTTACGCGGTCTTGCATTGCGCAGGTTTCGCAAGCCGCAGGGAAAAACATAACCACCATAGAAGGATTGGGCGAAAAGGCTCTGCACCCGCTACAGAAAGCGTGGATCGCCGAAGACGTGCCGCAGTGCGGCTATTGCCAGAGCGGACAGATTATGGCTGCCGCCGCGCTGCTTGAAAAAACTCCTCATCCGACCGACGCTCAGATTACAGAATTCATGTCCGGTAATATTTGCCGCTGCGGAACCTATGAGCGCATCCGCCGAGCTATTCACCGTGCCGCAGGCACCGGAGGCGCGAAATGAGTCCGCTCTCTCGCCGCTCATTTTTAGGCAAATCCGCTGCTGCTGGTGCTGGCCTGGTGATTGGAGTTTATCTTCCACGAGGAGCCAGGGCCGCTGCGTCTAGCTCCATATTTTCCCCGAACGCGTACCTGCGGATTACGCCTGACAACAAAATCGTGGTGATGGTCGCGCGATCAGAAATGGGCCAGGGAGTATGGACGGCGCTGCCCATGATCCTGGCGGAAGAGTTGGAAGTAGATTTGAAGCAGATCACCATCGAGCAGGCCGGCGCGAGCACGTTGTTTGGAGATCAGGGAACCGGCGGTAGCGCCAGCGTTCGCACCACCTGGGATCCAATGCGCAAAGCCGGGGCGCAGGCACGGGAAATGCTGATCAGCGCTGCCGCTGAACAGTGGAGCGTTCCAACCGAAGACTGTAAAGCCGAAAACGGCTACATTATCCACTCGTTCACCAACCGCAAGGCTAGCTACGGCGAATTGGCTGATGCCGCAAGTAAGTTTGCGGTTCCCAAAGATCCGCCGCTGAAGACCGGCGATTACAAGATCGTGGGCAAGTCGCTGCCGCGCCTCGATACACCATCAAAGGTAAACGGCTCGGCAAAATATGGAATCGATGTCCGCCTTCCTGAGATGAAGTATGCCGTGCTCGCCCGCTGCCAAAACTGCGGCGGTAAGATTTTGGATTTTGACGCGACTGAGGCCAAGCAGGTTCCGGGTGTGAGCTCCGTTGACAAGATCAGCGATGTTGCCATCGCCGTGGTTGCGGATAACACGTGGAATGCGATGAAAGGGCGGCGCGCGCTCAAGGTCAACTGGGATGTGGGAGCAAACAAGGACCTGGATTCGGCTGCGATATTTGACACTCTTCACCATGCCGACCAAAGCAAGGCGGTGAAGTTCTTCACTTCAGGCGATGTGTCGAAAGCTGCTGGCAAGAAAATAGAGGCCGAATATCAGCTTCCTTTCATGGCCCATGCGCCAATGGAGCCGGGCAACTGCACCGCGCATTTTCGCGGAAACGAGTGCGAACTTTGGGCGCCAACGCAGGTCCCCCAGGACTGCCGCGATGCGGTCGCGCAAGTTCTTGGGCTAAAGCCGGAGCAAGTCAAAGTCAACGTAACTTTGCTCGGTGGCGGATTCGGCCGGCGGCTTGAGCACGATTACGCGGTTGAGGCGGCGCTGGTCTCAAAAGCAATCAACGCACCCGTGAAAGTCACATGGACGCGCGAAGATGACATGCGCTGCTCGCCGTATCGGCCGGTGAGTCTGCACAAGCTGAGCGCAAACATTGGCGAGGACGGCTGGCCGAGTTCATTCGTTCATCGCACGATTGCACCGTCGATCAGCGCGCAAAAGGGGCAGCCGGGATCAAACGGCGTTGATCCCGATTTTCCTGACGAAGCTTCATTCCTGTATCCGATTCCGAATGTTTCTCTCGAATCCGTCGCTACCGAAACGCCCGTTCCACTCGGATGGATGCGCTCGGTCTACGCCTTGCAAATGGCATTCGCCAGCGAAAGCTTCATCGACGAACTGGCCGCAGTGGCCGGGAAAGACCCACTCGCGTACCGGCTGCATCTGCTGGCAAAAGACGCCGAAATCAAATACTTCGATACCTCATGGAGCACGGCACGTCTGCGCAATGTGCTGAAACTTGCTGCACTCAAGTCAGGATGGAGCAAACCTCTGCCTGCTGGCCGCTTCCGCGGAATCGCGTGCTTCGGCTGTTTTAGCACCTACGCGGCCGACGTAGTTGAAATTTCGATGGAGAAAGATGAGCCGAAAGTTCATCGCGTGGTTTCGGTTGTCGATTGCGGGCAGGTGGTAAATCCGAACATTCTGGAACAGCAGATTCAGAGCGCGGTGATTTATGGACTGGCTAATGCTTTGCGGGCACAGATCACGATTAAGAATGGCCGCGTGGTACAGGGGAACTTCGACGAATACCAGCCGATCCGCATGAACGAAGCTCCAAAAGTCGAGGCGTACTTCGTGCCCAGTACCGAACCGCCAACCGGCATAGGCGAGCCGCCGCTGCCGCCACTTGCTCCGGCGATATGTAACGCGATCTTCGCGGCGACGAAGAAGAGGGTCAGGGCGCTGCCGATATTGAATTCGTGACTAGTGATTCGTGGCTCGTGGCTGGTGGATCGAGAAGACGTTCACCTCTGTGGCTTTGCTCTGTGTACCTCTGTGTCCTCTATGGTAGGGCCTTTAAAAATCGTAAACCGGACACCACGAAGCAATGCCACAGAGCCAGCGATCACGAGCCACGAATCACGAACCACGGCTCGATTGCTAACCACGATGAAGATATGCTTGCTTCTTCTCATTGCTGTCCTGCTCCCGCTGAACTCCTTCTCACAGACCAACTCTCTCGCCCAGCGCCGGGCAGTCCATCTTCGCCACGGGATCAACCTCAGCGAATGGTTCGCGCAAGTCTACGACCCCAAGGGATATACAAGGGAACATCTGCAAACCTGGGTCACGGCTGACGACATTGCGCTGATTAAGTCGATGGGCTTCGATCACGTCCGGCTCAGTATCAATCCACAACCGATGATGCGACATAACCTGGCCGATCATCTTCCACCCGAATATCTCGGCTACCTTGATGCGGCCATAAAGATGATTCTCGATCACGGCCTTGCCGTCATCGTCGACATGCACCCGGACAGCGATTTCAAACAAGATCTGGTGCAGCACGATGAATTCGTCGAGCAGTTCTCGGATTTCTGGCGTGCTATCGCGCAACGCTATTCTTCCTACGATCCCGAGATGGTGTACTTCGAGATCCTGAATGAGCCGGAGTTTCGCGACCGCTACCGCTGGGCAGGCGTTCAAGCAAAGCTGGCGAATGCAATCAGGGAGGGCGCACCACAACATACGATCATCGCCGCTGGCGCGAACTGGTCAGATATTCCGGACCTGCTTGCGCTAACTCCATTGGCCGATCCGAACGTCATTTACAACTTCCACTACTACGAGCCACACACCTTCACCCACCAGGGCGCAACCTGGGGAGTGAATTACTGGCATTTCGAGAACAAGCTGGCCTATCCGTCGACAATCAAAAATACGCAGGAGGTGGCGGCTGCGGAGCCCGATCGCGTGAACCGTTACGAGGTCCTGCAATACGGGCTTGATCACTGGGACGCGAACCGGATCGCAGTTGAGATCGACCAGGCCGCTGAATGGGCGAAGCATTGGAATGTGCCGCTTACCTGCAACGAATTCGGCGTCTACCGCAAAGACTCCAACCCTGAAGACCGCGCACGCTGGCTACACGACGTACGCACCGCGCTCGAGCACGATGGTATTGGATGGAACATGTGGGATTTCGGCGGCCGCGACAATGGCCAGGGTTTCGGCGTGGTTAATGGCGGCAGAGAAGGCCCCAACACCCCTGACGAACTCACTGTTCAGGCGCTCGGGCTGAAGCATTGAACTCCGCTTTGGTCCTGAGTTCGTGCGGAGCGGGACTCTCGACGAAATTTCACGAAATTCTTCTTGCATCTGTGGAAATTTTCTTTAAATTAAATCCACAGCAATGAGCAGCGAGCGTTGAGCTGGGAGCAATCGCGCTGCGCTCCTGAGTACGTAATTGCTCGTCGCTCATCGCTCGAAGCTCAACGCGCCAAGGAGGAAGCCATCGGAATTGGCAACAGCTAGCGCCCCACGTCAGGAAATCTCGCCGGTCTTACTCGCCTCCCCGAAAAAGAAGTCCGTCCGCCTCACGCTCTGGCCTCTGGTCGCCGCCACCTTCTTTATGGTCTCCGGTGGAACTTACGGCATTGAAGACATCGTGCATGGCGCTGGCTATGGCCGCGCGATCCTGTTCCTGATGCTCACCCCTCTGCTCTGGAGCCTGCCGACCGCGTTCATGATCGGCGAGCTTTCAAGTGCGCTACCGCACGAGGGCGGATACTACGCCTGGGTACGCCGCGCTATGGGCAACTTCTGGGGATTTCAGGAAGCGTGGCTCTCGCTGGCCGCTTCGGTTTTCGACATGGCGATCTACCCGACGCTGTTCGTCGCCTACCTGACTCGCCTTTTTCCGTGGTTTTCAGTCAATCATCGCGGGGTGATGGTCGGGCTTGCGGTGGTTGTGGTCTGCTCGCTCCTGAACATCGCTGGCGTGAAAGTCGTTTCGACAACTTCGCTGTGGCTGTTCTTTGCCCTGTCGTCGCCGTTCTTGCTGATTGTGCTGCTTTCGCCGATGAAGTACGGCGCACTGCTTCACGCGGTCACCACGCCGACAACCTCAAAGGTTGATCTGATAGGCGGGCTGCTCATCTGCATGTGGAACTACATGGGGTGGGACAACGCTTCGACCATCGCCACCGAAGTCGAGCGCCCGCAGCGGACCTATCCGCGCGCCATGCTCTGGGCGGTGGCGATCGTTGCGCTGAGCTACATCGTTCCGGTCGCAGCCGTGTGGATAACCGGACTCCCGGCCGGCGCCTGGGAAACCGGCTCCTGGGCCGACATCGCCGGACTCTTCGGCGGGCCAGTGCTGCGTGTCGCATTAGTTGTGGGGGGCATGTTCAGCGCCTTCGGCATGTTTAACGCGCTCGTGATGAGCTACTCCCGCTTGCCGCTCGCCATGGCGCAGGATGGCATGCTGCCGAAGTTTTTCGGCAAACTGAACCGCCGCCGCGCGCCCTGGGTCGCGATTGTGGTTCTTGCCACCGGCTGGGCGCTTTGCCTGAATCTCGGCTTCGAGCGACTGGTCACGCTGGACATATTTGTATATGGCTCGAGTCTGGCGCTGGAGTTCGTGGCTCTCGTAGTTCTCCGAATCCGTGAGCCCGAGTTGAAGCGTCCCTTCCGGGTCCCCGGCGGCCTCGCCGGAGCAATTGCCGTCGGCGTCGCTCCCGTTCTTCTGCTTGGGTTCGACCTGGTCCGCAGCCAGAGCGAGTCGGTGTCTGGCATGAGCTCATTTCTGCTTGGAGCGCTGGTCATCGGGGCGGGGGTGCTGGGATATGCGTTGAATCATGCGTTCAAGCCGACAGGATGGACGGTCTCGGAGCGAGCCGAGCCTGCGGCATGAGCCTTTGGCATTTTCCGCATTCCTTCGTGTACCTTCGTGGCCTTCGTGGTTCATCGTTTTCACAGTGAGTTAAACTCAGGACGTGACTAAACGCCGCTCCAAAGGCGCGTACATGATCTCAGCTGTGGCTGAGATGTATGGCATTCATCCGCAAACTTTGCGTCTCTACGAGCGTGAAGGCCTGCTTAAGCCTTCGCGTACCGAAGGCAACACGCGCCTCTACACTGATGAAGATTTACAGCGGCTGGAATTCATTCTGAATCTCGCGCGGGACCTGGGCGTAAACATCAGTGGGATGGCGATCATCCTGCAAATGCGCGAGCGCATGGAAGAGATGCAGCGCCAGATTCAGGACTTCGTGAAATATATTCAGGAAGAAGTCCTCTCGCGCGCCCACGCCGCAAGTGATCCATCGCGAGGAGCAATCGTTCCCATCCGGCGTCCGATTCCACCGGATCCGCCAACTACCTCCAAAAAACGTCAATAGCCGCATTGTCATCCTGAGCGTAGGAAGCAGTTCGCGCAGCGAAGTGCACCCGAAGTCGAAGGACCCATGTACTTTCTGTTTGACTTTGACGCATCGGGAAATTCTTCCGTCTCAGCCTGCATCGTGAGAACGCCTTCACGCGGTTGGTGATGAACGAGCAGTGCAGAGGTCCTTCGACTCCGTTCGTCCATTTGCATGGCGAATGGACGCACTGCGCTCAGGATGACCGGGATTACTATTAGCGAAGATGCTCCCCTTCAAGCTCATCTACAGCGACGAATATTTTTTGCCGATCGGGCCGCATGTCTTTCCGGCGGAGAAGTACAGCCGGGTGCATCGGCGGCTGATTGAAACGGGAGTTGCCGGCCCGGAAGATTTCATCACACCCGAGCCCGCCTCCGATCAGGACATACTTCTCGTCCACACGCCGGCGTACGTGAATAAGCTCAAGACCCGAACGCTTTCTGCGCGTGAAGAACTCGAGCTCGAGATCCCGTTTTCGCCCGAGCTGGTGAAGGCGTTCTGGTTGGCGGCGGGAGGATCGATTCTTGCCGCACAGCGGGCGCTGCACGACGGGGTTGCGGTCAACATCGGAGGAGGTTTTCATCATGCTTTCCCCGATCACGGCGAAGGCTTCTGCATGATTCACGATGTGGCAGTCGCAATCCGCCGTATGCAGAAGGACCAAAACATTCGCACTGCTATGACCGTCGATTGCGACGTGCACCATGGGAACGGAACGGCTGCGATTTTCGCCGGAACGCGTGCCGCGAGCGAGCCCCTGCCCTCGAGCGGACCGCCAGTGCTTGGCAAAAGGCCAATCATGCGCGGCGCACACGCCGGCGATGTGTTCACCATTTCGCTGCATCAGGAGAACAACTATCCCCCCTACAAGCCACCATCTTCAATAGATGTCGATCTGCCGGATGGAATCACGGACGACGATTACCTTGCCTGGCTCGATAATGCGCTCAGCTCCGGCCTTCGCCAGTTCACGCCGGATTTGATCTGCTTCATCGCGGGAGCCGACCCCTACCGCGAAGACCAACTCGGCGGCCTGGCATTGACCATCGATGGACTGAAGAAGCGCGACGAGTTAGTATTCCGTGCGGCGAAAGCGCAGGGCATTCCAGTGATGGCCACTTACGCTGGAGGATATGCCCAGCGGGTCGAAGACACAGTCACAATCCATTCGAATACGGTGATTGCAGCCAAGGAAGTATTCGCCCCCCAGCGCCTAATTTAGAAGCTGTCATTCCGAAGTGACAGCGAAGCGTAAAACGAGGAATCTGCTTTCGTTCTGGATTGACGCAAAGCAGATTCCTCACCGCTAAAGCGGTTCGGAATGACATCGCGTTCATTGCCGTACAGACCCTGGCGATAAGTAACGAGACGCAAACGCAATAAACGTCGGCCAGTTCGGTGCGGGCGTATGGCCTGCGCTGTGCTGCCGGAATGCAATGTCGCCCTCGATCAACGCAGTCTCAATCGGCGGAAATTCGCTCGTCCCCAGATCCTTTTTTCCCAGCAACCGATAGACCGGCCCCGCGGCCACTGCCGCGAGAAACGAACCTTTTGGGTCCACCCAACCGTCGCCTTTTTCCTGGCTTCCCGCGCCGATGAAGATGGGTCGGGGTGCGGCTAAAGCAATCAGCTCGTGAGCATCGACCGGCAGGTCCTCGACGGTGAGTGGCCCGTCATATTTAATGATGTTGCCCGCCATCCAATAGTATTCACCACCGGCGATGTTCCCGATTTGCTCGCCGTAATTCCGTCGGTATAGTTTCGCGCCGCTCTCGCCGGAAGAACTGATATATCCGATCGCGAATCGCGGATCGTAAGCCATCGCAACCAAAGCTGTTTTCCCATAACGCGAGTGGCCTTCGATTCCAACGCGCTTTGAGTCCACTGCTTTGTCGGTTTCGAAATAATCCAGGCAGCGGCTTGCTCCCCAAGCCCAGGCGCGAATCACCCCCCAGTCATCTAGCTTGCGAGGCTGACCCTTGTTCGCCAAGCCGATGATGCCTGCCTGTAAGCCATCGGCATTATCAGCCTGAACGCTGGTGGGAATGTATTCGGCGTATCCCCATCCTTTGGCGAGAACCTGCTGTTGCCAGCTCGGACCATTTTCAGCGGTAAAGAATTGCGGGAAGCGTTTCTTCAGATCAGCAAGAACTTCGGGGCTTAGCCCGAATTCCATCATCACGGGAACCGGGCCCGTCACATCTGCCGGAGTGCTTAGGGCGAGCTGAATCTCTACTTTCACCTCGGGGTACGCAGAATTATCGACGTGCCCGACCAGCTTCTTCGTGACCACCGGCAGATCGCCATTCT
Source organism: Terriglobales bacterium (assembly GCA_035651555.1). Lineage (GTDB taxonomy): Bacteria > Acidobacteriota > Terriglobia > Terriglobales > Acidobacteriaceae > Gp1-AA145. Next base: position 24,868 of record DASRFL010000021.1, read on the forward strand.
TCTCTGTCGCCGTGCTGACGACTTCCCACTCCACCTTGGGTAAGTTCGCAGGAACCCGGCCATAGATTTCACGATCGAAAAGCTCCACAATTTCCGGCCGTCGCTTTGTCCACCATTCCTTCGCGGTCTTCACTTCTTTGCCGTTATTCAGCCGAAGAGGATCAGGAAGTTTGGAGAACGGGCCGGCCTTTGCTTCGTCATAGTTGGCCGCGTGTGGAGATTTCGGATCACCTTCCGCTCCCGGGCGAATCGACTTGATGTGTAACAGATCCATCATGCGTTGATGGTCTTGTTCGGCAGTGAGGTGAGTGGGAGTCGGCAACGTTTGCTGCGCTGAAGCTAGCTGAAGAATTGCTCCACAGATAACCACGCAGAATGTCGCGGACATTCGGTTCATCGCCCACGATTCTAACTTCAATCTGGTGTCGGTTCGAGTCTTGAATTACTCGAAACTTACTTTGAAATCAGCGCCAATTTTCTGTGGCTGCTTCTCGAGATTGTTCAGGATGAGAAAAAACTTCTGTGGCTGGCTTGATCCCGAGTGCAGCGCCACATCGAGATCTCCGGTGCGGAGTTCATTGGCAAAGATGGCGTCCCCTGCCTGACCTTGGAGGTATTCCGCGTACTGCTGCTGGTTAAGCAAGATTACTTCAACGCCTCGGGTATCGGCCATCGAGGCAATGTGCCCGGTTACGCGAGGCGAAAGCACGTGCGCCGGGACTTCAAATGGGTACACTCGCGTGGTGACAAGATTGATTTTGCCGTGACACAAGCTTAGAGGAGCATATTCGTCAGTAGACGCGCGGCCCAAGCCATCGGGATTCATGACCGCAGCTGTAGATTCAGTTTTCGCCTGCTCTTCGGATTCGATGTCTGCGGTTGCCGAATCCGTCTCGATCGGCGCGTCCTTTGCGGCAGGATCGTTCACCGCTTTCTCGATTACTTTCGTTGCCGAGGCGAGCGGGCCGATCACCTTTATCTGCGCGGATGCGATCGATGGATCTTTAGCGAATGTGGGATCAATCGTGGGGATGGTCGACTTCCTTGCTGTCGACTCTTCGTGGTGCCATTCACGGGCCCATTCCTGAGGCACCCGGTTGATCCCCAATATGAGTATGAGAAGCAGCACAACGCCGGCTGCCAAACCTGAAAAACTACGCCAAAAACGCTGAACACTCACATCCACACCCGGACAGAGAATTGACGTGCGCCGACAGTTTGCAGTCGGTAATAGCAAGCCGCAAGTTACGGGAGTGCGGGTGCCCAGGGAACGAAAAATTACCTCCTATTTCATGCGGTACGGATTGTAGAAATCTGAGGGACTTTGTGACCGAGATCATTCGAACTTTACGCTGAAATCGACCCACACGGTTTGCGAATGCCGCGAGGGATTGGGGCGAATCTGCCCATTTCCCGGCATTAAAGCAGGCGGCTTATCCTCTCAGTGCTGCCAAGGCTCCCCTCTTACCTTCTGGCAGAGGGACTTAGATCTTAGGCGGATAAGCGAAATCATCTGCCGGGCAACAGGCTGGTGATCGCATCCTTTACTCTTTCTCCCCAGCCAGTTGTCAACGACCATGGGCTCGGCTGACGAAGAACGTGGAGGTCGCCTTCGAGTTGGGTAACTCGGTAGCCCGTTTCGCCGTTCGGTTGTCGTTTGAAGTTCATTGTAATCAGCGCATTTCCGACCCGCAGATCTTCGATCGTGATTTCCGGCAGCCAGTCAGGAAGCCAGGGATCGAGAAACAATACATTCAGCGGCGCATAAGGATATATTCCGAGCAACGCCTGTACCATCGCGAAGGGCACAGCGGCCGACCATGCTTGTGGCGAGTCAGCTTTTTCGTAGAGGCCGGGGAACGGATGTTGTTCATCACGCGCATGGCCGCCGAAAACTTCCGGCAACCGGTCGTAGTCGAATAAGGCCGCCGCTTCGAACAGGGCCTTCGCGAGCCGCCACATTTCCGCGTGCAGACCGTAGCGCGCGAAGGCCAAAACGAATGCGCCATTCTCCACCGGCCAGACGGTCCCTCGGTGATACGCGAACGGGTTGAAGGCCGGGTGTTTGCTCGACAATGTGCGGATTCCCCAACCAGAAAATAGATCAGGCTGCATCATGCGATTCACCAGGCGTGGAACAAGGTCTTCGTTCACAATGCCCGAGAGCAGACAATGGCCCGGATCGGATGCGATGGTCCTCACCGGACGATCATGTTTATCGATTGCCATCGCCAGGTAGCCTTCATCTTCGACCAAGAAACGCTGGTTGAATTTCTCTTTCAGTTCGTTAGCTTCGCGATGCAATGTGCGCGCCTGTGCTCCTTCGCCCATCCACCAGAGCAGTTCAGAGAACTGCAACTTCGCGACATAGGCAAACGCTTGCATTTCACAGGTCCCCAGCGGATCTTCAACCTGCGAGCCGTCCGGATAAACGATGGCGTCTCTCGAATCTTTCCATCCCTGGTTCTTCATCCCTTGTGTGGAGCGCGTTTTATATTTGTAGAATCCGCTCTTGTCCCGGCTATACTTGTCGGCCCAGGCCAGCGCCTCAAGTGCAGGCTTAATGAATGGGCGAACTCTCTCCTTATCGCCAGTCCAATGCCAGACTTCACTTGCAACAATCGGATAGAGAAACGCGGCATTCGCGGTTCCGAAATACAGCGCTCGCGGATTGAAGTTAAGGACAGCCAACGGATCGGTATGGGCTTCGTGCGCAATTCGGCCAGGTTGTGCGTCCCGCCAATCGTTGGTTTCATGCGCCTGTAGTCCGGCCAGAAGCGAGAGCGCACCCCAACTCATGTCCGTACTCAACATCGAGGCTTGCCAGGCTGCAGCCAGCATGTCGCGGCTGAAAATTCCCATGTAGGTCGGAACGCCAGCGGCAAGCTTCCAGTTGTGGTCGCCCTTGTCCAAATCGAAAAGCCTAAGAGCGGCAAGATCGAGACGGGAGCGGTCAATCACGCGCTGCACAGCGGCCGAAAGATCAGCAGCTGCGGGCGTGCGGACCAGAGTTGACTGAGTAAGAAAGGACAGTGTCTTCCGCGAGTACTCGCCATCGGATGACATCAACGCGTTGCAATTCCGTTCCACCGGAAGCGGTTTTCCATCCACCTGTGGCTGCCAGATCATGCAAGCCTTCCACGTCTCGTGCGGTTTCAACTGAATCTGAAATGAGATCGTCTTCCCGGAGTTTGTGGCTTTGGAGTCAGCGCGGAGCTGCAGCCTGATTCCCCGCTCAAACCGCGCCACGCCACGGTTGCCCTGGTGGTTGTAACTGTGTTGGGAGGAATATTGAAAGTCCCAATGCCATTCCCCGTCGGCGGTTTTCTTCCAGTGGCGTCTTAATTTGCCCTTCTGCTTGCGTCCTTTTTGCAATTCGTCGCGAGCGGCAAAATCGGCATCAACCTCAAGCGACAGAGTTATCGCTGTAGCGATCTGAGTGTGATTTGTGACTTCGACGTCCTCGTGCAAGCCTTCGCCTACTACACGACTTACTTTCAATTCGACGGTCTGCTGTAGGGGATTGCAATCACCAGTGGGTGTCTGCTTGCAATTGGGGGGAGCCTGAAAGTAATAGGCAAGCCAACAGTGCTGCTCAACCGCGGATTGCGTACTTAGGTTCGGCTCTTTGCCGTTCATCAGCCAGCGATAGCGAGAGAGCACTCTGGTCTGGTAGACAAAAAGGCCTTCTTTCGAACTCTCGGAATGAATCAACCCTCGTCGATCCATACCAAGCGCCGTCCGCCCGCGGCTGATGGAAACGCTCTCGTTGCGCGGGCGAATCCTGATCAGAGATGCTTCAGAACCGTGTTTCACCCTTTTTCCCCCCTTGTTAGATGACAGGCGGGTAGGACGGAGTAAGGTAGCCATGGGCTATCAACGTGAACGTCGCCCGGCGTGAATTCCACGTACCAATTGCGCCGCCATGGCTGGGCGCCCTTTCGCGTACGCGAGAATTTCTTATCGGCCCCGCTGCTAAAATAGGCAGTCACCCCTATGTTTGAGAATCTTCAGGAACGCCTTCAACGAACCTTCAAATCCCTGCGCGGACAGGCTGTTCTCAACGAAGAGAATATGCAGCAGATCCTGCGCGAGTTACGCCTCTCGCTGCTCGAAGCCGACGTCAACTTCAAAGTCGTAAAGCAGTTCATCGACCAGGTACAGGCGAAGGCTGTTGGACAGCAGGTGGCAACTGCACTCTCGCCCGGCGAGCAGGTCATCAAGATCGTTCGCGATGAGCTGATCGAAATTCTGGGTAAGGATACTGCGCGAGTGAAGTTCGCTTCGCAGCCTCCCACCATCGTCCTCATGGCCGGACTTCAGGGCTCCGGTAAAACGACGACTTCAGGCAAGCTGGCGCACTGGTTCAAAAATGGCGGGCATCGTCCCCTGCTGGTTTCGGTGGACGTTTATCGTCCCGCTGCCCGCGAGCAGTTGAAGGTCGTTGCTCAAGCGATCAAGGCACAAATCTACGAGGGTCACGTAGCCCCGGACGCCTCCGTCCGGGGTGGGGCGGACGAGGGCGTCCGCACTTACGCGAACAGTGCCACTGTAGAACGGCTGGCAAAAGAAGCGCGTCGCGAAGCTGTGAACTCCGGCTGTGATGTGCTCATCGTCGATACTGCGGGTCGCCTGCACATCGACGATCAACTCATGGAAGAGATGCAGTCGCTGAAAAAGCTGCTGAATCCGTCCGAAATTCTTTTCGTCGCCGACGCCATGACCGGACAGGACGCGGTCAAGTCCGCGGACGAATTTCACAAGAAGCTTTCGCTCACCGGCGTCGTTCTCACAAAAATGGACGGCGATGCGCGCGGCGGCGCGGCGCTTTCGATCCGTCAGGTAACAGGCGCGCCGATCAAGTTCATCGGCGTGGGAGAAAAATATGATGCGCTGGAGCCGTTTCATCCAGACCGCATCGTTTCGCGCATTCTCGGCATGGGAGACATTTTGTCGCTCATCGAACGAGCTGAGCAGACGGTCGATAAGAAGAAGGCACAGGACATCGCGGCGCGCGCTCTCTCTGGCGATGGATTCTCTCTTGAGGATTTCCGCGATCAATTGCGGCAAGTTCGCAAGATGGGATCGATTCAGAGCTTGATGGGGATGCTGCCGAGCATCGGCCCCTTTGCGGGCTTGCAGAAACACGCCGACAAAATCGACGAGAAGCAGATCAACCATGTCGAGGCGATCATCAACTCGATGACCGCCTACGAGCGCACGCATCACGATGTGATCAACGGCAGCCGCCGCAAACGCATTGCCCGTGGATCGGGCCGGACCGTGCAGGAAGTCAACAATCTGCTCCGCCAATACGCGCAAATGCGGAAGATGTTCAAGTCGATGGGCAAAGGCAACATGATGCGCAAGCTAGCCGGGATGAGGATGCCCGGGTAGAAGCGCCGGCCGTGTTATTTCACGCGCCGCAATTTTTTCTGCTCTACATCCTGCACGGCTTTCAACAACGCTTCCGGTCCTTCACTCACCAGAACGATCTTGTCTGAATCTATTTTTACATCGTGCCAGCGCTGCTCGGTCAAGGTTATGACCGGACATCTCGGGCAATTCTGTTCGATGAGTTCGCGCAGGTCGAGGGCATCCTGGTCGCTCAGAGAATAGCTAAGTATGACCAGCTCGTATCCGCGGCGGCTTACCAATTTTATGGCTTCTTGCCGTGACTCCGGAAACACAACCGTGTAACCATGGCTGCGCAAGTATTCGGCGCGATAAAGGCCAAGCTCCAAATATTTTCCCAGCATCAGTACGGTCATTTTTCCCTCTGATGCAATGTTTTCAGAGAGGTTGATTCCTACACTTCGGAACTGGCGCAGATCAGGAAAAATACGGATGTCCCCGCGGGTAACGGCGACGCTAACGCGCATGCAATCGCGCTGAAAAAACCCAAACAAACGTACTCGCATCTGATGTGCCGGAACGAAACGTTGAGGAATCATACTTATGCGGGAGCGGGTATTTTTTCAAAGTCTTCTGGCTGCGATGAAGCAAACGCTTTCTCACCTCGAAGAGGTCAAGTTGATCCGGCATGACGACCCGGAACTCACTCAACTGAAGCAAGTGTTGCGCTTGAAGATCGCAGAATTTGAAGGCCAACAATCCTGAGAAGACTCGCAGAGCGCCGACCGGCCTTGACCTAGCTTCTGCCTGCACTAGTAAATTCCATGCAGGGACTCTCCCCCTGCATGGAGCCAAGCCCTATAATCAGGACTAATGAAACAGGTGGTCCATGCCGCTTGCCCGCACGATTGTCCCGATGCCTGCGGAGTCCTGATTACAGTTGAAGATGGCCGGGCCACGAAGATCAAGGGCGATCCGGCGCATCCTTTCACACGCGGATTCTTGTGTGCCAAGGTCTCGAAATATCTGGATCGGGTGTATTCGCCGGATCGGGTGTTGTATCCCATGCGGCGGGTCGCGCCGAAAGGACCCGCGGACAAGAGTGTCCGCGCCACACGGCAAGAATTTCAACGCATAAGTTGGGATGAAGCCCTCGACGAGATTGCATCGCGGCTGAAGAGCGTGACGGCTGAGTTCGGTCCGGAAGCAGTCATGCCGTACTCCTATGGCGGGACGCTGGGCAAGCTGGGCTACGCGTCGATGGGGCATCGCTTCTTTTATCGCTTGGGTGCTTCGCAACTTCATCGCAACATCTGCGCCGAGGCGGGGGCGGCAGGTGTGAAGTCGGTTTACGGCGTCAATATCGGCACCGAGCCCGAGCAGTTTCCTCATTCGAAATACATCATTGTGTGGGCAGCGAATATTCACGGCAACAATGTGCACCTGTGGCCGTTCATTGAGGAAGCCCGCCGCAACGGCGCCAAGTTGGTGGTCATTGACCCTTATAGAACTCGCACTGCTGCCTGCGCCGACTGGCACATTCCTATCAATCCGGGTACCGATGTGGCCCTTGCGCTCGGCATGATGCACATCATCATCAACGAAAACTTGCACGATGCCGATTACTGCGCACGCTACACGCTCGGCTTTGACGAGTTGCGGGCAAAGGTGCAGGAGTATCCGCCGGAAAAAGTCGCACAGTGGACGGGAATGCCGGTAGCTGATGTCTACAGAATTGCGCGCGAATACGCCACCGTGAGGCCCGCTGTGATTCGCATGAACTACGGCGTTCAGCGGTCAGAAAACGGCGGCATGGCCGCCCGCGCAATTTCCATGCTGCCCATCATCACTGGCTCATGGAAAGAAGTTGGTGGAGGATTCCAGCTCTCGACCAGCGGCGCCTTCAAATTGAATGACCTTGCTCTTGAACGTCCCGACCTGATGCAGAAATCGCTGGGCCGCGAGGCCCGCATGTTGAACATGGTCGAACTGGGCAAGGCGCTGAATGAAATTGAGAATCCCCCGGTCAAAGCGCTCTTCGTTTACAACTCCAATCCCGCAGCAGTTTGCCCGAACCACAACGACGTAATTCGCGGCCTGCTTCGCCCCGATCTGTTTACGGTTGTGCACGAACAGTTCTTCACTGATACCACCGACTACGCTGACATCGTTCTTCCCGCGACCACCTTCTTCGAGCACAAAGAATTGCAGAGCGCGTACGGGCATTACTATTTGCAGGTTTCGAATCAGGCGATCGAGCCGCTTGGTGAATGCCGGTCGAACGTTCAGCTTTTCCGTGAATTGGCCGAGCGCATGGGGTTCGACGACGAGTGTTTCCGCGATTCGGTCGATGACATGATCGAGCAGGCGCTGAGTTCGCCAAATCCTCGGCTGAAGGGACTAACTCGCGAACGGCTGGAGAAAGAAGGGCACATTCGGCTGAACTTCGAAGGAAGAGAAGGAGGGTCGTCACATCCGTTTCTTCCATACGCGGAAGGAAATTTCCCCACGCCCAGCGGCAAGGCGCAAATTTATAACGAACTTCTAAAACAACAAGGTCAGGATCCGGTGGCGGCGTTTGTGCCGCCAACCGAGTCGCGCCACAGTAGCGAGGCAAAAAAGTTTCCTCTGGAATTGCTGGCCCGTAAGGCCGACAATTTCTTGAATTCAACTTTCACCAATTTGCCCAGTGTGCAGACGATGGAAGAGACCGGCCTACTGGAGATCAGCCGCCCAGATGCGGAAAAACGCGGCATTCGCGACGGTGATGCGGTGCGCGTGTTCAATCAGCGGGGAGAGATTCAGCTCAAAGCCCGGGTCGACGGCAAAGTTTCTCCTGGAGTTGTTGCCGCTCGCCTGAATTGGGCAAAACTTACACCCGGTGGCCGGAACATCAACGTGCTAACCTCGGAAAAACTCTCAGACTTGGGCAACTCTGCTACGTTTTATTCCGTCTTGGTTGAGGTGGAGCTTTTTCAGAAACAGTAGCCGGTTGCCAGTTGCCAGTGGTCGAGCACAGCACTCGCGCGGCAATTTTCTTGACAACTGAATACTGACGACTGATTTTGGGCTCCCACAAGCTCTACCGTATAATTGCGGTTTTCCATTAACTCCATTGATTTGAGGTAAGTGCCGATTCTTCGCATTCATCAGGATAACCCTGCGATTTCGGGGAGGAACGCATGCCGGCATCCAGAGGAATCCGCACTGGTTGGCGTATGTCTTTCAATTCATAAGCTTTGCGTGAAACTCAGCCACTCCAAATCTGCCTTCTTGCTGGCACTTTTTTTAGTGACGCCGCTTCTTGCCCAGCAACAGCCTGACATCATTACGGATATTGTCGTCCACGGAAATCGAGCAGTCCCTGCGGAAACGGTTCGCGCCCATATTTTTACTCGCATTGGCGATATCTACGACCAGAACTCAATCGAACGGGACTTCAACTCGCTGTGGAACACCGGCTATTTTGAAGATATCCGCTTCGAACGCGAGGCCACGCCCAAAGGATGGGTGCTCCACATCTACGTCAAAGAAAAGCCGCGCGTGCGCGAGATCAACTACCTGGGCATCAACGCGATTTCTAAAAGCGACATTCTCGACCGTTTCAAAGAAGCGAAGGTCGCGCTCTCCCCCGAGTCGCAATACGACCCTACAAAACTCAAGAAGGCGGAAGTAGTAATCAAGCAGTTGGAGGCCGAGCATGGGCACCAGTTTGCGAGTGTCCGCACGGAAGTCAGGCCAATCCCTCCTGCAGCGGTTGGCTTAACGTTTGTGGTCCGCGAGGGACCGAAGGTCAAGGTTGGACGTATCAAATTTGTGGGAAACAAGAATGTGAAGAGCCGGGAATTGCGGTCCGCCATGCACTTCCTTAAACCTGTCGGAATTCCGCATTCCATCTTCCTGGAAAACTTGTTTGCCAAAACCTATGACGCCACCAAACTCGACGATGACATGGAACTGGTTCGCGAAGCCTTGCAGAACCGAGGGTTCTTCAAAGGCAACGTGGGCGATGTGCAGACCAAAATCCGCGACACCGGGCATACGACCTTCCATTTCCCGCTGATCCGGCCTGGCCCGGGGAAATCGATGGACATAACCATTCCGATCGAGGAAGGCGACCGCTACAAGCTCGGCGGAATCACTTTCAAAGGAAATAAGGCGATCAATAACACCCAGGCTTTGCGGGGGCTGTTTGCGATTAAAGATGGTGATGTATTCAATCGCGAGAGAATCGCCAAGGGACTGGAGAACCTTAAAAACGCCTACGGCGAGTACGGCTATATCAACTTCACCTCGGTTCCGCAGCCGCGCATTGACGAAGAGAAAAAGCTCGTCTACTTCGACGTCGACATTGACGAGGGCAAGCAATTTTCCGTTCGCCGAATCGAGTTTGAGGGCAATACGACCACTCGCGACAAAGTCATCCGCCGCGAACTGATGCTCGAAGAGGGACAAACTTACAACGAGCGGCTATGGAAGATCAGCCTTCAGCGGTTGAACCAGCTCGGCTTCTTTGAACAGTTGAAGCCGGACGACCCCAACGTGACCGAACGCCATCTGGATGAAAAAGAAGGGCTAGTCGATCTGACCCTTAAAGTTAAGGAAAAGGGAAAGAACCAAGTCGGGCTTTCCGGCGGCGTGAGCGGACTTGCTGGTTCATTCATTGGGCTGAGCTACACGACCAATAACTTTTTAGGTCTCGGCGAAACTTTGACCGTGCAGGCCAATATCGGGACCTTGCAGCGCAATATTATGTTTGGCTTCACCGAGCCATACTTCCTGGATCATCCGGTGACGGTCGGATTCACGGTTTACGGCCAGAAGCTCATCTTCGACCAGGCGCGGCAGGCTGCGCTGCTTACCGGGCAGAGTCTGGCGCTTTCTCAAGCTGAACTGCAGAGCCTGCAGAATTACACGCAGGCGAGCCAGGGATTCACGCTCAGCGCGTCCTATCCTCTGCATCGTTCATTCAAGCGCATCGGTGCGACCTATTCGTTCGATGTTTCGTCGTTGGTTGCAACCACCACCGCGTCGAAGCAACTGTTTAATTTCCTGGCATTCAGTGGCCTGAGCGGGCCGAGCGCGTTGAATGGAATTATTACCAGCAAGCTTCTTTTGAGCTATACGAAAAACGGTCTGGATGCCGCTCTCTATCCGCATTCCGGGACCGAGTACTTCCTGGGCGGTGAAATCTCCGGCCTGGGTGGCACAGTTCGCAGCATTCGACCCATCGCCGAGTGGAAGCACTACATCCCCATGCAGAAACGGCGCAATGCGATTGGCCTCCATGCCCAGGCCTCGTTCATGACCGGCTACGGCGGTCTGGTGGCGCCGCCGTTCCAGCGCTTCTACATGGGCGGCGAGAACGACATCCGTGGCTTCGATATTCGCTCGGTCTCGCCGGTGGCCTACATTCCGACTTCGACCACAATCAGCCTGCGAAACCCCGACGGCACGGTTGTCCCCAAGGATCCCAACGATCCCTCCAAAGGACCGTACACGATCCAGATTCCGTTTGAGCAGATCACCTTCCCGGGCGGCGATCTGAGCCTGGTAACCAATGCCGAATACCGCTTTACCATCGCCGGTCCAGTCGGGATTGCGCCGTTCGTCGATTTCGGCTTCGATCCTATCCTGCGGCAATCGCAGTTGCGCATCAATGACAGCCAGTTCGCGACGCTCAATCAGACGCAGTTTGGGTGTCCGGCTCAGGACCCGATCACTTTCAACTGTCTGGGCACGAAAACCATACCCTTCAGTCAGAACTTGTCAGTCCTTGGCAGGTCGAACTGGCAGCCGCGGGCTTCTACCGGCATTGAGCTGCAAGTGTTCCTGCCTGTGGTGAATGCACCATTCCGGATCTACTGGGCCTATAACCCGGTCAGGCTGAATGAAACTGCGGTGTCGCCAACGCCGGTCACACCAGAGATGTTCCCGAATACTGACGCCGGCCGCTACACGTTCTTGCAGGCGCGGAACACCTTTGCCACCCGCTACCAATTGCGGGAGCCGCGAAAGACTTTCCGCTTTACCGTAGGCACAACATTCTAGTTTGACGCTATGCAACGCTATTTTTATAATGGAGCATCCACACCAGAGTGGCCAGTCACGCGCGGCATTTATGCCCGCAGTCTGGATGCGAGCCGAAGATCCGAGCTGAAAATCGGAATTGAGCGATTGAAGATCGGCCTACCTGCTGATGTTCGTACGGATATGTGCGGATGTGGTGCAAGCGATTCGCAATTCAGATTGATAGAGCGGTCCCCAAATTTCGCAAATAGCAGTTCTCAAGGAGTCAAAGCAATACCATGAAACCCAAGTTCTTGTGTTCCTTAACCGCCGCATTCGTTGTCGTCTCAGCCATGGCGTTCGCTCAAGCTGGCGGCTCATCTTCAACTGCCCTGCCCTCGGCGCCCGGCACAGCCGGCGATCCTCCCGCAGCGGTTGCTACCGGCGGCGGGTCGCAACTCGCAGCCATCAATATTGAAGGCGCGATCTTCGCCAGCAACGAAGGCCAACGTGACATGGATGCGCTGCAGAAAAAGTTTCAGCCCAAGAGCGATGACCTCAAGGGTAAGAACGATGAGATCGAGGCGCTGAAGAAAAAGCTAAACACCCAGGGCGCCAGCCTGAATGACGATGCCAAGGCCGATCTGCAGCGGCAGATTGAGACCAAGCAAAAATCTCTTGACCGCGAAGCTCAGGATGCGCGCGAGGACTTCCAGACACAGCAGAACGAGATCGGTCAGCGGATCTTGCAGAAGATGGCCCCGATCATTCTCAAGTATGCTAATGAGCACTCGCTTGGAGTGATCATCGACACATCGAATCCGTGGCCGCAGGGCCAGGTGGTATGGGCCTCGCCTTCTGTGGACATCACCAAGCCTGTGGTCGAGGCCTACAACGTGCAATCCGGGGTAGCGCCGCCGCCCAAGCCAGCTTCGACGTCGGGCTCGGCGAGACCTGCCGGCACTGGACTCGGCGCTCCGCGGGCAACTTCGCCGGTAGGAAGCAAACCGGCTACATCTACCACGCCACCGAAATAGCGCGACACCGCACTGACGGCGAGAGTTCCTGAAGACCGCGAGTGATCGCGGTCTTTATTTTTTGCGTTCACGACTGCATCTTGCGGTTCCATGGTGTCTTTACCTCCAGCAGCGAATCCGGAATTCGCTGCCAAGGAGAAGACGTCATGTTCTCTGGCCTGGCAATTTCCCAAGATGTTCCCGCGCGCCGCTGGACGGCGCTGGCTTCGTTCACGTTGCAGGCTGCAGTGGTTGCCGCAGCCCTGGTCTATCCCTTGCTAAACCCGGACTCGCTGCCTCGCGTTTTTCATCCCTTATTCCTGCCGCTTTCACAGGGCGCTCCTGCGGAACCAGCTCAGCAGCCTGTTCGCGGAGGCGGCTACGCAACCCAGCATCCTATACTCGTCAACCTTCACCCACTGACATTCGGGCCATCTCACCCGCATTCACTTGGCGATAGCACCGCAACGGCGCCGGATATTAACGCCTTGATCGGTTCTGGCGATCCGAGAGGTATGTTGCACTCACTTACGGACAACCTCGCGCAACCCGTGCCGCACCCGACCGTTACCCCGCGCAACATTCGCATCTCGGCGATGATGGAAGGAAATCTGATCCACAAAGTCGAGCCGCAATATCCGCCGATTGCCAAACAGATCGGATTGCAAGGTGCGGTGATTTTAAAAGCTTTCATCAGCCGCGAAGGCGTGATTGAGTGCGTGCAAACAGAGAGCGGACATCCAATTCTGGTGCGGGCTGCTCTGGATGCAGTTCGCCAGTGGAGATACAAACCTTACTACCTCAACGGTGAACCGATCGAAGTGGAGACCGAGATCACCGTGAATTTTGTGTTGCAAAGGTGATTGTGGAAGAGCGGCCATCTATGACCGCGTCGGCGTCCCGTTAAAACCAGCGGGCTTAAGCCTGCCGCATTGGAACGTTGTCGCGCGAACGCGGCTCTGAAGAGCCGCTCTTACACGAATCATGTGCTCAACTTCAGCATGTTCGCCGTAGCCCAGCGGTAACCTGTGGCCTTCCCGTGCGACAACTATAATCGCGAAAGTGGCCACCATTGAAATCGCGAAGCGTGCCGCGACACGTCCAACCTGGGCGGAAGTTTCGTTGTCTGCCCTGCGGCAAAATTACCGAACAGTAGCGGAATACGTCGGCGATGGCGTGACGATTTGCGCAGTCGTCAAAGCTTATGCGTACGGCCACGGCGCAGTCGAGTGCGCCACCGCGCTAGAGCAGGAAGGTGCGACCTGGCTGGGCGTGACTTCGCTCGATGAAGCCATACCTTTGCGCGAAGAGGGAATTGCGACTCGCATCCTGCTGATGACCGGCTTCTGGCGCGGCGAAGAAGAAGAGATCATCCGCCTGCGACTGACGCCGACAGTGTGGGAAGTTGGCCAAATTGAACTTCTCGATCGCGCGGCAACGCGCCTTGGAGTAAACGAACAAGCCGTTCATCTCAAGGTAGACACCGGAATGGGCCGGCTTGGCGCCGCTCCCGAGGACTTGCCGCGAATCTGCGAAGCCCTGAAGTCATCTTCACACCTGAAAGTCGAAGGATTTTCGACGCACATTGCTTCATCGGAAGTTCTCGATGCGCCATCGGTCGGCGAGCAGCTCAAGTGCTTCGAAGCTGCTCACCGTACGGTTCGGAAATACGGCTTCGATCCGCATTTGATTCATGCGGCGAACACATCGGCGGTAATTTCGCATCATGAGAGCTGGAACACAATGGTTCGGCCGGGCCTGGCGCTCTATGGATACCATCTCCCGTTCGAGCGCGCCGGCCGTGCCGTAAGTGGACGCGGCCTTCGCCTCAGCGTGAAGCCCGCCCTGACTTGGAAGACTCGCATTCTTTCCATTCGGGAGATGCGTGCCGGCCAAGCCATCGGTTACGGCGGCACCTACGTCACCAAGGCTCCCGCGCGCATCGCTATTCTGCCAGTCGGCTACGCGGATGGCCTGAATCGTGGACTTTCATCAAATGGCCGCGTCATCGTGCGCGAACATTACGCCCCAATTGTCGGAAGGATTTCGATGGATCTCACCACCGTCGATGTCACGGGAATTCCCGGCGTGGAAGTCGCCGACGAAGTAATTCTGCTTGGCTCGCAGGATGGCCTGAGTGTGGATGCACGCGAGCACGCAGAACTCGCTGACACTATTCCCTACGAGATTCTCTGTGCGATTTCGAAACGAGTACCGAGGAAGTACATCTCGTAAGGCGATTACAACCGCAAAGGCATGCTACTCGTTGAGCGGCCGGCCAAAACACAGCACATATCCACTGTTGTCTCTGATCTCGAAAGCTCTCAGTCCGTCATTCGTATCGGCCAGTTCTCGATGGATTGGAACCTCTTTGGCACGAAACTCGGCGTATAGAGAATCGGGGTCAGTTGTAAATATGTAAGCGTCCCAGCTCGCCCATTCATGACGTGAGTGATTCGGCTGGGGATGGATATCAGGCGTAATGCTCTTGAACATGAGCATGACGCGGTCGCGTCCCAGCATGGCCCAGAAATCCCCGTTTTGGTCGCCACCTTTGTACAGCACATTGAAGGCCAGGCGCGATTGATAAAACTCCAGCGTCTTAGCCAAATCATCAACAATGAAAAACGGAGTAACGCTGCCCAGCATGGCTGACGCTCCAGGCGGCGAGTATAGCATCTGAATGCGAGGCAGATCGCCTCGATGGCGCACACGATTCCTTACGAACTCTGGGCGGAATGTCGAAGGCGCTCCTCCGGGCGCGTATTCCACTTGGTTGCTCGCTGCTCACCGCTCACCGCTGAATGCTGACTGCTGAGTGCTGATCGCTAAAGGCCGCCCATTGTCCACTGCTATCCTAGTTCTGATGCCCTCACTTTACGCGCGCTGGATGCATGATTGGGAGACCCGGCTTACATCGGTTGATAACAACCGCGTTGTCCGTCCGCTGGAGTGGGGAATTGAATGGACGCGCGAATGGCCCTGCCGCAATGGCTTCTTGCCGAACCAAAGCGATGACCAGCGCGAACACTACTTGCGCGAATACAACCGCCGGGCAGTCGCCTCGAGCGATGAGTTTTTTTCTTACCAGACTCCCCGCGACTTCCGCATTGAAACGCGCGAGGTACAGGTCTTCAGCACGCGCGAAATTCCAGACCCCGTGCTGGAGGCCAAGATTCGCGGAACCTTCGCCGATTTTTTGCGCTTCACCTCGCCGGTTCGCACGCCGTATGCGGAAAATAATGCCGCCAACGCTCGCTGGTTTCCTGCGAAAGGCAGCAGCGCGGTTGTGCTTCTTCCGCACTGGAATTCCGACGCGCTGGCGTATTCCTCACTCTGCCGGATCCTGAATCGTCTGGGCATTTCTGTGCTGCGGCTCAGCATGCCGTATCACGATATTAGGCGTCCGGCTGAGATTCGGCGCGCCGACTATGCCGTCTCCGCCAACATTGGCCGCACCCTTGACGCATGCCGACAGGGGGTGATCGACGTCCGCTGCTGCCTCGATTGGCTCGAGCAACAGGGGTACAAGCGCCTGGGCATTGTCGGAACCAGTCTTGGGTCGTGCTACGCCTTCCTGGCTGCGGCACACGATGAACGAATCAAGGTGGCAGCTTTCAACCACGCCTCGACCTACTTCGCCGATGTCGTGTGGCATGGCCAATCGACGCGGCATATTCGCCAGGGCCTTGAGCCGAAGATTGATCTTGAGCGCTTGCGAGGCCTGTGGAGCGCGATCAGCCCGATGTCTTACTTCGACCAATTTTCGCGTTACCCCAGGAAGTCGCTGATCGTCTATGCAAAATATGATCTGACGTTTCTGCCGGAATTCTCGCGGCAAGTGGTGGCGGAATTCGAACGCCACTCACTCGATCACAAAGTGGTCGTGCTCCCTTGCGGGCACTACTCCACCGGCGAAGCTCCCTACAAGTACATGGACGGCTACTATCTGGCATCGTTCTTGGGAAGAGCATTCAAAAAGGCAGGTGGAAGGTCGAATGAGCACCGTTGAATTCCGGCAGGGCAATGCTCTTGTAAGCACAGACCGCGGGCGCCTGGATATCAATTTGATTTATGAATTCCTTTCGAAGAGATCCTATTGGGCGGAAGGAGTTCCACGCGATGTGGTCGAGCACGCGATTGAAAACTCGCTGTGCTTCGGGCTTTTCGAAGGCGGCCGCCAGGTGGGCTTCGCCCGCGCAATCACCGATTATGCAACTTTCGCCTATCTTGCCGATGTGTTCGTCCTGGAGTCACATCGCGGCCGCGGGCTCTCGAAGTTTCTGATGGAATGCATCGTGAAGCATCCGAAGCTGCAGAACCTTCGCCGCTGGATGCTGGCCACCAAAGACGCGCACTCGCTATACGCGAAATTTGGCTTTGCGCCGCTCGAGCAGCCCGAGCGTTTCATGTGCCGAGCAAACCCGGATGTATACAAACGCGGGTAGGCTGTTAACTCTGACCGTCAGACGCAATCCATCAAATATAATGACCAGGTAGGCAGCTGGACCGGACGGCCGCTCTTGTCGCGTCAAGTGATAAGGGAGGAAAGTCCGAACTCCACAGAGCAGTGTGCCGGATAACGTCCGGGAAGTCGGCGTCAAGGCCGATTGACGGAAAGTGCCACAGAAAACATACCGCCTCGCTGCCGTTGTGAGTGGTTGGAACATCTCAGCGAACTCAGGATTGCTCGGCGAGCCCTGCGTTAAAGACTTGTGCGGGTTGGGCGAAGCGAAAAAGCTCTTCGCCGCAGGGATCGCGGAGACAAGTCAAGCTCGCGGAGACTACTCACAACGGTGGCGGGGTAAGGGTGAAAAGGTGCGGTAAGAGCGCACCGCCGCGTCAGTAATGGCGCGGGCAGGGCAAACCCCACGCGGAGCAAGACCAAATAGGGAGGGAGTTCCGCCGGCAACGGCGGATGCGTGCCGGCTCGGTGCGCTAAACCTCCGGGTAGGTCGCTAGAGCCGGGCAGTAATGCACGGCCCAGAGGAATGGCCGTCCCGCGGGAGCAATCCTGCGGACAGAATTCGGCTTATAGGTCCGGCTGCTTTCATAAGCTTTAGAGGTCCTTCGGCTGCGCTCAGGATTTCGGCTGCGGGCTCCCGCTTCGCTCACGCCCGCAAGGCGCCTCAACTTATAGGTCCGGCTGCTTTCATATTTTTGTTCTTCGCCTCCGTAACCCAAGCGTAGATCTAACGGCCGGCCGGGTCACCCTTTCAACATCAGCAACATTCTTAAAGACAAGGCGAAAACCACAGCCAGAAAGATGCGGCGGAGCCACAAAGCACTCATCTTTAGCGTGGCATGTGCCCCTATCATCGCGCCGATGAACATAACCACTCCCAGAAGCAGCCCGAGCCTGTAATTCAAAACACCGCGCCACGCGAAAACAAGGGTCGCAACTCCCGAAGAGACGAGATTGACCACCTTTGTGGTCGCCATGGAATGCAGCAAGCTCATTCCGAAGAACAGGACGAAGACCGCGGTCAGGATAGTTACGTATCCGCCACTAAAGAACCCTCCATATATCGCTAGAAAAAATGTCAGGACATAGCCCGTAGTATCCGAATAGCGCGAGACTGGCATGTCGCTGGCTTCGAGACCCGCGCTCCTGTGCAACAGTGAAAAGATCACGATCACCAGCATTGAGGCCGCGATAATGATTTGTAAGCTTCGGACGGGGGCCTTAAGGAGAAATAGGGCGCCGATCAATGACCCCGCGGCGGTCAGCGCGATGCACAGAGGAAGTCGAGAGCGGTTTACGGCTTTTTCACCGATGAACGGCAGTGAGCCGCCGAGGCTCATTAAGGTGAGAGCCAGCATGTTTGTCGTGACCGCAACGTGCGGTTCGATGCCGAGGCTTATCATCACTGGAACAGTGACTAAAGATGTGCTGCCGGTCGCAACGCTAATGACGCTCGTGGCGAAGAAGACGAACACTAAAATGGCGAGAACCCCGGCGGTCGGCACGCGGTCATCTTAGCAGCGAAGCAATCGCCCACTGCTAAATGTCTTCCCCCAACAATTTCAATTCAGCCTTGAGTTGCGCCAGTCTTGATTTGATCTCTTCCCATTCGGGAGTTGGCAGGAACGTCTTTGGCATATAGTGCAAAATGGAGTCATACGCCTTTCGGGCGTTAATGCGGTTGCGATCGATTTTGTCTTCGTCCTTCGCATCGAGAGCGATCCTCGATAAAGTCAACCCTGTAGTCAGCTCGGCCCGCAGGAACTCCAGTTCGGCGCGTCGTGTATCCGCTGTTGGGTCTTTCATGGCCGTTCCTTATGCTATTTCCACTTTTGCCGTTTCGCGCGAAAGGGCTTATTAGGATGCGGACTGGGCTATGTGGTGTCGAGTCGTTTCTCCCCGTTTAATAAAGTGGTTCCTTTAAGCCCTCCATTTGAAAGTTGCCGCTTCTCTCGTCGCTCCTGAATACGTTCCTCGAGCGTGAACCTTGTCATCACGGCATTCATAACGAAACCACTGATGCTCCTGCGCTCACGCTGGGCAGCAGCCCTGATCCGCTCCGCTTCTTCTCGTGAACAGGTAATTAGCAGGGCAGTTCGATTCGGATTCCTCTGTCTGTTTTTCATTCATCATATAATATCATATATATGTATATGACACTTGTTGACTTTGATCTAAACCGGAGTTAAAACTTCTTTCTGTGGGGTTGTCATGAATGGGGAATCGATCGAGCGCTGGCAGCAGGTTTGCGCTCAAGCTGCCGTTGAGCAAGACCCGAAGAAGCTCATCGAGCTTGTAGCGGAGATCAATCGGCTACTCGAAGAGAAAGAACGACGGCTTCAAAAACTCGATCCCAACGGCAACGCGACAAGGTAGAACCTCCAACCGGGACCGCGACTCAAGTTTCCTGTCCCATCCAGTGATAGAATGCGTGGCGTTGACCGGAATCTCACCGCGACATATTTTCATGTGAGTCGCAACTTTCCTGGTTTCCGGGCGGTCAGCTGAATCCTGGACCAGGTTCCAAACGAATGCAGCCCCTTAAGCCGGATAAGTCTGCCTCTGCTCTCAGTGGAATTCGAGTACTAGATTTTTCGCACGCTTTGGCGGGTCCCTACTGCACGCTGCTGCTCTCCGACTACGGCGCCAAGGTTTACAAGCTTGAAGCGCAGACCGGCGACATGGGCCGGGGATGGGGACCTCCCTTCGTCGGCGGCATCTCCGGATTTTTCCTGGGGCTGAATCGGGGCAAGGAAGGAATATGCATCGACCTCAAGCATCCGGAGGGTCTTGATCTCTGCCTGCGAATGATCGATCAAGTTGATGTGCTGGTCGAAAATTTTCGCCCCGGATCTATGGATCGCCTCGGCATGGGGTATGAAACTGTTCACCGCCGAAATCCGAGGCTGATTTATTGTTCGATCTCCGGCTACGGGCAGGAGGGCCCCTCGCGCGACGAAGCTGCCATGGATTTGGTAATGCAGGCTGCGAGCGGGCTGATGAGCATTACCGGTACAGAGGAAGGTGAACCGGTACGCTGTGGTTATGGCGTGACGGATGTTACAGCCGGGCTTTTCGCGGTAATTGGAATTCTGCTCGCACTACAAGCAAGAGAGAAAACTGGCCGCGGACAATTTGTCGATATCTCCATGCTCGACGGCATGATCTCGACGATGAGCTCGAATTACATGACTTTCCTGGCATCGAAAGTCCTGCCGGAGCCCATGGGGACCGCGTTCCCGACGATCGTACCCTACCGCGCATACCACACCAAAGATCGCGATATTGCCATCGCGATCGGCAGCGAGAAATTGTGGGCAAGTTTTTGCGCGGCGATCGAGCAGCCTGATCTCGAAAAAAAACCTGACTATTGCACAAATGCCGCGCGCATAGAGAACCGCCATGTCCTGGAGCCAATGCTCGAACAAATCTTCCTGCAGCGGCCGGTTCAGGAGTGGATCGGGCGATTTCGCGAGGCGGGAATCCCCTGCTCCTTGGTCAGAAATTTTCGCGAGGTGGCCGACGACCCGCAATGCGAAGTGCGGCAAATGTTCCCCACCATTGAGCACGCAACTGCCGGACGGCACCATGTCACCGGAACCCCGATCAAATTGTCGGATACTCCGGGATCCCCAAACTCTCCCGCGCCCTTGCTTGGAGAGCACACCAGGTCTGTTTTAAAAGAACTCTTTGCCCTCAATGATTCCGCAATTGATGATATGGCAGCGCGCCGAATTGTATTTGAGTCCACAGGCGCGTTTTAGGCATTGGCCCTCGGCTCCTTTTTAGCGCTCCGCAATTTCTCCATTGGCAATCGCACAGAAAAGGTACATAATTCTGCTGCTTTTTCGGTCGTGGGTTTCCGTACCGTCGGCGCCTCCTAAAAAACCGCATTCGATCCGGCGTTCCGCACGGACGGCCAAAGGAGAATCTATGGCACATACAAACCGGGTTCGAGTTGTGGCCGGAGGTTTACTTGCCGGGCTGGTAATCAATGTGTTCGAGTTTGTGACCAACGGGATCGTTTTGAAAAACGACTGGGGACAGGTGATGCAGGCTCTGGGGAAGTCGCCACAAATCAGCGGCAGCGCCATCGCGGTATATAACGTTTGGGGTTTTCTGGCTGGTATTGGCGCGGTGTGGGTCTACGCGGCAATCCGTCCCCGCTATGGCGCCGGCGTCGGTACGGCAGCCCGCGCCGGGCTGGCGACTTGGGTGCTTGCAGTTTTGCTTGCGAACCTTGCGAACTACCCGTCGGGGCTATTTCCAACGCGCTTGTTGCTGATTACCGCAGTCGTGGCATTAGTTGAAATGGTCATCGCCACCATCGTAGGCGCGGCAGTCTACAAGGAAGAAGGGGCATCAGCTGTACACAGTGCGGCAGCGTAGTTAGGACGGTCGAGGCAGAAAGGCGCGCTGAGCGCGCCTTTTTTGTTATGGCAGACTAACGCTTTTTCGGAATGATCTGTTCCCGCAAACGGCGCGATAAATTCACCGCTAGGGAGCGATAGAAGCGCGATGCCAAATGCGGAAACAACTCGAATAATTCCACCAGGCTCTGCCATTCCACAGCAAATGCCTGCACCTCATCTTCTGCAATGGCGGTTGCGCTCGGAGTGCTGTCCTCAAGAAACGCCATTTCGCCACAAATCTCGCCGGGGCCGAGACGCGCCAGTTGTGTCCCCCAAATGCTGACATTGACCTTGCCGGACGCGATCAGATAGATGACTTTCGAGGTGATGCTCTGCTGAATCATTACTTCTTTGGCTTTGAACCTCACCGGTTTCGATCGATCAATAATGAGTGTCCAGTCATTTTGTGAAAGATAGGGCAACCGGCTCTTGCTGACTTGCAACGCGGAGAGAAATTGTGACTGAGCAGCACGCGTGGGTGAGGACATTGCTTTCCAGTTAAAACGATTCAGCGATGAGCATATCAGAGGAACCTCTGATTCGTAGTAACGTTCAGAGCGCACAAGCACAAGCGAAGGTCACGAGGGAACTTTAAGCTGTTGACAAATCAAAATTTGCTTGCGCGAAGGTCCGTTACTGACGTAATTCTCCTTTGTAATCTGCGGAAAAAGTGTCCTGCAACCCCTTGTAAAATCAGTAGTACCCCTTCGTCAGCAACAAATTTTCGATTCTGGCGTTTATACGTGCAGCGGTTATGAAGATCGGTTATGAAAGCGCCAGTTTCGTCTTTGATATTGCAACTACCCTCAGCCGCGACGCGGACTGAGAGTCCCGAGCACGCGCGGTCTTCGCGTGTGGAAAACGAAAGGGAGAGATCATGCAAACTATGCGCTACCTCCGCAGCCTATTAATGGCGCTGATGTTATTGGGGACGGTGCTCGCGATTCCGGCAACCTCGTCGGCTGGCGTTGTTATTTCGGTGGCGATTGCCCCACCGGCCCTGCCGGTTTATGTGCAGCCGGCGTGCCCGGGCGATGGCTACATCTGGACGCCGGGCTACTGGGCCTACGGCCCTGACGGGTATTACTGGGTGCCTGGAACCTGGGTCATGGCGCCTCGTCCTGGATTGCTCTGGACGCCCGGCTACTGGGGATGGAGCGGCGGCGCATACATCTGGCATGTCGGCTACTGGGGACCGCACGTCGGCTTTTATGGCGGCGTGAATTACGGCTTCGGATATACGGGCGTGGGTTTCTATGGTGGGGAATGGCGCGGCGGGCATTTCTTCTACAACCGTTCCGTCAGCAATGTGACGATCACCAACGTTCACGTTTATAACCGGACGGTGGTCAACAATGTCACCGTGAACCGCGTAAGCTTCAACGGCGGTCCGCATGGAATCAACGCGAGGCCAAGCCGCGGTGAAGAAATGGCCATGCATGAGCATCACTTCGAAGAGACCAGGATGCAGGCGGACCACGAACACAGCGCTCGCGGCAATCGCGAATTTCTCGCGTCGGTGAATCATGGGCGTCCGGCGATTGCAGCTACGGCGCGGCCTGGTGAATTCCATGGTCACGGCACGGTTGCGGCGCGGGATGAACATGTTTCTCCAATGAACAACCATCGCGTTGACAATCATGCGATGAACCGGCCCGTTCCGCATCCGCAGAACGCGCCGCGCTCGGAGGAACATGCACGCCCAGTTGCCCACAATGGGATGAACCACAATGATATGAATCACGGCAGCGCTCCCCGCCCGGAGAATCACAACAACATGCGCCCGCAGAATGGGGCGCGTCCGACTTCATATCATCCGGCGAATGCTCCGCATCAGAACGCGCCTCATCCGCAGCATGAGAACGCCCCGCGAGCCGAGCATGAGCAGAGAGGGCCAAGAGGTCACTGAGACCTAGAGCCACAACGCATTGGGCCGGCGAGAGCCGGCCCGTTTTTTTTGTGCCGGGTTGACAGAAGGCGCGCCAGGTTGACAGAAAACCTATGAGAGCTTTGAATAGTTATTTGCGTTGGATCGCACTATCAAAGCTGATCTCGGCGCTTCAAAAACATCACAACAGGAGCAAGCCTGAATGTCTGCACCCAGCCGCCGTCCTGAAATTCGCCGACGCCGCACCCGTCACGAAAAAATTCTAAAGCTGCGCAAGCGCCTGGCCGCGGCAAAAACTGATGCTGAACGCTCGCCATTGCAGGCGAAGTTGTCCTTGCTGGGGCGTAAATCTCCCGGGCAATCGCTGGCAAAGTCGTAGTCAGGAGTTTGCTACTTGTCGTACCGGCTGCGTGCCGGAGTGAACCCCCGCAATCTGCTCGTAGGCGGCGAGGATGGATTCGGCCGCGTTCTTCCAGGAAAACTTCTTCACCTGCTCATAGCCGCGCAGCCGCATCTTTTCGCGCAGCGGCTGGTCGAGCAGCACGCGCTCGAGCGCGCGCATAATCTCGAAAACATTTTCCGGATTTACGATCACCGCTGCATTGCCCACCACCTCCGGGATGGAAGACGTGTTCGAAGTCAGCACCGGGGTTCCGTGCGCCATGGCTTCAAGGGGAGGTAGGCCGAAGCCCTCGTAGAGCGATGGGAAAACGAATACTTTTGCCAAGTCGTAAAAAATCCGTAGCACATCGATGGGAACGAATCCCATGAACCGCACATCGTTCTGTACTCCGCCGCGTACTACGGTACGGCGTAGATCAGGATTTTTTGACAGCTCGTCGCCGATGATGATGAGCTTCAAATCCGGATAGAGCTCCTGTTTCACCAGATCCGCCTTGAGCGCGGAAAACGCCTCGATGATGCGCACCAGATTTTTGTGCGGGCTGATGCGGCCGGCATAAAGCAGAAACGGATATGTGACCTGGTAGCGCTCCGCCAGGAATTTGCGGTCGGCGTCAGTGGAGTGTCCGGAAAGGAAGCGCTGATCGATAGCGTTGTAAATCACCTCGATCTTGGCAGGGTCAATACCAAAGAGTTTTTGAATTTCAGTTTTGGTGAAGCGGGATACCGCGAATATGCGAGCTGCGCCTCTCAGTACCCGGCGGGTGAGATTGAAATGCAGGTAGCGTTTGATGCCCGAACCGCTGCGGGCGCGGTACATGTGGTCGAGCAGATCGTGCGCCGTTACTACGTAAGGGCACGGCAGGCCGCGCGGAAACCAGAACAGGTGAGGAATATGGGTAAGGTCGCACCCAAGGCGCTTCACCACGGTGCGGCATTGCAGCTCGCCGCGCATGGTATCGGTCGGAGGTAGAGAGACGGCCTTGAAATTTCCCGGCAGCTTGCCGATTTCTCCAACTTTTTCAGTGGGGCCCAGGAGGAAATATTCGTGGTCGTGGTCTAGCTGCGCCAGCGCGCGAATGATGTTGCGGGTATAAGTGCCGACGCCGAACTCGTTGATCCGGCGAATGTCGATGGCAATACGCACAAAGAGATTGTAAACATCAAACAGTAAAGCCCATCATTTTTCTACTTCTCGGGCGCGACACATGTCCAGGTAGCAAGGTAATCGGGATCGACGACCTCCTCACCTGTAGATCGCAACTTGTAGACGCCTGGCTTTGCTTTCTGAATACCACGGGGATCTGGTGGAAGGGCGCAAGGCACGTCTGAGTCTCGCAATTTTATCGTGATCCCTTCTGTATTGGAGAATGTCAAAATTGTGCCAACCCACTGGCGTTGCCTGAGCAACTTTTGATTCTGATCCAAGTAGCTAACTCCGAGCAAGATGGTCTTACCTATGTACTCACCGGCTTTTGACTCATCCAGCTGTGGCTTCTTCATCTCCGCAAATGACATCCGGGTCAGCCTATGCTTCCGCCTGCGCCTTCTCCCTTCGCTCTGCATACAGGGGGAACGCATCGGCCAGTTCCGTTACGCGCTGGCGGATGCGAGCAAGAGCAGAGGGTTCATTGCGCTGATTCAGCGCGTCAGCCACCCAGCGCGCGACCTGCTTCATTTCGGTTTCCTTCATCCCGCGCGTGGTAAGGGCCGGAGTGCCGATTCGTATGCCGCTCGGCTTCATCGGAGGATTGGCGTCGAACGGGATGGCATTCTTGTTCACCGTAATTCCAGCCTCACCGAGCGCCTTTTCGGCTTCGCTGCCCAGCATGCCCTTAGAGAAGACATCGACCAGCATCAGATGCGTGTCCGTTCCGCCGGAGATAATGCGGAATCCTTCGCCTGCCAATGCTTCTGCGAGTACCCTCGCATTCGCCACGATCTGCCGCGCATAATCGCTGAAATCTGGCTGCAATGCTTCCCGGAAGCAGACGGCTTTGGCAGCAACGATGTGTACGAGCGGTCCGCCCTGCATTCCCGGGAAGACGACTTTGTCGATGGCCGCGGCGAATTCCTGCTTCGAAAGAATCATTCCGGCGCGGGGTCCGCGAAGTGTTTTATGAGTTGTCGAGGTAACGATGTGCGCGTGCGGCACCGGCGAGGGGTGCACGCCGCCAGCAACCAGCCCGGCGAAATGCGCCATGTCGACTAAATAGAGAGCGCCAACTTTGTCCGCAATCTGCCGCATGCGAGCAAAATCAATAATTCGCGGATAGGCGCTGCCTCCGCCGATAATCAGCTTGGGCCGCTCTTTCTCCGCGAGCTTTTCGAGATCGTCGTAGTCGATGGTTTCGGTCTCTTTGGTTACGCCGTAAGGAATGATCTTGTAAGTCTTGCCGGAAAAATTCAGGTGATGCCCGTGCGTGAGATGCCCGCCGTGCGCCAGGTTCAATCCGAGAATTGTGTCGCCAGGTTGCAACACCGCCGCGTACGCTTCCATGTTCGCCGATGATCCCGAGTGCGGTTGCACGTTGGCGTGCTCGGCGCCAAACAGCTGCTTGGCGCGATCTCGCGCCAGGTTCTCGACCACATCGGCGTACTCGCATCCACCGTAATATCGCTTGCCTGGATATCCCTCGGCATATTTATTGGTGAAAACCGAGCCCATGGCTTCGAGCACGGCCTCGCTGACGAAATTTTCGGAGGCAATCAGTTCTAGGCCTTCGTGCTGGCGCCGGGTTTCGTTATCGATGGCAGCGGCGATTTCGGGGTCGGACTCGTAGAGCGGGCGGGCCATTCTCTCTATCATGGTTTCTCTCGGTGGGAACTCTCGCGCAACTCAATCAGTATAAACACTGCAATTTTCGAGGCGCACGATTTTTAACAAAACTTCCCCGCGTTTGTGGAACAAGCCTGTTGGGGCTAACAATTCATGGGCTACAGAGACCGGCCACAGAGACCGATTGAACTTGCCAGGACCTTAGCCCTGGAACTAGCGGGCAGCAGTGTCCTTGTTGTCTGCCGGGGTGATGCAAACGATAGAATCGCACTAAAATGCGTTTGTCTCGAAGTAGGATACTTCCTCGATCTTTTTATGACCGCGACCCTCGGGTAGTCGCGCCGGAACTGCTAGGAAAAGTTCTGGTGCGCCGCGCAGGGCGCAAAATCTTGTCGGGGCGCATCGTCGAAGTTGAGGCGTATCTCGGCGTAGAGGATCCCGCTGCGCATGCTTCAATTGGCAAAACCAAGCGCAATGCCGTGCTATTCGGTCCGCCTGGACATGCCTACGTGTATTTCATATACGGCAACCATTACTGCCTGAATGTTTCGTGTCTTCCCAACGGAACTCCGGGAGGAATTTTGTTTCGCGCGCTGGAGCCCTTGAAGGGGCTGAATGAAATGTTCGGATTGCGCGGCATCGAACAAGACTCCGATTTGCGAAGACTGACCAGTGGCCCGGGACGCATGGCGGCGGCCTTTGGAATCAGACGAGAGCGCGATAATGGGAAAGATCTGACGAGCCCGGAATCAGACCTTTACATCGCCGAGGATGGCCAGCCGCCTCCACGAGTTTTGATCACGAAAAGAATTGGGATCACAAAGGCGGCCGATATGCCGTTGAGATACATCGTCGCGGGAAACAGGTTTGTGTCCGGGAAAGCAGTGACCAGTTGATTCGTGACTAGTGGCTCGTGATTCGTGAGTAGTAGTAGCACGGACTGACCACCAGCCAGTGACCACCTGCCACAAGTCACTCTAACTTACTCTGCTGCTTCCTTCTCGATCACGACCTTCAGGTGAGCAGTAACGTCTTTGTGCAACTTCACCGGGACGGTAAATTCGCCGAGAGTCTTCAGCGGTTCGTGCAACTGGACCTTGCGACGGTCGATGTTGAAGCCCTTCTTTTCGAGCGCGTCGGCAAGATCGCCCGAAGTGACCGACCCGAATAGCTGATCGTGCTCGCCCGATCGGCGCTGGAACGAAACCGAAACTCCATCGAATTGCTTCGCGAGTTCTTCCGCCTGGGCTTTTTCTTTCGCCGAACGGCGCACGGCAGCGGCGCGCATCTGCTCGATGACTTTCTTGTTGCCGGCGCTGGCTTCAATCGCCAAACGGCGAGGCAGCAAAAAATTACGTCCGTATCCCTCGGCGACTTTGACGACATCTCCACGCGAGCCTAGCTTCGCGACATCTTCTTTGAGAATGACTTCCATGATGGCTCCTGAAAAGTGGTCAGTGGCTAGTGGTCAGTGATCAGTAGCATTTGAGTTTCTGCCGGCCACTGACAACTGACCACTGACAACTGCTTGTTATGCCGCTCGTCCTGCAAAAGGCAGCAAGGCGATGTTGCGCGCCAGCTTGATCGCCGAGCTCAGCCGGCGTTGATGCGGGGTGCATACGCCCGACAAACGTCGCGGCACGATCTTGCCGCTTTCGGCAACGAACTGCGCCAGCAGACGCACGTCTTTGTAGTTGATCGAGTCAATCTTCTCGACGCAGAACTTACAAACCTTCTTGCGGCGAAAATATTTTCGGCCGCCTGGTCCGCCGGGGCCGCCTTCGCGTCCGCCAGGGCCTGATCGCGGAGGGCGACGCTCCCCGCTGTGACTGCCGCCCTGTCCTTCGGGCGCCGTACTTGTTGCTCTAGTTTCTTCAGCCATGATGCTCCTTATTCAAAAATCGTCGTGCGTCGCGTGTCCTGGGTCTTGCGTCTTTACGTGGCGGTCTGAGTCGGACGATGTGCGTGCGACGTGAGACGCAAAGCGCTCGACGCGGTTCCTTACGCCGTCACTGCCGGCGCCTCTCCGGCTGCTTCCGGCGTTGCCGCTACCGGCGCAACCTTGCGCTTGGCGTCGCGAATTGCCTTGATCTTGTCAAGACGCTTCTGCTCCTCATCAATACGCACGCTGAGGAACTTGATCACCGGTTCGCTTACCCGCAGGCGGCGCTCAAGTTCATGCACCAGCCCGCCACTGCCTTCAAACGTAAGCAGCACGAAAACACCATCGTTGAATTTGCGGACGGTGTAGGCCAGGCGTCGCTTGCCCATTTTTTCCACGTTCTTCATCTGTCCGCCGGAAGATGTGACAGCATGTTCCAGGTTGGAAATCAGCTTGTCCTGGTCTTCCTCCGTCATGTCAGGACGGACAATAAACATCATTTCGTAAGTACGATTCATTGCACTCTCCAAAAAACCAGTGGTCAGTGGCTCGTCGTCAGTTTGCCGTCAAAATGCCAGCCATGTGAATCACCACGGCACTGCTGACCACTAGCCACTAATCACTTTCGTCTTTCATGTCCGGCTTCCTGTTAAACCTCTGCATCGCCGCCGCCGGGCCTTCTGTCACAATCATCTTTACTGCTTCCGCGACTTCATCGAGCACTGCTTCGAGCGCGTTGAGCTGCGGTTTCCGCATCGGCGAAAGCAGATACTCTTTTCCGTCCCGTACCTCGTGCTCCGGCGCAACACCAATCCGGATGCGTACGAAGTCTTTCGTCCCCAGCGAGTCAATGATTGACTCAATCCCGTTGTGCCCGGCCGAGGAGCGATTGCGCTGCACACGCAACGAGCCGAACGGAAAATCCAACTCGTCCTGAATTACGACCAAGTCCGTTTCCGGACTTATCTCCAATTTCCTGACCAGCTCGCCAACCGCCAAGCCACTCAGGTTCATGAACGTTTCGGGCTTGACGAGAACCACCTGCTCCTGCCCGATCGTCGTCCGCGCCGTTAACGCACGGCACTGACGATTTCGGACTTCAATCCCGTAGTCGTCCGCAATCCAGTCAATCGCGAGAAAGCCCAAATTGTGCGGCGTGAGCTCGTATTCTGGTCCCGGATTGCCAAGTCCCACGATCAGCTTCACGTGCGTTTAATCGTCGCACGTCGCGGGTCGTGCGTCGCGCGCCAAACCATCCGTCTTTGCGGATGACGCACGACGGACGACGCACGACGCCCTTACTTCTTTTCCTTCTTCTCAGCTTTCTCAGGCGCAGCTTCTGCGCCCTCCTCAGTTTCCTGTTTGCCCTTCTTGATGACTTCAGGTTCAGCAGGTGCTGCCGCTGCTTCGCCAACCGCCGCCTCAGCCGGAGCTTCCTCTTCCTTAATGGTGATGATGTGCGCGACCGGCTGATCGGGATCGCTGAGGTACTTCAGCTTTTCGTTCTTCGGCAGGTCAGCAATGCGCAGTACCATGCCAAAGACCAGCTCTGCAACATTCAGTTGAATTTCGTTGGGAATGTCAGCCGGCAAGCACTCGATCTCAACTTCGCGCGCGATCTGCTCAAGAATTCCACCCTGCTGTTTCACGCCGGCAGGTTCGCCGACCAGCTCGATCGGCACATTGACCCGCAGCTTCTGGTCCATGGCAATGCGCTTCAAGTCGATGTGCAAGAGCGAGCCTTTAATAGGCTCATATTGCCAGTCCACGATCATGGCCTTGGCGCGCTCGCCATCAAGCGTCAGATCAAAAACCGTGTTGTGCCCGGTCTCAGAATGCAAGATTCGCGAGACCTGGCGCGGATCGACGCTGATGGGCTGGGCTTGTTTTCCCGCTCCGTAGACGACCGCGGGAATCTTGCCGTCGCGGCGCACGCGGCGCGCATCGTTCTTCGTGCCCGGCGTACGCTGCTGGGCTTCCAACAAATTCTTTTCTGGTGTTGCGGTAGCCATATTCGAATTCCTATAAGAACAATTTGCTCACAGACGTCTCTTCATGAATCGACTGGATCGCACGTCCGATCAATCCAGCGATGGAAAGAACCGTAATCTTGCCGCCGCACTCGGTCTTTACTTTCCTTGCGGCTTCAGACAGCGGAATCGTGTTGGTAACCACCACTTCGCGAATGCACGACTCCATAATGTTTTCGATCGCGGGGCCTGAAAACACCGGGTGCGAGCAACAGGCGTAAACCGCGGTGGCGCCGTTGTCCATCAAGGCGCTCGCCGTCTTTACCAGCGTGCCCGCGGTGTCGATCAAATCATCGATCACCAGGCAGGTGCGGCCGCGAACGTCACCGATTACGTTCATTACTTCCGCCACGTTGGCCTCAACTCGGCGCTTGTCGACGATCGCCAGCGCGGCATCGACTTTCTTCGCGAAAAATCGCGCGCGCTCCACGCCGCCCGCGTCCGGCGAAACCACCGTCAGGTTCGGAAGATTCAACTTCCGGAAGTGATCGACCAATACCGGCGATGCAAACAAATGATCGACCGGGATATTGAAAAATCCCTGCAACTGCGGCGCGTGCAAATCAACGATCAACGCCCGGTGCGCGCCGGCGGTCGTCAATAAATCCGCCACCAACTTTGACGAGATCGGTGCACGCGGCTTGTCTTTGCGGTCCTGCCGCGCATAACCGTAATACGGAATCACCGCGGTGATGCGCCGGGCCGAAGCCCGCTTGAGCGCATCCATCATCAGCAACAATTCCATCAGGTGCTGATCGACCGGATGGCACGTGGGCTGAATCACAAAAACGTCCGCGCCGCGAACGTTCTCCTGAATCTGAACGTAAGCCTCGCCATCCTTGAAGCGCGTGACCAGCGCCTGCCCGCGCGTCATGCCAAGAAAGGCGCAGACTTCATCGGCAAGAGGCTGATTGGCCGTGCCGCAGAAAATCTTGAACTTGTCGTCCACCCGGGCGCGATGCGGCTTGCGCTCCGGCTTCTCGTCTGAGCTCATCTTTTTTTCGGCCGCCGTTGCAAGGGTTGCCATGTGAGTCGTTGGTCGTTAGTCCTTGGTCGTTAGCAACTTCGTCGTGCGCCGTCCGTCCCACGTCGTGAGCTGAACAACGACTCCTGCGTACGACGCGCGACCCACGACTGCTTTTCTGGCTGGGCCGCTAGGATTCGAACCTAGACAAAGTGCTCCAAAGGCACTTGACCTACCATTAGTCGACGGCCCAATAGGTCCAGCTCTTAGCTGTTAGCTCTTAGCCGTTAGCTTAAATTAACCCTGGTGTGGCTAAAAGCTAAGAGCTAAAGGCTAAGAGCTTCCTCCAATACTGCCGCCGTGTCAACGTGCTTGTGACCACCGCGCGCGTGCCTTGCCTCTCAAGCTTTTTAGCTGCTGCCGCCGCCTTCTCACGCGTGGCGAACAATCCGTAAATCGCGGAACCTGAGCCGGATAAAGACGCATAAATTGCGCCAGCCCTCTCGAGCACACTCTTGACCTCGCGCAATTCGGGATATTCAGGAAAGACGACTTTTTCGAAGTCGTTTTCAATCCCGGTTCGGACAAGGTCGAGCAGTAGGCTCTCGGCCCGGCCTCCTCTCTTCAATCGAGCGGAGACACCGGATGCGCGGCTATGCTTGATTTCAGCCGCGCTCAGCCACGCGGAAATCTCACGGCTGAACAGTGACATTCTATCGGACGGGGCCGACGCGGTCAATTTCGCAACGGCTATGCGGGGACGGGCGTCCTCGCCCGTCCCCGCATAGCCATCCTCGGCAATGTTTTCGTCCCAATCCGCGAAAGCCTTCGGCGTCGAAACTGCGATTTCTGGCAGAGCGATCACGCAGGGCGTCGCGGCCAAATCCGGGAGCGGATACACCTCCTCTCCGCGTCCGACACCGAGAATTGTGCCGCCAACCAGGAACAGCGGGATGTCGGAGCCGACCTCCGCGGCGATTCGCAGACGATCCGCGACGGAAAGCTGCCTTCGCAGAGAGCGTTCAAGACCCAGCAAAGCCGCAACCGCATTTCCCGATGCCCCGCCCAAACCTCCTTGGACCGGAAGCCGCTTTTCGATCTCGATGACAACTCGTCCCTTCGCCTTAAGTGCAGCCATTGCGCGTTCGGCAATCTTCCAACAGGTGTTAGTCGAATCTTTCGGAACCCGGGGATCTTTGCCGCGGATCTCGATGCCTGAACCGCGTTCAACCGAAATGCGAATCACGTCATGCAGCGCAACGGTTTGATAGACGGTGCGGAGCTGGTGAAAGCCATCGTCCCGCAAGTGCCCGATGTGCAGGCCGAGGTTGATCTTGGCGAAGGATGGGACCCTGGCGGCCATGGAAGGAAAGATTAGAGCACAATTGCTTTGCTTAGGGCAGCTTTGGCCGATTTAATATGTATTGGCTCACGAATTTTCGATAGATTAATACCGCAGCTGCTGAAGCCGCACGTGGTCAGTACGCGGCGGTACGACTATGTCGTCTTCTTCCCGCGGTGTGACACGACCAACTAAGCGAAGGTTTTCCTCTGCTATCCAAACGCAATGGCGCTCTGGTGATGCTGGGACTCGCGGTGACCATCGCAATCATCGCGACCTCTTTGCGACCTATCCCTCAACCGCTTTCATACCATCACTTCGCCGATCGACGTTCGTTTCTCGGCGTGCGCAATTTCGGAGATGTAGCCTCGAATGTAGCATTCGCGGTCGTCGGATTTTGGGGACTCGCATTTGTTATTGGTTCGGGTCGTGAACGGCTGCGACTTTGTTTCGTCGACTACCGAGAGTGCATTCCTTACCTTTTCGTCTTCTTCGGGCTGCTCCTGACCGCTTTTGGGTCCGCCTACTATCATTTGGCACCAGACAACACGCGACTAGTTTGGGACCGGCTGCCGATGACCATCGTTTTCGCGGGGCTGGTAAGTGCGGTGGTCTGCGAACGAGTCAACGTCACGGCGGGGCTGACCGTTCTTCCGCTTCTTCTGCTGGTTGGAATCGCGAGCGTCGTGCAGTGGCACTACTCGGAACTGCAGGGACATGGTGACTTGCGGTTCTACGCTGCCGTACAACTCTACTCCGCGCTCGTGCTGGTCATCGCGTTGCTCACGCCCGCGCAGTACTCGCGAAGATTGGATTTCGGAGTTGTCGCCGGATTTTATGTCTTGGCGAAAATATTCGAGACGGCAGACCGACCCATCTTTGAATTCGTTCACATCGTAAGCGGCCATACGTTGAAGCATCTTGCCGCCGGTATGGCAGGATATTGGATTTTGAGAATGCTTCAGTTGCGACGTCCCGCAGAAAACTCGAAGCTTCACGCGGCCGCGTCGAGCGGCGAATAACCTGCGCTTCTGTTGTGCCAACAAGGGTTGGCGATGGCCCTTCCGAACAAATCTCCTATAATGTGTGATCCTCGTTCCCTGAATGCTTCGCCCTGATTACAAGGAATTTTCTCGCCTCGCGCACGAGGCTACGCTGGTGCCGGTGGTCAAGTCCGTGATGGCGGACCTGATGACGCCGGTATCGGCGTTCCTCGCGATCGCACACCAGGAGAAGAACGCATTTCTGCTGGAATCGATCGAGCGGGGCGAGCAGATCGGGCGCTACACGTTTCTCGGGGCGCGGCCATACATGCAACTTCGCGCGCGTGGAAACGAGATCACGATCGAACGTCCGGCAAAAGACAGCGGCAAAAAACGTGAGCAGCGTGAAGGCAACATTTTCCAGATCGCAAAAGAGCTTCTGCAACAGCACACGCCGGCGCACGTGCCCGGATTGCCTCCGTTTACTGCGGGCGCGGTGGGATTTTGCTCCTACGACATCGTCCGCCAGTTGGAAAATATTGGCGACGACACCAAAGACGACCTCGATCTCCCCGACTGCGTGCTGATGTTTTTCGACCGCCTGCTGGCGTTCGATCACCTGCATCACCAGATTCACATTATTGCGGCCGCGGACGTGCGCAACGAAAGCCCGCGCAAGGCTTACGACCGCGCAGTTGCCGATATTTCTGCAATTGAGAAGAAATTGGCACGAGGTTTGCGGCCGAACGATTGGTCGAGTGAGGCGAAAAAGCCCAAAGGAAAGCTGAAGACCAGCTCCCTGACCGCGCAAGCGCGGTATGAGCAATCGGTGCGGGAAGCGAAGGAATATATCGCTGCGGGAGACATTTTTCAGGTGGTGCTCTCGCAGCGGCTCGACTTCACGCCGGAAGCGGCACCGTTCGATATCTATCGCTGCCTGCGCGCCGTGAATCCGTCTCCTTATATGTATTTTCTAAAAATGGGCGACACCCACATTCTCGGTTCGTCGCCTGAGATGCTGGTTCGCGTCACCGGACGGAAGCTTGAGTACCGTCCTATTGCCGGCACTCGACCGCGAGGAAAAGACGCGACTGTGGATCATGAGCTTGAACAGGAAATGCTCTCTGACGAAAAGGAACGCGCCGAGCACGTGATGCTGGTCGATCTGGGACGCAACGACCTTGGCCGGGTGAGCGAATATGGCTCGGTGAAAGTGAAAGACCTGATGTATGTGGAGCGCTACTCGCACGTAATGCACATTGTTTCCGCGCTCGAAGGTAAGCTGCGGCCGGAGTTGCACGCACTCGATGCGTTCGCTGCCTGCTTCCCTGCCGGCACATTGAGCGGCGCCCCGAAGGTACGAGCCATGCAGATCATTGAAGAACTGGAGCCCACGCGACGCGGAATCTACGGTGGTTCGGTGCTTTACGCCGACTTCGCGGGCAATCTGGATTCCTGCATCGCCATCCGCACCATGCTGATGAAGGGCAAGAAGGCGTACTTGCAAGCCGGCGCAGGAATCGTGGCGGATTCCGACCCGGCAACCGAATATCAGGAGTCGATGAACAAAGCCAGGGCGGTGCTGCGTGCGGTTGAAACCGCAAGAGGAGGCAAAGGTTGATAAATTCCGATGATCGGAGATGGGTGGAGCAGCGCTTTAGTGCTGCGCGGGGAATTCTTAATTCTGAAAGGGCTTCGGCCCCTGAGCCCAATTCAGCGGCTAAAGCCGCCTTTGAAAATATATCGCCAAAATGCAGGGCTAAAGCGCTGCTCCACCCAAGACCGCCTCTCCACACGAAAGCTCCCTTCCACCAATTTTGGTTGGCAGTTTTGATGTGTTCGCTGCTGAGTATCTCCGCATTCGCCGAAGAGAACCGGTTGGTGCTCGATCACGGCGAGACCACCATCGTGCTCGAACCTTATGCGCCCAATATTATTCGCGTGACTTTGAGCACGCAGAAAGATCAGGCGCTGGCCGCGCCGGGATTCGGATTCGTCGCGCATCCCACAGCGGAAGGCTGGACGCGCCACACCACCAACTCGGATGACGTTTACCAATCATCGCGCATGACGGTGAGCGTGAACGCGTACCATCCACCCTCGAAGAATGATGCGAAAGACATGCCGATCACGGTACGCGACATCTCGAAATATTTCAGCGGCTCCGTCCCATGGGCGCGAGTCACAGTCGATAGCAAAGACGGGAAACGTCTGCTCGAAATGAACGGCTGGTCGATGTCGGTGCCGAACTACAAGGACGGCAATGCCGGAATTCTGCACGACAAGCGACCCTCGGATCTGGACTTCTACCAGGTCGGCGCGAGTTTCGTTTCGCCGGACGACGAGCACTATTACGGCCTTGGCCAAAATCAGGAGGGATATCTCGACCATCGCGGACGGCGGGTCGAATGCTGGCACAACTACAATGCGACCGCTGCGCCCAGCATCTGTGTGCCGTTTGTGGTGACGAACTACGGCTATGGATTGGTCTGGGACAATCCCTCGAAGACCGTGATCGAGCCGGGATTCAACGGACGAACCAACTGGACCTCCGAGGTGGGAAATCGAGTTTCGTATTTTGTAATTGCGGGGAACAACTTCGACGAAATCTACGCCGGATATCGCCTGCTGACCGGCACGACGCCCATGCTGCCGAAAGCTGCGTACGGATTCGTTCAATGCAAGCAGCGCTACATCACTCAGGAGGAAATGCTGAACGTCGCGAAAGGATATCGCGAGCGGCATCTTCCCCTTGATGTACTGGTGCTGGACTGGTTCTACTTCACGCAGATGGGCCAGTTTGATTTCACGCCCGAACATTTCCCCGATCCCACTGCGATGAACAAACAGCTGCACGATATGGGAATTCAGACCATGATCAGCGTGTGGCCGCGATTCACGAAGCAGTCGCGATACTACGACACGGTTCTGAAGCATGGCTGGTTCGAGCACCTCGCCGACGGCACGCCAACCAACGGGCTCCCTTATGATCGGGCCGGATCGGACATCGATACCTCAAATCCGGACGCGGCGAAGTGGTACTGGCAGACGATTCGCGACAACATCCTGAGCAAGGGATTCGATTCGCTGTGGGCAGATGAAACCGAGCCTGATCTTCCCCCGAACGGCAGCTATTTTTCGGTCGGTCCAGGCACTCGGTTTTTCAATATTTATCCACTGGTGCACACGGCAGCGCTTTACGACGGGTTCCGACGCGACATCAATCATCGCGCGCTGATTCTTTCGCGCGATGCGTATCTCGGCTCGCAGCGCAATGGGACCATGGTGTGGTCGTCGGACATTTTTCCCACCTGGGACGCATTCAAGCGGCAAATTCCAACCGGATTGAATTTCACCGCCAGCGGGATGGCGTACTGGACCAACGACGTCGGCGGCTGGCAGTACCTTCCGGCAGAGCATCATCCGAAACATCCGCCGCTGCTCGATCCTTCGGACGCGCGAGACAATGTTGGCGGGTACGACGACTACCCGGAGCTTTATACGCGTTGGTTCGAATACGGAACGTTCTTGCCAATCATGCGTACGCACGGCAGCCGCAAGTACAACGAAGTCTGGTCGTATGGCAAGCAGGCTGAGCCGATTCTCGAGAAGTATCTTCGGCTGCGCTACCAGTTGATGCCGTACATCTACTCGCTCGGTTATGAGACGTACGAAACCGGCTCGCCCTTTATGCGAGCGCTGTTCATGGATTTTCCAAATGACTCGAACGTAGCGGATATTGGCGACGAGTACATGTTCGGACCGGCCCTCCTGGTTGCGCCTGTCACTGAGCAAGGGGCAACTGCGAAGAGCGTGTATTTGCCAATAGGCTCCGACTGGTACAACTACTGGACCAACGAGCGGGTGCACGGGGGGCAACTGATCAAGGTCGATGCGCCAATCGACGTAATTCCCCTGTTCGTTCGCGCCGGATCGATCCTGCCGTCAGGCTCGGCCATCGAGAGCACCAGCCAGCAGCAGAAGATCGAGAAGCTGCGCGTCTATCCGGGAGCCGATTCTGATTTCACGCTCTATGACGACGATGGCAAAACCTATGGATACGAGAAAGGCGAGAGCAAGATTACCCACCTTCACTGGGATAATGCCGCGCAGAAACTAACCCACCAAGGGGCGTCAGCGTGGGAGGGACCAGATTCGGAGATTGTGGAAGTTGTTCATTGAACTTCATCGGCCACGGATTTACGCGGATAAGCGCGGATCTCGGTTCGCGATGTCATAATGATCTTGCGGGCCTGTAGCTCAACGGTTAGAGCAGCAGACTCATAATCTGTTGGTTCTAGGTTCGAATCCTAGCAGGCCCACCAAGTTAAGAGGTCCCTCGGCTGCGCTCGGGATTTCGGCACGCGGCTCAGACGCCGCGTAAACGTCTCAAGTTCTAGTCCGAGGAGGCCCACCCGACCTTGTAAGCAGTGATGTGCGTCTATGGACATATTTCAAGAAAATTGAAAATACTCGGTTATATCGTCAGAATAACAACTTCGTCGGGCCTATTTGTGGACAACGAGGCCGCGCAGGTCGGGCGCATCAATTAATTTTGTTTCGCCATTACAGCCGTTAAAAGGGTGTTCAAGACCGTAGAGAACTAAGGAGTTCTTAACCCTTTTACGGATGATTTGAAAAGCTATTGGATACTGTTCGATTATTTTTCGTGCCGCAGCAATATGTGATTCAAAACTGCCTGAGCAACCAATGTCTGAGAAGAATTGTCGATCCAATCTCTGTGGTGACTTGTCACGGGTTTTCACATAGCTGTTCCCCGGCGGCGCCAGCAACTAAAAATATCGGGGTCTGCTCTGGAAATTCTGCATACCATAGCGCAGATTGCATACATGTCACGGGTTTTCCATCTTTCACAGAGAACCCCGATAGTGGTAGTTCAAGGTGCAGAGCTACGACCAGATGCCCAGCCTCGTGGGCGGTCAAGCAATTCCATTCTTCGTCAGTCATTTATTTCGCCCGTTTGTAGTTCAGGTGAAAATCGTACAGAACTTGTGATGCTTTCTCGATTTCATCTTTAGACAGGGATGCAGGAAATCCGACAATTCCAAATCCAGGGATATCAACTTCAATATTTGACTTTATGAGTTCAGACCCTTTCGGGGTCGGTCCAGCAAGCGCGCTTTTATTTTTGGGTACTAACCCCGCTGATAGGTCTATGAAATTAGGGTCTTCACCACACTGAGTTTCGACGTAGGCAGTGTCGAACCCGCTTGACGAGTTGCACTTTATGCAAGAGTCTACTTTTGCTTTGTTCTCAGCTTCCCTGGCTGCGGCCTCTTTGCGGCTTGTGAATTGGCGGTATTTAACCCAGCCAACATCACCACATAACGCCATTGCACAAACGAGAATCAATACCAAGGCAGTCTTCCCTGCCTGCCGCCACACTTTGTTCTTATCTATCAGATAAAGAATGCAGATCAAGACCAACGCAAAGCCTAATGCCATTTTGTGCACCTCCCCATAGCATTCGCAGCATGTTATCAAACATGGTGACGGGTTCGATGGGGTAGGTAGGTTTCTTAGGGTCAATGCATGATTCAAGGGACGTCGGCTTCGTCCCACGAACTCGCAGGTGCCTCGGCTGCGCTCGGGATTTCGGTAGAAGGCTCCGCTTTCCACCCCATCCCGCGAAAGCCCGCGGGACGGGGACCCCGGATTCGCTCACGCCTTCTAAACGCCTCAAGTTCGAATCCTAGCAGGCCCACCCAGCTTTCAGTTGCTGACCGTGTTTTGTACCTTTGCGGTCAGTCCTTTGTTATCAACCGCCTCTACCACCAATTTCTGGCTCGTGCCGGAAGACATTTTGACCGTCGTGCTCATAGTGGCGCCGGGCACGTGGTAAACCTCTTTCCCATTCACCCAGACCTGCATCTGCGAAATTGGATTGTTGCCGGTGGCTGCGGCATTGACGTGTACCGAGTCAGCATCCACGCGTGTCTGTGAGGCTTGAACCATCAGCGCCGGAACAGCTAAAAAGCCGAACTGATTTTTCATTGTCGAGTAACTTCCAACTGCAACGCGAGCATAGTTGATTGCTGAAGCGCAGGAGACCAATTTCTGCTCGGCGGGAAATTTGCCCGGCTCCGCGCTGGTCCCTAAATTGCCCACCAGGAACGAAACGAATCCGGCTTGCGAGTCGTGGCAACCTACTACGTCGCCGCGCCCGTTGATTCCCGTAGCTTGGCTGTCAGTCGAACCGGCGGCTTCAACGAAATGAAATTTGCCGTTTTGGATCCAGAACCCGCGCCAGATGCCACCGGTGTAAACCTGGCCGACGATCCATCCTAAATTGCTGATACCGTTCAATTGTGTCTGTGGCAGTTCGCCCGCGCGTTGCGGAGCATCGAGGGTGCGGAATTTCCCATTCTCGTATACGAAGCCGTGGGCGTTGTCGTAGCTGCCAACGATGGTGCCGGCATTGTTAATGCCAAAAGCCATGGTTCCAAAGCCGGCAGCAGGATCA
The DNA here is from genome assembly GCA_035651555.1 of Terriglobales bacterium. Classification (GTDB taxonomy): domain Bacteria; phylum Acidobacteriota; class Terriglobia; order Terriglobales; family Acidobacteriaceae; genus Gp1-AA145. The sequence goes on from DASRFL010000021.1 coordinate 64,879, forward strand.
TTGATTTTCGTGAACTCGGTCCCGCGGCGCACGAAACCATGAAAATTCAGCTTACCGGAGAGCTGGTAAGTGCCCACGATATCGCCGTTGTCGTTGATGCCGAGCACCTGGGTCAAAGTCGCCCCAGGGAAATTGACTGCTGTGTACTTACCTTGCCGATAGATAAAACCGTGAACGCAGTAATGTGAGTCGTAGTAGGTCCCTACGATCACATTCGCATTGTTAATGCCATTTACGTTGGTGACAACGGATCCAGGAAAGTCGATGGGAGCAAGGTTATAGGTTACAGACACAGAGGTTTGCGCGGATGCGGCAAGGGCAAACACAACGAAGAACATGGCCAGAACTGCGAGAGAACGGATTTTCATAAACAGCCCCGAGATGGATTGTGTTCGCATGATGCGGCAGCAGCCACTCTGGAAGATAGTCCGTGAATTGCGGATATGCGCATCGGTGATGCCGTAGGCGAGGTAAGGTGGCGTGACTGGCGGGTTACGCTGCGGACTTTTTTCCGCAAGATGACGCGGGGACAAGAGATTGGCTGGCGCGGGACAAAGCTGCGGGGTCAGCAGCTTCTCTCCCCGGTAATTTTTCCTGGCTACTCGCAAATTCGCTGTACGGGAAAGCCGCCGTCTTGCTAAAGATTCCACCGGATTCCCTCGACCATTGCTCGCGCCTACAGTTCGAAAGGAAGGACACACAACGGAGGCGCGAGACAGCCATGAGATCAAGAACAATGCTGTTTTCTTTACTGCTGCTTTCGGCGATCTGGGTAGCGGCCCAGACCACACGGAGCAGCAACTCACCAGCGGGCTCTGACCAACAGAGCGGAGCCACCGCCGGGTCACAGACTTCAACACCTAGTACGGCACCGCAAACACCCAGCACGATGCCCCAGCAACCTGGGACTACGCCTGCAGCACCGCCCGCGCAGACGCCAAACTCCACAACTCCAGACCAGAACGCTTCCCCAACCCAATCTGCGCCGGCCAGTGGTTCCGGCGCGAGCGGCAGCTCTGCGGGTGCGGGAGCAGGAAATGGTGCGGCAATGAGCGGTAACGCATTGACCGGCTGTCTCTCGGGGTCCCCGATCGCCGGCAACTACACGCTGACGGACAAGTCAGGCACCGCTTACCGCCTGACCGGCAACCTGGAGGCGGTGCGGACGATGATTGGCAACGAAGTCCAGGTGACGGGTTCGAGCGCGGCAAGCTCAATGAGTGCGTCGGGTACCTCAGGGACGAGTTCTACGGACTCTTCCACCTCGGGCCAGGGCGCAACGGCAACCGCTTCAGGACCGAACGCGAGCGCGACGGCCTCAGGCGGCACAGCGACTGCGAGTTCGGGAACGGGAGCGGCACAGGAGTTTAATGTAACCAGCGCTACCAAGGTAGCTGACCAGTGCAACAGCTCAGCTCCCTCCAGTTCCACGCCTTCTAGCTCCACGCCGTCCAGCACGCCGTCCAGCACGCCTTCGAGTTCGCCCTCAAGTCCCGGCCCAGGCAGCGCTCGCGCGGCGAATCAGACTCCAGTGTTGATGGCTGCATTACAGACTGCAGGATCAGCCAGCGGGACAGCTGCTCCCGCCGGATCGAACAATGGTCAGACGTCCGGGTCGATGTCCGGTCAGGGAACTGCTCCTGGACAGACCACCACGCCAGGCCAGACTACAACTCCGGCTCCGGGCACGGCTACGCAACCATCTGGTACTGTAGCCCCGACCCCGGCTCCAACCAACGAGAACCCGAACTCCCCAAACTCCAGCACGCCGGGAACAACGCCGAATACGAGCACAACACCGACTCCGCAAAGCAATCCGAACGAGACGACGCCACAGACAACTCCTACGAATCCGGGATCGCCGGACTCGACGACCCCTGACTCGACAACTCCTGGTTCGACGACACCGACTACGCCGGGGACCACACCTCCGGCCGGAAATCCCACCTCACCTACGCCCGGAACAACTACCCCGAATACAACGCCCCCTACAACCCCACAGAACACAAACCCTGGGACAACACCACCACCGCAGGCGTGATGATTCGGGACTACGACGAAGGCCCGCGAGAGCGGGCCTTTTTTTTTGCCCCTGACCTGCAGGAGCCTCGTCCCGCAGCTTCGTGAGATAATTTTGTGCGAGAAACCTATGGCACAGCGCATGGTCAACTGCATAAAGCTGCACAAAGAGCTTCCCGGGCTTGATGAGCCCCCATTCGATACCGAACTCGGTCATAAGATTTACGACAACGTCTCACAGCAGGCTTGGAACCAGTGGGCGGAATTCTGCAAGATGCTGATGAATGAATACCGGCTGAACCCCGCGCGACGTGAAGACCAGGAAGTAATCGTCAAGCAGATGGAGCAGTATTTCTTTGGCGAGGGCGCTGCTCCACCACCGGACTACGTTGCGCCGGATGAGAAAGCCAGCTAGTCAACTACTTTCCTATTTGCAAGACGATACCGGTCGAAACCCGCGCATTGCTGGATGAGCTGACGGCGAGATAGTCGGCCTGAACTCGCCAGGCGATATTTTTCTTGATCTGATAATCAATTCCACCCCCGGCGGCGAAAGAAACATTCGTGGCCGCTCCTGAACTTGGGCCAACTGCCAGGCACAGACCCCCCAACCCACCTACACAGCCACTTTCAGTCAATTGGAACGTTTCGCCGGTTCGGGCTGCTCCGAGCAGAAATCGGGTAAACGGATGAAGCTTGCCCTTGTTAAAGGAAAATTGCGGTCCGAACATAAAGGTGTGAAGGTTGTTCGTCTCGCGTGTGGTGACAGTTATGGGCGCTGGAGGGATGTTAAACACAGTACTCTCGGTGGCGCTGCCGCCATAAAGACCGCTGAAATCTGAAGTCAGGCCAAACCACCGATTGATGTTCACTGTAACCGCGCCATTCCATCCGTTGACGTTGCGGTGATTTGTAAGCACCTGAATACTGCCATAGCTGTAACCACCAAAGATTTCAGCTTTCGGGAAATCTTGCGCCGGGGCAAAAGTCGCAATCACCGTAAGGACACACAGCCAACAGAAAAAACGTATAAGTTACCTTCAGAGTAGCTGGATTATATCTGAGGGACAGTAACTTAGAAACGAATGTCGATTCCAGTCGAAAAGCGTAATTGGTTTTCGCCCACGCTGAAGAAATTCGTGTGTATCTCATCTCCCTGCAAGCGCAAGGCAAGTCCGTGAATGAGCCGGTAGTCTAACCCACCGCCGATAGCTGTCGCGAACGACGTGTCGGTAACTCCCCTGTCATTAACGTGAGCCGCACCTACTAAGAAATGAGCAAAAGGCGTGAACCGTCCAATGGGGACCGAGGCTCGCGGACCGAAAAGGTAGGTGGACCGCTTAACATCGTTGCGTAAGGCCGGACACCCTGAAATCGGGCAGGTAATTGCGGGTATTGGATTATTGTTCGATCCATAGGTCGTGCCAAAATCCGCCACAATCCCGATCCAGGGCAGGAATTTGCCCTCCAAAGAGCCCTCCCATCCATTGAGGCTTACTGTATTGCCCGGGACCGAGTTGGTACGGGAGTACGAATAACCAACGAAGATGTTTCCGCTAGTGGGAATTTGGGCAAATGCGGCTCCGGCGATTGTGAAGACACAAAGAGAAAGTCCGGCAAACTTGCGCACGCTAACCTCCTTGAAGATGTTTTAGATGTCCGGATTCTAGGAACTCGGATGCGGGCAATTTCAAAGCTGGATGTCCGAGTTGTGCTCCAGACGAGAATTAAACAGTTAGAACCGGAACACAATTCCGGTGGAAATTCGCGGGTCGTTTTGCCGGCCGCCGAGGAGATGGGTGTGGACAATGTCGAATTGCGCGCGAAATGCCACACTGCGCACGAGCGCGTAGTCAAGGCCGCCTCCGAATGCGGTAGCGAATGTGGTGTCCGAATTCGAGATGCCTCCACCTTTGTCTGACTGATACGCGACTCCGAGTAAGAATTCGCCAAAGGGCCGATACTTGCCGAATGCCATCGACGCGCGCGGACCGAACAGAAGCGCATCCCGCGCGGCGTTCAAACGAAATGGAGGGCAAGCTCCAATCGCACAGGTCGTGTCTCGCCCCCCGTAGTGCCAGGCAAGGTCGGCCACAACCCCAAGCCAGGGCAGATATTTTCCTTCAACTGAGGCATCCCAGCCGTTCATGCCGGCGCCTCCGGCAGTCGCCCCCAGGGCATTGCCGTTTACAAAAGTTTCACCGCTTAAATGGGAGTAGCCGAAGAACCCGTTGCCGCCGTGGGGAAGCTGGGCATTGCCGGGAATCGAAAAGGCGAGGACCGCGAAGGCGATGAGAGAAATCCTTACAAACCGGATCTTTCCCGTGCTGATCTTTTCAAAGCAAATCTTTTCCAGACAATTCTTTCTCGCGCAAATCTTTCGCACGACTTTCTCCCACCGACACTTGGCGTTGACAGAGCGTATAGGATGCAAGGCAAACGTGAGCAGGATGCCAAGCCAGGCCCATTGTGCCAGCGAAGGGCCAACCGTCTGGGTCGCCGGGACCCGACACCGGAAGACATTTTCTGCTCAAAAAATGTAACAATAGCCCGCCGCGACGCATCCATGCTGGGGTATTGAGCTCAGAGCAACTCTGAATTTGACCCGCCCGGAGAAAACAGATCGCCATGCACGCCAGCCGCGCCGAACAGTTGAGCTGTAGTCCTTTTCGTGAACAGTACCGTGAAGTGCGCAGCATGACGCTGCAACTCACCCAGCCGTTCTCTGCGGAAGACCAGATGTTGCAATCGATGCCGGACTGTAGTCCGGCAAAATGGCACAAGGCGCATACCACCTGGTTTTTTGAGACCTTCATCCTCACGCCGCACGTTCCCAACTACAAGCCTTTCGATACCCGCTTCCAACAGCTTTTCAACTCTTATTACAAGCAATTGGGACCGCATCCGTATCGGGGCTCGCGAGGACTGATGTCCCGACCCACTCTCGAGGAAATCCATGCATATCGCGCCCACGTAGATGAGTCCATGGTGCGGCACCTGGACACAGCGGATGAGAAAACCGCAGCGCTGGTCGAAATCGGACTGAATCACGAGCAGCAGCACCAGGAGCTGATTGTTACCGACATGAAAAATGCCCTCTGGTCGATGCCGTTGCGTCCCGCGGAAGGAAGCCAGGCGCGCCTTGTCAGCAAGGCTCCCAACCTGGAGTTGGTGCATTTTGCAGGAGGGATCCACGAGATCGGACATCACGGCCGCAGCTTTGCATTTGACAACGAAGGGCCACGACACAAAGTTCTGCTGCAACCTTTTCAACTCGCATCCCGGCTCGCGACAAATGCCGAGTATCTGGAGTTCATGAATGACGGCGGATACAGGCGGCCGGAATTGTGGCTGTCGGATGGATGGGATACGGTCTGCTCGCAGCGGTGGAATTCGCCGCTGTATTGGGAAGAGATCGACGGCGACTGGTTTGAATTCACATTTAGCGGAATGCGAGAGTTGGATCCGGCGGCGCCCGTCTGTCACGTGAGTTACTACGAAGCCGATGCCTTTGCGCACTGGAGTAAGGCCCGCCTGCCGCGCGAAGAGGAGTGGGAGGTTGCAGCGGCACACGCCGCACGTAACGGCACGCTGCTCGAGTCGGGCAAGCTTCATCCACAACCGGCGGCGGGAGATGGTTTGCAACAAATGTTTGGCGACGTGTGGGAATGGACTGCGAGCCCTTACGTCGCATATCCGGGATTCCAGCCCGCTGCCGGGGCAATCGGCGAATACAACGGCAAATTCATGTGCAATCAGTTTGTGTTGCGCGGCGGCTCATGCGCCACGCCCGTCAGCCACATTCGCGCAAGCTACAGAAATTTCTTCCCCCCTCATGCGCGCTGGCAGTTCATGGGGATAAGGCTGGCCAAATGATCGCGCACGAGCTGGTTCCTCTTCCTGACTACGCCGACGAAGTTGTTCACGGATTGACTTCACGCCAGAAAACTCTGCCCTTCAAGCTCCTTTACGACGACCGTGGCTCGCAGTTGTTTGAAGAGATCACTCGCCTGCCGGAATACTACTTGACCCGCACCGAGCTGAAGATTCTGCAAGGCCGGGCAATCGAAATTGTTCAAGCGGTGGGAACTCCGGTTTCAATCGTGGAACTCGGCGCCGGCACCGCAACCAAAACCGGCACGCTCTTGCGAGCATTTGCCCGAAGGCAAATTCGGCTGAAATATTTTCCGGTCGACATTTCTTCCGCTGCGCTCGAAGACGCAAAGAAGCGAATACGTGAAGAGTGCGCTGGAGTGTTGGTGCGACCGGTGATTGCAGACTTTAGCCATGGCTTTCGCTTTCTGAGGGAGATTGCCGGGCGGAAACTCGTGCTTTACCTGGGTTCGAGCATCGGCAATTTCGACTGGAATGACGCAGTCGCGATGCTCCGCGGAGTTCGTGAGCAGCTTTCGCCCGGAGATGGGCTGCTGCTCGGCACAGACATGGTGAAAGACACGGCTATTCTGATTCCGGCATATGACGACGCGCAGGGAGTCACGTCAGAGTTCAGCAAGAATATTCTGGTCCGGCTGAATCGTGAGTTGAACGCGAATTTCGACTTGGATTCATTCCGGCACGTCGCAGAATGGAATCAGCAATGTTCCCGCATCGAAATTTATCTGGAGAGTATGAACCGTCAGAACGCGATCCTTGGCGCGCCGCACATCGCTATCAAGTTCAGGCAAGGAGAGCGAATCCACACCGAGAACAGTTACAAGTACACGATGGCCATGGTTGAGCGGCTGTTGTGCGTGTCCGGATTCAAACTGGCAGAGAGCTGGTTCGACGAGAACAGATGGTTCGGCTTGCACCTGGCGCTACCCAATTCATAAACCACGAAGGACACGAAGTTACACGAAGAAAATCTCCGCTGGACGTCAGGCACGAACGATACCGGTCGATCTCACCCCGGGCCGACTCGGGAAGAAGGGATTTTCGCGTCGGCATTTTCCCTTCGTGTACCTTCGTGTCCTTCGTGGTTAAAGCTTTTGCTCTAGTACTTCGGCATGCTGGGATCGACGCGGTCCGCCCACGCCAGAATTCCGCCGGCGAGGTTGTGCACTTTCTTGAATCCTGCCTGCCGTAGAAAGTTCACAGCCTTGGCGCTGCGCACACCTGAACGGCAATGCGCAATGATCTCGCGGCTGGTGTCGAGCTCGTTCACGCGGTTCGGCAATTCACCGAGCGGGATCAGATGCCCACCGATGTTGCAGATTTGATATTCGTGCGGCTCGCGGACATCGAGAATGTAGAGATCGTCTCCGCGATCGAGCCGCTGCTTCAGTTCTTCCACCTGGATTTCATCTGTAGTCACTTCGGCTGGCGCCTCCTCACCGCGAATACCGCAAAATTGCTCGTAGTCGATCAGCTTGGTGATTGTAGGATGCTTGCCGCAGGCCGGGCAATCCGGATTCTTGCGCAGCTTGAGTTCGCGGAACTTCATGGCAAGTGCATCCATCAAGAGCAGACGCCCGATCAGCGGGTCACCTGAACCAAGGATCAACTTGATTGCTTCTGTAGCCTGAATTACACCCACCAGCCCCGGCAAAATTCCCAGAACTCCGCCTTCCGCGCAGGAGGGAACCAATCCCGGCGGTGGCGGCTCAGGATACAGGCAGCGATAGCATGGACCCTCTTTTGTGCCGAAAATGCTCGCCTGCCCTTCGAAGCGGAAAATCGATCCATAGACATTAGGCTTGCCAGTAAGCACGCAAGCGTCATTCACCAGATACCGGGTAGGAAAATTGTCCGTCCCGTCTGCGATGATGTCGAATTCTTTGAGCAGCTCGATCGCGTTATCGCTCGAGAGCCGTGTATTGAATTTGCGGATGTTCAAGTACGGATTCATCGCCTTCAGCTTCTCGGCCGCTGAATCGAGCTTGGGGCGCCCAACGTCCGCGGTGGCGTGAATGATCTGTCGCTGAAGATTGGTGTAGTCGACCACATCAAAATCGACGATTCCGAGCGTGCCAATTCCAGCCGCGCCCAGATAGAGCGCCAGCGGCGACCCCAGTCCTCCTGCGCCAATACAGAGCACCTTCGCGTTCTTGAGTTTCAGCTGTCCTTCCATGCCGACTTCCGGCATGATCAGGTGGCGCGAGTAGCGCAGGATCTCGTCGTTATTGAGGGCAACAGGAGCGATTTCGGTAAGAGTGGACATGAGAATTTGGTAATCGGGTAATTTGGAAATTGAGTAATTGAACTTCTCTGCGCACCGGCAAAGTTTTTCAGCGATCCCGGCGGTTAGCGGTTAAAAGCTTTCGGTCTCACCTGCAATGCAAAAGCTTTTAACCGCGAAGTTCGCTGAGGTCGCAGAGATTGAAATTACCCAATTACCAAATTTCCCAGTACAAAATTGCGGCTCCTCCCGCTATCGACGGCACAATGGAAATGTTGTCGCCATCAGCGACGGTTGTAGCCTCCTTCTGGAGATAGCGCACGTCTTCATCGTTCAGATAAACATTCACGAAGGCGCGCAGCTTGCCCTCGTCGGTATAAAGATGCCTGCGCAGATCAGGATGCGCGGAGACGAGGCCCGTCAGGGCTTCCCCAACGGTTGAACCTTTTACTTCAATCGCAGGCTGCTTGCCTGCATACTGCCGCAACGGCGTAGGAATATGGATCTTTGGCATGAATAGATGATGCCACAATCCCGCGCCAGGATTCACCTGCGGGATTTTAAGTGGGAGCTTATTTCAAGCCTGGCCGAGTGCCCCCAGTTTTGCCGGATAACTCGTCATGGCGCCGGCGCGAGCGAAGCGACCTACGCGTCGCCGCGTGAAATAATGAACAAAGGGAGACCGATTTGTCCTGCTCGATCTGCGAAAGGCGCAAAGAGAAGCGTTTTTGTCCCGCGGTGCATGGGCGCATCTGTCCGCAGTGTTGCGGAGAACAGCGCGAGGTGACGCTCGACTGTCCAAGCGAGTGTGTTTATCTGCAGCAGGCGCGCGAACACGAGAAACAGCGCCCAATTTCACAACTCGATCATGATTCCCTGTTCCCCAAAGTCGAACTTCCGCAGCAATTCCTTTACGAGCAGCAGCACCTGATTCTCGGGTTAAGCTTTGCGCTGGCGAAGAGCGCGTACTCCGACCGCGGTATACGCGATACCGACCTCATTTCGGCCCTGGGCAATCTGGCAAAAACCTACGAGACTCTGGCCAATTCCGGGCTTCATTTTGACGCGCCGGTCACCAACCTCTCTCATCAGGCTGTAGCTTCAGAAGTTGAGAAGATGATCAAGGAGTACCGCGAAGCCGAACACAAGCACATGGGCTACGCCCGCCTTCGGGACTCTGAGGTTCTGCGTGCACTGGTATTTCTGTTGCGGATGGCGGTGAGCAGGACGTCGGGCCGCCCGAAGTCGCGGGCGTTCGTGGATTTCCTCTTCCAGCAGTTTCCCGAAAAACAATCGGCAATCGCCACACCCGAGGAAGCCAGTCGAATCATTGTCCCGTAGCTCTCGAAAATCCAAATACTCATCAACTCTAAGCCAGCTTCTTCACCTGCTGTCCCGCCGGCAAGGCGTCGCGCAGTTCGCGGATTGTGCGTTTGAACACCGGATGGCGAGCCTCCGGCGCAATCTCCGCAAGCGGGTCAAGTACAAAGCGGCGCTCGTGCATCCGCGGATGGGGAATGGTCAGCGATGGCAACTCTACCACTGAGCTGCCAAACAGCAGAATGTCGATATCGATGGTGCGAGGCGTTTTTTCCTTGCGTCGCTGCCGCCCCAGGCTTTGTTCAAGAGCGAGAATTGCTGCGATCAATTGCCGCGGCATTTTTTCTGTCTCCAGCTTGACTGCGCAATTCAGGAACCACGGCTGCGGGCCGGTCTCAACCGGCTCGGTTTCATAGAACGAGGACACTGCGACCACGCTGCCGAACTCACCCAACTTCTCCATGGCCGCCTGCAGATTCGCGCCCCGGTCTCCGAGATTTGAACCCAACGAAAGATAGACGACCTTGTTCATCTGTTTAAGTTTGCGATTTTCCCCAGTTTGTTACCAGCAAAAAATTGGGTCAAGAGGGAATCGAGATTGCGACTTGCCCAGCCCTGTTCTTTGGCGGGATCCTTAGTGCACTATGTCCAGCCTTCCCATTAATCTGAAAATTGATCGCGCCGAGCGGCTGCTGCGCATGATCGAACAAGACCAGAGATTGCTTGATCTGCGGGTAGCCCAGCTCTCCAAGGAGTGCCAGGAATCAGCGAAGTCACACGCACAGCATCTGGCAATGCTTACGCGCGCAGAGTTGCGGCGGTTGATGCAGGAAAAAGATGTTATCGATTCCAGCGAGCCCGGCCCCCACGGTGCCGACTAGTTTTTATCCCGGTCAGTCCGTGAAGGCGGCCTGTGCTTGCTCTTGGGCGTGAGTATAGGATTCCCCCTCTGAAAGGTTGGTCTCCTCCCACAATCTGTGGTCACGCAACAGGCGTGAGACCAGGGCCGTGTGCATGGCGTGGCCCGCGCGGTCGGCGACGACTTTGCCTAAAATTCTGCGCCCAATCAACGCGAGATCGCCGATTAAATCCAGAATCTTGTGGCGAACAAACTCGTCTTTGAAGCGAAGCGGGGGATTTTCCAGTCCATCGCGGGTCAACACTAGAGCGTTTTCTCTCGACGCACCGCGAATCAACCCTTGCTGACGCATGGCCTCTGCCTCGTGCAAAAATCCGAATGTGCGGGCGGAAGCGATGTTGTTGACGTACTGCCCGTTGGTAAGTTCCAGCGAAAATGACTCCTGGCCAATGAGTGGATGCGGAAAGTTGATCGAGTAAGCGACGGAATAGGTTTCCGACGGATAGACCCCAATGAACTTGTTGCCGTCCCTCAGCTCCAGAGGACGCAGGATGCGCAGATAAGTTCGCGGCCGCCGCTGCTTGCGGACCCCGGATTTTCTGACGAGATCGATGAAAGGCTTGGCGCTTCCATCCAATATCGGGAGTTCAAGGTTGTCCAGTTCGACAATCGCATTGTCGATGCCCATGCCCACGAAAGCTGAAAGCAAATGCTCGGTGGTTGAGATCAGCACACCCTTTTTCATCAGGCTGGTTGCGTAGCTGACCCGTGCCACATTGATTCCAGCCGCCTCGATTTCGAATCCATCGAGGTCGACGCGGCGAAAGATGATTCCCCTGCCCGCCGGCGCGGGCAGTATTTGAAGGTTGACCGGCACTCCAGAATGCAAACCAACGCCTGAACAACGAGCGCCTCCGCGGAGTGTTTGTTCCGTGATCAGAGCTTCTCCTTGTTCCAGAGTAATGCCGCCCTGGAAAATTCGTATGTGGCGAAATAGCCACATATCGTGGCAGGAGCGGAACACGTTCGCTTAAATATAAGCCCAATGCTTACAGAGATTTACAATAGATCTGCCCGGGAACAAACCTGAAGGCTGGGATTCACAAAGTTGACGCCCCAGCGCCATCGGCCTTTAGACCCTCTGCCTGAAAGTGGGTAACCAGCGCGTCGATCATAGGCTGCAGCTTGCCGTCGAGGACTTCGGGCAGTTGGTGGATGGTGAGCCCGATACGATGATCGGTCACGCGGTTCTGAGGGAAGTTATAAGTGCGAATTTTTTCGCTTCGATCACCGCTGCCGACCATCTGCTTGCGCTCTTTGGCAAGGGCCTCCTGCTGCTTCTGCATTTCCATTTCGTAGAGGCGTGAGCGAAGGACTCGGAGGGCTTTCTCGCGATTTTTGATTTGGGACTTTTCGTCCTGGCAACTCACAACAGTATTGGTGGGAATGTGCGTGACTCGAACTGCGGAGTAAGTCGTATTCACGGACTGGCCGCCGGGGCCGGAGGAGCAAAAAGTATCGATGCGAAGGTCTTTGGGATCAATTTTGATATCGACTTCTTCGGCTTCGGGCAGAACCGCGACGGTGACCGCCGAGGTGTGAACGCGGCCCTGCTGCTCGGTTTCCGGAACCCGCTGCACGCGGTGGACTCCGCTCTCGTACTTGAGTTGCGAGTAAACGCGGGCGCCTTCGATCATGGCGATAACTTCTTTTAATCCGTGCACGCCGGATTCGGAAGTCGAGAGAACTTCGACCTTCCAGCGCTTCGATTCGGCATAGCGGTCGTACATGCGAAAAAGTTCGGCAGCGAAGAGCGTGGCTTCGTCTCCGCCGGTTCCGGCGCGGATTTCGAGGATGATGTTCTTTTCGTCGTTGGGGTCTTTGGGCAAGAGCAGGATTTTGAGTTCTTCTTCGACACCGCCGACGCGGCTTTCGAGCTTGTCGAGTTCTTCCTGTGCATAGGCGCGCATGTCAGGATCCTTTTCGTCGGCGAGAAGCGCCTTGCTCTCGGCGATGCCTTTCTTCAGGTCCTTGAACTCGCGGTATTTTTCGACGATGGGAGCAACCTCACTGTGCGCCTTCGCGGTTTTCTGGTATTTGGTCGAGTCTTTGACGGTCTCGGGAGAGGCGAGGGCTTGGGTAAGCTCTTCGTAGCGGGTCTCAATTTGATCAAGTCTTGAAAACATGGTGGTATGTCGTCGTGCGTCGCACGTCGTGAGTCGTGCGCGAAAATCACCTCTTAGGCCGTTGGTCGTTCGTCGCAGGTCGTGAGTCGCGCGGGGTTTCTTCGCGCATTACAGGTCATTTCAAAATCATACGGCAGCGCCCAACGATTTAATAAGCCCATTCAGAGCACGGCTTATATTTTCTGCTGCTGCTAGTAGATGTTCTCCTTTCTCGCCAGATACATACTGCAATTCTCCTGGTACCAAAATCTGTGTCTGAAGCTCCCAAAACGAGCCGCGGGCGTGAAATAGATAATGAACAAACTCTCTACTTGACCGATGCCCCTTCCCCTCAGCGATATTACTGGGCACGGACACGGCCGCACGCCGCATCTGTTGTGCTAAGCCGTAGGTTTCGCTTTTTGGGAAGTCAGCAGTGGCTCTGTAGACCCGCGCCGTTAAGGCCATCGCCTCTTGCCAAACTCTCAAGTCCCGGAAAGTTGATGCCATAGCACCCTCCGGTGGAGAGTTCTACCGCTCTGCGGTAGCTAATGTCTGTGACGAATGAACATTGAATGAATCATGCTTGAGTAAATCTTGTAGCTTACGGCGTGCGACTCACGACGCAGGACGCCTCCCCCTCTACGCAATTACCAGTTCGCCGCCGCGGATTTTTTCGACTTGCATGGCGCCGTCGAGCGCGGAGATGGCGCATTCGGCTTGCTGATCGGATGGCGGACGAGTGGTGACTCGTTGCAACCAGAGGCCAGGCGCGGTCATGACTGCGAAAAGCGATTTCTGATGTTTTGCGGCGAAACGAATAATCTCGTAGGAAACCCCGGTGATCACCGGCAACAGCGCGATACGAAGTGCCAGGCGGGCCCAGAAGGTAGTGACCGGGAACAGCATGTAGACGAAGATCGAGATGATCATCACGGTCATCAGGAAGCTGGTGCCGCAGCGCGGATGGAACGTGGGATATTTCTGGACTTCGTTCGTGCTCAGCGGATCGCCGTTCTCGAATGCAAAGACGGTCTTGTGCTCAGCGCCGTGGTATTGGTAGACCCGGCGAATGTCGCGGAGCAGGGAAGTTCCCCAAATGAAGATAAGGAATAATGCGAGGCGAATGAGGCCGTCGATGAGATTGAAAGAAATTTGGCCGTTCAACGAGGGGTGCGCCTTCTTCAACTCGGTGGTGGCGAGCAGCGGCAAATACTTATACATGAAGATGAAAAAGCCGACCGAGATGATGATGTTGACGGCAGCGATCCAGCCGCTGATTTCGAACTTCTTTTCCGGGACCTTACCGGCTTCGTCTTTTTGAAGCTCATCCAACTGGACGTTGGCGGAAAATTTCAGCGCGCGGAAACCGAGAGTCATGGCGTGGCCGAGCGTTATGACGCCGCGGATGACCGGCCAACCCATCCATTTGTGTTTCTCGGAAAGACGCTCAAGCGGTTCGCTGTGAGTGGAGAGCTCGCCCGAAGGTTTGCGGCAGGTGATTGCCCAGGCGTGGGGAGTTCGCATCATGACGCCTTCGAGCACAGCCTGGCCACCGACTAGGGTCTCTTCGCCGCCTTCGAGAGCAGGAAGAAGTTGGATGGCCACCAGGAAACGCCACAATGTCCGGAAAAACTGCATAAATATTGGATGAACCTCAGGCGAGAAATGTTCCAGGAATAGGGTAACACAGGGGAAAATGGGGGTGGGTAGTTCGTGAGCAGTGGTACATACCCGTGCCTCGTGGCTCGTGAATCGTGGCTGATAGCTGGTGGCTCGTCGTTTGGTTCTTGCTGTTCCGCTTCCCGGTTCACGATGCCCGAACCACGAATCGCGAACCACGAATCGCGAATCACGAATCACAAGAATGATCAAGTTTGCTCAGACCGCGGATGCGATTTCGGCCACGACCAAGAAGCTGGAGAAGATCGCCCTGCTGGCGGACTATTTCAAATCTGTTCCGGTTGACGAGGCAGCTGTGGCGGCGGTTTTCTTTTCTGGGCGGCCGTTTCCTATGTGGGAGGAAACAACGCTCCAGGTCGGCGGCCGAATGCTCTGGAGCATTGTCGAGGAGCTATCGGGGAAAAGCGATCAGGACCTGACGGCGGCCTATCGCCAGCATGGCGACCTGGGAGCGGTTGCGGGCACGGTGCTGCCGGAAAAGTTCGCTTCTGCCCATCATCAGGCGAGTCAAGATGCCCGCCTCCCCGGGGCAATTCAAGTGATATTTCGCGAGATTGCTGCGGCGCGGGGACCAGCAGCCAAGACGGTGCTTGTGCGGAAGTTGCTGAGCGCCGTTTCGCCGCTCGAGGCGAAGTACATCGTGAAGATCATGACCGGAGATTTGCGGATTGGGCTGAAGGAGAGCCTGGTAGAAGAGGCGATCGCAAAGGCCTTCGGCGGACCTCTTCCGCAGGTGCAGCGCGCGAACATGCTGCTGGGCGATATCGGTGAGACGCTGAAACTTGCCGCTGAGACCCGGCTGTCTGAAGCCAGGATGCGGCTGTTTCACCCGATCGGATTCATGCTGGCGAGTCCGGCGGAGTCTGCGGAAGATGCGCTGAGCTATTTTCAGAATGCCTGGGTCGAGGACAAGTACGACGGAATTCGCGCACAGGCGCACTGCTCTGGGAATGAAGTTCGGTTCTTTTCTCGCACGAGGGATGAGATCACGGAATCCTTCCCAGAGTTGCCGGATGCACTTTCAGGATTGCCGCAGGATGCGATCCTGGATGGCGAGATTCTGGCGTGGAGCTATTTGGCGGATGAAGCTGACATTAACATTGACACGGGCGAGGACGCCCGTGTCCCCACCTCAACTGGTGGCCGCGCACTTCCATTCGGCGCACTTCAACAGCGGCTGGGGCGGAAGAAGGTCAGCGAAAAATTGATGAGAGACGTTCCAGTGGCATATCTCGTGTTTGACGTGCTGTACGCCGGCGGAGAGTTGGTGATTGATAAGCCGCTGCGGGAGAGAGCAAAGATTCTCAAGACACTCCTTGGTGCTGAAAAGAAACTTTTTCACCACCCTTCGACTTCGCTCAGGGCAGGCTACGACACGAAGACGCGGAGAATTACTTCTCCAAGTCAAGGCGCATTGGTATTTACCTTTATGGATTCCAAAGGCCAACAACCAACAACCGGCCACGTAAGGCGGACGACCAACGACCAACGACCAACGGCTCAGGTCATCCGTGCGCCAGCCTTTCAGGCCTCTTCGCCTGAAGAGTTGAATCAGCTTTTCGATGCAGCGCAGGCGCGGGGCAACGAAGGCTTGATGATTAAAGATCCAGAGTCGCCGTATACGCCGGGACGGCGAGGCAAATCATGGCTGAAGCTCAAACGAGAACTCGCCACCCTCGACGTGGTGGTCACAGCCGTTGAGTATGGCCACGGCAAACGAATCGGTGTGCTGAGCGACTACACGTTTGCGGTGCGCGATGGGGATCGGCTTTTGAATATCGGTAAAGCCTACTCCGGGCTGACGGATGCTGAAATTCTCCTGATGACGAAATGGTTCCTCGAGCACACGATTGATGATCAGGGATTTCGGTTGCAGGTAGAGCCGAAGATCGTGGTTGAGGTTGCGTTTAACAACATCATGAAATCCGACCGGCACTCGAGCGGCTACGCGCTGCGCTTTCCGAGAATCGTGCGCTTAAGGCCAGACAAGCTGCCGCAAGAGGCGGACACGATAGAGCAGGCACAGGAGATATTTTCGAAGCAGGGCGGATGAGGTTCCCACTTTCCCGAATATTCGCTGGACGGAACCTGCCGTTCGCGATCTTACCTGGTTCTTAGCATTCTGCACGACGCTCAGCAATGGCCCGAGTAGTCACTCAAACGGGCGAGGACGCCCGTTCCCCCACAATCAGCTCATACGCCCAAAATCAGGAATTAATCAGTGGTGATGTTCGGCTTCGCTGGCACCCACGGGTATCACGCAGCCATGCGCCACTTCGCAGACTGCGTGTTCAAACTGAATCGTGGTGTGGTCGATGCGGAAGTCGTGATGCAAACGCTCTTTCACGTCGCGCAGAATTCGTTCGCTGGCGGAGGGCGGGATGTCGGCGATCGAAATGTGGCACGAGAGCGCGCTGGTTTCTGATCCGATGCTCCACACGTGCAGGTCGTGAACATCGTTGACGCCGTCGATCTCGCGGATAGCGGATTCGACCAGCGCCAGTTTCATGCCGCGCGGCGTGCCTTCGAGCAGGATGTTGAGCGTCTCGCGCATGATGCCAATGCTTGACCACAGGATCAGCGCACCGATCCCGAAAGAAAGAGCCGAGTCGATCCAGTACTGCCCAGTTGCGAGAATGGCCCAACCACCAATAATGACGGCGGCGGTTGAAACCGTGTCGCCGATTTCGTGGAGAAGGGCGCTGCGGATGTTTACGTCGCGGTGCGTGCGGTACAGCATGAACGCGATGGCGCCATTCATTACTACGCCGGTCGCAGCTACCCACATCACAGTTCCCGCGTGCACCTGCTGCGGGTTGAGGATTCGACGCACACCCTCGTAAAAAATCAGAAACGAAATCAGGACCAGAGCGCCTGCGTTTACCAGCGCGGCGAGCACTCCGGCACGGTGATATCCGTAGGTGTGAGTTGGGTTGGGAGGCCGGGAGTGAAAATAGACGGCGACCAGTGACAGGAGCAATGCCGCAAAATCGGTCAGGTTGTGTCCAGCTTCGGAGAGCAGCGCCAATGAGTGCGATCGCAGCCCGGCGACGACCAGCAAACCGATATACGCGGCCGTGACAACGAGCGAGACTCGAAGGACCTTCGAGGTACGCTCATCGCCTCCATGCGAGTGGACGTGCACGTAATTAGTCTAAGGATGGGATGGAGGGGATTCAAGCAAGCTGTCAGCCTTCAGCCATCAGCCGTCGATAAAAGCATAATTTGACAGCAAAATTTGGCGGGTGCTACCGTCAGCCATCGATTGCGTTACCGACTCGAATACGCACTGGCGTGGGTACTGATCAAGTTTGTTGGCGCATTGCCTCGTCCGCTGGCTCGGGCGGCGGGAATTTCAATCGCATGGCTGGTTTACCTTCTGCACCGCAAGTTGCGCCGCGTGGGCATGCGCAATCTGGAGCTGGCGTTTCCGGAAAAGAGCCGGCGCGAGCGGAAGAAGATCTTACGCGGGGTTTTTACTTCACTGGGCCGGCAGGTTGCCGAGGTCTGCCTCTTTCCCAAGTACATGCGGGAGAACGTCAGCAAGACTGTTGTCTACGAAGGCTTCGAGAATTTCGAACGGGCATTGGCGCGCGGCAAGGGCGTTCTGTTTTTGACCGGACATCTGGGCGCATGGGAGCTTTCCGCTTTCGCGCACTCTTTATATGGATATCCGCTGGGGATTGTGATGCGGCCGCTAGACAATCCTTATTTAGACCATTTGACGCGGCAGTATCGCACCATGCACGGGAACAAAGCTGTGGACAAAGATTTCGCGCGCGGCCTGATTGCCGCCATGCGCAAGGGCGAAACCGTCGGCGTACTCATGGACACGAACATGATTGCGAGCCAGGGTGTGTTCGTGGATTTCTTCGGCATTCCGGCATGTACCGCCAGCGGAGTGGCGCGAATCGCGTTGAAGACCGACGCAGCCGTGGTCCCGGGATTCACGATATGGGACCCGGTCTTGCAGAAGTATCGCCTGCGTTTCGATCCGCCAGTGGAGTTGCTCCGCACGGGGAACACAGAAAAGGATGTCGTGCAGAACACTGCCAAATTCACGAAAGTGATTGAAGATTACATTCGTAAATATCCGGAGCAGTGGTTATGGGTGCATCGCAGGTGGAAGACAAGGCCGGAGGGGGAAAAACCGTTGTATTAGCGATTATGAGAACCAGTCGCTGCGGTAGGCGACCCACCAGCTCACGAAGATGATCGGAATCGTCGCGAGTAACCCTAGCCAAAGAGGAAGAGTAAAGTCGGCAATGAAGCCGAGAAGCGCAAATACTATCCAGAATACTTTCCGTTCCACGCAACAATTCTAGTCGGCGATTGCGGGTGGAAGCGCGTATCGGAAGTAATGGGGGTGATCGGCCGTTTGCAGCCCACGAAAACTCTTCCCCCAGACCAGCCGAGGATCGCGCGCGCGATTGTTCCGGTTGTTCCGGCGAACCGATCTGCTCTCGGCGTCCTCTGCGGTTAAATGCTTTTGTCGAATTCGCGTTGATCGCACTTATGGAAATCAGCTGAGTCATGAGCTCTCGGCGAGGCAAAACAGACTGCGTCGCGCAGAGGCAGTTGTAGGGTAAAATTGAGCTGCGCAGAGGATCCACGGACAGGCTGTCCGCGCGCAGGGATTTCTTGCCTCGCGTTCCCTTACAATCGAAATGTGGCGGTGTAGCTCAGGTGGCTAGAGCGACGGTCTCATAATCCGTAGGTCGTTGGTTCGAGTCCAACCGCCGCCACCAACATAGAGGTCCCTCGACTGCGCTCGGGATTTCGGCACGCGGCTCAGACGCCGCGTAAACGCCTCAAGTTCGAGTCCAACCGCCGCCACCAACAACCCAAGGTCCGGCTGCGCAAAGGTTAGCTATACTGTTGCCGAATGGACATTGAGCGCATCATCGACGACATCCAGCAGCTAGAGGAATTGTTCGAAGCTCCGGATATCAGACCCTTCAGCGCAAGCGATATCTCTGCTGCAAATCGAAGGCACGATGAAACCCTTGCACATAGTCCCTGGTTCCATCTATTCCAGGATTTCGGCGTGTGTTGTCGGCCCGAGGCTCCGGTAATCCACAGGCCGGAATAGTTGCGGCTTACGTCTTGAGCTACATCGGCTTGCCTGAGAGATGCTGCGCTGACCCGACCCACCTCAGAGCTTAAGCAAGTCCTGAACACGACGATTCCGATACAATTCCACTGATTCAGCCAAAGTGGAGGAACCCTATGGCAAAAGCAGCAGCTAAGAAAAAGGCAAACAGTGCCTTCATGAAACCCATGCAGCCTTCAGAACACCTTGCGAAAATTGTGGGTGCAGAACCGCTCCCGCGCAGTGAGGTCACGAAAAAGATTTGGGCGCATATCAAAAAGAACAAGCTCCAGAACCCAAAAAACAAACGTGAAATCCTTGCCGATGAAAAATTACAGCCAATCTTCGGCGGCAAGAAATTGGACATGTTTCAAATGACCAAGGCGGTGAATAAACACCTGAAGTGAACATCGCATTACGAAGTGAACGTCGCATCACAAGGCCGAAGAGCTCCATCCACCGCGTGATTTCACCCACCCTTCGAAAATCGCGAAGGGTGGGGCAGCCTCAGTAGTGGTAGTTCAATAGGCTGGTTCGTCAGCAGGTGCGAAGTTCCTGGGACGCTGCATGGCGACGGGGAGATTCACTTCTTTGGTCGCGTTTTCTCACGCTTCGAACACCGCGAAGAGTGGGCCAGCCAGTCGACCCCAGCCCGGGACGCCGCGCTTACCACGGTTCGAAGCAGTCATAGTTGCGCTGACTGATAATCTTGCCGTCTTTAAACTGGAAAAACATGGCCGAGTGGGCACGGATCTGAGAGCCCTCGCCGAGGCTGCCAAACGCCATTGCCAGCGTGCCGGTCCACAGGACCTCGATCGACAGCCTGTCTCCTTCCGCCACGGCGTTCCTGATTTCATAGCTTTGCCTTGACAGCAACTGCCGCCCCTTTTCGAAAGCCTCCGCCATCTTCGAAATTCCAGACCGAATGCCGTTCGGATAGATGCGATTAGGAAGTTGCTCCATGACCGCGTCAGGAGAGAACAAATCGGCCATATAGGCAAAATCGCCTTTCTCAATCGACTTCAGGTAACCCTGAATTTTTTCTAAGTTTGTCGTTGGATTCATCGTCCAGAGTTTACACGCGAGTAAGTTGGCGCCAAATTCCCATATCGCATCTCACGTCTTTACGTAGTCACACACCAGGACCGTCAAATCATCGTCCTGCCTGGCGGACCAGCCGCGCACGGACGCCATGATGGAATCCGCCGCCGACGAGGAAGGCAGCTTCGCCGTATTTTTCAGAAGCTCGCAAAGAGCGTCGTGGCCAAAGAAGTCGCCGGAAGCGTTCGCGGCTTCAATGATCCCGTCCGTATAGAGAAGGAGCCGGTCGCCGGATTGGAGCTTGTACACCGCGTTGGCGTAAGAGGCGAAGTCGAAGGCGGCGAGCATCAGCCCATTTTCTTCAACCGTGGTGATTGCGCCGTTGCGCAGCAACAGCATGGGCGGATGGCCTGCGGCCGAGTAGCGCAGCTCTCCGGATTTGGCATTGAGATGAACGTAGGCGGCGGTCACGAACTGGTTCTGGGTGTTGCCGCATAGAGCGGCATTCATGCCGGTCAGAAATCGCGCCGGATCATCCGCGGTGTTGCGCTGCGAGGAAGCAGCGAGTTTCACCATGGAAGCGATCAGCGCGGCAGGGACCCCATGCCCGGAGACATCGGCGATCAGCAGTCCGGCCTGATGATCGTCGGCAACGACATAGTCGTAAAAGTCGCCGGCAACCGAGGTCATGGGCAAATAGCGACTGGCAATTTGAAAGTGCGCGGACTTAGGGAATTCCGCGGGCAGAATCGAAAGCTGAATGCGGCGCGCGACTTCCAGCTCGTTTTGAATTTCATTCAACTGCTGGTCGCGGTGCAGAGTGCGGCGGGCGGCGACGTATCCCAATGAAGCAAGGAATGCGACGAAACCGAAGGGTTCCAGGTTCTGCAATTCGATGGACAAAAAATCTGCCACATTGACGACCAACGCGAAAACGATGAAGACCAGCAGCCCCCAGCGGATTACCGCGAAATCGGGATCGCTGCGATAAACGCGGGCAAAAATGATGCGTCCGATTACGAAGACCAACGCGAGAATGACAATGACGTTATTAATTTGGCTGAAGATGCCCCGGTCTCCGAGCGCAAAGGTGGCCAGGGCCAAGGCGCCTCCGATCGCGGCCATGGTGTAGTTCAGCAGGCGGTCGGTACGCGTTCGCAATCCGAGCGAAGCAAAAAACAGAAACGCCGGAACCAGAATGAGGTAGCTGATCCCCGGTACCAGCCGCTGATAGAGAACGAGATCTCTTAAGCTGACCCGCAACAGAGACGCCCGCAGCCACAGCCGAAACCCGTAAAGTCCCGCAAAAAGCGCGAAGTAAATCAGCAGTGGATCGAGCCGGCGGCGTACGGCCGAAAATGCCGCCGCCACCAGCGCCACTGTGATAAAAGCCGAGCCCAGAAAGAGAAACGGCGCATCGCGGTAGAACGCACGGAGCACATCACTCGCGTTGTAGTTCATGGGCGCTGCTTGCATGGCTGGAAGGATAATGTACCGGAAATGGCGGCTCAGAAATTGATCAATGCTGGAAAATAGCGGCCCTGGAAGTCGTTGGCGACATCAGGCGCTGATCGGAAACTCGGGGTTTCCTTTTCTTACCATGCCGACTCGTTTGATAGCTTCGAGCAGCATCTTTGGCGGGTCGACATCGAAGACTGATTCTGCGGGTGTGAACAAAAGCTTATTTTCCCGTTGCACAATGGCGATAACAGGGCAATCGGGGCAGCAAACCTCAATCAATTTCACCAGCTCTAAGGTGGTTTCCTTGCTCAGCGTGTAGCTCAGGAGAATGGCGTCATACCCACCGGCGCGAACAGCGGAAACCGCCTCCTGCTTGCTTTCCGGGAAAACGACGTGGATGCCGTAGGACTGCAGAAACTCGGCGCGATAGTGACCGAGTTCCAATTGCCTTCCAAGCATCAGGATGGTCATAAGCGCAGCACTATCTTACTGTCCGCGTCAAGCGACACAATGCCGGCGAACAACTTTGGCGCAGGCAAAAATACGCGAGATCTGGAAGCCGACACGCAGCGAGCATCCCCTCGGCGGCTTCGGGTCAAAGTCGTCGAGGGGCATAGCAGGCTAGACGGTCGCGCTTCTACTTTGAACAAACGAATGGCGAAATTTGGATGCCGATCGCGGGAAAGCGTTCGATACGGTACATTCCGTATTTCCCGGCTAAAGTGCTAAGGCCTATCGACCATAACTTCTCAGCATGCTGGATAAACACTCTTCAACGCCGCCGATCAACGCGGATCGTGCACCTCTGGAACCACCGGGCGTTTAACCTGCTGGCGCATGGAAAAGACGTAGACCATCGAGAGGACAATCAGAACAATCCCGATCACAAGAAAAATGGGGCTATGCCGGCGATGCGGAGGAACAAACATAGAAGGCTCTGCAGCTTGGAACCCGCCGCTGGATCAAAAGTCTCGCAACTGCAGGTCCATTGCTAAGGTCGCGCCTTAGCACGTTCGGGCGATTCCAATTCACAGACCGCAATCGCTAGATTTTGTAGGTTGTGAAAAGGCCCTCGCGCCGCCTTCCGTCCCCTGGGGGCTACTGACCGCGCTGCCGAGGGCTTTTGAATTTCCAGCAGTTTGATGCCTGACTGGCGTTTACGCGTCGCCTACTCGTAGCGAAGGGCCACGACTGGGTCAACGAGTATGGCGCGGCGTGCCGGGACATAACACGCTAAAAGCGCAACCAATATGAGTAAAACGGCAACAGCAGCGAACGTTAGGGGATCGTGCGCGGTCACGCCGAACAACAAGTGCGCCATGAGCTGAGTTAAGCCCAAGGCCGCCGCGATTCCAACCGCCACCCCTGCCAGAGCCAACCTCGCGCCCTGTCGCACGACCATTTGCAGCACATCTCCGCGTTGTGCCCCGAGCGCCAACCGAATGCCAATTTCCCGCCGGCGTTGGGAGACGCTGTAAGACATGACTCCATAAATTCCGATGATCCCGAGTGCGAGCGCCATTGCTCCTGCAATGCCAAGCATTACTAGCGTGAAAGAAGTTCGCGCCAGCGATTTGTCGTAGACTTCCTGCATCGTCCGCACGGATGCCAACGGCAAATTCGAATTCACCGACCACACGGCCTGGCGAATTTCATTCAGAAAACTCTCGGTGCCTGCGCGCTCGCTGCGGACGGCAAACGTCACGGTTCGCGGTGTCCCGAAACCGCCTACTACCATGGGAGGCCAGTACACCGTTTCAGGCGTCTTCTCCTGTACTCCCCTCTCGCGGACGTCCTGTACAACTCCAATCACTTCGTGCCAAGGCATTTTTGGAAACTCCCGCACACGTTTTCCGATCGCCGCATCGGGTGTTCCCCACAATTCGCGGGCCAAATTCTCGGACACCATCACCACCGGTTGCAATCCATATATCTCATTCCAGGTCATATCGCGTCCTGCAACTAGCCTGGTTCCCGCGGTGCGCAAAAATCCGGGAGAAATGTATTTGTACAGCCGCATGGGCGGGGTCACGTTGTCCGGATAGATTTTGCCCTCGGCGAAGATCTCATCCCAACCCGAGTCGGAGCCTTCCATCGGCATTTCGCTCACAAAGCCCGCGGACTTCACGCCCGAAATGGCCGAAAGCTTGTCGAGAATTGCCTGTTCGATATGCGTCACTCGCATTGGCTCGGGAACCAATGACTCCGGAATGGAAATGCGTAGCAGCTGCAATTGCCGGGGAGCAGAGAATCCCGGATCCACGTCTCGCAGGGCGGCGAATGTGCGGATCATGAGACCTGCGCTAACCATCAGCACCAGCGCCATTGCCAGCTGGCCAACGGCCAGCAAATTTCGCGCGCGATGTCGCTCCCGGCCCAGACTGGTGGTTCGGCCTTCACTGCGTAATGCCACGGTGGTTTTTCTTCCCGCATACTTCAGCGCCGGAATAAATCCAAACAAGAGACCTGAGAACAGTGAAAGGAGAAAAGCAAAACCCAGCGTTCGGGCATCGAGGGAAATTTCGCTTAGGCGAGGTAGATTCGACGGGCCCATCGCCACGAGAAAACGCACACCCGCATAGGCCAGAGCAATTCCCGCAAATCCGCCCATTAGACCAAGGGTTACGCTTTCAACTAGTAGCCCACGAACTATTCGCGCCCAGCCCGCACCGAGCGCCGCGCGAATCGCTAATTCCTGCTGGCGCGCCTCAACCCGCACCAGCAATAAATTCGTTACGTTCGCGCAAGCAATCAGCATTACGAAGCCAATCGTGCCCATCACGACCCACAGCAGCTCGCTGACGTTGCCGATCACTTCCTGTTTCAGCGGGCGAATCATCGGCGTGATTTTCCAGGCCTCATAAACGTGCGGATTTGTACCCGGGCCGTTCGACCACGAGTCCATCCAGATTGGCAACATTCGCGTTATGTCGGCGTTAGCTTGGGCGATCGTAGCGCCTGGCTTGAGGCGAGCGGTCCCGCGATATCCGAATCCTGCGAGACTCAAATTGCTCCGCTCGAAAGCCAGCGGCACGATTACATCAAAATCTGCGTCGACGAATTGGAATCCTTGCGGCATCACGCCAACAATTTCGCGGGATTGCGAATCAATGGTGATGTTGCGTCCAAGAACTGTGCGGCTTCCGCCGAACCGCCTTTGCCAATAACCATAGCTCAACATCACTCTTTGCGGGCCATGAGGTACCTGGTCGGCCTGCAAGAGCCAACGCCCCACCGCTGGGGGAACGTTCAACGCTTGAAGCACGCCATCGCTGACAAAAACTGTGCGGACCTGTTCTGGTTCTACAAGCCCGGTCACATTTGCGTTGCCCGGTACCCATACGCCCAACGATTGGAATGTCCGGTTGTGTTCGGCGTAGGTGAGATACATCGACGGTGAAAGGAGAAGGCCAGTCTCAAAATCTGCTAGTCCTTCCGCTCCCGGAGCAACCTGGTGCAGGGCCACCAATTCGTCAGCCTGCGGATATTGAAGTGGCCTGAGCAGCACACTATTCACAACTGTGAAGACGGCCGTGTTGGCGGCAATTCCAATTGAGATCGTCAACAAGGCAACAGCCGTAAAGGTAAGATTGTGGCGGAGCGAACGAAGGCCGTACCGGATCTCCGACAGAAAATTTTCGACTGATGGCCACGCCCACACGTCGCGGCTTTTTTCCTCAACCAAACCTACGTTCCCGAACTCCCTGAGCGCCGCGTGCCTGGCTTCTTCCCTGGACATTCCACCCGCGACCAGCTCCTCGACCTTCTCTTCAACATGGGCCTGAATTTCTTCCGACAATTCCCGATACAGCCGCCGCCGCGAGAGCAATTGCCTGAGTGTCATAGTTCACCCGGGGCCAGGACTCGCGTTATGCCCTCCAACATGCGCTCGAAGCTGGAGACCTCACGTTGCAGATGCTTCGCGCCCGCCGGCGTAAGCTTGTAAATCCGAACGCGGCGGTTGGTAGAAGATGTACCCCATTCGGCTTTGACCAACTCCTGCTTGAGAAGACGCTGGAGAGCTGGATAGAGCGATCCCTCTTCGATCTGCAGCAAGTCGTCCGAAGTGCGCTTGATGTGCTGGGCGAGTGCGTAGCCGTGCAAAGGCTGGCGTTTCAGCGTGCGGAGAATCATCATCTCCAGCGCGCCGGGAAAGAGGTCGCGTTGCGACGGTTGTTTGGTCATAAAGTCGATCGGACTTGCGAAAGAGCTGTGTTGCTCTAGGCCTAGAGCAACATAGTATAGGAAATATGCACAAGTCAAGCGTGAAATTTTGCGGGCCGGCAGGAGGAAAGTCATTTTCTGTATGACGCGAGCGTGGCCGGGGTGACTGTCTGCATTTCAAATGAGCGCAGCCTGTTTCGGATTAGCTCCGCCTGCTCGGGAGTGAAGACCAGAGTGCCCGTTCCGACTCTACGAAGATCTTCGCTATTCCAGAGAGGCTTCATGATTCCAATAAAAGAGTGAGCGCCGGAGCCGAGAAGCAGGTGTCCTAATTCGTGCGCGGCTGCGGTTCCGAGGAGTATTCGCGAGTCAATCCCATGAAGCTTGTGGAGTAGCTCGAGCTGATCAAGAAACAGGTCGGCGTATCTTCCAAACCTGTCCTCGCCAAGACTAGCCGACCCGCATATCTCGATCGGCGAGCGCGGCGGTGCGTGCCGTAAGACATTCAAAACCAGAGGCAGTCTGGCGTCAGGATCGAGTCGGCAGGATTCCGGGCCCATGGTTGCTTCGTTGGAGCAGACGGTCCAGGAGAGATTGATTCCGGCTGCGCGGAAGATTCTGATTGTTTCGACTCCGGCTGCGTCGAGAACTGATTGCGGTACGCCTGCCTGGTTGTAAACGACTATCTGCAGACTGAGTTTCGGCGTCTCGTCCTGTTTTTGCTTAGCCGAGACACTTCCGGATAGGGCAGCTCCGCAAAATGCAACAACCAAAATTCGCCAGAGAATGGCATGGGCCGATCGTCGGATCGAGCGACGACTTGGAGCTACCTTGTGACTCTGGCCTTTGATTTTTTTCACTTTGCCCACCCCTGCGCAGCGGCGCGGATGGGCAAAGGTGCCTCGCGAACGCGACTACCTCAATGCAGGGCGGGTGGAAATCGTAGTCAGCCAGGTAAAAAGAAGATAAATGCGTAAACATCTACGTTGTTGGGGTTTACGCGATCAGGTAAAGGACTCTTGCACTTACTTTCGTTCCGTGGATTTCAACTCCAGTGCTAGACTTGCGTCACTCAAGCGGCTTCATCGAGGTAAATCAATCGTGGGAGAAAGTGCTCAGACTGTCAGCCCTGTCCGCTTTGGTGTGTTCGAACTTGACTCGCGCGCCGGAGAACTGCGTAAAGGTGGAATCAAGGTCAAGCTGGAAGGAAAGCCGTTTCAGGTGCTCTCCATCCTGTTGGAGCGTCCTGGCGAGGTCATCACCCGGGAAGAGCTACAAGAAAAGATATGGCCAGACACCTTTGTTGACTTCGAGCATAACCTCAACACGGCTATTAAGAAGATTCGTGACGTCCTTGGGGACGCCGCCGAAAGCCCGAGGTTTGTTGAGACCTTGCCGCGGCGTGGTTACCGGTTCATCGCGCCGGTAAATGGGGCTCGCCAGGTCGCCGCTGGTAAGGACGAAGTGCCGCCCCCGCGAGCCAAAATCCTGTCACGATTGCAATCGAATGCCTTCCTTTATATTGCCGGCGTGATCGTGGTAGCCGTCGTCGCTACGGTCACCCTTGTGCTGCATCATCGGAATGTCGCTCTCGTTGAACGGTCACTCAGACGGCTAACTTTCGACGATGGTCTGCAGTTCGGGGCGACCTGGTCACCCGACGGCCGATTTCTTGCTTACAGTTCCGACAAGGGGGGGAAATTCGACATCTGGGTGCAGCAAGTGAGTGGCGGTGATCCGGTGGAGATCACACGCGGCCCGGGCGAGAATTGGCAGGCTGATTGGTCGCCCGACGGCAAGTACATCGCTTACCGGTCTGAAGCGGGAGATGGAGGCTTGTTCATAATTCCTGCGCTGGGCGGAGCGGGACTGGAGAGAAAAATTTCGGACTTCGGCTACTACCCGCACTGGTCGCCGGACGGTTCTGAAATTGTGTTTCAGAACACGGCTATGGGAACCGGCGCGCGCTTTTATGTGATCGGGCTTGATGGGAGTGCACCGCGAGAGATTCTGCCAGAAGTGACGTCGGCAAGCTGGTGTATGTCTGCAGCCTGGCATCCCGACGGGAAAAGAGTTTCTATCTGGGTTTGGGAAGGTAATGCTAATCCCATGCCCATTCTGTGGACGGCGCCAATCGATGGTGGAAAAGCCGTAAGAACGGAAATCAGTCCTGAACTTCTCAAGGCCGCCAGGCTTGTGGCTGGCGACTTCACCGGATGGGGAGACTACGATTTCAGATTTTCGTGGGCGCCCACCGGAGATGGGATTTATTTTGAGCGAACCATCCAGCGAGCAAAGAACATCTGGAGAATGGCGATAGAACCTGCAACTTTGCGCGCAGTCAGCCTCGAAAGGATAACGACCGGAGTTGGACCGGACAGCGATCTGGCAGTTTCGCGTGATGCGAAACAAATAGCCTTCACCGGAGCGTCGGAGCGGGTTCGCGGCTGGGCGTTCCCGTTCAAGTCAAAAGAAGGACGCGAGGTGGGTCCCGGCAGACCTGTTACCTTGCCCGGAATAGATGCGTGGCAACAAGCGCTCACTCGTGATGGGAAGAATTTGGCCTTTGCAGGAAAACGGAGCGGAAGGTGGGAATTGTGGGTCACGTCGCTTGCCACCGGCCAAAGTACAGCCATTGCGGCGGATGATCCGTACGAGCGTAACTTTCCGCAATGGTCCCCTGACGGAACGCGATTGGCCTACATGCGGGGAAGGACTGTGAACGGCGAGACCCAGATTGCAATCTGGTCCGAGCAGACTCGTAGCGAAGTTACTTTAACGACATCTCGTGACACACACGGGAAATTCCCGTTTGACTGGTCGCCAGACGGTAAATGGCTGCTAACTGCTCTTGAAGATCCAGTTACTCATCACAGCGAGATTTGGCGCCTTCCCGCAGACGAAACAGTGAATGCCGAACTCCTGGGAAAGAGAGTCTTGTCTGATCCCAAGAACGACCTTTTTCAGGCGAAATATTCTCCCGACGGGCAATGGATCACCTTTGAGCGAGTTGAGGGCACGCGATCCACCGTTTATGTCGTTCCCGCAAGCGGAGGTTCGTGGTTGCCGATAACAGACGGTAAGCATTGGGCTGACAAACCGCGCTGGTCGGCCGATGGACGCGTCATTTACTTCCTCGCCGAACATGGCGGATTTTTTAATCTGTGGGGAAGTCGCTTCGATCCCAGGACCGGGAAAACGCAGGGCGATGCATTCGCAGTTACATCTTTCACGAATCCGCGCCTGATGATGCCAATTTATATTCCTTCCATAGATATCTCGATCACCCGGGACGTGGCCGTGCTGACCATGGAAGAAAAAAGCGGAAGCATTTGGATTTTGGAGAATTGATCTTCAACGATGATTCCGGTTTGTGAGTGAACTCGCTGGCGGCTGTGACATAATGACGTTCCTATTCAAAAGATGGGCGGGAAACATATGGAACGCGCTTTGTTACTGATGTTCGTAGTTGTGGGTCTCTGTCTCACGGGAGCTTCTACAAATAGCGGCTTGCTGCTGGTTGCGAATAAGGGCGAGCATACGCTGGGCATCATCGACACAGCTCTCGGAAAACAGGTTGCGACGGTTGATGAGAGCGGAGTTACGGGGCATGAGGTCATTGCGTCTCCGGATGGGAAGCTTGCCTTCGTTCCCATCTACGGAAACTCGGGAGTCGGGTTGCCGGGCACGGATGGAAGCACGCTGGACGTGATCAACCTGAAAACCCGGCGCATCGTTCATACCATTGACTTCGGACATGGAGTGAGGCCGCATTGCCCGATATTCGGACCGAAGAATGGTCTTCTTTATGTGACGACGGAACTCGACAAGGCGGTCTCAATTATCGATCCCCAGACATTCAAGATTGTTGGGAACGTTCCGACCGGCGCCGCGGAGTCGCACATGTTGGCGCTCAGCCCGGATGGAGGCCGCGGATACACGGCGAACGTTGGGCCGGGGTCGGTCTCGGTGCTCGACATGGTTGCGAAGAAGACGATCACGGTGATTCCGGTCGCAAACCACGTGCAGCGGATTTCGGTCTCTCCGGACGGACGCTGGGTGTTCACTTCCGATACGGAGAAGCCGCGGCTGGCGGTGATCGATGCGAAGACCAACAAGGTTGACCGCTGGATCGATTTGCCGGGCGAAGGATACGGGTCGTCGTCAACGCCCGATGGCAAGTGGCTGCTGATTGCAATGCCGAATGCGAACGGAGTGGCGGTGATTGACCTTGCGAGATTGAGTGTCGCGAAGACGATCAGTGTTCCCGCGGCGCCGCAGGAAACCTTGATTGCACCCGGTGGAGAGATGGCGTTTGTTTCATGTGATCGCAGCCAGAAAGTTGCGGCGATCAATACTCGAGATTGGACCGTGAAGCTAATCGATGCCGGCAAGGCGTGGATGGATTGGCGTGGGCGAGGTAGCCTTGCACGGGCGAGGACGCCCGTGCCGCCAAGATCAGTTTTTGAAAGCTGTGTCGTCCGCTCAAGCGGACTCGCTTCTTCAATCGCATTTTCCCCACACTTACGTGTGGGGCTATTTAGATTTCGCCGCTGCGCGGCTGATTTTAAATCAGCTCCATACGAGAGTGGTGACCGAGTTCGAATCGAGCGAGACAGTAGCCGCCTGATCTCCAAGTCTCACCTCACATCTCTGCGCTGCGCCGGGATTGGTGAGTACAAGTACCCGCTTGCCGTCGGGATTCTCAAATGCAGCGTGAACGATTTCAGTGCCGGAATTTTGTGAGTCGAACCGGCGCGCGTCACGCTTGATGAACTTCGAATAATGCGCGAAAGCCCAGAATTGCCCGGAATAAGAAATTTCCCTGGTTTTTGAATGCACCTGCACCGTGCCGCCGCAATTGAACGGGCCGATGTTCGGCTTGCCAACCTCATCGAGCGCAAGGTTCCAAGCAGTGATGGAACGGCAGGAGTGGCGCAGGATACCCGTGAAGGTGCTGCTCCATTTGGCCCAATCCGTCATGTAATCCGGGAACGTGTAATCGGGCCCGCCTTCGGTCCAGTACATTTCAACATCGGGATAGGCGTTCTGCACGCGATCAATCCACTCGACCTGACCGACATATCCGTGCCAGGCGATCGCATTGGTGTATTTGCGAACGCCGCTGGTTTCGAGTTCGCCCATGGCGCGGCCCCATAAGTTGTAATTGTGGTCGATGATCCAGATCTTGGTTTTCACGCCCGCGCGCTCAAACGCCGGCCCGAGATGGCCGCGAACAAAATCGGCTTCGTACTCCATCGGCCATGTGCAGGCGGGCATGCGGCCATCCTGGTCGGTATCGACTTCGTTCTGCACGGTGACGGCTTGCACTGGCACGCCTTCGCTCTCATATCCCTGCAGAAATTTGACGAAATAGTTTGCGTACGCAGGCATATGCTTGCGCTGCATGTTGCCGCCAAGCATGGAGTTGTTCGGTTTCATCCATCCCGGCGGGCTCCATGGCGAGGAGAATAAAAACAGATCGGGATTTGCTTTTCGCGCTTCGCGAAGCATGGGCAAAATGTAGGCGCGATCATGGTCGATGGAGAAGCGCTGCAGATCGGGATCGGGCGGGCCTTCGTCGAAGCTGTAGACGCTGACCGAGTAGTCGCTGGCGCCAATGCATGTCCGGCAAACATTAAAATTCATTTCAGCGGGGCTGAAAAGCTGATGAAAAAGTTTCTCGCGAGCACTCGGGTCGAGACGATTGAAGGTGTAGCAGGCGGAATCGGTCATCGCCGCGCCAAAACCAAGGATGGGCTGAAATTTTTTGTCGGGATCGAGAGTGATGGAATTGGCCGCAGAGCTGACCGCGGCAGGCTGCCAGGAAATCGACGGGCCTTGGGCGCAACGACTTTTCTCATCTGTGGTCCAAACGGAAATTGGACCGGATGCGGGACTCGCGGCCGCTACAACTGAAAAAGCTGCTTCACCGCCGGCCAAGCCAGCGGCGCTTAATCCGGAAACTCTTAGAAAAGTACGGCGAGTAGTTTTTTTTCGCATAGATTAAAAGGCCTTAAACCACGAAGGGCACGAAGGTACACGAAGGAAAAGCGTCAACCACGAAGGGAAGCCCTCTGAAGGCGCTCGTCAGGCACGCTCGCACCACTCGGTCTGCAAGCAGATAGACATTCGATAAAAGAGGAAAAAAACTTCGTGTACCTTCGTGTCCTTCGTGGTTGATAGCTTTCCTCCGCGTCCTTCGTGGTTGCTGCCTTTCTCCAAAGTGCACCATTATGCTTTGGAATGGTACAACCCGCAAAGCAGTTCTGCGATCTTGCCGGTGATTCCTGGTATCCCCGGGTTTTCTGCGGCGTTGCCCGCGGGAATCTGGCTTTCCTTGGGATCGGCCTATTGGCGCGGGATTTGGCGGACTTCGGTAATCTGCACACAAATCAGGAACGCCCCCATACTCCATTCATGCCCTACGCCCCCCAAACTGAATTTCGTGAGCGGGCGGAGCGGGTTGGATTCGACGAGAAGACGCCAGTCGTCGTACGTTTTCCGGGCGGGGTCCGCTGCTCTGCGCAACTTCAAATTGTTTCTGTCACCGGCGGACTGCTTGCCTTGCAACGTCCCGTACAGCCCGGCGCCATTGGAAAGCTGATGTTCCTGAGCGGCAAGGGCTGCATTGTGGGCGAGGCACAAATGCTCACCCCGGTCGCCTGGGATCGGCAGCCCTTCAAGTTCACAACCCTGCATGACGATGACCGTTACCGGCTGCAGACTCTAATCAAGCGCAGAGTTTCCTTGACGCGCAAGCACAACGAACTGAGGCGAGGCGATCACACGCAAGTGGAGACAGTCAGGCCCTGGTAGCAGGACCTATTCCTGGCCGATCTCTTCCTCGCGGCGTTCCTTGCGCACGTCTATTCCGAGCTGCTCGGCTTTTTTGTAAAGATGGCTGCGCTCAAGGCCGAGCGCCTTGGCGGCATTGGTCATGTGAAAGGCCGAGCGTTTCAATTCTGAGAGGATCACGTCCCGCTCGAATTTTTCCACTCGATTGGCGAGAGTTCCGGAACCCAGATTTGCGGACCCGCCGCGGCCTTCCGCCGATGGCGCAAGAACTGATTGAACCGTTTCCGAATCGACTTCGCCAGGCGCCAGGAGCATGAGCCGCTCGACCATATTACGCAGCTCGCGAATGTTACCCGGCCAGGAGTACTGCTGAAGCGCCTGAATCGCGTCCGGGGTGAACCTCGCCGGCTTCCAGTTGTTTTGCGAGCAGACCTGGGCGGCAAAGTGCTCGACCAGAACAGGAATATCTTCCTTTCTCTCGCGCAAAGGCGGCAGCGAAAGTGGAAATACGTAAATGCGATGGAATAAGTCCTGGCGAAATTTTCCATCCCGCACCGATGCTTGCAGGTCGCGATGCGTAGCAACAATGACGCGAACGTCAACCTGGACCGGTTTGGCGCCGCCAATCCGCTCGACTTCACCTTCTTCGAGGACCCGGAGCAACTTGGCCTGCATGGGCAGCGGCATATCGCCGATTTCGTCTAGAAAGAGCGTTCCGCCTTCAGCCTGTTCGAATTTGCCGATGTGACGCACGGCCGCTCCGGTAAACGAGCCTTTCTCATGTCCGAACAGTTCTGATTCGATCAGCTCGGCGGGAACAGCCGCGCAGTTCAACGCCACAAAAGGTCCGGTCGCGCGCGGACTCTTTTCATGCAGAGTGCGGGCAATCAATTCTTTCCCGGTGCCGGTTTCGCCGAGAATGCATACGCGGGTCTCGGTGGCTGCGACGCGATCCACCTGGGCCATGATCTTCTTCATGGTCTCGCCAGTCCAAACCATTTCGTGTTTGCCCAGACGCTGCCGAAGCTGGCGATTTTCGGATTCGAGACGCTGAAACTTGAGAGCGTTATCGACTGTTAGCAAAAGTTTTTCTGTTGAAATCGGCTTCTCAAGAAAATCCATTGCTCCCAGCTTGGTGGCGCGCACAGCCATTTCGATGTGGGCCTGACCGGACATCATCACGACGGGGGTGGTCACTCCCGCCGCTCGCAGATCTTCGAGGAATGAGAGGCCGTCTTTTGCTGGCATGAACACATCGGAGAAGATCAACTCAAATTGGTCGGACTTGGCGAGCTCAAGCGCGCGATTGGCATTGTCGCAGACCGTTGCTTCGTGGCCGGCAAGCCGAAAGGCGCGGGAAAGCGTTGCCAGGGTGCTGGCCTCGTCATCGACAATGAGCAATCGCGCCTTGAACGGCAAGAGTCTTTCTCCTTATAGGTGCGTTTCCTGTTGCGACGAAATTTTGTCGCGGTTTGCAGGCAGATCGATGATAAATGTCGTGCCGCGGCCGGGCTCGCTCGATACGCTGATCTTCCCTCCGTGATCACTTACCACCGACTGCACAATTGCCAAGCCAAGTCCTGTGCCCCGCGGTTTGCTGGTGTAGTAGGGCGTAAACAGATTGGCGCATTCCTCACGAGTCAGTCCTTTGCCCGTATCAGAGACTTCAATGCGGACGGCGTCATCGGTTGCATGCGCGCGCAAGGTAAGTTCGCCGCCTCCGGGCATGGCATCGACTGCATTCAGAACCAAATTCGATAGCGCTCGATGCAGGAGTTCGGGGTCGGCGGCGATCGGATTGGTGGAGGTGATTTTCAGCTTGCAGGCAATTTTCGCTGTGGTGAATTGCGCCTGATGCAGCTTGCTTACGCTCTCCAGAAGTTCACCCAGCTTCACTTGCTGAAACTGCGGTTGCGGCATCTTCGAAAAATCGCTGAATTTTGCAATGATGCTCTTGAGATTGGAAATTTCTGTGAGCAGTGTGGTCGCGCTCTCCTGAAATGTTTCATCGAATTGCTGCTGGCCGTGTTCTCTCGCCCGCAGAAGATTTTCAATGGTTAACTGGAGCGGGAACAACGGATTCTTGAGTTCATGGGCAAGCCTGCGCGCAAGTTCACGCCATGCGGCTACGCGCTCAGACTGGACCAGCTTCTCCCGATGATCGAGCAGGTCGCGCGTCATGCGATTGAAGGATTCGGCGAGTTCGCCCAGCTCGTCACGCCTGGTGACATCGACGTTCACGTTCCAATTTCCGGCGGCCACGTCGCGTGCAGCCTTTGCGAGTTCCTCTACCGGGCGAGTGACACGGGTTGCGGCCCAACTGCTCAGCAGAATAGCCAGTATCAATCCTGCGGAAGCTGCGACCAGCGCGACGGCACGGATCTGAACCCGCAACTCGTTGTAAATCTGGCGCGAGCTGGTCACCAGAAGCACGCCCAGGATCTGATTGTTGTTGCCCGTCAAAGGGAACGAGTTGACGGTTTCGTCGCCTGAACTGGTATGAATAATTTCCCCCGACTCGCGATGATCGTGCTGCGCCTCTTGAATGATGGGCGCGAGTTGCTGGACGTCCTCGAGTTGCCCGTCGCCAGAAATCAGGTGGTCGGGCGAGAATCCGCTGGCGCCAGCATTTTCGTAAAGCATCACTCTCATCCCCGCCGGGGGTTCAAGGGTTGCCAGAAAGCTCTTGTCGAGGCGAATGCCGCCAATGATGTAAAGGCGCCGATCACCGGCGGCAATGCTCCGCACGGCAAATAAGCCGAGAGCCTGGCCGGCAGGCAGTTCCTCTTCCTTTAGAAAAGGCGCGGTCGTTGTTTGCTCAGATGCAAGCGGCTCCTTGTATGCAAATTTAGCTTGCCATTGCGCCGACGAAATGATTGTGCCGTTTGCATCGGCAAACTCGAGGAAATCCAGCCGTTGCGGCTCTGCCAGATTTTGTGCAGTTTCGAGGAAAGGGCCGTAGTCGGGAGTCTTTTGAGCCGAGGCTACCAACATCCGGTTGGCTTCCGCCCCAGACGCGATGGACTGTATCCTGCGAACGACCTCGGCGCCCTGGTTATCGAACTCGCGCCGGAACTGGCCCACCAGAGCGGAAGTGCGCTGGTCGTTGGCCTGATCGAAAGCCTTGCGGGTCAAAACAGAGGTGATCGCTGTGACCGCCGCAACGGAGAGCAGGACTGTGAGCGCAAACAGCAGAAGCAGCCTGCGCCGGAAGGTCATGGGGTCTCCGGTGAGAGCCAAACGTCGCGCAGGTTCCAGGTCCCATCTGGTCGCACTATTACGGCGTGGACATTCGGCCGTACCGCGATAGCGGTGCGAAGATGAACCAGAGGAATGATCCGATGCTTTTGCAGCAACGCGTTTTCGGCAGAGTAGTTGGCGCTGACTGAACCACTGCCAAATGTAGGCGGCATTTGGTGTGTTTGACGCGCCAACTCGCTTAGCCCAACTTGCGGATCAAGGGAAGGGAGCGCCAATCGCACGAGACGAATATCGCTGGTAGCGGAATTCGTGGTTTGTAAGGTGATACCTGCGTCTCGTGCGTTGAGCAGAATGCGATCGGCGATGATGTGTTCCAGTTGATCACCGGCGTCATAACTCAGAGTCCAGGCGGGAGATTGAGGCAACTTTTCGCGAACTGAACCAGCCCCGGCCGATCCTGAAGGAAACAGGAACCCGTAACCAGAAAGCCAATTCGGAAGCATGGCCCCGGCAGGTTCACCGCCGTCTTGAAAAACAACATTGTTCAGGGCAGTGGTGTCGATGCTGCGCGCGAGCGCGATCCTTTGTTTGGTCTCGTCGCTAGATGCGGCGTCACGGGAAAAAACCAACGCCATCAGTTCTTCGGGTGACGAGGTCAAAACAACGCGATTGCCCGATTGGGCGGGGCGAATTGCTTCGGGCGGAATTTCAGCAACGTCACTCTTGCCGAGATCGAGCAGCATGATCTGATCGCGATAGGCTTTCCCGGTGTCGACTTCAACCGAATCGACGAACGGACGCCCGGCCCAATATTGATTATTGGCGGCAAGGCTCAGGTGCTTGGCGGCCGAATCCCACTTGGAAACGACGAAGGGTCCGGTGCCAATGAGCGTTCCATTGTTCGCGCGGGAGATGCTGTTGCGAGGCAGCGCAACTTCAGCGGGAAGATTTGCGTCCGGCGATTCGGTTTCGATCATGACCAGATCACCGAGTCCGAAGATTTTCCATTGTGGATTGGCGGCGCGTAAAGATGCGGCGGCTGTGCTGGAGTCGAGAGGAGTGCCATCACTGAAAATGACACCGTTGCGCAACTGAAAGCGCCAGCGCTGATTTCCGGGCTCCGACTGCCAGCCCACGGCGAGCGCAGGTTGCGGCCTGCCGTGATCATCGAGGCGGACGAGAGTTTCAAAAACCAACTGCCACAAACTGCGAAGCGCCGAAGAATCCATTGCCGAAGGATCGAAGACCTGCGGCGACTCTTGCATGGAGACATGCAGAGTTCCGCCGTAATGCGGGCGCATGGCGGCATTCGCGCCCGCTACGCAAAGTGCGCTAGCGAGGGCAATCGAGATTGAGCTGAAGCGCTTCATAGTTGCCTGTATCGGAGTTCCTGTAAATGGCCGTCGCGCTGTCGCCAGTGGGGGACGCCCACAACGCGCTGATGCTTCCGTTTACGTTCAACTTAGGACTTACCGCGGCCGGCTCGCGGTCGGGAAATTCGAATGCCTGAATTGAGTCAGCCGGATCGCTCTCTGCGGAATCGGCAAGCACCTGCCAGTCTGATCTGCAAGCTGCGTGTACAGCAGCGACATCGCTGCCCCAATGGACGCGGCTGAGCGGTAGCTGATTGATTCCGTCGAGCAGCCGAACCTGTCCATCGATGCCGCTAAACACCCAAAGCGAGTAGTTCGACCGCGGAACAGCGGCAGCAGTGTAAAAAGGCGGCGCGAATTTCTGCTTGCCGAGTCCGGGAACCAGGGCGCCGGTAAAAAAATTCCTGGTCGGAGAAAAGAATGCTGACTGGCCGAAATTGTCGGTGGCAACCGGCCAGGGGTCATCACTCGGTGAGCAAGTCATCTGGAGCGGAGTTGAGTTCGCGGCCCGGCAAATGAGCCCAGGAAGATAGGCGTCAAACAGATGATCCTTGCGCAGAAAAATCCGGCCACGCAGATCGAGCGGCAAAGGATTCGGCGAGGTGATCGGAAGTGACTGGACCACTGTCCAATGGCCGTCCTGCTGTTCCTGAAGCGTAACCGCGGTTCGGGTCAGCACCAGAATTCGCAGCGGGGAACTGGAGACCACCGCGACGTCGAACATGGGTTCTGGCTGGGAAATCAGCGTCGTAGCGTGAATTGCGACCGGGGGAACATTCTGCGAGGTAAGTGCGAAATCGGGGCGCGGCGACGAGATCAGAATGACGTTGGTGTCGTTTGACGCTTGCTGAACCTCCGCGACCCACACATATTGCTGCAAATTTTCGGAGAGGGTGAGCTTGATAGTCGCGGCTGCCTGATCAGGCTGCCAAACGCGTACTCCTGCGGTAGAAAGAGAATTCGTCAGCTCAGTGCGTATCTCTTCGGCATCCGCGGAACTGATGGATGAGTGATTATTGATTTCAAGTGCGACGACCCCGGGACCGGTGATGCCGGTGATCTTTCCTGCAAGTTGGGAGACAGGCTCATGCCAATCGGAGCCGAAACACAAGAGACGAGAAAACAGCACACAGACACACAAGACCCAGCGCACGTGTGAGGGCGAAAAAATCATTTCCGGATTGGGCGAATTATAAATCGGTATGCGCATGGTTCTCGGGTTGCGGAATCTAGATGGTCAGTGGTTCGTGGCTGGCGCCGTGGCTCGTGAGTCGTGTTTCGTGTCTGGAAGAGCAGGTACCGTTGCCAGCTACCAGTTGCCGGTTGTCAGTTACCGTTTGTCAGTTAATGGTGGTTGGTTGTTCTCCATCTGCACTGGACCACTGATGACGATCACTCACAACGATGACTACTCACGAATCACGAATCACGAGCCACGATCACCACTGACCACTGATCACTTTTCTTCCCCCTGCTCCGCCTCGCTGCCGCGGTTCGCCATGTTCATGCTCTTGAGCACGTCGTTGGCGAAGAAGAACTTTCCGTCGGACGGAACCATCATGATCTGCAGCTTGTCCGAAAGCTTTTCAGCGATGATTTTGTTGATCAGCAGCGGATTCTGTTTCAGCACGGCGCCTTCATTTCTCATGCGCTCGGTGTCCGCAACAGCGGTCACGCGGATGCGTTCGGCTTCGGCATCAGCCAGCATTTTGCGCCGCTCCATTTCAGCTTTGCTGTCGATCACCTTGGCCTGCGCCATTGCCTCGGCATTCTTGACGGTTGCGGCCGCGTTCGCCTCCGCATTCTGGATGGTGGCTTCCTTGCGCGCCTCTGATTCGAGCTTGGTCTGCTCGATCTGTTTCTGCTTCAAAGGTAGTGTGTATTGCATGGCGTCGGCTTCGGCCTTCGCTTGCAGCACTCTTACCTGGGCTTCTCCTTCGGCTTGCTTGATCTGCTGCGCTTTGGTGCCTTCGGCCTGCAGTTCGGTAATCCTGACTTGTTTCTGCTGGATGTCAGTCTGCACCGCCATCTGATCGTCTTCCTGCTCCTTCAGCAGCAGGTCTTCGAGACCTTTCGCGTATTCCTCGGGAAGTTGAATGTCGCGCAGCATGACTTCTTTCACGACGATTCCGTCGGCGGCAAGCTTTTGCGTGATTACGGCTGCGGCCCTGGCGCGGATTTCTTCACGACGGGTAGCGAACACTTCGCGCACGGAGTAGTTGGGAACAAGTTCGCGCCATGCGCTGGCTACGACCGGCGGCACAAGTTCTTTTTCGACCGGCTGGGGCAAGTTGGCCTGAATGTAATCGAGATGTTTTGGGTCAAGCCGATAGCGAATCGTAATGGCGAGACCAAGCGTCAGACCTTCTTTCGCCTGGACATTAAGGAGTTCGGTGCTGTGTTTTTTTTCGGCTTTCCCGTCTTCCACCGCACCGGTGGTGAACAACTGGTCGCGCGTGTCGAAGAGGACAAGGCTTTCGGCGAGTGGCGTCAGGAAATGCGCGCCGGGGTAAAGCGTCCCCGGGAGAGTGCCGCTGGTCTGACTTATGCGAACACCGCCCATGCCGCTGGGCACGACGAAAATTCCGGTGGAAAGGATAATCGGCACGAATGCAAAGCCCGCGAGGGCGACAGCCTTGCGCCAATGAATTTCCGATTGTCTGGGAGCCGGGGTTGCCCCGTCGGTCACGGAGCGACGATATTTGAGTTCAAGGTAGAAATCGTGGGCGAGAATCCCGATCGCCGCAGCGATCATTCCAATTCCGCCCCAGAGCAGCAAATATTTCAAGAACAACATACGTCCTCCTCCACAGAATCAGCTCCACAGAATCCGTACGACGGGTCAGCGCCGCGGGCCGGAGTTCACCCGGGCAGGTTGAGCAATCCAACCCGTCAAAATCGGCCGGGACGGCGCCGGCTTTGGCGGGGCAAAGAAAATCCGGAAGATCTGGCCGAAGATGAATTCCTCTACAACCACGGCCACTGCGACTGAAAAGATGAGTCCACCTACGACGGTTATGAAGGTAATGAGTTGCTGCATACGTGTTCTCCCCTGAACGCAGGGGAGTAATGCAGCTGACGGGCCAAGGCGATCACATTGAAAACAGGGGAGTTGGTGGATATTCGCCTGTGTTTATCAGACACACTGTGGGAGGGGAGACACGTTGTCTCCTTCGGCAAGCCGTGTCGCCGAACGCGGTTTACAAGAAGTTGTATTCGTCTCGGCGGATTCCGAGTCGCAGGATTTTCGATTGCAGGGTGGTGCGCTTCATGCCCAAACGAGCTGCCGCCCCGCGCGATCCGGCGATCACCCCGCGGGATCTGCGCAACACTTTCAAAATGTATTCTCGCTCGATCTCCTCCAGCGTTTGATCGGTTGGAGTGACCACAGGGGTAACAGGCTGGTCTTCGACTACCGGGAGGGCCTGCAACTCGCCCACGGGTACGCGAAGGGATGAGCCTTCGGTGAGAATGACGGAGCGCTCGATAAAATTCTCCAGCTCACGAATATTTCCCGGCCAATGCCACTTTTCGAGTGCAGACATCGCTTCGGCTGAAATGTCTTCGATCTGCTTGTTCATACGGCGGGCAAATTTCTGCACGAAATATTGCACCAGCAAAGAAATATCGCCAGGACGCTCGCGCAACGCCGGCAGCCGTACGGGGAAGACATGCAGCCGATAGTAAAGGTCGGCACGAAACTCCTGCTCACTCACCGCCTTCGACAAATCGCGATTGGTCGCCGCCAGCACGCGCACGTTCACGCGGATGGTCCGCGTTCCACCCAGCCGTTC
The DNA here is from genome assembly GCA_035651555.1 of Terriglobales bacterium. Taxonomy (GTDB): domain Bacteria; phylum Acidobacteriota; class Terriglobia; order Terriglobales; family Acidobacteriaceae; genus Gp1-AA145. The sequence continues at coordinate 105,967 of DASRFL010000021.1, forward strand.
GAATTCCTGATCTTGAAGCGCGCGCAGCAGTTTGGGCTGTAGTTCGAGAGGAATTTCACCAACCTCATCTAAAAACAAAGTGCCTTTGTCGGCGAGTTCGAGTCGCCCGATTTTCTGGCTCACGGCGCCGGTAAAGGCCCCCTTTTCGTGGCCGAACAGCTCACTCTCCAACAATCCGGTTGGAATCGCCGCACAATTCACTTTGACGAAGTTGCCGGACGAACGAGAACTCAAGCGATGGATCGCGCGCGCGATCAGTTCCTTTCCAGTCCCGGTTTCACCGAGTATGAGCACGGTCGCAGTGCTGGGAGCGACGGTTTTCACCTGCTGCAACACCTGCTTGAGCGCTGAACTTTGCCCAACGACTTCCTCGAAGTTCAGTGAGTCGCGAATCTCCTGCTCCAGATAGATCTTCTCTTTGGCCAGCTTGTCTTTCAGAGAAGAGATTTCACCGTAGGCGCGGGCATTCTCCACGGCGATCGCGATTTGGGGAGCGAGCTGTTGCAGGATTTCTACTTCCTCGTCGCGTATCGAGTCCGGCTTCACACTGGCGATGGCGAGGCTTCCCAAGACACGATTCCCGCTGATGAGGGGAACACAACAGATCGTCTGGATTCCTTCCGCCAGCATACTTTTGACGATGTTCGAACCCATTTTTTCCAGATCGTCTCGATGGAATATTTTCGTTTGCTTCGTGTGGTAGCAGATTCCGGTCGGGCTCTCCAGAATCTCGGCAGAATTTTCTTCTGAGACGAGGCCGCGGCGCTCGGGAAAATCCAGCGTGTAAAAACGCATGCGATTGGTGACCGGATCGTGGAGCCCAATGTGGGCATAGTCCTGTTCGGTAAGCTTTCGAATGCAGGTGGAAATGTCCTGAAACAATTTCTTCCATTCGAGGCTGGAGGTCAGGGTTCGACTGAATTCAAGCAACATGCGCAGCCGCTCTTTTTCCATTTCAACTGTGGCGCGCGCTTGCGAGGTCTCAACAAAAAAACCAATTGCTCCTGCCAATTGACGCAAAAGCTCCAAATCGCGCTCGGTAAAGGCGTGCTCCTCGCGAATGCCCAAATAGAAGACGCCGACCATGCGATTCGGCGATTGCATTGGCACCACACACCAGCTGACCAACCCCGCTTCGAGCGGCATCCGAAGGTGCGGAAAACGCTCTGACTGCTCCTCCAACTGCTTGCGCTGAATAATGGCTCCCTGTGGCGCGCTTGCCAGCACGTGTGCGGTCAATGTCTCGGCCACATTGAACCAGGTTGGCTGCAGGCGCTTCTTGAACTCCTCCGGCTCCGCTGCATATACCTCGTATCTTCCTTCCCTTTCCCGCCAAAGGGTCACGAAACTGGCATCGTGAGAAATCGCCTTTCGCAGGGACTTCGAAAGCGCGGAAAACATCGTTGGCAAATCGAGCCTCGAAGCGACCAGCGCTCCCTGTATTTCGATAATCGTCTCCAGTTGTTCGCGCTCTTTGCGCAACGTTTCGTAAGCTTCGGCGCTTTGCTGTGACAGCTGAAGCCGCATCTCGCCGAGTTCCTGTAACTGGCGCTCTTCTTCGCTCGCTGCTTCCCTAAGGAGCAGAACTTCAAGGAACAATGAGTTCTCCAGGGCCAGAGCAACCAGGTTTGCCAGGCGTTCCAGGAAGAAAACAACGTCGGCATCGCAGTACACTGGCTGGCTACTGCCGAAGGAGAGCGTACCCAATCGACGCCGGGCCGTGGTCATGGGAAAAACCATGATCGAGCGGAATCCTTTGCTCGCGTAAAACTCCAATGCCGTTCGGAAGCGGTTCTCGTGATTAAAGTCAGGGATGATCAGTGGCCGTTGCTCTAGCCAGGCCCAGCCCGCAGGCGATTCTTCGATTAGAAATTCCCTTGGATCCGCCGGCGGCTCGCCCACCCGATCCAGCATGTAGATGCGCATCACATCGGTGTGGTCGTCGTGAAGTGCATAGTTGAGGAAGTTGAAATCAAAGAGTTCGTGCAACAGCTTGGATAGTTCCTGAAGAAGATCGGGAAAACCGCGCCGCGCAGCTACATCGGCGGCATATAGAAGGGCTCTGTACCGGCGAGAGAACTCGCCGATCGCAGGCGAACCTGAACCTGAGTAGCGCTCTGGAACCTGTTGCATCGCATCCCCTTAATCCCCTCGATGCATTAGGTCTTACTTCATTAGCCACATGATAATCGGAAAACGGCGAAATTCAGAGAAGAAATTTTGCAAAAAGGCGCGGAAAAGTCGCGCCACTCCTGACTTTCGCGGGCATTCTGCATACAGTCTTGCCGCCCGCGGTCGAGATAAGCGAGTATTTGCGAATTTTTTGCTTTGCGATCTATCGCCGAACTTAGAAAGGCCTATCGGCTACCGTCCGGCAGCCACTTTAGTTATTTCCTTATCCACTTTGGCGTTGCCGTATAATCAACTACATTCCCCCATGAAAGCTTACGTTTACGTTTCGCTGAAGCGGAGCGTTCTGGATCCTCAGGGCAAGACTATCCAGGGTGCGCTCCAAAAACTGGGTTATCAGGGACTGCAGGACGTGCGGCAAGGCAAATTTTTCGAGCTCACGCTGGATGGCGGGCTCGACAAGTCCCAGGCAGAGAGCGCTGTTGGACGCATCGCGCGCGAAGTTCTGACTAACCCGGTCATCGAAGAGTTTCGATATTCGATCGAGGAGTAATTGCGAATTCGTGTTGTTTCCTCCCCACATCTTTTGAGGAGTCGGCTGGCATGTGCGGCATTGTAGGTTACGTTGGCAAGAAACGAGTGGTGCCGGTCATTCTTGATGGCTTAAGGCGCCTGGAATACCGCGGGTACGACTCGGCAGGAATCGCTGTGTGTGGCAACGGCGATGGTTTGCAGATTCGGCGCGCCGAAGGCAAGCTGCGCAATCTGGAAGAAGTAATTCGGCTCAAGCCACTCGACGGTACTTACGGCATCGGCCATACGCGCTGGGCCACGCATGGGCGCCCTACAGAGGAAAACGCGCATCCTCATCGCGACTGCACGGGCAAAGTCGTAGTCGTGCACAACGGAATTATCGAGAACTACGTTTCGCTCAAAAAGAAGCTGGCCGAAGAAGGCCACCGGTTCACCACCGAAACCGACACCGAAATTGTCGCCCACATGATCGAGAAGTATTTCCTCGAGGCCCGCAATGGACACCGGCCATCGCTCGAGGAGGCCGTGCGCAAGACCGTCGTACAACTGACAGGCGTTTTCGCGTTGGCAGTCATTTCTGTCGATGAGCCGAACAAGATTGTTGCCGCTCGAAATGGTCCGCCAGCCGTGATTGGGCTGGGGAAAGACGAATATTTCGTCGCCTCCGACGTGCCCGCCATTTTGTATCACACGCGAGACTTGTTCTTCCTTGCCGACGGCGATCTGGCAGTCATAACCCCGGAAGGCGTTCGGCTCTCCGACTTCAACGGTCAACCCATCGTTCGCCAGGTGCAGCACGTGACCTGGGACCCGATCATGGCGGAAAAGGGCGGGTTCAAGCACTTCATGCTCAAAGAAGTCTATGAGCAGCCCCGCGCGGTGCGCGATACCACGCTGGGAAGAATTTCTCAGGAAACTGGGCAAGTCTTCCTTGATGAAATGGAAATCACCGAGGCCGAGTTTCGCGCGGCAAAGAAAATCAACATCGCCGCCTGCGGGACCAGTTGGCATGCAGCCCAGGCGGGAAAATTCATGATCGAGCGCCTGGCGCGGGTCCCGGTCGAGGTTGACTATGCCAGCGAGTGGCGCTATCGCGACCCGATCGTTCCATCGGAGACCATCACGCTGGTGATTTCGCAGTCTGGCGAAACCGCGGATACGATTGCCGCGCAACGTGAGGCGAAAGCCAAAGGGTCGAAAACCCTGGCGATCTGCAACGTTGTCGGGTCAATGATTACGCGCGAAGCGGCAGGAACGATCTACACCCATGCCGGTCCGGAGATCGGAGTAGCCTCGACCAAAGCCTTTACCGGACAATTGACCGCCTTGTATCTGTTCGCGCTCTACCTCGGGCAGGTGCGGGGAGCGATTTCGTCCGAAGAAGCGAAGGACGCGGTGCAGGAGTTGACCCGCATCCCAGGAAAGCTCGAGCATCTGCTCACACACGAAGAGGACTGCGAAGATTTGGCCAAGCAGTACGTGCGCTCGCAGGATTTCCTGTTTCTGGGACGCGGAATTCACTATCCGATAGCCCTCGAAGGTGCGTTAAAGCTCAAGGAAATTTCTTACATTCATGCCGAAGGCTATCCCGCTGGCGAGATGAAGCACGGTCCGAATGCGCTGATCGATGAAAATTTGCCGGTAGTGATCATTGCCACGCGTGATCCCAAAGATGCGCTGTCGATGGTGCGCTATGAGAAGACGATTTCCAACCTGAAGGAAGTCAAGGCCCGCTCAGGACAGGTAATTGCGCTGGCTACCGAGGGTGATGAGGAGATCGCAGAGGCTGCGGACCATGTGATCTACATCCCACCCGCGCCGGAAGAGCTGCTGCCAATTCTGGAAATCGTGCCCTTGCAGTTGCTGGCGTATCACATCGCGGTGCGCCGCGGATGCGACGTGGACCAACCGAGGAATTTGGCGAAGTCAGTGACCGTGGAGTAGGAAGCTAGGGTTCAAAGATTTCAACGTCAGTACGCCTGAAATCATTTCCCTTACACAGGATGGGTTCTCCTCTGTGTTTGGCCAAGGCGTAGACGAAGCAGTCTCCAAAATTGAGGCCTGCTTTGTGCCTGCCCTTGCCAAAGTCACGAAAAGCCTCGCGTGCAAGTCTAGCGTGTTCAATCGTGACAGGCTCGACAATGATTTGAACTTCCTGCAGAAACGAATCGAAGCGCCGGCTCAAGACGGCGCTCCGATTGCCATCGATGACCATCGAAGCCTCCACATAGCTTGCAGCTGACATGCGGCGCTCATCCTCCGACCCCAGGGCCACAGCCAAGTCGCGGGCGTCCTGTTCATTGCGGAGTATGGCAATGATCACAGAGCTGTCAATGATCATTTGGGCAGGCCATTTTCATCATAAAGAAGTTCATCGATATCAGCGGAGCGAAACGGTTCCTTCCAAAGCGGGGCGCATTCCCGGGCAATCTTCATAATCCGTTCGGCCATGCCCTTATTTTTCACCCGGTTCAATTTTTCCTGAATGGCTTCAGTGACGGCCTCGGTCATACTCTGGCCTGTAAGATCGGCGAGCTCCTGGGCAAGGCGATGGGCCTTTTCATTTTTGATATTCATGCTCATGGGAGAATTCTACCATATCGGTCTACCATTCTACCCATACGGGCTAAAGCCGCAAGCAGGCTGCCGACCGCCAATCCCCAGATCGCAAAAGCTATGTCTATCAGCCACATAGGCGCGACCCCGATGCGCCGCAGAACAAACGGCAAAAAATTCCAGCAGGTGATGTGCTGGTAATCCCACTGGTCGTAGGTCATGGAATCGGTGTTCAGACCCCATGTGCCCATTTTTCCCAGAGCGAAAGCAACGATGTTTTTGAAACGCAACCAGATCACAAATTGCGGATGGCCAAAGTCGTCTCCCTGATAAATTTCCAGCGGAAGCCAGAAGGCCAGGGAGGCGATCTGAACCACTAGGCTCACGGCGATAAGCGCAATTCCAATTCGCGAAATTGCTCGCCCCAACTCAACCCAGTACTTCAGAAGGACCGGGACCGAAATAAACGCCGCCAGTTGCACCGCGGTCGAGACATATCGATCTCCCCAGGCGAAGTTTCCACTCCACTCGTAATACCGGGCGTAAAGGCAGATGTAGCCCAGGACGAGCAGGAATGCTGTGGCGATATAGGCTTTCACGCTGGCAGTGAACTTCTTCCAGCCAAACACGACAACAACGAGAGTAAGCACAAGCAGCGGGTCAAACATGAACATGGACTTTTCGGGCGAGATCAGCGGCCCCAGGAATCCTTTGTAGAAAGGCGTTGTCCATGGATAGGTCGCCGGCAGCGTGGGATCCAACATGCGGTGCTCAACCGCGAAATAGTGCACATACGTGTTCGTCCAGCGGCCGAAACGGTGGAACTGATAAAGGCGGTCGATGAGAAAGAAAAATAGATACAGCGGAACAGCCATTCTCAGGTAAGCAGCCGCCCTGTTCCAATATTGGCGCTTTTCAGATCGCTCGAACCAGAGAACCAATAACAGGAACGCGGACACACACAGCAGATCCAGTCCCGTGGTCAACCGGGTCAGCAGGTTCAGGCCGAGCGCCGCCGAGCCGATCAGCAACGCCCTTCGAGCTCCGGTAAGCAACCACTCATACTGAAAACAAAACCCAGTGAGAGTAAGCAGGCAAATGTAGTTGTTCTCCATCATGTTCTGCGTGTAGTGAAGGTGGGTGGTGCACAACAGAAGAGCGAGAACTCCCGCCACCGATTGCCCCACGGAGAACCCGAGCAGTTGCAGGAAGCGAAAACACATGAGCGCCGTTAGAACGCTGAGCAGAATATTGACTGTGTAAGTAACGAAAATATTGCGGACGGTCGGGTCGGTTCCGTCGTAGTCGGCGAAGACCGGGAGCTTCGCTAAACCTGTTCCAACGATATCGAAGGGCAACATCAGCAGGGGCTGGCCAATGCCATACCAGTCGTAGAGTTTCCCACCTCGGCCGTGCACGCCGAACTCGGGGTATTCATTGGGGAAAACCGGTGGCTCCGAGGTCCAAAAGGAATGGGCGGTTTGCAGCCGGTGCATGGTGTCGGCTGAGCCCAGTTCGCCGGACTGTACCACGAACGCGAGCAAAGCCGCTGTGAGACAAAGGAGAAACCTGGGACTCTCACTGCGAAGAAGATTACGCATTAAACGGATGATAAATGGCCGCGAGAAGCCCGCCGTCTATGGACGTCATGCCCGGTTCGCGGTTGTCGCGGGAATGTTCTCTGCTGCCTTGAGCCTGGCAACCGTACGAGCCTTCCCGAGCGCATGCATTACGGCAAACAGGCTTGGAGCAACGCCTTGACCGGTAAGCGCGACGCGGGCACCGTTGATCAGCGCGCCGGCCTTGAGTCCTTTTTCAGCGGCGAAGTCGCGCAGAACTTTCTCCGTCTCTTGCTCGGAGAAATCTGCAAGGCTGGCATACCGATCCGCAAGTTCGGTCAATAGCTGGCGGACGTTTTGATCTTTGAGGAATTTGTCTACGGCCGCGGGATCCGGCTCGAAGTTGTCGCTGAAAAATGCGCGGAATGATCCGGCAAAATCTTTCAGGCTCCGAGCGCGGGGTTTGAGCAGGTCGATGGTTGCAAGCAGCCACGCGCGATCGTGATTGGAGGGAACCACGCCCGCTTTCTTCCATTCATCTTCGATCAGAGACAACAATTTTTCCGCCGGATAAGCACGAATGTATTCGGTGTTAAACCAGTCGAGCTTGGCGCGATCGAATACTGCGTTCGAGCGCGAAATGGCTTCGAGACCAAACAGGCGAATGAGTTCCGAATCGCCAAATACTTCCGGCGTCCCTTCGGGCGGCGTCCACCCGAGCAGCGCAAGAAAGTTGCGGAATGCCTCGGGAACGATCCCTTCCTCGCGATACGCGATTACGCTGGTAGCGCCATGCCGTTTGCTCAGGCGAGTTTTGTCCGGGCCGAGGATCAATGGAACATGAGCGAAAGCCGGCAAAGGCGCGCTCAGAGCCTGATACAGCAAAACCTGTTTGGGCGTATTCGAGATGTGGTCTGCACCGCGAATAATGTGGGTGATTCGGAGATCAATATCGTCGGCAACCACGCTCAGGTGATAGGTTGGGCTGCCATCAGAGCGCAGCAGCACAAAATCTTCGAGTTCGCTGTTTGCGAACTCAACTTTACCGAATACAGCGTCGTCGAAAGAAGTAGCGCCCGATTCAGGCACGGCAAATCGCAGCGCCGCAGCCTCCCCCGCCGATTTTCGTCGCATAGCTTCCTGGCGATCGATTCTTCGGCAAGTACCTTCATATTTCGGGGGACGCCCTTCCTCGTTGGCTTTGGCCCGGCGTTGTTCCAGTTCTTCGCGTGTGCAGAAGCAGTAGTACGCTGCTCCAGAGTCCAGCAGGTTTTGAGCGGCAGCACGGTAGAGCGCGGTGCGCTCGGTTTGATAATACGGGCCTTCGTCCCATGTTATGCCGAGCCAGCGCAGTCCCTGAAGGATGCCCTCCACCATTTCCGGAGTCGAGCGCTCCAAATCGGTGTCTTCAATTCGAAGAATCAGCGTTCCATCGAAATGGCGGGCGAAGAGCCAATTGAAAAGCGCAGTGCGCGCTCCGCCCACGTGGAGATAGCCGGTGGGCGACGGGGCAAATCGCACGCGGAATTTTCCAGCCGCTGACACTGAACCCGGGATTCCTTTAGTAACCAAAAATGGATGTTACGGGGCGGCCGGAATAAGCGTCAAGTTACACAAAAGACTGGCGGTAGACAGCAACTAAAGGTACTCTCGCGATTCGCAAAAGTGTTGTCTTGCCTGCAAACATATGAAAGCATACAAAAAGGCGTATCCCCGCGCAGACCTAGATACGGATTGGTGTCGGTCAAATTATTGAAATGAATAGCCTACTCATCAGCACGGCGGTGATGCCAGGCTTGGTTGCATGCCTGCTTTTCCTGCTGTTCACGTACCTCCACGAGCAGAGCCGGCAGCCATACTTCCGCGCGTGGCAACTGGCGTGGGCGGCATACACGCTGCATTTTCTGCTGAATGCCCTGGCAGCCGTTTCCGGATCACATAGTTTCATCGTTTTCGTTTCTTCGCTGCTGATGGTCGGGATGGCGGTCGCAATTTTGATTTCCACGCGGCTTACACGCCGCCTGACAACCTCGGAGCGGCGCGAAGCGTTCCGGCTGCGTTGGTATGAAGTCGTAATTGCTGGTGCGGGAATCTTGTTGTCGGCCATGAAAGCTTTTGGCCCGCCGGTACTGTGGTACCTCAATCCGGAGCTTGGGGTCCATCCCTTTGAAGTTGCTGTAGCGGCGATTCTCGCCTACAGCTCAGCTGATTTTTACCGCACAGCTCGGCGCAAGGGTTCCATCGCCTTCCGCCTGCTCGCATTCGCGGTCGCTTTATGGTCAGTACTGATGGCATTCGGCCAGTTCAAGCCGGTGCACATGTTTGGCGGTGACATTCTCGGCTCTGTTCCGCAGATGCTGCTCGGGCTCGCCATGGTCATGGTGTTGTTCGAAAACGAGCGCAATGCAGTGCAGGAAAACGCGCTGGCATTTTCAAAGCTCGACGCCGATCCCATGCGGCTGCTCTCGGCGAACGACCTGGTGCCGAGCATGCAGCGAATTCTCGACCGTCTGATAGCGCCGCTGCCCACCACGCGCGCGGTGATCTGCATTTCAGAACGCTGGCGGGCGGTGTTGCCCTCAGTCCAGCTTGGATTTTCTCCGGAGCTCGCGACCAAACTGGACGCGATTGGCGCCGGCGAATACGTCTGCGAGCTTGCATATCGTCGCGGTGGCTTTGTTTCTTTCCGCAATCTGCCGGAAATGACCGAACCTCTGCCGGCATTCCCCGGCGGGCGTTTTGAGCAGTTCCGCGAAGCCATGGTCGCTGAAGACATCCGCAATGCGACCGCAGTCAGCCTGCAGACGCGGGAACACAACTTCGGTGTGATTTTGTTCCCGCATACCGAGCGGCGGCTGTTCGGTGAATCGAACCTTCGTTTGCTGATCGGCCTCGCGCTCCAGATCGGACTGACGCTGGAAAATTACGTGGTCATGCACGATGCGCAGCGGCGCACCAAGGAGTACCAACTGCTGACCCAGATCGGCCAGGCCATCAGTTCGCGGTTGAATCAGGGTGAAGTGCTGCGCACGGTACAAAAAGAACTCGGCCAGATTTTTGATACCGGGAACTTTTACGTCGCTTTTCAGGAAGGCGACATGATCGTTTTCGAGTTACAGGTCGAAGACGGACAGAGTCTGACCAAGCATCGCCGCAAGGTCGACAATGGACTGACCGAGTACATCCTTCGTACCGGGCAGGCGCTGCTGATCCGTTCCGATCTGGAGCGCGCGCGGGAGCGGTTGGGGGTAACGCTAAGACCGGAGCGTCCGGCAAAGTCATTTTGCGGCGTACCTATTCTGGTGAACGGCAAGGCCACCGGCGTGATGGCCGCCATGAGCATGGACCGCGAATATGTGTTCGAGCAGCGCGACATGGAGGTATTGAAAACCGCTGCTGGCCAGGTCTCCGTTGCCATCGAAAACGCGCGGCTGTTCGCTGAAGAACAACGGCGCACCAGGCAGTTTGCCTTCCTGAACAGCGTCTCGAAGACTGCGATTTCAAGTGAAGACGCCGAGCAGATGCTGGCCGAAATCGTCGGCCACATCCAGAAAAACTTCCGCTTTGACCATATAGGAATTGGAATCCTCGACTACGCAACCAAGGAAATTGAGATCCGGGCGGAAGCGGGAACGACGGCACAGGAAAAGGGCAAAAAGATCGCTCTTGGCGCGGGAATTATCGGGCGAGTGGCGCGCACCGGCGAAACTGCACTGCTCCACGGCCCAGAAAATGGGCAATTGCAGTCATTGCTGCCGAACTCGCGCACGGTTTTGTGCATGCCGATTACATATGGCGATACGCTGCTTGGCATTCTCAACGTAGAAAGCGAAGAAGATCGCGCCATTTCGGATGACGACGTTCTGGTGATGAACACGTTGGCCGACTTGCTGGCCACCGCCCTGCACAACTCATTTGTGTTCCAGAAATTGCAGCAGCAGTCGATCACCGACGGACTGACTGGAATCAAGACGCGGCGCTTCTTCTGGGAAGCTCTGTCAGCCGAATGGAAGCGTGCATCGCGCTCGGGCCGGCCATTCTCAGTGGTGCTGGTCGATCTCGACAAATTCAAAGAAGTGAACGACACCTCCGGCCACCTGGAAGGCGACCTGGTTCTGGCTCGCGTTGGACGGCTGCTTGAGAACAAGTGCCGCCAATCGAACGTGGTTGCGCGCTATGGGGGCGACGAATTCATCATCCTGATGCCTGAAACCTCCGTCGAGCAGGCGCAGATTCTTGCCGAACGTCTGCGGCTGTGGCTGGCGACGGACCCCATGCTCAGCGAGCATGAAATCACCGGCAGCTTCGGCGTTGCCAGTTTCCCGGTGCACGGGTTTTCTGCGGAGAGCATCATCCGTGTCGCCGACATGGGCATGTACATCTCGAAAAAGGCGGGCGGCGACCGGGTTTCAACCGCGGAAGACTTCGAGCGCGAAGAGGGCGGCATTCTGCAGCGACAACTTGTGGCTGGTTATATCGAGGCCTTCCTGCAGCGCGAGCGCACCGGCCCCGAGCACCTGGAAGAATTGGTCAGTACCCTGCGCAAGCTAGTGGCCAGCAGCGAAGACAAGGAGGCGCTGGTCCTCAAAGAGTCGATTGAAACCTTGGCCCGCGCAGCCGAATCCCGCGAGATGCATGCCTCAGGTCACGGCGAAGCTGTTGCGCAATACTGCGAAATGATCGGACGGGCCTTGAACCTTCCGGCAGCGGAAATTCGCGACTTGGGCTTCGCCGGCCGCGTGCACGACTTGGGAAAGATGTTTATTCCCGAGCGAGTTCTGAACAAGCAAGGATCATTGAGCGAAGAAGAGTTTGAACTGCTGAAGTCGCACCCGCGATTCGCCGGAGAAATTCTTGCCACCATGCCTGATGGCGCGCGAATCAAACAGGCGGTTGAATGCCACCACGAGCATCTCGATGGCAGTGGGTTTAACGGCATGAAGGGCGACGAAATTCCACTCTGGGCGCGAATCATCACCGTGGCCAACACTTACGTGAACCTCACCAGCGATCGCGCACTTACTCCGGCCAAGACCAGCGAACAGGCGATTACCGAACTGGAGCGCGGAAGCGGCACCCGATATGACGGCATGCTGGTGCGCGTACTCGCGCGCGAACTAAAGTCTGACCGGATCGTGCCTAACGCCAGCAATTAGCCGGCGAGACTCGTTCGCCAGCAAAATAACCGATTTACACCTCACTGATACTGGTCGGACTGATTTGCCAAACTCGCACAGCAAGCTGGAAACTATCCAGCTATGCCGGTCACCCTTTCTCTTGAAGGCAAAGTTGCTCTGATCACCGGCGGATCGCGCGGAATTGGCGCGGCCGCGGTGCGTATGTTCATTGAAGCCGGGGCTAAAGTTCTTTTCAACTACGAAAAAGCGCAGGCGGCAGCCGAGAAGCTGGTGCGGGAATGCGGCGATGATACGTGCGCGGCGGTGGCGTGCAATCTGGAAGGCACGAAAACGGCGCAACAGCTTGTATCCGCCACAGTAGCCAAATTTGGAAAGTTAGACATTCTGGTTGCAAATCACGGCATATGGCCCGCCGACGACTCCGGTGTCGACAAAATGACCGATGAGCACTGGCGGCGAACGCTGGCGATAAATCTCGATTCCGTGTTCGCTCTCGTCAAACACTCAGTTACCGAGATGAAGAAGCATGCAACCGCAAAATCTCCGGCTCACATCGTGCTGATCAGCTCAACTTCCGGGCAGCGCGGCGAGGCATTTCACTGCGATTATTCGGCAACCAAAGGCGCAATTATCAGCCTGACCAAGAGTCTGGCTTCGGAACTCGCGCGCAACCACATTTATGTGAACTGTGTTGCGCCGGGATGGGTGGACACCGACATGTCGCGTCCGGCGCTCGACGACCCCGCAATTGCTAAAGAAGTGCTGCGGCCCATTCCTCTTGGGCGGGTGGGGACACCGGAAGAGATTGCCGCGCCGGTATTGTTCCTTTGCACGCCACACGCGGGATTCATCACTGGCGAGATCTTCAACGTGAACGGCGGCGCGGTGCTGGTGGGATAGTCGCGGGCGGCCCCACGGAAAAAAGTGGGACAGTAAACTCGGTCCGATTTTGCGTCTAATATATCCAGAGAATGAAATACGTCTTAATCGCCCTGCTGACGGCCGTAGTCTGTTTCGCGCAGCAGACTCCGTCAACAGGTGCAAGCGACTCCACTACGCCTTCATCCTCAATTCCGGTAGACCAGGCCAATGCTGCCAAGGCCCGGGCGGTGCTTGATCAAGCCATTAAAGCGCTCGGCGGCGATGCCTACCTGAACTGGAAAGACATCTCGGTTGAGGGCCGTTCGTACAGCTTCCATCACGGAGAGGCCAACAGCGTCGGCACCATTTTCTGGCGCTTCAGAAAATTTCCTGACAAGGACCGGATCGAGATCACAAAAAAACGCGACATCATTCAGATTTACAACGGCGACAAGGGCTATGAGATCACCTATAAAGGCATCCGGAATTTGGAGGGAAAGGACGACCTGCAACCGTATTTGCGCCGCCGAAAGTATTCTCTGGATATTGTTCTGCGCACTTGGCTGAACCAGCCGGGCGTGGCTCTCTTTTACGATGGCCAAACCGTCGCCGCGCAAAAACAAACGGACCAGGTGACGGTCATGAACAGCAAGAACGAGGCGGTAACGATCTATATCGACATCAATTCGCACCTGCCCGTTGCCAAAAGCTACAAGTGGCGCGATCCGGTGGACAATCAGCGAAATGAAGAAGAAGAAATCTTCGACAACTATCGGAGAACGCAAAACATCATGACGGCTTACGACACGACTCGTTTGTTTAACGGCGAGATGTCGGCGCAGGCATTCTTGACCGACGCCAAATACAACCAGAACCTGGAAGATTCGCTGTTCGATCCTGAGGCGGCGACCTCGAAAGAGAATTCGAAGAAAAAGCGTTAAATCTATCTTTTCAGCCCATGAAAGTGCGTCGAAGCAGTTACTGGGATTGAATGCAGTTTCCGGCTACTCTGTTCGGTGAGAGCCAACCTGCATGACCATCTTCGCTCGCCTGGATCGCTGGAAAGTTCAAGGCGACATATCGCCGGAGCAGCACCTTTACTTGACCGGCCTTGCTCGTGGAGAGCCCTTCTCGCTTTTTCTTGAGCTGAACATTCTTCTCTATGCTGGCGTACTCGCTTTTGTTGCCGGAATTGGCTGGACTGTCACAACCTGGTCGCAGCAACTCGGTGACCTTGTAATCGTAGGCGTTCTCTCCGCCCTCCTGGCCGTTTGCTTTTGGTATTGCTTCTCGCGTGCTTCTGGATGGTCGCCAGCGGAGACCCCTTCGCCAAACGCGATTTTCGACTACGTGCTTTATCTCGGAACTCTCGTCTGGTGCATAGAACTCGCGTATCTCGAAAACCGTTTCCACGTGCTGTCCGGTCAATGGGACTTCTATCTGTTGGCTACCGCCATTCTGTTCTTCTTCCTCGCCTATCGATTCGACAATCGGTTCGTCCTGTCGCTCGCCTTGTCGTCACTCGCCGGATGGTTCGGGCTGAAAATTTCGAATTGGCCCTCCCGTCAGGACACACTGTATCGTGAATGCGCTCTTCTCTATTGCCTGTTGATAGGGGTCGGAGCTGTGATCCTTCAGCGGCGCAACCTGAAGCCGCATTTCTTCGGCACGTATCTGAACATCGTGGCTAACGTTTTGTTTTGGGCACTGCTTTCAGGCGTGTTCAATCGCGAGGGCTACGGCATCTGGTTTCTGGCGCTGCTTCTCGCTTGTGCTGCCTCTCTCGCCTGGGGTCTGACGCGCCGACATTTTGCGTTTGTCGCTTATTCCGCGGTGTACGGCTACGTGGGAGTCAGCGCCATCCTCATCCTCAACATATATGACGGGACCTCAATCTTCGCCTATTTCGCGATCACGGCGGTCCTAATGCTGGTGGCGCTTGTCTATATCGCGCGCCGCTTCGGTAGGTCGGCATGAGACTCTACTCTGCATCCAGCGAAGAAACTCTCCGCGCTCGCAAACTCCTGGCGGACTGGGCTGAGGAGGGCTACATCACCCAGGCGCAGCACGAGCGCTTCGAGCAGGAAACCGTATCCAACTTGCGTACCACCAACATCTTTTTGCGTCTGGTCTTGTTTTTGTTCACGCTGATCTGTGTGGGCGCGGCGATCGGATTGTTCTTCGTTGTTTCGCGGCCATCGGATGAAACGGCTGGAGTTTTTCTGCTCATCTTGGCTGCCGGCTGCTATGCCGCCGCCGAAGCGACCGCTTCCCAAGCCCATTTTTATCGCTATGGCATTGAGGAAGCATTCGCCGTCTGCTCGGTTGCTTTTCTCTGCGTGGGAATGCTGGTGGCTTTTTTCAGCGGCGGGCATTATTCGCCCGGTCCGAATTCATCCGAGTTGCTTGTTCCTGCCATTGGCGCAATGTTTTCACTTTGGATTTGGCACCGCTTTGGGTATTCATATGCATTTATCGCGGCGATGGTCTTCGCCGTTTTTCTGCCGGGGTACTGGACCTCCTCTCACGCGGCGCAGCACGTGATCACTGCCTTCCTGTACCTGGTCGGTCTCATCTGTATAGTGGCCGCACGCCATGATCATCGCTTCGACTATCTCGACGAAAGATATTCATTTGCTGAGGCCCTCCTCTGGCTCGGCATATACATCGCCATCAACCTTAGGCTTTCGACGTTAGTTCCGCGAATGTACTGGTTGGGCTTCAGGTATGCCGCCTCTGAATTTGCCAGGCCGTTCTACTGGACTACGTGGGTCCTGACTTGGTGCCTGCCAGTGTTAATACTGACGCGGGGCACTCGCAAGAAAGACCGCTTCGTCATCGCTATCGGCGCCATTCTCGCGGTACTGACTTTCGTCACCAACAAGCCTTACCTCGGTTGGCAGAGGCATACCTGGGACCCGATGATGCTAGGCATTCTCTTGGCCGCCGTTGCCTTATCCATTCGGCGCTGGCTCGCGGGTGGGACGAATGGAATTCGCCACGGCTTCACCGCTGCACGCCTTTCAGGAAGAGACAAGCGATGGATGGACGCAGGATCCGCCGTATTGGGTTTGGCAGCTGCTCAGTCCGTTGCGGCACACTCACAAACGAAAAGCACAGAATTCCGCTTCGGGGGCGGCGCCTCCGGCGGCGGTGGCGCCAGCGGCAGCTATTGACTTAAATACCGGACTCAATCACTCAGTTTAAAATCCTGAGTCATGAAAACACCCTCAACCTGCCTTGCACTTCTTCTCGCAAGTGTTATCGGCGCTGGCCTTCTGATTTCTTCCCGCGCTGCCACAACAGAGAAACAGGCCGTCCTCGAGCCGATCAAGGAGATGTTCGACGGCATGTCGAAACGTGACGCCGACGCAATAAAGAAGCCCTTGCTGCCCGGCGGGTCGCTCGTACTCATGCGAGACGGCAAGCCGGTCCAGATGACGTTCGACGATTTCGCCGCGCGTGTAGCAAAGCCTGGACCTACGCACATCGAGGAGCGCATTCACGATCCGCTGGTGCGGATCGATAATGATCTTGCTGTGGTGTGGGCGCCATTCGAGTTTCTGGAAGACGGCAAAGTGGATCACTGCGGCACGGACCTGTTCAACCTGGTCCGCACCGACGGAAAGTGGCTCATTGCAAGTATCGCCGACACCGGGCGCAAGAGTTGCTCGCGTAAGTAGCTCTACGCCGCCACTATTCGGGGGAAAGATTCTTGCTGAAAAACGGGATCACATGATTCTGAAAACGGTCCGCCACTCTGCTGGTGTGAGTTCCCGAATAGATTTCAAAGCTGTTCGCGATCCCATATTTATCGAGGACATCGTGCAGCTTGCCAGTGTCAGTTTTTAATCCGTCCTGGTCTCCGACATCGATTCCGATGGCCCGGTACCGTCGCAAGCCTCCAATATATTGATCGATGAAAGCGAGGGGCGCATTGGCTGTCCATTTCGCCAGCACCTCCGGCTGAGGTTCGCCGTCTTTAAAGGGCAAGTCAAGGTAGAGCAGCGGATTTTTCGGGTCCGGCGACCAGGCCGCCGCGCTGGCCAGCGTAGCGCGCGGAAAGAAACTCAACTTGGCTGAGTCCTCCGGCGTTTTTACCGACTCCAGGGCTTTTTCCAGTTCGGGGTTCGGCGGCCCCGCCGGGCGTGGAGACAAGCAGCATGGGCTCATGATGTAGAGGGCCCCGAACACATCAGCGTGCTTCATGCCGATGCGAGTTGCCCCGTAGCCTCCCATTGAATGCCCGACCAGGCCGCGACTGGTTCGATTCGCAATCGTGCGGTAATGCACATCGATATAACTGACCAGATCATGCGCGATGAAATTCTCGAAGTCCCCAGTCGTAACCGAACTCGAATACATCGAGCCGTTATGCAGCGTTTTCGAATCGGGGAGCACCACAATCATTTCTTTGGCGCCTTGGGCAAAAGCGCCTTCAATTGTTTGCGGCACGTGAATCTCATGCGTCCACTGCTCGGCGCCAATCGAATAACCGTGCAACGCATACAGGACGGGATAGCGGCGGCGGGTTTCCTTGTCATAGCTGGGCGGCAAAAATACGAACACATCGCGATCGGCGGCGTCGCCTTCCAGGTTGCCTTCGAGCGCCGTCCCGTGAACCTTGATGTGTTCCACTCTCACCGGCTTCGCACCCGGAACAACGGCAGGCACATCGGTTTGGACCTGCGCTACCAGCCGCGGAGCTAATGCAGTACCTATCGCCAGAATCATTACGCAAAGTGATTTCATCGTGCCTTGCTCTCCTTCAGGAGAAGTGAGGTGACAGCGGCGTTCCATTCTTCCCTCGCTCTTGCTCTTGCCCGCTCAACTTGCCTACGGGCATGTAGATTACCTCATCGGCCAATGGGGCAAGCAATATTGTTATGAAGAAAAAGGCGGCTTGTGCCGCCTGCGTTTCGGTCGGCCCCAAGCAGCATTTGCCCCTCGCTGGATCGCACGACGAGGGCGCCTGCCGCCGTCCTCATCTCTGTATCTATCAATGCCACAATGCATATCTCCAATTAGGTGTGATTCGAGCCGCTATCCAGCCGCCCAACAGGAACTATAAGAAATGTGTCGTCGCCTGCCAATCGAGAAAATGACGTAATTGCGAGTGGGGTGCCGCGCATCTTTGAAAATGCTCTGTTGATGCTGACCGAAAAATCACTACGCATTTGAGAATCTAAGCTTTGTCACGGCTCATCTGACCAATGTGTTTGTCTGAGTGATTCATGACGCCGCGTGTGATCATCGTCGGTGGTGGTTTCGGAGGGCTCTCCGCCGCCCGCTCTCTGCGCAACGCTGTTCGCGTCACGCTGATCGACAAGCGCAACTACAACCTCTTTCGTCCCATGCTTTACCAGGTTGCAACCGGACTGCTTTCGGACGATGAGATTTCCGGGCCATTGCGTTCGATTCTGAGTCATCAAAAGAATATTGACGTGTTGCTTGACGAAGTCACAGGCGTCAGTCCGAACCAGCGACTCGTTCACCTGAAACACAAAGAACTCTCATACGACTTCCTCATTCTCGCGACGGGTATCCGGTACAACTATTTTGGGCACGACGAATGGCGTGCCTTCGCACCGGGCCTCGAATCGCTAGATGATGCGGACGTTATCCGAACCAAAATCCTGCTTGCCTTTGAGCGGGCTGAAGCAATCGCTTCTATGCCCCGAGCGGCCGAGAAAGAGCCGACCGATGAAATCCGTCGCCTCCTGACATTCGCACTGGTCGGCGCAGGGACCGTGGGTGTCGAAATGGCCGGAACGCTGGCCGAGATGTCACGCATGGCTTTGGCCCATGACTTTCGGCATATAGATCCCAGAACGGCTCGCATTCTTCTCTATGAGGCTGCGCCTCGCGTTCTGCCGACATTCCCCGAGGTCCTTTCCCGCAAAGCGCAACGTCATCTGGAGAGCCTGGGCGTTCAGGTCTTCACCAACGCTCGCGTCACCAACGTAGATTCGGAAGGAATTGTCGTCGGCGGTAAGCTAATTCCGGCGGCAACCGTCCTGTGGGGAGCTGGGGTCATTGCGTCTCCGGCAGGGCGGTGGCTGGGTGCGGAAACCGACAAGTCCGGCAAGGTCATGGTGCAACCGGATTGCTCTGTACCTGATCATCCGGAAATTTTTGTAATTGGCGACACTGCCCATCTCGTTGCTCCGGCCCGAAATTTATTCGGCTTCAAATCGAAAACCCCGATGCTCATGCCCGGAGTCGCTCAACCCGCGATTCAGGAAGGCAGGTACGTTGCGGACGTCATTTGTCGGCGTGTCGAGGGCCGGGACAAGCCAAAGCCTTTCTGGTATTGGGACAAGGGTGATCTCGCAATCGTGGGGCGAACGTATGCCGTCGCCGACTTACGCTTCGCCAGGTTTGCCGGTTTCGCAGGATGGACACTCTGGGCTGGCGTGCATATCTACTTTCTCATCGGATTTGCCAACCGCCTCTTTGTGCTTTTGCAGTGGGGATTCGACTTCCTGACAAAACGTCGGCGCGTGCGAGTATTGCCCGATGAACCTTCATCGGCGCGGAACTTGATGAATCCGGCAGCGTGAGTTTCCGAACCTTACTCGCCTACACGGTTCACCTGATTGATTCAGCTCAGCATCGCGACTACTAGGTTAGATAAGGGCATTCGGGCATTACGACAAACCAGACATAACGCTGCCTCCGGGTGCCTCTACGCACCGTTCACCCAAGTAACCAAATCACTAACCTTCCGATTTGATCGTTGGCACGCGCTGTCCGTACTCGATAACGGCAATATTTTGCTATACCCTTTGACCATCTCAATCTTCCAAATTGTTTGGAGAGCAGATGAGCAAAGGACGGCTGGAGGCCTTCAGCGACGGAGTCATCGCGATCATCATCACGATCATGGTATTGGAGATGAAGGTTCCACACGGCGACAGTTGGCAGAAATTGCTCCCCCTGACGCCGACGTTTCTGAGCTACGTCTTAAGTTTTGTCTATGTCGGAATCTATTGGAACAACCATCATCACATGTTGCACGCGACGACGGTGGTCACGGGCGCAATGTTGTGGGCCAACTTGCACCTGCTGTTCTGGCTTTCTCTGTTCCCCTTTGCAACCGGGTGGATGGGAGAGAACCATTTCACCGCCGCGCCCACCGCACTCTATGGCGTGGTGCTGCTGATGGCCGGAGCAGCATATTACTTACTTCAACAGACAATCATCAGCGCCCAAGGAAACGAATCAATTCTAAAAAAAGCGATTGGGCATGATTGGAAAGGCAAATTATCGCTGGTTCTTTATCTGGTGGCGATAGCTGCCACGCTGCGCTCTACATGGATCGCACAAGCAATCTTCGTTGTCGTAGCACTGACTTGGCTGGTCCCGGATCGGCGCATCAAGCGCGTGCTCGAACGGGAGACACGGTCTAGTCCACCAATCCGCTGACCACGTTCAAGGCTAAGCGCCGCCTATTAGCGGCCAGAAAGACCTATAACTTAGAAACCGCAATCGTCTAGTCACGAAAGGAGAATCATGAAAATCGTAGTCATCGGCGGTACTGGACTCATCGGATCAAAACTTGTCAACAAACTTCGCGAGCAGGGCCACGAAGCAGTGGCGGCAGCACCCAACACCGGCGTCAACACCATCACCGGGGAAGGCCTGGCCGCAGCCTTGAAAGGTGCGTCCGTGGTGGTTGATGTATCAAACTCTCCCTCCTGGGACGACGCAGCCGTAATGAGATTTTTCGAAACCTCAACTCGCAACCTTCTCACCTATGAAGCCGCGGCAGGAATACGGCACCACGTTGCATTGTCCGTGGTTGGGACCGAGCGGATGGCCGAGAGCGGCTACATGCGCGCCAAAATTGCTCAGGAGGATCTGATCAGGACGTCATCAATTCCCCACACAATCGTGCATGCGACGCAGTTCTTTGAGTTTCTCAAGGGACTCGCCGATATTTCCATGGTCGATGGCAAGGTCCACTTGCCGCCCGTACTTTTCCAACCGATGTCCGCCGAGGATGTTGCCAGTGGCCTAGCCCGGGTTGCCCTGGGTCAGCCGCTAAACGGCATCGTCGAAATTGCAGGTCCAGAACAGTTTCGCGTGGATCAACTCGTCCAACGTCGCTTGGCATCGCTCAAAGATCCCCGCGAAGTGATCGCTGATCCAAACGCCCGTTACGGTGGCGCGCGAGTTAGCGAGAGGACACTGCTTCCCGGTAACAATGCACGACTCGGCGAGACCCGTTTCGAAAGCTGGCTCGCTCAGCCCGCGGCGACTGCCCGCGCCGCATGAACACACACGACCCATTGAATGCGGGTCGGGAAAGTGAAAGGTGATTGATGAGGTCCGCAAAAGTGATCTTCGTGTGCGCATGTCTTATGTCCGGCACATTGCTGGCACAGGAAGCCAAGGTGACGCAGCTCATGTCGAAAGACCTGACGAACCTTCCCGGCAAAGAAGGTCTGATGATCACCGTGGAATATCCGCCGGGGAGTTCGGACCCGATACATCGACACAATGCACACGCATTTGTTTATGTGCTCGAAGGCTCAATCGTGATGCAGGTGCGAGGCGGCAAAGAAGTGACTCTCACGCCCGGTCAGACGTTTTATGAAGGCCCCGACGATATCCACGTCATTGGGCGGAACGCAAGCAAAACCAAACCGGCAAAATTCGTAGTGTTTCTCGTGAAGGATAAAGGTGCTCCGGTGCTTGTTCCCGCCAAGTAAAAACCGCAAACCCAACAGTTCTAGCTAAAAGGAGGAAATTATATGAGCACAATCACGGTGAAAGATGGCACAACAATCTATTACAAAGACTGGGGAAAAGGCCCGGTCGTAACGTTTTCGCATGGATGGCCGTTGAATGCGGACGCATGGGACGGGCAAATGCTGTATCTCGCACAAAATGGATTTCGCGTAGTCGCGCATGACCGGCGTGGACATGGCCGTTCAAGCCAGCCTTCGTCCGGTAATGACATGAATGGATATGCAGACGATTTGGCCGCAGTCATTGAGGCGCTTGATCTGAAGGACGTCACTCTGGTCGGTCACTCCACGGGCGGTGGCGAAGTTACACGCTACATCGGACGCCACGGCACGAAGCGGGTTGCAGCAGCCGTCCTGATCGGCGCTGTGCCGCCGATCCTGGTGAAGTCTGCTTCGAATCCCGATGGTATTCCGATCGAAGTGTTTGACGGACTGCGAGGGAGTCTCGCCAAGGACCGTTCTCAGTTCTGGAAAGACTTCGCCGTCATGTTCTATGGCGCTAATCGAACGGGTGCGAAGGTCTCGCAGGGGATGATCGACCAGTTTTGGCTCTGGAGCATGCAGGGTGGCCTCAAGAACCTGTACGAGAGCGTCAAAGCATTTTCCGAGACCGACTTCCATGAGGACCTGAAGAAGTTCGATGTGCCCACGCTGATCATGCACGGTGAGGACGATCAGATCGTGCCGATCGATATTTCAGGGAAGAAATCGGCGAAGCTCATCAAGGGAGCGAGGACAATTTTTTACCCAGGCTTGCCGCACGGCCTCACCTCCACGCATCAAGATCAAATCAACACCGACCTGCTGAGTTTCGTTAAGTCGGTTCAGCAAATTCGCAAGGCAGCAGCTTAGTTTTTTTGACTTGCAAGAAAGGGCGGCTTACGCCGCCCTTACTGGCAACTGATCACTGGCAACTGGCAACTGCCTTTACGTTCCTTCCGACCACCCCGCCAGATACTCTTCCTGCTCCGGCGTGAGCTTGTCGATCTTAATGCCCATTGACTCGAGCTTCAGCTTTGCCACACGTTTATCGAGTTCTTCGGGAACGCGATAGACCCGCTTTTCGAGTGTCGAGTGGTTCTTCACCATGTACTCAACCGAGAGCGCCTGATCGGCGAAGCTCATGTCCATCACTGACGGCGGGTGGCCCTCAGCAGAGGCTAGGTTAATCAATCGGCCTTCGCCGAGCAGATTGATCTTGCGTCCATCTTTAAGCGAATACTCATCGACAAAATTCCGCGTCGTGCGCTTCGAGGACGCCATTTTCTCGAGCGCCGGAATATCGATCTCGACGTTGAAGTGGCCCGAGTTCGCGACAATCGCGCCGTCTTTCATGACGTCGATGTGCTCTTTGGTGATGACGTTCTTGTTGCCCGTCACTGTGCAGAACACGTCCCCCATCTTCGCCGCTTCCGCCATTGCCATTACGCGGAATCCATCCATGACCGCTTCGAGCGCCTTCGTCGGATCGACTTCGGTGACGATGACCTCAGCTCCCGCACCACGCGCGCGGCTCGCAAGTCCGCGTCCGCACCAGCCGTAGCCGGCAATCACGAACTTCGATCCGGCAAGCAGAAAGTTGGTCGCGCGAATAATGCCGTCAATTGTGGACTGTCCGGTTCCGTAGCGATTGTCGAAGAGGTGCTTTGTATCGGCATCGTTTACGGCAACGATTGGATACTGCAGCACGCCTTCCTTCGCCATCGCACGTAGCCGAATCACGCCGGTTGTCGTCTCTTCTGTCCCGCCGATCACGCCATCAAGCGCATCTTGTCTCTTCGTATGAAGAATGCTGACCAGGTCGGCGCCATCATCCATGGTGATGTGCGGCTTGTGGTCGAGCGCCGCCAAAATGTGGTTGTAGTAGGTGTCGTTGTCTTCGCCCTTGATCGCGAAGACGCCGATCCCGTGGTCGCGGACAAGGCTGGCCGCAACGTCGTCCTGCGTCGAAAGCGGGTTCGATGCGCACAGCACGACATCCGCGCCGCCGTCGCGTAGGCAAATGGCCAGATTTGCTGTTTCTGCCGTTACGTGCAGGCAGGCTGAAATTCTTGTGCCCCGCAGCGGCTGGTTCTTGATGAATTCTTTTCGAATGATCTGGAGCACCTTCATGGACTGATTGGCCCATTCGATCCGCTTCTTGCCCAGATCGGCGAACTCTACCCCTTTGATGTCTGCTTGTATTTGCGTCGAAGTGGTTGACATGCTTCTCCTAAAGTCAGTGGCTAGTGGTCAGTGGTTCGTAAATCAAAAATCTTTCACCGTAGAGACGCCGAGTTCGCCGAGTAAACCGATTCAAGATCGCGAAGGATTGCCCCAGCTTTGTCGCGTTCTTCGCGTGGTTTTGGCTTCAGAACCTCTCTGCGATCGCGGCGGACTCGGCGGTTAAAGCTTTTGAATTTACTTCCGAACTCCCGCCGTAACCGGTTCTTTCAATCCCGCAGCACTGGCCAGGGCCGCAGCTTTATCCGTCGCTTCCCACGTGAAGTCAGGATCGTTACGACCGAAATGCCCATAGGCCGCAGTCTTCGCGTAAATCGGCCGGCGCAGCTTGAGCGATTCAATAATCCCCTTCGGCGTAAGCTTGAAGTTCGACCGCACCAGATCTGAAAGTTTCGCTGGATCGACCTTGCACGTCCCGAACGTCTCAACCAGCACGCTCACCGGCTCCGCAATTCCGATTGCATAAGCCAACTGGACTTCGCACCGGTCCGCCAACCCTGCCGCAACAATATTCTTGGCGATGTACCGCGCCGCATAAGCTGCTGATCGATCCACTTTGGTCGGATCTTTTCCGCTGAACGCCCCGCCGCCGTGCCGTCCCATACCGCCGTACGAATCAACAATGATCTTGCGGCCGGTCAATCCCGTATCGCCCATCGGTCCGCCAATTACAAATCGCCCGGTGGGATTGATGTGATACTTCGTGTCCGCATCCAGCAGCTCCGCCGGGATCGTCGCCTGAATCACATGTTTCAACATATCGGCACGAAGATCGTCGTTCGTGACCGTCTCCGCATGTTGCGTCGAAATCACTACCGCGTCAACGCGAACTGGCTTATGGTTGGCGTCATATTCCACGGTCACCTGCGACTTCCCATCCGGTCGCAGATATGGCAGCTTGCCGCTCTTTCTTACTTCGGACAGCCGCTGGCAGAGCCTGTGCGCCAGCAGGATCGGCATCGGCATCAACTCCGCCGTCTCCCTGCACGCATACCCAAACATCATTCCCTGGTCGCCGGCGCCGCCGGTGTCAACGCCCATGGCGATGTCGCCGGACTGCTTGTTGATGCTCGAGATCACCGCGCAGGTATTGGAGTCGAAGCCGTAGAGGGCGTTGTTGTAGCCAATGGAGGCGATCACGCCACGGACTAACGTCTGGAAGTCGACATAGGCTTTGGTGGTAATTTCGCCGGCGATCACGGCAAGCCCGGTCGCGAGAAGCGTTTCGCAGGCGACACGGCTGGTTGGGTCGTCAGCCAGGCAGGCGTCGAGCACGGAATCTGAAATCTGGTCGGCGATTTTGTCGGGATGGCCCTCAGTAACGGATTCAGACGTAAAAAGGTACGGGTTGCGGGATGGCAAATTGATCTCCTTCAAAGTTGCTCATGGGTGCTGAAACTCGACCGAAATCAGTTCGGCTGACCCAGACTGGCCCTCGCAGGCGAGGCGCCCATTCGACTCCTTCCATTCGGTCAGTCGCTCAGGGCAGGCACCGCGAGCAGAACAGCCACATTCAGAACTCATGATCACAGAATAGCTGGGAATTCAACACTCTACAGACTTTATGAGGCTAGCAAAGAACATAAGCAGGTGCAACGCAATTTGGCCCAATCGAAAGGAGGATCAGTGAAGGGGGAAAGCAGCAGGGTGGGCGGGGATGGCGGTTGGGTGAATGGGTCAGGCAAGCCGGGCGGGACGCCCACCGCCCACGATTCCTATGAGGTTGAGCTGGGCCGGGTTGATTGGGTGGCGCCTGGAGTGTCGCCACCTACTAGTCCCCGCGGTCCAGCGCCAGGCTCGGCACTTCTCATTAGCTCTCCTCTTTATACGGTGGGATCGCAGTTACTATGGTTCATTGCTCCTGGTACCCGCGGCTGCCTATAATTTGACAACTCACGCCAGCAAAGGACCTTGTTGATGTCGAACGCCGCAGGAGCGGAGACTGCCCGTCAGAACCAGGAATTGAGCATCTTCCATGACGTGGCGAAGGCACTGACTTCTTCGCTCGACCTTGACTCCATTCTGCAGACCATCATGGAGAAAATGGCGGAGTATTTCCGCCCGGATACCTGGTCCCTGCTCATGGTGGATGAGCAGAAGAACGAACTCTACTTCGCTATCGCCGTGGGCACGGCTTCTGAAGCATTAAAAAATGTTCGGCTGAAAGTCGGGGAAGGCATCGCCGGACACGTGGCAAAGTACGGCGAAAAGCTGATCGTCCCCGATGTGCAAGCCGACAAACGCTTCGCCAAACGCATCGACAAAGTCACGCAATGGGAGACGCAATCCATCATCTGCGTGCCGCTCAAATCCAAACTGCGCGTGCTCGGCGTAATTCAGCTTGTGAACGTGGACATGAACCACTTCACGGAAGCGGAGTCATTCTTCCTGCAATCACTCTGCGATTATGCCGCCATTGCCATTGAAAATGCGCGCTCGGTCGAGCGCATACAGGAACTGACCATCACCGACGATTGCACCGGGCTTTACAATGCGCGGCATCTTTATAAGACGCTCGAGTCTGAGGTCTATCGCTCGTCGAGATTCGGCTACGAATTTTCGGTTCTGTTCATCGACCTCGATCACTTCAAGCAGGTCAACGACACCCACGGCCACCTCATCGGCAGCAAGCTGCTGGCAGAAATCGGATATCTGATCAAGGCGCAACTTCGCTTGATCGACTTCGCGTTCCGCTACGGCGGCGACGAATTCGTGGTTCTGCTTCCGCAGACGGGAAAAGATTCCGCGTTGATCGTTGCCCGGCGCCTTCGCGACTCGCTCCGCAGCAGCCAATTCTGCAAAGAAGAAGCATTGAACCTCAACGTCCGCGCGTCAATGGGACTCGCGACTTATCCGCACGACGCCAAATCTCCGCATGACATCATCCGCCAGGCTGACGAAATGATGTACATGGTCAAAAACTCCACCCGCGACAATATCGGAATCGCGCAGAGAGGGCTGGAGAAGTAGTCTTTCAGACCAGATTTAAAATCAAAATTCCCGCCCTCTCGACTGCGCTGCCACTTTTCGTATCACGCCGCGCGCTGGCCGGTGTAGGCGTCCGATCCGTGCTGCTTCACCAGCTTGTTGTATACGCCGATAATCAGGAACGACGGTGCCCACTGTCCAACGAACAGCGCCCAACTGTTCTTGCCAAAAATTTTCAACAGGGCTGAAACTCCCATCGCGCTGATAGCTGCCGCCAAATATGTCGAAGACGGGAACTTGGCGGTCTGCGATTCCACCATGCCTGTCATTCTGTCTTCCGGTTCACCGAAACTGCGAGTGCTCATTTGAGTTTTTCCTTTAGGGGGATTTGCTGCACCCATTCGATGCTCGCGTACTTCGACTGTTTACTGGCCTGTTCTGGTATTCGCGCTCACGCGTGGGTGGCAGGTTCGGCTTCGTTCAGGGCAGATTTTCCGTGGTGTTCCTCGATGCCTGGACGGCGACAACTTCCCGTGTGGAGCCTGCCCTGAGCTTGTCGAAGGGTCGGACATGGGGGATGCCCGATTCGGCAACTCGCGAACGAGGTTAGCACGAATTTCAACAGCTTTCGTTCAATCCTCTTTCATCCCGAGTGAAGTGGGTCCTTCGCAGCGAATCGCATTCCTTTGCTCCGCATGAGGAACGACTGTATAGCCTTATAATCCCCGTCATGAATTCGTCTCCCAGCTCTCGGCCCACCCCGTCACCAAAGACCCGCGTGCCCCGGGAAGAGCCGCGCCTCGATCGCGACGATCCCTATCTCCGCATTCTGTGCGTGAGCGTTTATGTCCGCGATCAAGATAAGAGCCTCAAATTCTTCGTTGATCAGCTTGGCTTCAGCGTCGTCGCAGACGATTCCTACGACGGTGCGAATCGCTGGGTGGCCGTCGCGCCGCCCGATGGCAACGCCGTCATCGCACTTGTCGCGCCCGCGAAAAATTCTCCCGATCGCAAGTTGGTTGGTCACGCCAAGCACGTCGTGCTGGTCACCGAAGATGTCGATCGCAAATACAAAGAGTGGCGAAAGCGCGGCGTGAAATTCCACGGACCACCACAGACCACGTTATGGGGCGGGATCGTCACCGCTTTTGAGGATCCCGACGGCAACACCTACGCGCTGATCGGTCGCGACGATTTCGTCCGCGACCTCGAAGCCCAGCGTCGCGCGGTTGCCGAGAAGCTGGAAGTCGAGCGCCGTGCCGCGCAGGAACTCGAAATCGCCAAGCAGGTGCAGGCGCGCCTGTTTCCCCAGAGCTCGCCGCCCATGCGTACCCTCGACTACGCCGGAGTCTGCATTCAGGCGCGGCAGGTCGGGGGCGACTATTACGACTTCCTCAACCTCGGCCGCGAGCGCCTGGGATTCGTGATCGGCGACACATCCGGCAAGGGGATCGGCGCGGCCCTGCTCATGGCCAACCTGCAGGCGAACCTGCGCAGCCAGAGCGCCATCGCTTTCGAACAGCCGCAGTCGTTTCTGAAATCCGTGAACCAGCTTTTTTGCGCCAATATCACCGAGAGTTCTTACGCCACGTTGATTTTCGCTGAATATGACGACGCCTCCGGCCGCGTGCGCTATGCAAATTGCGGGCACTATCCCGGGCTGCTGTTTCGCCCCGACCACACGCTTGAGCGGCTGCATTCAACTTCAACCGTCCTGGGACTCTTCCCTGAGTGGGAGTGCGTTCTCGGCGAAAACCGGCTCTCGGCCGGAGACACGCTCGTCCTCTACACCGACGGCGTGACCGATGCTTGTAACGGAAAGGGTGAAGACTTCGGAGAAGATCGGTTGATCGAAGTGATCCACAAAAATCGCAAGCTCGCGCCCGAGCCGATGCTTGGCGCGATTGTCGATGAAGTCCGCCGCTTCAGTTCGGCCGAACAGTTTGACGATATAACCATGATTGTGGCGAAGGGGAAGTGAACTGGTGTTGGCTCTGGTGGGGGCAGCGCTTCCGCGTTGTAAACGAATCAGAAAATCTGATAATCAGATTTTCATGAAGAAGGTGATTAGCGTTACTGAGGCGGCGCGAAACTTTGCTGATTGCGTCAATCGCGCCCATTATCAGGACGTCACTTTCGTGTTGCTGAAAGGCGGCTCTCCAGTGGCTCGCATCGTGCCCGACCGGGAAAAGACCTGCACCGGCCGGGACCTGGTCGCCGCGCTCGGCGCCGCGAAATTACCGGCTGATGAGGCGCGCGCATGGAGTAATGAACTGCGGGCCGCACGCGCTCATCTGAAGCCCATCGCGGACAAATGGCGATAATTCTCGATGCCGACGTAATCATTGGCGGCGAAAAGGGCACTTTCGATTTAGAGTCCTGGCTGGCCGCGCGCGGACGATCAATTTGAAATCGCGGCCATCACCGTCGCCGAACTTTGGCACGGAGTCGAGCGAGCGACGGGGGCACACAGGGCCTCACGCGAAAACTTTCTTCGAACACTCCTGGATGCCGTTCCCATCGCCCCTTATACCGAACAGACTGCCTATCATCACGCCCGGATTTGGGCACAGCTGGGATCCTCAGGCGAGATGATCGGGGCATATGATTTGATCGTTGCCGCGACCGCTCTCGAGCGCGAGAGCCAGCTCGCCACCTTCAACAAGCGCCACTTTGCGAACGTGAAGGGATTAAGAGTAATCGAGCCGAAGTAAATCTTGGTCGGAGATTCTTGTCCGATAATTGTTCGTCCTCCTCAACGCGCGTCGGATTTGCGCCACGAACGGAGATTCGCCGCATAGAGCGCCATGCAAAACAGGTTTGCGGGAATGAATCCGTATTGGGCGGTGCGAAAGCCGATCACGCAAACCAGGGCGCTATTGACGGCGGCAACAATCCATCCCTTCCAGCAGCGCTTTCCCACGAGGATTGTTGAGCAGATGGTAAGGACACAGGACAGATAATCAAGGCGGAACAACACGAAGGACCTCCCCGAACGATTCGAGTATGCGACAAGATCGGCGCTTTCGAGGCGGTTCACGCGGGTTGGAGGCAAACGAAAGTCACGGCTGGTGTGCCGCGCGAGTTTGTGGGATTAGCAGACGTCTGGATGAGTGCGACCGGGAAGGGCGCGAGTTTACTTCTGCCGAATAGCCTTAGCTTCCTATGCGGCTTTAGCCGCTGAGGGCCTAGCTGCCTGGGCGGGTTACCCCCCGGCCCGTCTTAGGACTGTCACGTACAGACTCGGCACAAGCGGCTCGAAAAGTTTAACTTAGAGTACCGAGAACTCACTGCGGGATGATTTACCTCAGTTGATAACAGTAGGTCGTGGTGTCGTTAATGTTTTGTTCTACCCAGTCGAATTGCACTCCGTTTTTAGTTGTTGCCCATCTCCATTTTCGAGAGAATCTAAAAAGCGGTACCCATTTAATCTTGTAGTCTATTACGACCAAAATGTCCGCACACTCAGGTAGCATCTTTGGCCTTGGATAGCGTTGTAAGCAAGGTAGGGTGTCGCTTCCGCCAGGATCAAGCTCAACATCTTTACCGTGTTCCGCACGGATCGTAAACGCCCGCGGGGTTTTCCGGGGCTAATCGCTGTAATGTCCGACGATAAATCCATACCCGTGAATTTAAGATTAATCACGCTGCAATAAAAGTCGTAGCTTGAGAACGGGAACCCGCCTCCGTTCCTTACTGTGAACAGACTGGTCATGGGATTAAGCATCCCACCGGGAATAGAATCCGCTTTCGCTTCGAGTCGTTCGTGAGAGTCATAATGAATGGTTGAAATGACCATTCCAGCAATAATCATCCATGCTATTAGTATTGACCCGACACGACGCGTTAATGACTTTTCTATCCACCAAAATGTCCACACCGGATGCACCACTAAACCGAAAAGGGCCAGTAAGCATAAGCCCACAATTGTCGGAGTCCTGGGGGCCAAGAATAGAATCACTGTCACGATGAAACCCCACAGAGCGATCCACGTGTCAATGGGTTTGCGTCCCGATACCTCCGGGCTTGGATACCTACATTCTTGACCCTTAAAGCGGCAATGCAAATGATTCTTGGCCATTTATCGCACCTCCACAGGTTAGGCGTCACGATACGCCGCCCGGGATGAAATGCACAATACTAACTTGAAGTTGCATTGTTCCCGTCGTGGCTTACCGCACGCAAGGCGCGGCAACATTTGTCCTGTGGAAAATTCTTGTCAATCCCCGTCCAGAGCCGGTTTTGGGCTAAGTGACTCATCTAGCTCCAATTATAAAGTTGCAAAGTGTGGCGCAAGTGGGTAAGTCAAATTGGTAAAATAGTAAGTAGAAGGAAGTAAGTCGACGCGGCCTGCAATGGGTCGCGGTTTTTGTTTGTAGTTATCAGCTGTCAGCCATTAGCTTTCAGAAAATCAAAAACAACACTGGCGTCGGACGGAGCTGCCCGACCCACACAGAGGAATGCAGATTCCTCGACTTCGCGAAGGACTGCGTTCCTCGTCGTTCGCTTCGCTCGGAATGACAGTGGAGAGAGGTGGGGATCAGTCGGAATAGTTGGGGATCGAAAGGGGAGTACATGAATGAATTGGCGATGAAGATGAAGCCGGCGAAACGGCGCGGCGAGTGGGCAGAGTTGAAGTTCATGACTGCGGCGGCGGAGCACGGATTGTGTGTGACGAAGCCGTGGGGAGAGACGGCGCAATACGATTTTGTGGTGGAGCATCGGCGAAGGTTCGTGCGGGTGCAGGTGAAGTCGACGGCGTTCAAAGACCGCGGCGGTTACTCGTGCTCGGTGCGGGGGAGCAACGGCGCGTACGTGCATGGTGCATTCGATTTTGTAGCGGTGTATGTGGTGCCAGAAGATGCGTGGTTTATCGTCCCGGAGGATGTGGTGCGGGGGAGGCCGTCGATTGTGGTTTATCCGAAGTTGAAGAGATCGAAGTACAGGAAGTATCGCGGGGCATGGAGATTGTTGAGAGGGTGAGGACTTGCACCGCAAGCACGAGTTCCTTCGATCTCGGAACCGCTTCGCAAGCGAATAGATTGCCCGGCTCAGGACGACAGAACAAACGTGGTTACTAAAGGCGAGGGGGCTTTGGGAATGAGAAGAATTCGGCGCTGCCTTGTCATACTGGTCGCGGACGAAATTCTGCTTGGGAGATTCGGTGAAGGGGAGAAGAAAAGACATGAAAAAAATTGTGGCAATGTTGTTTCTGCTGGCGTTCAGCTTGCCCGCACTGGCGCAGGTGCGGCTTTCGATCCGCGATCAGCAGCGGTTTGACAGCTACTACTCGCGCTGGCAGCAATACAAGGCGGTGAACGATCGTGACCAGATTGTGAGCATGGAAAAGCGCATGCTCGATGTGTATGCGCATTACGGAATTCCGGCGGGAACTCCCTTCTGGCGCGTGGCTACGAATGGACATCCGGACCGTCCGCACTGGCGTGAACGGCTGGCGCGGGAAGATCGGGAGCGCTTCGATCATGTATACGAGCGCTGGATTGACGCACGGAACCGCCGCGACCAATGGGAGATGGAGAAAGCGGAGCACCACATGCGGGAAATCATGGCGCGGAACGGGATCCCAGACGAGGTCCGGTTCGAAGAAGTTGCGGAGCGGTAAGCTCGTTGCAGTTCGTGTTTGTGGTTCAGACAAGTCAAAATCCCCACCCTTCGACTGCGCTCAGGGCAGGCCCTGCCGCAAAAAGCGCGACAAGGGTGGGGCACTCGCGATTCGATTTTTTCACGCCCGCTCTTAAGTAAAAACCTTCACGGTCAGGGCTGCTTGGACTGCATTCGCGCCTGAGCAAAGTCTGAACAGCCAACCTGTAGTTTTGCGGACTCTTCATAACCCCGGCGAACAATTGAACGTACTTCCAGCTTGCCGGAGGAATCTCAATGAGAACAATCCTATCGACTCTGATCCTGCTGGGGGCGATGGCGCTACCCGCGCTAGCCCAGGTGCAGCAGATGACAACGGACGATCAGCAGCAGTTCAACAGCTACTACTCACGATGGCTGGCAGACCGATCGAATGGCGATCGCGATGACATGATCAGCCAGGAGCACCACATGCAAGATCTGATGGAAAAGTACGCGATTCCATCCTCGACCCCATACGACCAGGTTGCGTCACAGAACAGCGCCGCGCCTGCTTACAGCTATGACAATCGCGGAACCAGCCAGTGGCAGGCGGTGCTCTCGCCGGACGATCAGAACAAGTTCAACAAGGAATACCAGAAGTGGCAGGAAGCGAATGCCAAGAACGATCGTGACGACATAGACAAACATGCGCGCAATATGGAAACCATAATGGCGCGGTACAACATTCCGCCGAACACGCGCTTTGCGGACATCGCTACCGTGAACGGCTATGCGCCGCGAGTCGACATTCGGCAGTATCAGGGCCGCCTCTCGCCTGACGATCAGAAGAAGTACGACAAGGCTTATGAGCACTGGCAGCAGGACCGGGCGCGACACGACCGGGATGACATCGCAAAGGATGAAGGCAAAATGCAACAGCTGATGGCGAAGTACAACATCCCGCGCGAAGTGCCGTATGATGCGCTGGCTTCGGGAAACCGAGGGTACTGACGCGAGCCGTCAGCTGTCAGCCATCAGCTCAAATCGTCACTTCTAGGAAAGCCAATCCCACCCTGTCGCAAAGAGCGCGACAAGGGTGGGGTAACCCTTAAACCAGCTCTCGACCGCCAGCTTTCAGCGATCAGCCTGCGATACTCTGAATCCCAAAAGAAGCATGGTAAAACTGTCTGAACGGGGTCTAGATTTTCAGTTACTAAGAGGAAGAACTCCGCACTAAGTCCTGCAATTTACCCCAGTTACACCGTACACTCACCTTAGTACCGTCTGTTGTACTTCAGTTATGTTTCTATCGTCAGATCGCGAAAGTCACGGGGCTGACCACCAGATCTAGAAACGTTATCGGGTATACCCACCAGTAATTGACACCATCTGCAACTGCACTGAAGGCAATTTCCAGAAAAACGGCAAAAAAGCCGGAAAAACACGGAATTCGGGCGTGACCTCGCCAATTACGCGGCTGAGATATGCTCAGTCCACGCAAATTCACTCGATGTTGGATGTGAGTGGATTCTCTCCCAATAACGTCGGGCATAGGTAGGCATGCCGAGACGGACCCTCTGTGGACAAGGAACACTATGGCAGATTCGCGCGAAGTCATGAATATTCGCCAGGCGTCGCAATACCTGGGAGTGAGCCCGGACACGCTCTACAAGTACGTCAACGAGCAGAAGATTCCGGCGTTCAAGCTGGGGAACCGGTGGCGCTTCAAGAAATCGAAGCTGGACCAGTGGATGGAAGAGAAGTCCAGCGAAGCGGACGTAAAGACCAAGAAGGCGAAGGCGGCCGGACAGGCCACATAAAGGCGGGCACATGTTTGGATTCGGATCGAAATCAATCGTAGGCCTGGATGTGGGCTCCTCGAGCATCAAGGCGGTTGAGCTGAAGAAGAGCCGCGGGGGAATCGAAGTCGTGCATCTCGGCCTCGAAAACCTAGCGCCGGATATTGTCGTGGACTCGATGATTGTCGATTCGGGGACGGTTTCGAGCGCGATTGCGAAATTGTTTACCGATAACGGAATCAAGACGAAGGCGGTTGCCACGGCGGTGAGCGGGCATTCGGTCATCGTGAAGAAGATTTCGCTGCCCTCGATCAGTGACGCGGAACTGGCGGACACGATCCAGAAGGAAGCCGCGCAGCACATTCCGTTCGATCTGGATGACGTGAACCTGGACTATCAAATTCTCTCGGAAGATGAAGGCCACCCCCAGATGGATGTGCTGCTGGTGGCGGTAAAGAAGGACAAGATTTTGAACTACACCAACGTACTCTCGATGGCAGGGAAGACCCCGGCTATCGTGGACATAGACGCGTTGGCGCTACAGAACTGCTACGAGTTCAACTACGAGCCATCGCCCAACCAGGTGGTCGCGCTACTGAACCTGGGCGCAAGCGTAATGAACATCAACATCGTGAAGGGGACGACGCCGTTGTTCCCGCGCGACGTGAGTGTGGGCGGACATCAGTACACGGATTCGCTGCAGAAGGAACTGGACCTGAACTTTGACGACGCGGAAGCGCTGAAGCTGGGCAAGAAAGTGGGAACGGTGAGCGAAGACGCGAAGACGCCGATCCTGCAGCAGGTGACCGAGATCATCGTGCTCGAGATTCAGAAGACGTTTGATTTCTTCCGCGCCAGCGCGGCGGGTGAGCACATCGAAAAGATTCTGGTAGCGGGCGGATCGTCGAAAGTGCCGGGATTGCTGGAAGCGTTGCGGCAGGAGTTTTCGATGCCGGTAGAGATCCTGAATCCGTTTCAGAAGATCTCGCCTCCATCGAGCGGGCTGGGATCGGAATTGATTGAAGGCAACGCCGGCCAGTTGGCAGTCGCGGTCGGTTTGGCCTTGAGGAGTTTTGAAGAACTATGATCCGAATCAATTTGCTGGGAGTACCGAAACCGAAGAGCAAGCGCGCACGAGCGGCCGCAGCCGCGCCGGCAATGGAGTTCGGCCAGGTCGGTTCACCGATCGTCAAGGTCCTGGCTGGACTGGTGCTGGTCGGGGGGCTTAACGGGGCGTACTGGTATCAGCTGAACGGCCAGGCAGTGAGCATCGCTGCCAAGATGAAAGTGGCGGAACAGCATAATCGCGAGCTGGCGGACGTCAAGAAGAAATACCTGGAGCGGCAGAAGCAGGCCGACAACTACAAGCACCGGGTGGACGTGATCGACCAACTGCGCAAGAACCAGACTGGACCGGTGAACCTGTTGAACACCATCGGCGAGACGGTGAACAACACGGAAGCGGTTTGGCTCAACAGCATGAAGAACCCGGATGGAAACAACATTTCAATTCAGGGAATGGCATTGAGCACGGATGCGGTCGCCAACCTGATTGCGAATCTGCAGAAGACGGGATACTTCAGCAGCATCGAGATCAAGGAAACGTATCAGGACGAGAGCGTGAGAGATATGCAGGCGTTTCAGTTTGAGTTGACTTGCGCAATCGATCACAGCAAGTCCTAAGGATAGTGGCCATGAATTTCAATGAAATGTCGGGGCTGAAGCAGTGGGGAGTGGTTCTGGTGGCAGCGATGTTGCTGACCGTGGGGCTCTATTTCACCTATTTCAAGTCGCAGCGTGACGCGAACACGACGGCGCAGGTTGCGCTCGAAAAGAAGCTGACTGAGAACCGCGAGCTGGAGCCATACAAGACGCGGCTTGCTGAGATAGACCGGCAGTTGGCCAGCCTGCAGCAGCAGATGGAAATCGAGAAGCGGATCGTTCCAGACGACAAGGATGTGGACGGCTTTATCAAGATGCTGGACGCGGAAGCGGCGAAGGTTGGAGTAGAGCTGCGGCGCTATACCGCGCAGCCGACTTCGTCGAGAGAGTACTACACGGAAGTGCCGTTTGAAGTCGAACTCGACGGTTCGTATTACTCGATGATGAAATTTTTCGACAACGTGGCCAAGCTGGAGCGAATTGTAAATGTTTCGAACCTGCTGGTTGCGAACACGAAGAGGGGCGCGGAAGCAAAAGCCAAGCACGTGTACCAATACGCCCCAGGTGAGAGTGTGGTAGCGACGTGCGTGGCGACGACGTTCTTCAGCCATGACACGGCGCCGGCCGCAGTTCCGGCAGGCGTCAAAGGCAGGACATAACGATGCGGACTTTTATGCGTAACTTCGGCATAGTCATATTGCTTTCGGCGGCTGCGCTGGCGCAGACTCCAGCGGCGCAGAGTTCCGCAGCCCAGGCTTCAGCTAATGTGCAAACTGCGGCACAACCGGCTGCAGTGAGCTCGACGCCGGCATCTGCCAACGCGAAAACGACGGCGAATGGGGCCCAGGCAAAAGCCACCACGAGCGCCGCAAAGACGAGCACTGCGAAAACGGCTGCAAAGTCGAACACAGGGAAAGCGAGCAAGCCGGTGGTTGCCGCCAAACCGGCAACGGCTGGGGCGACGCACGCTGCGGTATCTGCCAAGCCCGCTTCGGTTGCAGCGAAGCCTGTAGTAGCGAGCAATCCCAAGCCGGCTGCAGCAAAGGGCGCCGGGAGTTCCGCGAAACCAGCAACGGTTGCGGTACAGGCAAAAGCAGCACCTCAGGGCAACGTAAAGCCGGCGCAGGGAAATTCTGCGAAGATCGCGCCTGCGGCGAAACCTGCAGTTGCCGCAGTGACGACAAAATCGGCTTCACCGATGGTGAAACCAGCGGTGGCGGTAAAGAGTTCCGGTCCGACGAAGGCGGCGGTGGTAGCTGTCCATGCCAGCCCGATGGCCCCGAAATCTGTCGCGAAGGTCCAACCGAAGGCCGAGGCGAAATCTTCAGCCCCGGCTCAAGCGAAAGAGACGGGCAAAGAAGTCGCAGCAGAGCATGGCCAATCAGCCGCAGCCAAGGCGGATGCGAATGGCGATGCGTCGAAGGACGAAGCTTCCGTTGAAGACAACAAGACGGCAACCGAGAACGCGGCTGCCTCGAAGAAAGAGATACACATCGAGGGTCGGCGCGATCCGTTTGTAAGCCCGGTGGTTGCGATGGGCGCGACGGGCTCGGGCTGCAACACCGGGAAACGCTGCCTGACGATTGACCAGGTCGCGCTAAAGGGTGTGCTGAAGTCTGAGGCGGGAATGATCGCGGTTGTGGTCAACGCTTTGGACAAGGCGTACTTCCTGCGGGAGAACGACCCGGTGTTTAACGGGTACGTAGTGAAGATCACGGGAGATTCAATCGTATTCAAAGAGACGTTCCACGATCGGCTCGGCAAGACGCTGACCCGGGACGTCACGAAAACAATTGCGCGGCCTTCAGCGTAAGCGGCAGGATTTTAAGAACGGTAATGCAGTAGTGGTTCAAGCAGACGACTTTTAGCAGATTCAGGCGGGGAGACGCGAAATGCGAAAGCAATTTGTGGGAACAATCTGGGCGCTGTTGGCCATCCTGACGATGGCGGGGGCGCAAACTGCGGGCACTGAGACGATGGGACGTGCCGCACTGCAAAGAATCGGCGTATCACACACCAGCGGCGGCGTCAGTGTTGAGATCACGGCCAAGGGAGCGGTTTCGCCCACGGTCGAGACGCTGGCTTCGCCGGCGCGCATCGTGGTTGATCTCCCCAACACGGTGATGGCCGCTCCGCTGCACACTATTCGCGTTGGAAGCAACGGCGTGACCGGCGTGCGAGTGGGCACCGATGCCAGCAAGACCACACGAGTGGTGGTCGACCTGGACCGGCTCTGCAAGTATGAGTTGGTTCCGGTCTCGCCTGACAAGATGGTGCTGAAGCTCCAGACCGCATCGACCGAAGTGACTGTGGCCCAGAAAGCAACGGCGAATGCTGCACCGGTGCAGACGGCCTCGATCGCCCAGCCATCAACCAATTCTGACGCGAACAAAACAGCGCGAGATTTTCAGTTCGTTGAGCCGACATTCACGCCGAAGAAAGACGTGGCCCCGGCTGATCCCTCTGTTCGCAGCGCCAATGCGGCCTCGAAATTCGTAGAAAGACCGGAAGGCAATCTGCTGCCGACAGCCAACGCGGCGCAACAGAGCGATGCTGCGGCTGCGACT
Source organism: Terriglobales bacterium (assembly GCA_035651555.1). GTDB lineage: Bacteria > Acidobacteriota > Terriglobia > Terriglobales > Acidobacteriaceae > Gp1-AA145. Next base: position 144,263 of record DASRFL010000021.1, read on the forward strand.
CCCATGGCTCCAGCGGCTCAGGCTCCAGCAGCTACGCCAGTGCAGAGCGCGCCTTCGATGGTGCAGCCCGCGGTGAACCTGGCTGCGGAACAAAGATCACATCAGGAGCGGACGAGCAACGGCCCGAAGTATACCGGCGAACCGATTTCGGTGAACCTAAAGGATGTTGACCTGAAAGATTTCTTCCGCTTGATTCACGAGATCAGCGGCCTGAACGTAGTGCTGGATCCGGATGTGAAAGGATCACTGACCATCGTTCTTGACGACGTGCCGTGGGACCAGGCGCTCGACATCGTTCTGAAGAACAACGATCTTTCACGCCAGCTCGAGGGCAACGTTCTGCGAATCGCGACCGTCGACACCATGCGTCGTGAAGCCGATGCCCGGCGCGCGGAGCAGGAAGCAGAAGCCATGGCAGTCGAGAGAGTCACGGTCACGCGCTTCTTGAGCTATGCGCACTCGAAGGATGTGGTTGCGACAATCAAAAAGTTCCTCAGCCAGCGTGGCGATATTGTCTCCGATGACCGCACGAATGCCGTGATCATCTCTGATATTCCGTCGACGATTCCAGCGGTTGACCGGTTGATTCAACAGCTCGACCGCAAGACGCAGGAAGTCGAGATCGAAGCCCGCGTAGTTTCAGCGACTCGCAGCTTCGCTCGCGACATCGGTACGCAGTTGGGATTTGGATTTGGCAATAGCTCGACGGGGGTTGGTGGCGTTCCAAACGGACCTGGAACATCGCCGATATCAGTGTTCAATACCCCTGGAGCGATGTATCCGATTCTCGGCACGACAGCTCCGAAGCCAGGAACCGGCGTCCAGATTCCGCTGTTCTCTAACCTGGGCGTAACAGCTCCGACAAGCGGCATCAGTCTTGTGAATGCCAGCAACTCGGTGCGAATCGACGCTATTCTTACCATGGCCGAATCGCGTGGCTTGCTGAAAATTCTCTCGAGACCGCGGGTCGTGACCCAGAACAACATTCAGGCGGTGGTGAAACAGGGCGTGCGGCTGCCAATCGAAAGTGCGGCGACGCTGACCAGCCCTCCGACCATCACCTACATCGACGCGTTCCTTAAGTTGACCGTGACGCCACAGATCACGGTTGAGAACACGATCTTCCTGAACGTAGACGTGGAAAACACCACGCCGGACTTCAGTAATGAAATTAACAACAACCCGACACTGATCACGCAACAGGCAACCACGCAGGTGCTCGTCACCGATGGCGGCACGGTGGTGATTGGCGGCGTGATTCAGACCAACAACTCGGTGAACGTAGATCAGGTGCCGTTGCTCGGCAGCATCCCCTGGCTCGGCAATCTGTTCAAACACCAGACGGTGAAGAGCAACAACCAGGAACTGATCTTCTTCATCACGCCACGCGTGGTCGAGACATAGTTCCGAGAACAAGTTAGCAGGAAGCAGCCGCCGGACCTGAGTACAGCTCAGGCCCGGCGGATTGTTTTTGGGGTGGTCTGCAATCGTGACTCCGAATTCACCACGGAGGCACGGAGACACGGAGAGATTGCGTGTGATTTTATGAAAGTAAAGTTGATCTGTGTGCATCCGCGTTAATCCGCGCGGAAGAAGTTAGGGGCGCCTTCAAGTTCTGTGTCGGGCATTACCGCTCGTCTCCGAGGATAAACGGGTGCGATAATTGAGGTAGTGGAACACCCCTGCCCGAGATGTAATTCCCCTGTCGAAGACGGCTCTCCTTTTTGCTCCAGTTGCGGGGCGGCGCAGGTCCGTTTTTCCGGGCGAGAGAGCAACAAAGCGGAGATTGTGGTGTCGGCAAGCGATCTTGGCCCGCCGGTGACGGTGGAGGGGCCAAGCCTGCAGCGAACGGCAGTTCATTCCGACCACACACGAGCCACAATCCGGGCGGCGCTCTACGCGGCGGCGATTGCAGTGCTTCTGTGCACGATTCCGGTAAAGGCCGTTGCCCTCCTGGCGCTGCCGTTGGCAGGGTTTTTATCGGTCTTGTTTTACCGGCGGTGGTCGCGAGCAGGAGAGCTGGCGCGCGGGTTCGCTTTCAAACTGGGGGCGTTGACCGGAGTCTTCAGCTTTGTGGGAATCCTGGTAATGGGGGCGGTCGCAACTCTGTCGCCTGGGGGACAGGAGAACCTTCGGCGGCAAGCGCTGGAGTTGATCCAAACTCAGCAAGCACGAGCGATCGACCCACAGACCAGAGAGCTATTCGAGTATTTCAAGACGCAGCAGGGCATGGCGGTCATGCTGGTGTGCAGCCTTCTCTTCCTTGCGGTCACGTTTGTGCTGCTTTCCGGAGCCGGGGCGGCAATTTCAGCTTCGCTGCTGCGCCGTAAAAACCCACCAATGCAATAATTTACAAGCTTTTTCGGGTGGCCTTGCCCATCGATGCCTGCCCCAAGTATGATGCAGCGTTCATGCCAGCTATTGCACAGGCGGCGACGCGGGGTCCGGCAAGAGGGTCGCTGCTGGGGATTGAGACGTTGCCGGCGGCGGAGATCGCCCGGATTCTGCAACTCGCCCGCAAAATGAATCCGCAGAAAGCGCGGCCCTTGCTGCGCGGCAAGCGGGTGCTGCTGTTGTTCTACGAAGCGTCGACAAGAACACGGGCCTCGTTTGAAGTTGCGGCTAAGGCGTTGGGCGCCACAACAACGCTGGTGCTTTCGAGCGGGTCGAGCATTGAAAAAGGCGAATCGCTGCTCGATACGGCGTACACGCTGCGGGCGATTGGGGCGGACGTGATCGTGGTGCGGCATCCGAATGCGGGGGCGCCCCATTTGATGGCCTCACACCTGGACATCCCAGTGATTAATGCGGGTGACGGAATGCACGAGCACCCGACGCAGGCCCTGCTCGATGCGTACACGATTCTGCGGCACAAAAAGAAGCTGGATGGCCTGCAGGTTGCGATCATCGGCGATGTGTACCACAGCCGGGTGGCGCGGTCGGCGATTCATCTGCTGACTAAGTTTGGGGCGAAGGTCACCTTGTGCGGACCGCCGGAGTTGCTGCCGGAACTAGCGACGACGCTTGCTTCAGGATTGCGGATCAGCCGGAGTTGCGAGGATGCGGCGCGCGGGGCCGATGTGGTGATGGTGCTGCGGGTACAGCGCGAGCGGCTGGCGGGACTGAAGGTGAACTTGCAGGACTACATTGCGCGCTATCAAGTGACGATGACACGGCTGCGGCTGGCGAAGGGCGATGCGCTGCTGATGCATCCGGGGCCGATTATTCGCGGGCTGGAGTTGACGTGGGAAGTGGCGGATTGTCCGCAGTCGGCGATCGTGGAAGAAGTGAGAAACGGGGTGCCGATCAGGATGGCGGTGCTGGCCAGGGCCGTGGGGAGAGCCAAATGAGAACTGCAACTTCTCTCGCGCGGATTTACGCGGATGAACACGGATTAAAACACCGGGACTTAACTGAAAAGCTCATTGGAATTTTCTTCGGAATATATAACGAGCTTGGATACGGGTTCCTGGAATCCGTTTATGAGCAGGCATTTGCAGTAAGTCTCGCAGAACATGGGATCTTTTTTCAGAAGCAATTTGCTTTGCCCGTCTTCTTTCATGGCCATCAAATCGGAGATTTCCGGGCAGATCTTTTCGTGGATGGAAAGGTCATAGTAGAGCTCAAAGCCGGCCGCGCAATGGAGCCCTCGTGGGAGAAGCAGCTACTGAACTACCTTCGCGCGACTGAGATTGAAGTCGGCATGTTGTTTAACTTCAGCTCAAAACCGGAATTCAAGCGATACGTGTTCGAAAATTCAAAAAAGAATCCGCGATCATCCGCGTCTATCTGCGGAGAGGAAGTTCCGGGCGAATGAAACAGGGCTCACAAAGTAATAATCTGCTGATTCGCGGCGGGAGGGTGATCGATCCGGTGGCGCGGATCGATGCGCCGATGGATGTGCTGGTGCGCGATGGCCAAATTGCGGAGGTAGCGGCGCCGAACAAGATCCGCGGGGGATCGGAAGAGAAGATTGACGCGCGGGGATTGATTGTTGCGCCGGGGTTCATCGATCTGCATGTGCATTTGCGGGAGCCGGGGCAGAGTTACAAGGAGACGATTGCGTCAGGGACGGCGGCGGCTGCGGCGGGAGGATTTACGTCTGTTTGTTGCATGCCGAATACGACGCCGGTGCTGGATTCTCAGGAGTGGGTGACGTGGCTAAGACAACCGCAACGCGGGGCGGTGGTGAATGTGTTTCCGATTGCGGCGGCTACCCAGGCGAGCAAGGGCGCGGTACTGACAGATTTCCGGGCCTTGCAGCGCGCGGGCGCGGTGGCGGTGACGGACGATGGAAAGCCGATCCTGAGCGAAACCACCATGCGCGATGCGATGCGGGCGTCGGCGGAGATCAATTTTCCGGTGGTGCAGCACGCTGAAGATACCCGCATGACGCAAAACTGCTCGATGAATGAAGGGCAGACTTCGTTTCGACTGGGACTGCGCGGGATGACGGACATGGCGGAGGCCAGTATCGTGGACCGGGATGTGCAACTGGCGCAGCAGTTTAATGGCGCGCGGCTGCACGTGGCGCATGTTTCGACGGCAGAGGCGCTGAAATCGGTGCGACGAGGAAAGAAGAACCGGGCACGGGTGACGTGCGAGGTCACGCCACATCATTTTGCGCTGACGGATGCGGATGTTCGTGATTACGACCCGAATTTCAAGATGAATCCGCCATTGCGGTCGGCTGCGGACCGCGAGGCGATGCTGGTGGCGCTGGGAGATGGGACGATTGACGCGATCGCAACCGATCACGCTCCTCATGCTCCGCACGAGAAAATCATTGAGTTTGAACGGGCGGCATTTGGCATTACCGGACTCGAAACCGCACTGGGACTGGCGATCACCATTTTGCACCAGCGGCAGAAGATTTCGCTGGAGCGGATCGTCGAATTGTTTACCGCCGGGCCGGCGCGAGTGTTCGACTTGCGGGGACGTGGAACGCTCATTCGCGGTAGTCATGCGGACATTACGATATTTGATCCGAAGAAGCGGTGGACGTTCGACGCGGCCAAATCGCGGTCAAAATCGCACAATACGCCGTTCGATGGATGGCAGCTGACGGGCAGAGTGGTGGCGGCGATTGTTGGCGGAAGGATTGTGCATAGGGCGGGGTGAGCGGATCCAAGTTCCCGCAGGGAACGGAATTTAACGAGCCCAGCACGTAAGTGCTGGGTCAAGAAGACAACATCGAGGCGGAGTCCCTTCAGGGATGACACTCAGGCCGCAAAAATCTGACGTACATCGTAAGGAATCCCGGATTTTTGTAACAGCGCCATAAGTTCCTCCTCAAAGCTTCGTCTGCGATGATGTTGTTCCTGGTTGCGAATGTACGAGACGACGGTCCCAACTTGAGAAGGACTGACGCTGAACGCTCCATAGCCTTTCTGCCATTCAAATTTCTCCCCCCATCCAACGGGAAGAGTTCGCTTTCAACTTCTGTATCGCCTCAGCTAAAGGCATTATCGGCGGGAGCGAGATTAGAAGATGTATGTGATTCGCCGTTCCACCGATGGCGATTGTGGTGACGTGTAGGTTGTTTCCGATACCGATGATGTATGCCCAGAGTTTTTTCTGCAGTTCTACTGGAATTGTGTTTTGACGATCCTTAGTCGAGAAGACGCAATGGACGAAGTTTGCGATGTGTGCGTGAGGCATCACGGGATGTAAACAGAGCGCGATTTGGTCTGTCTGTGACGAATGGGCATCGTCAGGCTGTGGAAATCGGGTGTTCCGTCCCTGAAGGGACTCTGGGTGATTGGTCATGTTTCCCAGCACTGACGTGCTGGGCTAATTAGATTACGTCGCTGCGCGACTTCGATGATTCGTCACGCGACAAGGGTAAGGTTAATTAAGAATTCCCATTCTTTTACCAACTCTTTCGAGTGCTCCCAGCGCGCGTTGCAGCTCTTCGTTTGTGTGCGTCGCGGTCATGATCGTGCGGATGCGGGCTTTGCCTTCGGGAACGGTTGGGTAAGTGATTCCGGTTCCCAGCACACCTTCCTTAAATAGCTCGCGAGAAAAATCCATGGTGAGTTTGCCGTCACCGATGATGATGGGCGTAATGGGGGTTTCGCTCGCCGGCGTCGTCTTTCCGCCGATGTCGAAGCCAAGCAGGGCCAGTTCTTTCTTCCAGAAGCGCGTGTTCTCCCAAAGTCGTTCGATGCGCTCGGGTTCCTGCTCGAGAACGTCGAAGGCGGCGATGCATGTTGCTGCGACTGACGGTGGATGCGAGGTCGAGAACAAGAACGGGCGCGCACGATGGTAAAGAAATTCGATGAGGTCGCGCGAACCGCAGACGTAGCCACCGAGCGCGCCGATGGCTTTGGACAAAGTTCCGACCTGGATATCCACGCGGCCGTGCACGTTGAAGTGGTCGATGGTGCCACGACCGTTGCGGCCAAGAACGCCGGAGGCGTGCGCGTCATCAACCATCATGATTGCGCCGTATTTTTCGGCTAAATCGCACAGGCCTGGCAGTGGACCGATATCGCCATCCATGGAGAAGACGCCGTCGGTGATGAGAAGCTTTTTGCCGAGTTGACCGGCGATGCTCGAGAGCTTGGCCTCGGCGTCGGCAACATTCTTGTGTTCGAAAACGAGAATCTTTGCACGCGAGAGGCGCGCACCGTCGATGATAGAGGCGTGGTTGAGCTGGTCAGAGATGATGAAGTCTTCTTTGCCCAGAACGGCTGAGACTGTGCCCGCATTGGCGGTGAAGCCGGATTGAAAGACGACGCAGGCCTCGACGTTTTTGAAACGCGCGATTTTCTGTTCCAGCTCCATATGGATTTTCATGGTGCCTGCGATGGTACGCACGGCGCCTGAACCGACGCCGTATTTACGAATGGCTTCGAGGGCGGCCTCGCGGAGCTTGGGATGCGTGGTCAATCCCAAATAATTGTTCGAGGCGAGGTTGATGACGTGCTTGCCGTCGAAGGTGCACTCGGGAGCCTGTTCATCGTCGAGAACGCGGAGATGGAAGTATGTGCCTTTGGTTTTCAGGTCGTCCAGTTGGTCGGTGAGATACGAAAGAGGATTGGTGCGGGTAGCGGTGGTCATAAATTCTCCGGGCGGGGATTAGTTTAATTGAAGGTGTCGGGAGTAGTCAGTCACCAGAAGTTTCATCTCTCATCCCAAGAAGGGACATGAAACCTCGCCGGTTTGCACGCTTGAGCATTAAGAGCACTCCGGTCGCAACGACGATGGCGATTCCGGTCTCTGCTACTGTCCAGGCGATCCCTTGTGGCTCTGACGCCGAGAGGGTGCTCGCCAGAATCACAAGATAAGCGATCGCTACACCAAGCACTTTGGCGGTTGTAATCAACACGTGCCACTTCGACTCACTCTGGGGTTCTTCATATGGACCGCTGACAACGAGTTGATCCCGATTGGAAGACCAGTTGAGACCCCACCACATTGCTGCGGCAAGCAGCAACAGCTCGAACGGTCGGACGTGCTGTTGCAGCGACGTGTATTCATGAAGCTCTAGCGGGCCGGGAATGACAGAATGCAAGGTGTGAGCAACGTTTCTTGCGATGCCCTCGGTCAAGGGGCCAACGACAAATGTATACAGGAGTCCAATCACACCCGAGCATGCAAAATCGATGAAAAACGTGGAACGAAACTTTTCGATGCGCTGTTCAAAGGGCTTGGTCAAAACCCGCACCATCCAGAAACCCAGCATCGTCCCGGCGAACTCGAAGGGGAGGTCGATCTCGTCATTCGAATGAGGGTTGCTGAGATAACCCGCCTTTTCCGTCCAAGCCTGAATAAAAAACCAAAACAGTCCCACATTCATAAAAATTCGCGTGAACTGTAGAGCATGATCGAGCTCGGTGGAGAAATCCGAAGTTGATGGACTCATGCTCACCGAGCCTTGAGTCTGGAACGCACGGTAGATCTTCATCGCAGCAACTAAAAACAGGACACTGACGATCGCCGGGCCCATAAGGAAATCATTCCAGTGGGAATATTCCATACGGTACAGGAAATCGCCAAGTGAGGAGGCGATTTGGTTCAAACCGCTGTGAACCCAGGTCGAGGGTCCAAAGAAATGGACGCGGCTTTTGAAATAAAATTTGCCTTCGTTCCTGAACTCAGAGAAGAACCCGATGGTAGTAGTGGCAAACAACGAGAGCAGGAGACGGAGTTTCGGTGTGAGGGGGAAGGTTTCTGACGAGAACAAAATTCCAAGAGCCACGGCTGCTGCGGCCATGGCGAACATTCCGAAGTTCCTCGCCCAGGGAAGATACGGCAACGCCGCCGCCAAGTTGCCGCGCAGCCACGCCCAATAAAGTGCCAGGTATCCCGTTGCCGCGAAGATCGGAAAAGATATGGCCAAAAGAGCTGCGGTGGACACAACGACGCGCCTTTTCCATCGGCTCAAGCGTTTGAAGAGGACCTCGGGCATCTTTGGCAGCTACCTTCGGCTGACCGTCTGCCGCTCCGAGTTACAACTTTAATCGCAGTCCCATAGGTCTGGCTATCTGAAGAACGGATAATTGATTACTTGAGGTCTTACGCTCAATTCTCTTGTGTTCGTAATACAGGTGTGGGTCGTCAGGTCTTCTGAGTCTGGGGTTGCTCGCGGGGCTCGCACTTGGCCCGGGGCGGAGCCGTCACGGCACGACTGAAGTCGTGCCCTTCCCGTTCGTGCTCGCGGCGGAGTTAAACTTCCCACCCATTCCACTTCGCTCAGGGCAGGCTCTCTGTCGGAAAGAGCGCGACAAGGTTGGCGTTTCTGAGCAGCGCGGAAGTAAAAATCCCCGCCCTGTTTCTCCAAAAAACGGAGAAACAAGGACGGGGCACCCGTTGTTTCTTTCAGCAATCACTTATTCAGCAGGCCGAAGACGCCGACGCCGTTGGTGGTGCCGACGTACACTTTTCCGTGCGCGATGGTCGGTGTGATGAATTTATTTCCGGCACCGAAGTTGTCGCGACCATTGGCGGCTTCGTTTGAATTGTAGAGTTGCTGCAGCGTCGCGGCGTCGTAGGCATAGAGCACGGCTGGATTGGAGTTTTGCACTGCCCAGACAATCGCGCTCTGCGTACCGCTGGCGGAAACGCTCGGCGACGCTCCGGGATAGCTGAAGGAATTGTCCGTTCGCGCTACCGGGCTGGTGAGAAGCTTCGCGTTCTGGAATTGAAACTCAAGGATCGGCGAACCCACAGGACCATAGTAGAGGTTCGCACCGAAAGCGGCCGGAGTCGACCAGATTCCTCCGGGCAGGACATTGTCGAGTTCCTGATAAATCTTGTTCGTACTGGGATTGAACTTGCCCATGTTGGCGCGATTGACCACGTAAAGATTTCCGTCTTTGCCTGCACCGACAGCAAGGTTCCAGAGTTTACCGGTCGAATCCTTTTGATTCGCGAGAAGAGCGCCGCCCGAGCCGAGGTCGATATCTGCATCGTTTTCCTGAGATTGATTGTGCATCTCGAAATAATCGAGCACTTTCAGAGCCGATGAGATCTTGAGGAACGCATTTCCGTAGTCGCCACTGGCGGGAAAGTGCGAAGAATTCAGCGTGGTGTCAAAGGTGCCATTAGCATCAAGCAAAAAGATGTTGGTTCCCGATGCTGCCATGCCGCCGCCGGAATTCCAAATGGCGCCCTCATTGCCGTTGGGAGTGAGGTTCAGCACGCCTGTCTGTGCCAGCGTGTTTACGTCATAACCCATGATCCATCCGGTGTAAGGGCGGATATCGCAGTGCGAGGCCCATCCCAAGTACAACGTGTTGCCAACTCGCAGCAGGCCAGCACGCTCTTTATATTGGGCGGGATCGAAGACGACAAATCCGTTGTGGCTGTTGTCGCCACTTCCGGGATATTGAGCATTGATATCAACCGGACCGTTCAGGATTTCCGTCCCGTTTGTCGCATCGAGAGCATGCAGGCGCTGGTGGTAGGCTCCGGAACTGTCCCTGGACATTGCTACGGCGTAGATCACGGGATGAGAATTCGCTGGGCGATAAATGACCGGAGTTGACGTGATTCCAATTTCCGGGGTGACTTGGCTGCAAGCGCGATTGTCGGAGGTCATCTCGCCTGATTTGAGGGTCCTCACGTGCCAGAGCGTAGCGCCGGTATCGGCGTCAAAGGCATAAACGCTGTCGTGCTCTGTGGCGACGATGAGCAGATTGTGCTTTGCTCCGGAGACTGTAATCGCGGAGAGGTACAAAGGTTGAGCATCGACCAGTCCATCGACGGGAATCGTGAAAAGCTTTCCGAACGAAGCGGAGTTCACGTTTGACGGGGTAAGTGTCCTCTCTTTGCTGTTGAGGCCGTCGCGCAAGTTGTCGTTGTGATAGGTGAGGACGTCCTGAGAAAGGACGAAAAGAGAATTGAAGAGAAAAAGCGCGACGAGCAGGGGCGTGGACAGAAGATTTCGAAGAGATAGTTTCACCGACGCCAGGCGCATTTCGTTTTCTCCGGCTTTGATTTGAAAAAGAAGGAAGTCGTGTCGTTCTCGCCCTGGCCTTCGATTGTAGAACGAGAAGTTCGGTTGCATCGCTTTCGGAATCATCTGGTCGGCTGGTCAGTCTCGCCTGGTAGTTGCGAACTCTGAATCAGACTCTATTATTTTGTGACTGGCGATGCGGGATGAGTTCTGGCCGTTCTTCTGGTAAGCATTCTTCTGACAATCCACCAAAACAGGATTAGGACCGTAATTGTCAGGAGGATCCAGTGGAAGTGGTGGCTGAAGAAGATGCGGAGCTTGTGCACTTCACCGGGGCCGAACTGCATCACCAAAAGGGCCAGAGCTGAAAACCGGAGCACGCGGCCGAAAAAAATTGCGAGTATGAAGTGGGTGATACCCATTTCCGCTACCCCGGCGGCGAGGGCGAACATCTTGAAAGGAGTAGGTGGGGGGAGCATGGCGGGAAACATAAGGCTCCAGAACGGATGCTGATCGAAGGCATTGTGTAATTTTTTAAACCGCTCCGGAGTTACGCGCTTGCGCAAGAGTTCTTCGCCGCCGGCGTATCCGATTGCATAAATTACGAGACTGCCGATGGCGGAGCCGATTGCGGCCATGAGAGCGTACGCAATCCAGCGGCGATGGTTCTGGGAGACATAGCCAGCCACGACTATGTCGATAGGCAGGCCGAAAGCACCGCCATCCAGCACAGCGGCGAGAAATACGCCCCACATCCCCAGCGGGCCCAGGATTCCCCAGAGGAAAGATGTGTAGCGGGAGATGATGTGCTTAACGGTATTCATTCGTAGACTTCAGCTAAGGCAAACCAGATTCACCACGGAGGCGCGGAGACACTGAGAACTGCGCGAAGAGAGTCCTCATTGGCTTTCGGAATAAATTCATAGGCAATAGTCACGGTTCAGATAGCGCGAAACGACACACTCAATTTGCCATGTGCTCGGTTTTTCCGGCAAGGATTTGGATCGCGTGAGGAAGGACATCAACCACTGCGCGCAAAGATTCCACGGCCCCGGTTGGACTGCCCGGCAGGTTAAGCACGAGCGAAGCAGCGCAGACACCACAGACGCCGCGACTGAGAGCGGCGAACAAAGTTTTCTTTTCGCCTTCGCGGCGCATGCGCTCTGAAATACCGTCGAGCATGCGGCCGCAGACGGCGCGAGTGGCTTCGGGAGTCACGTCGCGGGCAGAGATTCCTGTACCGCCCGTGGTCACGACCAGGCGCGCTCTTCGAGTGAGTTCGACGATTGCCTTCTGGATTGCGCCGTGATCGTCAGCGACAATACGAGTTTCAACCACGGAGAAATGATGCTGCTGAAGCTCGCGGGCGACGGCTGGTCCGGAGAGATCATTGCGCTCGCCGCGCGCGCAGGAATCGCTTACGGTGAGCACTGCGGCGCGGAAGGTCTCAGGAATCGAGGAGGACATCCTCTTCCTCCTCGGTTTTACCGCCGCCCTCGCCATCGCGGCGCGATTCATCAAGAAGCCGGAGGCCTTCCATCAGCAGTCCCTGAGTGTTCAGCGTGGTGGTCTGCTGCTTGGTCTTGCCGCTGAAATTGATTTGAAAACTCCCGCCGGTCCAACTGAGAACTTTAAAGACCGCGGCATCGCCCTTGAGATCGCCGTAAGCGGCGTGCGGGACCTGGCCTTCGCTGAAGTACATGTCGCACTTTTCGTTGTCGCGGGTGAGGGTAAGAAGGCAGCTTTTGCGGCCCATTTCGAGCGATTGCACCAGGTCGATCACGTTCATCTGTGAGAGGCTGCCGCGAACAACGCCATCGTCAGAGGAAGACGAAGACGACATTTTTTCGAGCGCGATTTTATCGATGACGCGCTTGATGTGCTGCACGGCGTCGCGCAAGAAAAATGGTTTCTCGACGAAGTCGTCGGCGAGGTGTTCCTGAGTGGACAACTTTTCGGAAATATCCGCTTTGGTTGCGAGCAGGACGACGGAAATATTCGATGTGCCACTACGGCTTTTGAGCTTGTCGACGAGCTGACGGCCGTCCATGCCGGGCATGCGGAAGTCGCTGACCAGGAGGTCGGGAGCGTCGTCGACGGCTTTGAGCAGGGCGTCGGCGCCATCACCCGCGGTGGTGACTTTGGCCAGCGGCGTGAGGGCGTCGCGCAGCATGGCAAGAACCATGGGATTGTCATCCACCAGCAGGATTTTTACGTTGCTCTGCATATTAGCCGTCAGTCGTGAGCCATCAGCTTCAGGAAAATCTACTTCTCTCGAACGTAATCGCTTTTGCCACCGGATTTCCGCTGCAACACGATTTCTCGAATCTCGATTCCTTTGTCGAGGGCCTTACACATATCGTAAACGGTCAGGGCGGCGACACTCGCAGCTACAAGCGCTTCCATTTCGACGCCGGTTTCGGCCGTGGTTTTCGCGACCGAGGAAATCGCAATCCCATTCTCGCACTGCTGCAATTCGACATCAACGTGCGCCAGGGGAAGAGGGTGGCAAAGAGGGATCAGTTCGGCCGTCTTCTTTGCGGCCATAATGCCAGCCAGACGGGCGGTTTCGAGGGGATCGCCTTTGGGGTTGCTGCCCAGAGCTTTAAGTACCTTTGGCGACATTACTACTAAGGCACTGGCCTCGGCTTCGCGAACGGTTGCCGATTTAGCGGAGACGTCGACCATGCGGGCGCGGCCGGCGGAGTCGAAATGGGAGAGCTGGTCGGGATGCGGAGTCTGTTTGCGCATTGACGTTGTGGTGTTGTGTCGTCCCGCGCGGGACTCACATCACGTTTTCACGCTGCCCAGCGCTCACGCGCTGGGCTATTTAAATTCCGCCCCTGCGGGGCTGAGTGGCTTGCGGCCTTTCAGTGCCATGTCACGAAAAAAATGGATGTCAGGTCATCTTAGCAGCACGGGAACCCAATCTCCGGCTGGGATGCTCTCCCGGTCGGGAGGAATTACGACGAAACAGTTGCAGCGAGCCATCGAGGCTATATCGCCTGAGCCTTGCCACCGGACCAGCTCGACGTGGGTATGCTCAAATTCGCCTGAAAGAATCGCGGGCAGAAAACGCTTGAGGCCGGTCTTGGCACGGATATCGGATTTGAGTTTGGCGTGGGTGAACAGCAGTTTACGCGGCGATATTCCGGCGAGAGCTTCGACCAGAGGTTTGGCAAAAAGCTCGAAGGTGACCATGGTTGAAATGGGATTGCCGGGGAGACCGAAAAAGTATTTCGATCTTTTCTCGCGGACAGGAGTGTCCGCGCCACATGGGATTTGACCGAAGACAAGGGGTTTGCCAGGTTGGATTTGGACGCCGGTGAAGAGGAATTCTGCCTTGAGGTCCGAGAGCACTTGCTCGACCAGGTCGTATTTGCCCATGGAGACGCCGCCGGTGATCAGCAGCAGATCGGAATCAAGGCCTTCGATCAGCAGCTCGCGGAGCCGGCTGGGTTCGTCGGGAGCGATGGGGAGCAGTACGGGATCTGCGCCGGCGGATTGGATCTGAGCGGCGAGCGAGTAGCTATTGGAGTTGCGAATTTGATTGGCCGTGGGTCTGGCATCGATGTCGACTACTTCGTCGCCGGTTGAAAGTACCGCAATGCGCGGCCTGGAGTAGACGAGGACACGCGAACGCCCGACGGAGGCGGCCAGGGCGATTTCGGGATACCCGATTCGCGAACCAGGCGAAAGCAACTTGTCACCGCGTTTGGCTTCGGCTCCGGATGGCACGATGTTTTCACCCGACGTAATCCTGCGATTTATTCGTACGTTGTTCCCACTGCGGGAAGTGTGCTCGATCATCACGATGGCGTCGGCGCCATCTGGGACGGGTGCGCCGGTCATGATTGCGACCGCCTGTCCGGGTTCGAGCGAGGCGACTGGAGATGCTCCTCCGGCTTTGATCTCCCCCACAATTCGCAATTCGGCCGGCAATTTTTCGACATCGCCGGAACGAAGCGCATAGCCATCGCGGGTGGCGCGTGGAAACGGCGGAAAATCGCGGTCGGCATGAATTGATTCTGCGAGTATGCAGTCTCGTGTATCCAGGAGGCTGAGCAGTTCGCGGCCTTTTGGAAGCAGGCGGGAGGCGTGATCTTCTACAAGATGTCGAGCTTCCTCGAAGCTCAAAATACCTGCGATTTCTGGCTGAGCGGCCATGCAGGAATGATAGGAGGGGAGGAAGAGAAAAGCGAATGGCGAGGTTTTTTCGTAATCTGCATGTACTGTGCTGCGAGCCTCCCTGCCTGAGAAGCTGTACAGTTTTTTACTGATATCGTTCTGTGGCAATGCGGCACTAGAATCGCGCGTTAATCAAAGACTTCGCGTAACCCGCCGCTTGCCCGCGGGTCTCTGACTAAAAAACAACGACAACCTCATCGAGAAAAGGAGTATGCGCCATGGGAAAACTACTCTGCCAAGTTGCCCTTAGCTTCGTCGTCCTGGCTTCCCTTTCGGAAGTTTCCATTGCCAGCACTTTGTGCGTTAATCCCGGGGGGAGCGGAGGCTGTTACGCCACAATTGGCGCGGCAGTCGCGCATGCGGCAGCGCGCGATACGATCAAAGTAGCGGCTGGAACCTATGCGGAAGATGTCGTCATCGGAAAGTCGCTGTCGCTGATCGGGGATGAAAAAAATAAACCAGTGATTGATGCCAGCGGGCTCGCCAATGGAATTTACGTCGATGGCATCGACAACAGCGGATTGCGTGAGGTAGTGGTGAACGGATTCAAGGTGGAGAACGCAAACTTCGAAGGAATCCTGATCACGAACGCCTCTTACATCACTGTCGTGAACAACGAAGTAACCGGAAATGACCAGAGCCTGAGCTTTGCCACGGGCGAGTGTCCTGGCCTGCCAGCGTTTGAGACACTGGAGGGAGAAGACTGCGGCGAAGGTATACACCTGAGCGGAGTGAACCATTCCACAATCTCCGGCAACAGCTCGACGCACAACTCGGGAGGTATTTTGCTGAGCGATGACACCGGACCTACCCACAACAATCTGATCACCGGCAACTTCGTGGCAAACAATCCGTTTGACTGCGGAATCACGCTGGCGTCTCATCCGCCAGCGGAGTTGACCGGGTCTAAAGTGCCTCTTGGAGTTTTTCGCAACACGATCGCCGGGAATGAATCGACGAGGAACGGATTGAAGGGAGAAGGCGCTGGGATCGGAATTTTCGATTCGATTCCTGGGACCCAGAACTACTCGAATGTGGTCATCGGGAATATCTCGACCGGCAATAAGCTGCCGGGAATTGCGATGCACAGCCATGCCCCCGGGCAAAACCTGACGAACAACGTGATTGCCGGGAACCGGGTTTCAGGCAACGGGCCTGACACCGACGATGCGGCGACGCCCGGGCCGACGGGGATCAATATATTTGGCGTCTCACCGGCGTCGGGCACGATTGTCTCGCAGAACATCATCAGCGGTGAATCGGTCGATATTGCGGTAAAGAACCCGGCCTACATAGATGTCCACCTGAATGATCTGTTCGGGAGGAATATCGGTCTGGTGAATCTGGGTACGGGAAGGGTGGACGCAACAGAGAATTGGTGGGGCTGCGTAAAGGGGCCATCGGCACCGGCGTGCACGCACATTAGTGGGCCGAATGTGTTTTTCACGCCATGGTTGACCAGCGTTTTTAGTCCGGCGGTTCCGTAAGGCGGCTTGTTCAAAGAGAAGATTCATCGAGTCCTTCTCTCCAGTCGCTCAGGGCAGGCTCTCGACTCGAGAACCATTCGCGAGCGAATAGTCCTGGGTCGATTGGACAGAAACTCAAAATCCCCACCCTGTGTCTCCAAAGTCGGGAGACACAAGGGTGGGGCACCCTAAGGATTTAGTCGTCAGTGAAATCAAATTAATCACGAGCCTCGGACAGGAGTGCGCGGAGAGTCTCGGCTGCACAGCAGGGGAAAGAATCAGTATTACCGTTCGGAGGCTGCGAGGCGCTCTGCCAGGGCGCGGGAATCGACCGCGTGAGACATGGCGACTTCGCGGCTTACGATGCCGGCGCGGACCAGATCTTCGATTTGCGAGTCGATGCCGAAATCGGCATTCTCGCCATGAAGGTCGCTATTCAGCAGGCGATTCAAAGCATCGGATCCGGACTTGAGAACTTCGAAGACGGCGCTGCGTCCGCTGTCGTCCTTGCGCGGAACCAATCGTTGGGAAATAACGAAGCGCAACATGCGCCCCAGGCGACCGCGAACCGAGCGGTGCTCTTCAGTGGGGAATGCGTTCACAAAGCGGTCGATTGTCTGCTGCGCGTTAATCGTGTTCAAAGTAGAAAGAACGAGGTGGCCGCTTTCGGCGCCTTCCAGCGCGAGTTCCATAGTTTCGCGGTCCTTGAGTTCGCCTACGGCGATCACGTTGGGGGCCTGACGCAAGGCGGCGCGCATCGCCTCAGAAATGCTTGGGGTGTCGCTATACAGTTCGCGCTGATGAATGGTTGAGCGCTTGTGGTTGTGCAGAAACTCGATCGGGTCCTCGATGGTGATGATGTGACGGGTTGCATTTTCATTCATGTGGTCGAGCAAGGCCGCCATGGTAGAAGACTTACCAGAGCCGCGTGGCCCAACGACAAGCACTAGTCCATCGTAGAGGTCACAGACTTCTTTCAACTGGCTGGGCAAAGAGAGAGCTTTGAAATCCGGAATGACGGTGGGAATGACGCGCATGACGACCGCACAACTGCCGCGTTGAATGAATACGTTGACCCGAAACCGCGCGACACGCGGCAAGGCATAGGAGATATCACAAAAACCATGTTCACGAAGCAGACCGATAGCGGCCTTGTTGTTGCCGATCAGATCTGAAGCAATGCGTCGCGTATCATCGGCGCTGAGAGGCGGAAACCCGGGGATTTCGAGTGATACAAACTCGCCGTTGGCATGGATTTGAAAATTGCGTCCGGGAGAAAAGACGATATCGCTGACGCGGGGATTCGCCTGAAGGACCAGCGTGAGCAAATCTTCAGTTGGAGTTCCGCTGGAAATTGAATCCAGCGAGACCTGAATCGGGGCCGCGCCCGGTGCAGCCATGATAAGCCTGAACGCCTTTCGTAATTCAGATATTCAGGCTCAACTGTAACGAACTTACCTCAGACCTTCCAGAAAGAACGGCTTGTTCATGCACCTTCGTAACGGTGGATCCGCATAAAAAACCCCACCCTACTCGCAAAGAACGCGAGTAAGGATGGGGCAACCTCGATGGTTCTTTCTTCTGAGCCTTGGTGGCTACTTTGGCTTCTTCTTAGTGGTGCCGTAGCTCGTCTCTACTTTGCTCCCGAGGGCTGCGAGCATGTCTTTAGCTGACTGGCTGTAGGGGCCATTTGGTTGCAGTTCAAGATACTTATTTAGGGCTTCGGCGGTGCCATCTGGAGCGCTCATTTTGCCGCTGCTGTCAGTGGTAACACCAGCAAACAGGCTTTGGCCTTTGAAGTAGTAGGCGTTGGCGTTCGAGGGATCGGCAGCAATGGCCTTATCGAAGGCCTCGGCTGAACCCTTGGAATCGCCGCTGTTCATGAGAGTGATGCCGAGATTGGTGTAGTAGTGACCGGCGTGAGCAGGGTCAACCTGGATGGCTTCTCTGTAAGCGTTGGCGGCGTCCTGGTTTTTCCCGACCTTGGCAGCAGCAGCGGCAAAGTTGTCGTAGTAAGCCGCGAGCTTCTGCTCTTCCTGCGCCGATTGTGCCGGGTTCTTGTTGTTTTGCGGAGGCGGAGCAGCCTGGCCGTTTGCTTGTCCGGCTTGTCCATTCGCGGGCGCGGCAGCCCCGGCCGGCGCGTTCTTTGATTTCTCGAGGTCAATGGCTTTCTGAATGTCGTTGTAGGCTTCAGCGTAGCGCTTAGTCTTTTCTGCGCTGTCCGTCACTGTCTTGGTGGAGTCGAGATTGGCTTTGCCGAGCCGGAACCAGACCAAGTCCTCGTCGGGAGCCATTTGCGTGGCTTCGGTAAGACTGGCAATGGCAGTGTCATAGTTTGGAGGGTTGGCTTCTTCGGCGGCGCTGGCAGCTTTCAGCTTCTCATTAACCGCGGTGATGCTTTTGTTGTGGGCCTCGATTTTTGCGTTCTGCTCCTGCATCTGCTTGAGTTGCTCCGCACTGATGCCCTTTTCCTTGGCGGTCTGCTCGACAGCCGCTTGTTGGTCCTTCTTCACGTCGAAGTCGAGGTTATATTCGTCCGCACCCACGTGGTAGTTCTTTACCGGCTGATCCAGATCTTTTCCGTCTTTAGTCAAGCTGACGGTGTAGGTGCCTGGATCAATGCCGAGCGAAAAGTACTTACCGTGCTTGTCGGTTTTCAGCTTGTACTGGCGGCCGTTGTCGTCGTTGTGCCACGTGACCTGCGCATCCGTGATGGGATTGCCTTGAGCGTCTTTACACTCGCCGTGCACGGTCGCAGTCTGGGCAAAAGCGGGCGACGCGAAAAGCAGCGCAACAACTGAGATCGCCAATAAATATAGAAAATTTCGTTTCATCGAAGCCTCCAGGTTGGGCCGCGGGCTCGCCACCCTCGACATGGGGCGGCAGCGGCCAATTCTAAACCTTCTCGACGACTGGGACATACGGAAGCGGGTCTGCAGCTCCCGCATCCTGAAAAGCCTTTAGCCGCAATACACAACTGTCGCAAACTCCGCAAGCGCGATCTTCGCGGCTGTAACAAGACCAAGTTAAATCGAAGGGCGCACCCAGTTCAAGGCCAAGGCGAACGATCTCAGACTTGCGCATGGCGATGAGCGGCGTCACTACTTCGATGTCACCTTCTTTGGTTCCGGCGCGAACCACCTGGTTGTATGCCTGGTAGTACGCCGGGCGGCAATCAGGGTAGCCGGAACTGTCCTGCTCGACCGCGCCGATATAGATTTTAGACGCTCCCAGTACTTCGGCCCAACTCACAGCAACCGCCAGGAAATGAGCGTTGCGGAAGGGGACGTAGGTGACGGGAATGTTGTGGCCGATGGTGTGGGACTCGGGGACGGCGATGTTGCGATCGGTGAGAGCGGAGCCGCCAATCATTTTCAGAGCTTCATTGCGAACCGCGAGACGTTGTTGGATGCCCAGCCGGTCACAGATGCGCTCAAAAGATTGCCGCTCGCGGGCTTCGGTCCGCTGGCCGTAGCTGATGTGTAGCGCAGCGGCATTATGATCGCGGGCAGCAAGCGTCGCACAGACGGAGGAATCCATGCCTCCGGAGAGGAGAACAACTGCTGATGGAGCCGATTGAATCATTGAGGGATTGAATCATTGAATCATTGAAAAACGAGCCGTTTTGGGCCGTTCAATGATTCAATCCCCCGATGATTCAATCATTCAATTTCTACACTCCTTTGAGTGCCGGATCCCAAATGAGCTTGTGGATCTGCAAGCTGAGCCGTGCCGGAACGTTGTCCTCAAGCATCCACTCGGCGAGTTGCTGGGGATCGAGCAAACAATTGGATGCGGTGCGCGAACCGGATGCCTGCTTGCTGAACGCCGGCGAAAATAAAATGGCATTCACGCGGGTAGCGACATCGTGAAGCAGAGTGAAGTCACGGGCGAACTCGTAGTCGGTGCGTCCGCTAATGACGAACTTGACTTCGTCGTGCGACCGGAGAGCTGCCAGATTCTCCAGGCGGAAGGTGTTGCCTTCGCCGGAGTCGGGACATTTCACGTCGACAATTCTTACTACTCCGGATGGAACCCGCTCCAAAGGGCGCTCGCCGCTGGTTTCAAGGAGCACCTTGTAGTTGGAGTCAAGAAGGCGCTGCATAAGCGGTACGAGTTCTCGTTCCTGCAACATAGGCTCGCCGCCCGTGATTTCGACCAGGCCACCGTTTGGGCTCAGGCTCTGGACTCCTTCGAAGACCTGTTCGGGCGTGATCTTCTTTCCGCCGTAGAAACTGTATTCGGTGTCGCACCATACGCAACGCAGGTTGCAACCGGTCAGGCGCACAAAGACGCACGGAAGCCCTGCGTAGGTGGATTCGCCCTGGAGCGATTTGTAGATTTCGGTGATCTGCATGAGTCAGTTGCCAGTTGCCTGTCCTCTACCGCAACTGGCACTATTCGCTGTACTTCGCCGTGGTCGAATCGGTTTCAAAGACAGTCACATCCTTCACGTGGACGCGGCCGCTGGTTACTTGCTTAAGGCGGCCATTGGTCTCGTCGAAAAAGTATTTCGCCAGATTTTCTGCCGAAGGGTTGAGTTCAGTAAAGGGGGAGATGTCGTTGATCATCTGGTGGTCGAGGCGGTCGATGACGTGCTTCATGACTTCCCGAAGATCTTTGAAATCGAGCAGGAGACCGGCTTTATCGAGTTCGCGCCCGGCAAGGGTGACGCGCACCTTGTAGTTGTGGCCGTGCGGGTTCTCGCACTTGCCCTTGTAGTTGCGCAGGTAGTGGCCTGCGGCAAATGAATCTTCGACGGTGACTTCGAACATGGAGCCTCGGAAGGAATGTCGGCAAAGGTATATTTTAATGCCTGTGGAGCAGGTTAGCGGTGTCGTCCCTTAAGGAACTCGGAGTCCGGACAAATTCGAAAAGCAAAAGCTTTTAACCGCAGAGTACGCTGAGAACAGCCGCCGAGAGCGCAGGTCGTGAAGTCAGGCCCGCATGGCACGGTAGGCCTGCAGGCAACGGGCGGCAGTTTCAAGTTCGCTGAATCGGCTGCCCTCCTGCTCGATCAGGTAGTACTCGACGCCGCCGACACTTTCGGCTGCGGCGAAGATGTCTTTCCATTTGGCGTCGCCTTCGCCAAAGAGCACTTTGTAGCCTTTGGCCGGATCTGAGGACCAGTCTTTCAGGTGGAGCGATTTGATCCTGCCGGGATTGCTGCGAATCCAGGCGACGGGGTCGGCGCCGGCTTCGAGGCAGGTGCCGACGTCTAGCTGAAGCATGATCTGCGGCTTGGTATTCTTCGCGAGAATGTCCATCGGTCGCTGACCATCGACCGGTTTCCACTCAGCGTCGTGATTGTGATAGCCGGGCGTCAGTCCCGCGGGCGCGAGAACGTCAGCCGCCGAATTCAGTTTGTCAGCAACGGCCTTCCATTCGTCAATGTGACCCTTGGCCTCGGAATAAGACCAGACCATGTACCTGGTGCCGAGGATCTGATTCAGGTCGCGGGCATGGCTGATTTTTTCCGGCGTGAAGTACTGGCCGTCGTTGTGAGTGGAATAGCAGTGCACGCCGAGATCATCGAGCAACTTGCGCATGTCTTTGGCCTGGGCGACGGTCCAGTCGTAGTAAGGAGCGTAGAACTCGACGCATTGGTAGCCGAGTTTGGCGACATCGCGAACGGTCCCCTGCAAATCCTGCTTCAACCCTTCGCGAACCGAGTAGAGCTCGAGACCTACCGGAATTGTGGATGTGGCTGCGATGGCCTTTAGCGCGAACGGAACCGTGGCCGAGGCGGCGAGGAATGAACGACGAGTCAGTGACATGCCGGACATCCTACTCCGGCAGCCATGTGAGTCTCAATATCCGGATTGGGGCGCGGATTGCTGCGAGGCGCTGGTATTCGGAATCTTGATGCCACCTTCAATGGGGGGAATTCCAAAGTGACCGGCAAGGTGCAGCAGGTCGATAGGGCTGATGGAACCGGAAATGGTCACGAAGTTGATGTGGTCTCGACCGACCACGAGAAAAGCCAGGTTTCGGATGGCATTGTTTTCAAAGTGAAACCAGACGTCAGTTTCCGGACTTCCTTCTTTGTGACGGGCCCCAGCAAGGTGCTCCCATCCGGCAGCGTGGTACTGCTGGCGGGCTGCGTTCAGAATGTCAGGGCCGTTCGCGACGCCGTTCAAGAAGTGAAAGCGACGAATCGAAACGCCATCCACGCCCGCAATGATGCGCCGCATGGTGTCGTCATCCTGATCGACTTTGGAGGCGAAAACCAGCATGGAATGGTCGAAGGTGAAATCACCGTGGGAGGTTGCGATCTGGGCGAGATCCTGGATTGCCTGCGGTATCCAATCCTGTGGTGCAGGCTGCGGCTGCGCAAAGGACGCTACGGTCAAGAGAAAGGAAAGAGCTGGTAGAAGCAGGCGGGGCAGTTTCACACACACCTCGGGAGCAGGGGATAAGAAGCTTATGGTTGCAAACCCCGTCTGGTGCGGTTAGTTGTGCGCTGGGCGCCCTTAATATGGTCACGAATATACGACCATGGTTATGTTAAAATAGCCAGTAGCCCTCAGGAGTGCAACGATGAAAGAGATGGCCGCCGGCGAATTTAAAGCCAAATGTCTGATGGTGATGGATCAGGTTCAAAAGACCCGAGAACCGGTGCTCATCACAAAACGTGGCAAACCTGTAGCGCAGATTGTGCCCGCGCCCAGCACCTCGGATGACATATTCGGGTACATGAAGGGTAAAGTAAAAATTCTCGGCGACATAGTTGGGCCAATCATTCCTGAGGAAGATTGGGAGATGTTGAAGTGATCGTTCTCGATACCCACGTTCTGATCTGGATGGTCAACGAACCAGAGAGCCTGTCGAAAAACGCCTCTGATGCCATCCGGGAAGCGCGCACAACGACTGGTGTTGCAGTGGCAACCTTCACTTTGTTTGAACTAGCATGGCTCGCGCAAAATAATCGCCTTGCAATTTCGACCAGCGTTGAAAGATTCGTGAATGAAATGGTTTCGCGCGTCACGGTTAAATCGATGACCCCACAAATCGCTGCGCTGGCGGTGAGATTCCCGGCGCACTACCCCAAAGACCCGGCCGATCGAGTGATTGCCGCGACAGCAATAGTCGAAGGTATTCCGCTCGTAACGGCAGATCAGCGTATCCGAAAATCCGGTTTTGTGGAGACGATATGGTGAAGCAGTCGCAATTCCTGTACAGAAATTAAAGGGCTCCGTACCGAGACCGCGAAGGCCTATAGCCCTCGAAGAGATGAACGCGGCGATTGCAACGCAAGCGGCGCGAGCCAATTCACCCAAGAACTGACGACGGGCGGGGACGCCCGCCGCCTCACAATAGATTAGCTGCGAATCTTCTTCGCACTCTCGTCCCAAACTGCGGGCGTTTGCTTGAAGTAGGAGTAGTTCGCGAGGTGGCAGCCGAGGGCGGCGCGGTTTCCGAACTCTTCGTTTTCGACCACTTTCTTGCGTGAACGCACCGCATTAAAAAAGTTGATCTGGTGGTCAACCACATCGCTGTAGCCTTCCGGCACGCCGAAGACTTCCGTGGCTTCTTCAATGCTGACGTTGTAGTAGGGATGTTCTTTCTTGAAATCTGCCAGATACTCGTTGCGCAGTTTCTCGGGCCAACCGTAAATCGAATAGGCCTCGGGCTGCTCGCGGGTGTCTTGCGGCGTGAAGGTCAAGGTCTGACCTTTGATGATCGCAGTTCCCTTGTTTCCGTAGAAGGCGATGAACTCGCCCTGGTCGTTCATGAGATTGCAGCGAAGGTAGACG
This sequence comes from Terriglobales bacterium, assembly GCA_035651555.1. GTDB lineage: Bacteria > Acidobacteriota > Terriglobia > Terriglobales > Acidobacteriaceae > Gp1-AA145. Next base: position 168,079 of record DASRFL010000021.1, read on the forward strand.
CGGAAATTGGGATAGTCGTAGAAGGTTTCGATCAGATCGGGATAGTCGCGACCATCTTTGAAGTGGAAAAGACCGCCGGTGGATTGTGCGCGCTTAGGAACTGTGGTTGCGCCTGTTATGAAATTGATTCCGGAGATGAGGTGCACGAAGAGATCGCCTGCGAGTCCCTCGCCGTAGTCGGTGAAACAGCGCCAGCGGAAAAAGCGCAGCGGGTCGAAGGAGCGCTTGGGAGCGCTGCCGAGGAAAGCATTCCAGTCGATGGTCTGTTCGCTGGCGTCGGGCGGGATCGGGTAGACCCAGGCGCCGCTTGGCGAGTTGCGGTCCCAATAGGCCTCGATGTGGTAGACCTCGCCGAGCTTGCCTGAGTCGTACAGCTCCTTGCACTGCGCGTAGATGATGGACGAAACGCGCTGGCTTCCGATCTGCACGATACGGTTGTTCTTCTGCGCGGTCTCAAGCATGGAGAAGCCGTCGTCGACGGTATGGGACATGGGCTTTTCGCAATAGATATCTTTGCCGGCGGCGCAGGCGTCTTCGAAGATTCGGCGATGGTTGTGGTCGGGCACGGCGATGATGACGGCGTCGACATCTTTGCGGTCGAGAATTTCCTTGTAGTTTCGGGTCGCCGGGACATTCGGATTCTTGACAGCTTCCTGGGCGGCGGTGTGGCGCGAATCGTAGAGATCGCAAACGGCGACGCATTCGATGCCGGGAACACGTGTGGACGCACTCAGCAACTCACAGCCGCGCACGCCGGTTCCGATGGAGGCGAAGCGCACGGTGTCACTTGGCGGAACTGGATTCGGCGAGGCCCAGAGCGGTTTGGGTTGAAGCAAAGTGTATTTTCCGACCGCGCCAGTGGTAGCGGTGGCGGTGCCTACGCGAATAAAGTCCCGACGCGTCCACGAATTTTTCAGCATGCGAGATTCCTCCTACGGCGTTTCCGGCGGGAAAAACGATTTGCCGGAATTGCAGCCGGAATTATCGCACAGGTGGGGCAAATGGATTGTGGAGAAATCCAAGAATTACGAGCTCGGGGATTCCACCAGCGCGTTGGCGCTGCGCTTCTTGCGCTGATTCGCTTGCAGAACTTTCTTCCTGAGGCGCAGCGATTTCGGGGTGACTTCGACGAATTCGTCGTCGGCGATAAATTCGATGGCTTGTTCGAGGTTCAGCTGCTTAAACGGGATGAGGCGAATAGCTTCATCGGCGGTCGAAGATCGCATGTTGGTGAGCTTTTTCTCGCGCACAACGTTGACGTCAAGATCGGTGTCTTTGGCGTTTTCGCCGATGATCATGCCTTCGTAGACTTCGATGCCGGGGCCCACGAATAGCTCTCCTCGCTCCTGAAGGTTGTAGAGCGCGTAGGAGGTGGTTTCGCCGGGGCGGTCCGCGACCAATGCGCCGGTGAGACGATGCGGAATTTCTCCTTGCCATTCGGTGTAGCCATCGAAAAGCGAATTCATCACAATGGTGCCGCGCGTATCGGTGAGTAACTGGCTGCGTAAGCCTATCAAACCCCGGCTGGGCACGCGAAATTCGACGCGAACGCGGCCATAACCGTGGTTGTGCATGTTGGCGACTTCGCCCTTGCGCTCCCCAAGCTGCTGCATGACAACTCCGACAAAAGTTTCGGGGACATCGATAGTCAAATGTTCGACGGGTTCCATCAACTTGCCATCAACCCTTTTGGTGACGATCTCCGGTTTGCCAACCGCCAGCTCGTAGCCTTCGCGGCGCATCATTTCGAGCAGGATGGAAAGCTGAAGTTCGCCGCGACCCATGACCTTGAAGGAATCGGTGCTGTCGGTTTCTTCGACCCGGATCGAAACGTTGGTAAGCAGTTCTTTATCGAGGCGATCTCGCAGGTTGCGTGAAGTAACGTATGCGCCTTCGCGTCCGGCGAAGGGCGACGTGTTCACCGTAAACTGCATGGCGATGGTCGGTTCGTCGATGACAATGTGCGCGAGCGGGGCGGGATATTCGGCGTTGGTTATGGTCTCGCCGATGGTGATGCCTTCGACGCCTGCGACTGCGACGATGTCGCCGAGTTCGGTTTCAGTGATGTCAGTGCGCTTCAGGCCGGAAAAAGAAAACAGCTTGGTAATTTTTGTTTTCTCGACCGAGCCGTTGAGTTTCGCGATGCCGACTTCTTCGCCGGTGCGAAGGGTGCCGTTAAACACACGCGCGATTGCGAGACGGCCGAGATAGTCGCTGTAGTCGAGATTGGCAACGAGAATCTGCAAGGAGCCGCTTGGATCGCCTTTGGGCTCGGGAATAGTTTCGACGATTGCATCGAAGAGCGGGCGGAGGTCTTCACCGCCCCCGGTCATGTTCGTTGACGCGGTACCGGCTTTGGCGTTGGTGTAAAGCACGGGAAACTCGAGCTGGTCTTCGGTTGCGTCGAGATCGATGAACAGATCGTAGATTTCGTTCAGGACTTCCTGCGGACGGGCGTCAGGGCGGTCGATTTTGTTGATGACAACAATCGGCGGGAGTTTGGATTCGAGCGCTTTGCCGAGAACGTACCGAGTTTGCGGCAAGGGACCTTCGCTGGCGTCGACGAGGAGCATGGCTCCGTCGACCATTTTGAGAGCCCGCTCGACCTCTCCGCCGAAGTCGCTGTGGCCAGGGGTATCAACGATGTTGATCTTCACGCCGTGATAAAAAACTGCCGTGTTTTTGGCCAGAATGGTGATGCCGCGTTCGCGCTCGAGTTCGTTGGAGTCCATGACACGCTCGACTACGGCTTCGTTGGCGCGGAAGGTGCCGCTCTGACGCAACATGGCATCGACCAACGTAGTTTTGCCGTGATCCACGTGGGCGATGATGGCGATATTGCGAATGGGTGAGGGCACTTAATATCTACTTTATCTTATGAACGGGAAGCAGTCGGAAGAGTGTACGGTCCAGACGGCGGGGATGACGGGGGCAAGCAGATCCCTCACCGGCTGAAGCCGGTTCAGAATGACAGGATACGTCGATTTGCCTGTGGGCAAAGAGAGCCCTTATCGCCCAAAAATACTTCTCGTTACCGTCCGAAATATTTGGCGTTGCGCTCGGCGTAGCTCTTCCATTTCTCCGGCAGGTCGTCCAGCGCAAAGATGGCGGAAACCGGACACACGGGAACGCAGGCGCCGCAATCGATGCACTCGACGGGATCGATGTAGAGCATTTCTTCGTTGGCGAAGGGCGGCTCGTCTTTCTTGGGATGAATGCAGTCAACCGGGCAGGCGTCCACGCATGCGGCGTCCTTCGTACCGATGCACGGCTCCGCAATGACATAGGCCATGAGTGATTTTCTCCTGAGATCCGCTGAACTCTACGGAACAGTCATTTTAGCAAGAAATCGGAGAAGGCGGCATGAGAGCGGACTGAATGGAGTTTTTTACGCGTCCGATCTTCGATTTCGGACATTGATATTGATATTTGCCTACTAGGCTGATGACTTTGCGGTGTTTTACACGTCTTACTTCACATCGGGAGTGGTAGGATTGTGGCGATTCCCCCGAGGGCAACTCTCAGGCGGATGGAGGCCAATATGGGGGCGTTAGGGTCCACACAGGCGGCAGCGGCAGCCTCCAGCCGGAGCGACGTTTCTGCGGCCCCAATCGCGAAGGTTACACTGAGGCACTCTGCCCTGGTACGGGTGACGCACTGGATTACGGTCGTCTCTTTTTTCGCCCTCCTCATTACCGGTTGCGAAATTGTGATTTCTCACCCGCGTTTCTACTGGGGTGAAACCGGCAACGTGTTGACGACTCCGTTGTTCCAACTGCCGATTCCTTCATCAAGAAAATTAGTGCCGACGGGTTATGGTTACGTGCTGCCCGATCAAAACGGCTGGAGCCGAGCGCTGCACTTTGAAGCTGCTTGGATCGTGGTGCTGACGGGATTGCTGTATGTGATTTTTGGGGTGCTCAGCAAACATTTTCGAAGGCACCTTGCGCCCAGCAGGGCTGACCTCTCGTGGCGGGCGCTGCTGACGTCTTTGGCGAAACCATTGCGCCTCAAGCGGCCAGATGCGGCAGAGGCCGCTTCCTACAATGGGCTTCAGCGCCTGGCATATTTGATTGTGATCTTCGGGTTATTTCCCCTGGTCATCTGGAGCGGGCTGGCGATGTCTCTGGGCTTTATCTCTGCCTTTCCGTGGGCGGTGAATTTACTAGGCGGACGCCAATCGGCTCGCACCATCCACTTTTTTGCGTCGCTCGCCCTGGTGCTGTTCTTGTTTGTTCATCTCTTCATGGTTTGCCTGGCAGGATTCTGGAGTCGGACGGCGGCGATGATTACGGGCCGCATCCGCGCGCGTAAGGAGCTCGTATGACTAATCTCTCACGCCGAAAACTGATCGCATCCGGGCTGGCGGCAACCGCGGGCGCCTCGGGACTTGCGGTGGCGGCACGTCTGGCGCAGAACTACGGCCTGGTGCCTCCCGATGGCGGCGGAATATACGGTCTTGGCGAAACGTTGACCTATGCGTCGCAACGGCTGCTGACCAGGCATTCACTGGCGCGCGAATTCTCGCGCAGCCAAATTTCGCCACGACCATTTCCGAACGAACTCGCGCCGCTAACAACAGAGTTTAAGCGTCTGCAGGCGGGAGCTTTTGCAGAATGGCGGCTGGCTATCGATGGCATGGTGCATCAAGCTTCTTCATTCTCAATTGCGGACCTAAAAAGCTACCCATCTCGCAGTCACATTACGGAAATCACTTGCGAAGAGGGTTGGTCATATATTGCTGAATGGATTGGCGTGCCTCTATCGCACGTGTTGAACCTTGTGGGAGTTCACCCGCAAGCCAAATACGTTGTCTACACCTCGATGGAACCGGACACGTGGGACAGCATCGACATGGCCGATGCGCTGCATCCGCAGACATTTCTCTGCTATGGCATGAATGGCAGCGATCTTCCAGTGCCGCACGGCGGACCGCTCCGCATGCGCCTGCCAAGGCAAATCGGATACAAGAACATAAAATTCATCACTCGCCTGACGGTCACAGACAGCGTGAAGGGCTTTGGCAAAGGCCGGGGCTCAGCGGCTGCTGAGGCGGGTTACGCCTGGTACACCGGGATTTAAGTTCGACGTGGATTCATCGCATATATCAGGCGGCCTTCTTCTCACCCGGGGATTTTGCTTCGGGATGGCCGTGCTGGGCGGCCGCGTGCTCGATTTGCGCATTGATCTCGCCCCCAAACAAGAAGGCAAATCCGGTGACATAGAGCCACATAAGCAGGATCATTACCGCGCCCAAGGAGCCGTATGTCTTCCCATAAGTGTTAAAGAAATGCAAGTAGACGCGGAATCCGAATGAAGCGGCAATCCAGAGTAGAACTCCGACAACGGAGCCCGGTGTGATCCAGTACCAGTGCTGCTCCTGGACATCAGGTCCGAAGTAGTAGATGAGGGAGAAGGAAACCGTGACGAACAGGACCGCAACGATGACCTCAGCAACTCGCCAGAGTAAAACTGCGGTATTGCCCATGCTGAGATAATTGCCTGCGGCCTGGGCCAGGAAATTTCCAAACAAGACAGCAACCAGGGCCACGATTACCAGCACGGAAATGGCAATGGTCAAAACGACTGAAATTGCCCTCACTTTGAACCACGACCGCATTTCGCGCACTTCATAGACTCCATTCAGGGCAGAGATCATGGAGCTCATGCCACCGGAAGCAAACCAGATGGTCAATACAATTCCGAAGGTGATCTTGCCATTGCTGGCATTGTGCATGACTTCGCCTATGGTTTTGGTGATGAGGGTTGCCGCATCGGGCGGCAGGACGGAAGAAAAGTAAGATACCAACTGACCACGAAGAGCAGTACCTCGGGAGGCAAAGAGTCCCAGCAGCGACAGCAGAAAAATCATCATGGGAAACAGGGCCAGAACGAAGTTGAAAGCCAGTTCGGCAGCGCCCCCGAGAAGGTTGTCTTCGTTTATGCCGTTGAAAACTTTTTTGCCGAGTTGGCGCAACGTGAGGCCACCGAGGTGCCAAATGGTGGATACCTGCTCGACGGTGCTGAGACGCGAGTCTGCCATCGCAATCGGCTGCGGCGGAGACTTGGATTAGGCGGGAAACAGGGTCGTTGCCCCGCTTGAGGGTCATCAGCTTTCGATTTGAGAGCTGACCGGGAGTTCAGGCTGCGTCGTCTTCAATACGAATGCGCAGGGACTTGAGGAATTTCAGGTCTTGATCGCTGACCTTCAGTTCGGGGTTGCTGGAGAGAGTTGTGACCATGGAAGTTTTATCGTGAGATTTTTCGCCGGGACGGCTTACGCCGATGGTCGCTTCAAGCACGAGAAAGATGTCATAGCCGCCATCTTTGATTCGGGAGACAACGTCGGCAATTTGTTCGGAATCGGCCAACGATTCATTGATGGCTTCGCCCAGTTCCTTCATTAAATGCTTCAATTGCTGATCCACGAAATCCCCCGGTCCGGTCGAACCACGATCAATTAGATGCAGCGCGCGCATTCGAGAGTTACTGGCGCAACGCTCTGGGGCTATTTTAACCCCCTGGATTGGTAAAATCGAGAAGCAAATGGCAAACATCTCAACCTCGCGGAAACTCGGCATCGCGGCCCGCATTGCCGGGCAACAGGTGAAGCGTACACGCACTTATGGGGCGGTGCTGAGCGGTGTGCGGACTACAGTGAGTCATTTTGCAGCGACGCTCAGGCAGCTCTGGCTGGAGGTTACGGGGTTTGCTTTTCTTGCCTTTGCGACCGGGGGCGCGGTCGCGATTTTCAAGGAATATCGGTTATACCATGCCGGTGGGGTCGGGCCCGGCAGAGTAGCTGCCGCCGCTGGGTTCACGCTGATGTTCGGGTGGTTTGGAGTAAGTTCCTTCTACAAGGCTCGAAAAAGAAAATAGCTCATGCCAGAGAGGTCCAAGGCGCCTGCCGCTTCTTCTTCAGATCCTTCTTGCGATCCCGAGACCTCCTCTCACCTCCCAGTTCGCCAGGTTTATACGCCGGATGATCTGGCCGGAACGGATTTTGACCGGCAGATCGGCTATCCGGGAGAATTTCCGTTCACCCGCGGTGTGCAGCCGACGATGTATCGCGGAAGGCTGTGGACGATGCGCCAGTACGCGGGCATGGGGGATGCGGAGGAATCGAACAAACGTTACAAGTATCTGCTGGCGCACGGGACGACCGGGTTGTCGGTGGCGTTCGATCTTCCAACGCAGATCGGACTCGATTCCGATCATCAACTGGCGATGGGAGAAGTAGGACGGGTCGGGGTTGCGATCGATTCGATTGAAGACATGGAGCGGCTTCTGGATGGAATCGATCTCGAGAAGATTTCGACCTCGATGACGATCAATGCGACCGCGCCGATTCTGCTGGCGCTGTATGTGGCGGTGGCACGGCGCAAGGGTGCTGACATCCATAAGCTTTCGGGCACGGTGCAGAACGACGTGCTGAAGGAATACATCGCGCGCGGGACTTATATTTATCCAATTTCGCAGGCGATGCGGCTGGTTACGAACCTTTTCGCATGGGCGAATAAGAATGTGCCGGAGTGGAACACGATTTCGATTTCCGGATATCACATGCGGGAGGCAGGCGCAACCGCGGTGCAGGAAGTGGCGTTCACGCTGGCGAACGGCGGGGCGTACGTTCAGGCTGCGATTGATGCTGGACTGGATGTAGATGTATTTGCACCTCGCATTTCATTTTTCTTCAACGCGCACAGCAATTTTCTGGAAGAAGTAGCGAAATTTCGCGCGGCGAGGCGGATGTGGGCGCACATCATGCGGGAGAAGTTCCGGGCTAAAAATCCTCGTTCGTGGATGTTGCGGTTCCATACGCAAACCGCCGGGTCCACGCTGACGGCGCAACAACCGGAGAACAATATTGTGCGCACGGCGATCCAGGCGATGTCGGCGGTGCTGGGTGGAACGCAGTCGCTGCATACGAATTCGTATGACGAAGCCTTGTCGCTGCCGACGGAGCAAGCGGCGCGGATTGCATTGCGCACGCAGCAGATCGTCGCGTACGAGTCGGGCGTGCCGAACACGATTGATCCGTTTGCGGGATCGTATTTTGTTGAATCGCTAACGAATGAGATTGAGAAACGGGCGCTCGAGTATCTGGAAAAAGTCGACGCGCTTGGCGGAATGTTGAAGGCGATCGAGCGCGGATTCGTGCAGCAGGAAATTCAGAACGCGGCGTATGAGTATCAGCGGGCAGTGGAGCATGGGGAGGCTACAGTGGTCGGGGTGAACCGGTTCACGCAGGAGAACCAGAGCCAGGTGCCGATTCAGAGAATCGATGAAACACTGGAGCAAAAACAGGTGGAGCGGCTCCGAGCTCTACGCATGAAACGGAATAAAGATGCATGGTCTGGAGCGATCGATGGTGTTCGCGATGCGGCGCGGTCTAGCCAAAACCTGATGCCGAGGATTCTTGCTGCTGTCGAAGCTTACGCGACGGTCGGGGAAATTTCAGATGCGATGCGGGGGGTGTTCGGGGAGTATCAGGAAAGCGTGGTTATCTAGCAACAGCCTTTAACCGCAGAGAACGCCGAGAACTTCGTCGCAGAGAACGCCGACAGATTTCCGACAGCTCGACCGGTTCTATTGTGGAGATTCGGAGACCTTGTAGCCGCAAGCTTCGCGGCAAGGCGGGCAATACATGAGCCCATCCTCGCAAAGGCGAATGCCAAGCTGAGTCTGGCAAAGGCAACAGAAACGTTCGCAATTGCATTTCGATTCTGACATTTCGCACTGCATGCAAAGGTAGGCTTTTCCGGTTCCGGCGCTGGAGCTCATACTAAAAATCTAGTATCGATCAGAGATCAACGAAAGTTCCGGAAGTAATATCTGCAGAAAGCTACCAAGCACGAAGGACACCCTTCGACTTCGCTCAGGAGGCTCCGGTAAACGACGGAAAGGCTTTAACCACGAAGGGCACGAAGGTGCACGAAGGAAAAAGCAACTCTAAGAACATCTACCTCTCGAAATCAGACCCGGGCTGCGTTCATCTGCTTGCGATACCAATCAACGGTGCGTCGCAGGCCGTCTTCAAAACTTACGGTCGGTTTGTAACCAAGAGCGTTTTCTGTGCGGGTCAAATCTGCCAGTGAGTGCTTTACGTCGCCCTGGCGCTCCGCGGCATATTTCACGTCGCCTGTGTAGCCAATGATTTTCTTCAGTAATTGAAATGTCTCGTTCAAGTCAAAGCGCGTGCCGGTTGCGACGTTGAAGACGTGGCCCGCAGCCTTTGATGTGGGAGCCTTAGCGGCAAGCAGGTTCGCAGCGACAGCGTTATCAATGTAAGTGAAATCGCGGCTCTGGGTGCCGTCGCCGAAGATGGTGGGCTGCTCTCCATTCAACATTTGTGTAATGAACTTTGCCAGAACTCCTGAGTATTGGGAGGTTGGATCCTGGCGTGGGCCGAAGATGTTGAAGTAGCGAAGCGAGACAGTCTCCAGGCCATAACAGCGATAGAACGAACGCATGTAGTGCTCGCCGGTAAGCTTGGCGACGGCGTAGGGAGAGATCGGGTTTGGCAGCATGGCTTCGTGCTTGGGAAGAGTCGGGGTGTCTCCATATGCAGAAGATGAGGCGGCGTAGATGACGCGCTTTACTTTGGCGTCGCGGGCGGCGATGAGCAGGTGAACAGTGCCATCGACGTTGGCGCGGTTGCTGCCGAGAGGATCGAGAACGGATTTTGGGACGGACGGGATGGCGGCTTCGTGGAAAATGTAGTCGACGCCACGGCATGCCTCATGGAGAGAGTTCAGGTCCAGGAGGTCGGATTGGCGGAAGTCGATCTGATTGAGGATTTCGGAAATGTTCTCGCGTTTACCCGTGGTTAAGTTATCGATACCGCGGACCTGGTCGCCCTGGGCCAGAACAGCGCGCGCTAGCGAGGAGCCGATGAATCCGGCGATGCCGGTGATGAGGTAGAGAGCCACAGATCAATATACCTATGAAATCGCTGGTGAAGATAAACTGCTCACAAATTCAAAAGCTTTTAACCGCAGAGAACGCAGAGCCCGCCGAGAAAATCACCGAGTTTGTGCCGTCATAGAGCAATTTCGCGAATTTGCGTTTGGGTGTGAGCTGCGTGGCGGATTTCTTTCCATAGCTCTTCGCGGCCTGTGCCGGTGCGGGCTGAATATGGAACGATTTGCAGGTCGGGTATGTTCGTCGCGAAAGCATCGAGAGATTTTTTCAGCGTGTTGCCTGACAACTTGTCGGCTTTGGTGCCGACCATGAGAAATGGCCGGCCAATCGAGCTGAGAAACTCCAGAAGCTGCTTGTCGCTCTCCTGCGGAGGAACGTTCAGATCAACGAGGGCAAGGCACAGCGCAAGATTGCGGCGTTCTTTCAGATAAGGATCGATGAATCCAGACCACTGGTCCGTGATCTCGCGCGGAACCCGGGCGTAGCCGTAGCCGGGCAGATCCGCGAAAACCAGCTCTGGTTGCGGTTTTCCCGGCCAGCGGACTTCAAAGAAATTAATGGAGCGGGTGCGGCCGGGGGTGGAACTAGTCTTAGCAATTTTCGTGCCGAGGAGGGAATTGATGACGCTGGATTTTCCGACATTGGAACGGCCGAGGAAGGCGATTTCCGGCAAGCTTGTACTCGGGAACTGGCCTGGAGCGGTGGCCGAGGTCAGGAATCGGGAAAGGACGCGCACAGATCAGTTTGAAAGTTCCGCAGCGAAGTTGCAAGTGGAAGAAAGTCAGTCGAGCCCGAGCGGACGTTTGTTGTTGTCAACGTCCTCTTCGCGAATGGGACTGTATTTGTTGCGGAGATAGAGTATAAGCGCCACGACGAGCCCAATACCTACACTGATAGCAAGGAACACGCGGTAGGCGGGGAAAGCGATTGCCACGGCGATCATAATTACGGCAGCGATGATCAGGCCGGTTGTGCCCTTCACGTGAATGGTCATGCGGGGAAGCATGGGTTAGGGAAATTGTAGTCCCGGAGTGAGTAATTGTGGAGGTATGACACGAGGAGCAGCACGGGCGAGGACGCCCGTGCCCCCACAACCTTTTCTGTTTCCGTCTATTGGTGGGCTGACGGGCCTTCTGCTGGCGGGGTCAGCGGAATCGTCTGCGAAGCTTCTGCCGGGAGATCCACGTTCGGGAGCGGCTGCTCGAGGGCGATTGCCAGCACCTGATCCATGGTGTCCACGAAGTGCAGCTTCATCGCACTGCGCAGGTTTTCGGGGACTTCGGCCAAGTCTTTTTCGTTGTCCTTGGGCAGCAGGACCTCGAAAAGTCCGGCGCGGTGCGCGGCGAGGAGCTTTTCTTTCAGGCCACCTATGGCGAGGACTTTACCGCGCAAGGTGATTTCGCCGGTCATGGCAATGTCGCGGCGAACAGGAATCTTGCTCAAGGCGCTGGCGATAGCGGTGGCGATGGTGATGCCGGCGGATGGGCCGTCTTTCGGAATCGCGCCTTCCGGCACGTGAATGTGGATATCGATGTTGCGATAGAAATCGCGCGGAAGCCCGAGACGCTGCGCACGCGAACGTACGTAGGACATCGCAGCATGTGCGGATTCCTGCATTACGTCGCCGAGCTTGCCAGTTAAGGTGAGTTTGCCTTTGCCATCAACGACCGTGGCTTCGGTGCTGAGGATCGAGCCGCCGACTTCGGTCCATGCCAGGCCGGTGACAAGGCCAATCTCGCTCTTTTCGTGGGCGAGGCTGTCGCGGAACTTGAGCACGCCGAGAAAATCATTCACGTTCTCGGCACTCACGGTGATCGCGTAGTTCGCGCCTTCTTTTACCACCTTGCGGGCGATTTTGCGGCAGATGTTGCCGATTTCGCGTTCGAGATTACGGACGCCAGCTTCGCGGGTGTAGTTGCGGATAAGCGTGGTGATGGCGTCATCAGTGAACTTGATGTTCTTGTCGTTGAGCCCGGCCTGCTCCATCTGCTTTTTGACCAGGAACTGCTTCGCGATTTCGACTTTTTCCGGCTCGGTGTAACCGTGCAGGCGCAGAACTTCCATGCGGTCTTGCAGCGCGGGCGGAATGGTGTGCAGGACATTCGCCGTCGCAACGAAGAAGACTTGCGATAGGTCATATTCGACGTCGAGGTAGTGATCGACGAACATGAAATTCTGCTCGGGGTCAAGCACTTCGAGCAGGGCGGCAGATGGATCGCCGCGGAAGTCCATGGACATTTTGTCGACTTCATCGAGCATGAAGACCGGGTTCTTGGTTCCGGCCTTTTTCATCATCTGGATGATCTGGCCGGGAAGCGCGCCGATGTAAGTGCGGCGATGGCCGCGGATTTCGGCTTCATCACGCACGCCGCCGAGCGACATGCGGACGAACTTGCGGCCGGTCGCTTTGGCGATCGACATGCCTAACGAGGTTTTACCGACTCCCGGAGGGCCGACGAAGCAAAGGATCGAACCTTTCGGATTCTTGACCAATTGCCGGACGGCGAGAAATTCGAGGATGCGCTCCTTGATTTTCTCCAGACCATAATGATCTTCGTTCAAGACCTTTTCGGCGCGGGAAATGTTGCGAATCTCTTTGGAGCGCTTCTTCCACGGAACCGCAAGCAGCCAGTCGAGATAGTTGCGGGAAACGGTGGATTCGGCGGACATAGGCGGCATGGCTTCGAGCTTTTTGAGTTCCTGCAGCGCCTTGTCCTTTACTTCTTTCGACATACCGGCGTTTTCGATTTTCTTTTTCAGTTCGTCGAATTCGCTTTTTTCGCCGCGGCCGAGTTCCTTCTGGATGGCCTTGATCTTTTCGTTGAGGTAATACTCTTTCTGCGCGCGCTCCATCTGCCGCTTTACGCGCGACTGGATGGTGCGGTCCATGTTCAGCTTTTCGATCTCGATGTCGAGAACTTCGGCGATGCGATTCAGGCGCTCGGCTGGGTCGAATATTTCGAGCAATTCCTGCTTCTCTTCGATGGAAAGCTGCAAGTTGGCGGCGATGGTGTCGGTGAGTTTCGCCGGATCTTCCATGCGCACGGCGGCGATCATGGTTTCGTAATTGAGCGATTGGCAGAGTTTTACGTATTGCTCAAAGAGCGAGGTGACCCGCTGCATGGAGGCTTCGAGCTGCGCGTTGGTTTCGACGGCGTAGCGAGCCAGGCGCACTGTGGCCTGCATGAAGCCCTCGGTATCGGTGATTTGGATGACCTTCCCGCGCTCGATGCCTTCGACCAGAACTTTGATGTTGCCATCAGGAAGCTTGAGGCTTTGAACGATGTTGACGACGGTGCCGACCTGGTAGATTTCGTTGGATTTGGGCTCGTCGACGCTGGCATCGTGCTGGGTGGCCAGAAAGATCTTCTTGTCCGAGGCCAGGGCATCTTCCAGGGCGCGAACGCTTGATTCGCGGCCGACCACGAACGGAGTCATCATGTAGGGGAAGATGACCACGTCCCGGATGGGCATCATGGGCAGTTTTCTGGTCTCGAATTTCTCTTTGGTAGCGGTCAAGGAAGAGAGCTCCTAGCTATTAGCTTTTAGCCCTTAGCTTACGACTTTAGTTTAGCAAGTTTGCCCGGCGGTTCCGCGACGAGCTAAGAGCTAACAGCTAAAGGCTAAGAGCTTCCGTGCTAACCTGCCTTCTCCATCATAGTAAGCGAAACGTTGCGTTTTTCAACCATTTCGCGTGTGACTTCGAATTCCTTTACTTTCTTCTGGCTAGGCAGGTGGTACATGAGGTCAAGCATGAGCTCTTCGAGGATCATGCGCAGACCACGGGCACCGACTTTCCGGACCATGGCCTGCCGGGCGACTGCGCGAAGAGCTTCTTCGCTGAACTTGAGCCGCACGTTTTCGAATTCAAAGAGCCGTTGATACTGCTTGACAATCGCGTTCTTGGGCCGAGTGAGGATTTCAATGAGGGCGTTTTCGTCGAGGTCTTCGAGCACCCCCACCACAGGCAACCGGCCTACGAACTCTGGGATTAATCCAAATTTTATCAGGTCTTCTGGCTGCACATCGCTGAGCAGCTCGAAGTTGCGCTTGCGATCTGCAACTACTTCCTGGGGCTGGTCCTCTTCGGCTTTGAAGCCGAGAGATTTGCGCCCAGCGCGACGTCCGATGATTTTATCGAGGCCTACGAAGGCCCCGCCACAGATGAAGAGAATGTTGGTGGTATCGACCGGCGTGAACTCCTGGTGCGGGTGCTTGCGTCCCCCCTGGGGAGGAACATTGGCAATAGTTCCTTCAAGGATCTTCAGGAGCGCCTGCTGCACGCCTTCCCCGGAAACGTCGCGAGTGATGGACGGATTTTCGTCCTTGCGGCCGATCTTATCGACTTCGTCGATGTAAATGATCCCAGTTTGGGCGCGGCCTACGTCGCCATCAGCGGCCTGGAGCAGCTTAAGAATAATATTTTCAACATCTTCGCCAACATAGCCGGCTTCGGTTAAAGTGGTCGCGTCAACGATGGCGAATGGAACGTCCAACATGCGGGCGAGGGTCTGGGCCAGCAGAGTCTTGCCGGTTCCGGTCGGGCCGATGAGCATGATATTGGACTTGGTCAACTCAATTCCGTCGCCGGTGCGCTGCCGGTTCATGTAGATGCGCTTGTAGTGGTTGTAAACCGCGACGGCCAATTTCTTCTTGGTCTGCTCCTGGCCAATGACGTACTCGTCGAGGAAGGTCTTGACCTCGTGCGGTTTAGGAAGCTGGTTCGGCGTGGTGGCAGCGGGCGTTGCGGCACGGTCATCTTCAAGGATGGAGTTGCAAACGGCAACGCACTCATCGCAAATGTAGGCGCGCGGATAATCGCTGGGAGAGGAGATCAGTTTGGCAACGGCATCCTGAGACTTGTGGCAGAACGAGCAGCGAAGAATTTCTTCAGTCCCCGTTTTATTTTTCACTCGGCCCAACTCCTTTTTGGTTGCAACTTCTGGCTGCCTATTCTCCTCGGCCAATGCGGCACACCAGATTGTCTTGCGCCGAGAACTTGCGGAAACTGACCGGCGGAAGGCCGATCATACAACTTAGCGCGTCTTATAGATGATATCGTCAATGATTCCGTATTCCTTTGACTGCTGCGCGTTCATGATAAAGTCGCGCTCCACGTCTTTTTCGACCTTTTCCAGCTTCTGACCGGTGTGTTTTGACAGGAGCTGATTGGTAATGTCCCTCATGCGCAGAATTTCTCGCGCATGAATATCAATATCGGTCGCCTGGCCCGACAATCCACCCATGTGCGGCTGGTGAATCAGAATTCGAGAATTAGGCAGCGCTAATCTCTTTTTCGGTTCGCCCGCCGCGAGCAAGGTAGCCGCCATACTGGCTGCCTGACCAATGCATATTGTAGTGACATCGTTCTTTACATACTGCATTGTGTCGTAGATCGCCATTCCCGAAGTAATCGACCCGCCCGGAGAATTTATATAGAGCTGAATGTCTTTTTCGGGATCTTCCTGGGCGAGAAAGAGCATTTGGGCAATGACAAGGTTGGCGACGTTGTCATCGATCGGCGTGCCGATAAAAATGATGTTATCTCGCAGGAGGCGCGAGTAGATGTCGTAGGCGCGCTCGCCGCGGCCGGTTTGTTCGATAACCATGGGCACCAGCATGCTCTGTGGCTCCTTCTCGCTCAACTTTGACACTTCGGCCCGGAACTTCCGGATTTTAGGGGATGGGAGTCGCTCAATCTAAGCAGATTGGCGGTACAGGAAATCGAGGGCCTTTTCGTTGCGAATCCTGTTGCGGATTCTATCCAGCGCTCCATCACGTGTCAAACGAGCACGGATGTCGTTGGCCGTCTGATTTGTCTGTTTTGCCAGAGCTTCGATCTCACGATCGATTTCCTCGTCGCCGACTTCTATTTTTTCTTCATCAGCGATCTTCTCGAGCAACAAGGAAGCCTTGACTTCCTGCAGAGCCTGGTCCCGCTGCCCGGCGCGGAGACGGGGCAGGTCCATTTTCTTCATGTGCTCGGAACTCATGCCCTGGGCTGCGAGCGCGCGAAGCCCGCGTTCGAGTCGAATGTCTATTTGATGCTCGACCAGGGCTTCTGGAACCTCAAAGTCGTTACGGCGGACGAGTGCTTCGAGCAACTTGTCCTTGGATTCACGCTCGGCGTTCTGTCGACGCTCGTGTTCCATACTTTCGCGGATGCGCTTGCGAACGTCATCAAGCGTAGAAAATTCGCCGAGTTCCTTGGCGAAGTCATCATTCAGTTCAGGCAGGGATTTCTGCTTGATGGATTTGATATTGACTTTGTAGCTGAAGGTCTTGCCGCGGAGACGTTCGTCGGAGAAATCATCGGGATAGACGACGTCGAAAGTACGTTCGTCGCCAGCATTTGCGCCGCGAAGGTGTTCAGTGAACTCGGGCATGGTGTTTTTGCCGCCGATTTCGACGAGAACGTCGTCCATGTGGACGGGCTTCGTGCCTGGATCGGCGGTTTTCGGTGTGCCATCGAGCGAAGCCTGCGCGTAGTCGCCATCGGCGATGGCGCGGCCTTCGACGGGAGAGAACGTGGCTTTTTGTTCTTGCAAAGACTTCAGGGAATCTTCGACTTCGTCGTCGGTGACGGAAATTTCGGGGCGGTCAGCGCGCAGTTCCTTGTAGCCCTCCACCTTGATCTCAGGCATGACCTCGAAGCTGGCCTTGAACTGCAGCGGCTTGCCTTCGTGCGCGTGCAGGTCGGTGACGCGGGGCTGAGAAACCGGGATCAGGCCGAGACGCTCGGTCTCCTTGCGGAAGTATTTGGGGATGAGCGCGTCCACAACGTCGTTCTGGATTTCTTGCGAGAAGCGCTGGCGGATGATGGAGGCCGGAACATGGCCGCGGCGAAAACCAGGGATGCGCGCCAGCTTTTGATATTTCTGGATCAGGGCGTCGGTTTCGCGAGTGACTTCCTCGGAAGGAATCTGAACTTCGATTTCTCGCTTGGTATTGCTTGCGGTTTCGGTTGGGGTCAAGGGTTACCTTTCTGAATGCGTCGTTGGTCGTGCGTCGTGCGAAGCAGTCGTCGGTGGTCGGCCATCGGCCAAAAGCTTTTAACCGCAGAGACCGCCGAGTCCTTGCGCTTTGCGGTGAAAAGCTCTCAACCGCGAAGATCGCCAAGGTTTCGCAAAGGACGCTAAGAACACTCGTCGTGCGCTATGGATTCAACGTACAGACTTCCGACACACGACTCACGACCTGCGACGCACGAATCTTCTCACTCTGCCGGCGCGTAATATCCGTGGCGGCTGTGCACTTTCAAACCTTTGTGTTCGGCCAGAATCTCAATGGTGCGATAGCGGCCGTCATGGCGGAAATCTGCCGGACGATAGGCCAACGCGTATTGGCTGCGCAGGTCGGTCTGAATCTGGGCAAAAGCGTTCGCCACATCAGTTACCTCGAACGGCTCAAACCAGCGCCCACCGGTCGCGTCGGCAATGCGCTGCAGGATCTTGTCGTACTTGCCGCTTTCAGCATATCCCGGGAAATTGGTGCTGATCGTGTAAACGATCACATTGGCGCGGAGCGCCATATCGATGGCCTCTTCACGGGTGGTGCGGCTGGAGTTGTCTTCGCCATCGGTAATGAGCACGATCGCCTTACGCACGGAGTCCGTGTCGTTGGTATCCATCAGGCGTTCGCGGCAGGCATAGTAGATCGCGTCGTAAAGACGCGTGCTGTTTCCCGGACGCAAGCTGCGAATGCCTTTCGAAAGCAGTTCGGCCTTGTCGGTGAACTCCTGGGTGATTTCAAGACTGGCATCGAACCCGAGAACAAACGCGCGGTCGTAGCGCGGGCGGATGGTCTGGTTCATGAATTCGATGGCGGACTCCTGCTCGAATTTGAAACGGCCGCGAACGGAAGCGCTGGAATCGATTAGCAGGCCAACGCGCAAGGGCAGGTCGGTTTCGCGGCGGAAGTATCGAATTTCTTCGACTGGACGGCCGTCGTCAATTACCTTGAAGTCTTTCTGGTCCAAATCCTTGACGTAGTGATTGTGCTTGTCGGTTACGGTGAAAACGACTGGAATTTCATTAACGTTCACCTTGATCTGGTTTGAGTCGGACGGTTCATTGTCGGGCTGAGTAGCGTTTGTATCTACCGAGGGTGCAGGCGCGGCCGCCGCAGTATTGGACTCATTCTGATTAGCGGGCTGTATATCAGCCGGAGCGGGCTGGGGTGGCTCGGGAGCCTTGACGGGAGCGGGCTTTGGTTTGATGGCAACCGCTGACGGGGCCGAAGGCAAGTCGTCGGTACTCTGTGTCTCGGCGCTCTGAGCGAAAAACGGAAGGCAGAGCGAAGCCGTAATCAGGACAAGGTAAGTGCGTTGGAACCACTGCATGAGACCCAATTATAGCTGCTTCTTGGGGGAGCGATTCGAGTCCAAAAGGCGCAGAAAATCGGCGAGCTGTTCCGGAATAGGACTCGAAAAGCTGAGGGGCTCGTGGCTGCTCGGATGCGTGAATTGCAGTTTGGCGGAATGCAGGAAATTTCTTGGAAGGGAGACGCCGGCACCGGATTTTGGGCGGCTTTCACCAGGAGCACCGTAAAGTCTGTCGCCAACCACGGGATGGCCGATCGAAGCGAGGTGTACGCGAATCTGGTGGGTACGGCCGGTTTCGATTTTTACTTTGAGCAAGGTGAATTTGCCAAAGGCGGAGTCGATTCTTTGTTGGACCTCGTAGTGGGTGATCGCTTCACGGCCACCGGATCTCCGAGTTGTCATGCGTGTGCGTCGCACCACATCGCGACTGATCGGAGTGGAAATTGTGCAACGCTCATTTTTCGGGGAGCCGTGAACGAGCGCGACGTAAGTCTTTTTAACTTTCCTTCCTGAGAATTCGGCGGCGAGCTTGCGATGTGCGGCGTCGTTCTTAGCGACTATGATCAGCCCGCTGGTTTCTTTGTCGAGGCGATGGACGATTCCGGGGCGAAGCTCGCCACCAACTCCGGAGAGTGAGCCGAAGCGGTGCAAGAGTGCATTGACCAGGGTGCCACGATTGCGGGCGTCCTCGGTCGATCCCGCGCCGGCGTGGACCATCATCCCGGCGGGCTTGTTGATGACGGCGAGATCGTCATCTTCGTAGATGATTTCAAGAGGGATTTCTTCCGGCGTGGCGCGCAGAGGAGGACGTTCAACTTCGCCGACGATTTCTATTTTTTCCTGGCCTCGCAATTTGTAGGAGGCTTTGGCTGGCTGGCCGTTGAGGAGGACCTTTTCCTGGGCGATGAGTTGTTGGACACGGGCGCGGCTGGTCTCCGGGAGTTGAGAGACGAGGAAGTGATCGAGGCGCTGGCCGGCTTTACCTTCAGGTACGACGAAGCTCGTTCGTGTTGACGCTATTTTCTGCAATTGTCATCCTGAGCGCAGAAAACATACCGCGCTTTGCGCGGAGTGCTTTCGTAGTCGAAGGACCTCTGCAATCCTGATAGCAGCGATGCTCTCTCGGAGAATTCTAACTGGAGGATGAAGCACAATTGGCAAAACAACTACATAGGTCCTTCGACTCCGTTCCTCCATTCGCGAGCGAATGGAGTCGCTTCGCTCAGGATGACAGGGTGCAAGGACTCACTCAGCGTGACAGGTGTAGGACTCGCTCAGGATGACAGTTGGTGAGAGTGGGAAATTATCTCGATGCGGGGGCCATGGCCAGTTTCGGGGCGGGGCGCAGGTACCAGATCAGGCCCCCGGCGAGAACCAGGCCGATGGCGATCAATTGCGTGCCGGAAAGAACGCCGCCGAAGACGGAGCCACGGCCGGGATCGTCGCGGACGAATTCGATACAGAAGCGGGCGATACCGTAGAGGAACAGATATGCGCCGAAAATCTGGCCATCAAATTTCTTTCGGCGGAACATCCAGCTCAGAAGAAAGAAGATGCCGAGCTCGGCGGCGGATTCGAAGAGCTGAGTGGGTTCGCGAGGAACCAAAGCATCCACGAGTGGCGTCGGGAGGAGATTCTTGAACGTGACTCCCCACCAATGGGATGTCGGCTTGCCGTAGCAGCAGCCGGCGGCAAAACAGCCGAGGCGACCGATGCAATGCCCGATTGCCAGGCCTGGTGCGAATGCATCGCAGGTAGCAAGCGCGGGCATGTGATGCTTTCGCAGAAACCACCAGGCAACGACGAACGCGGCGACGAGGCCTCCGGAGAAGACGCCACCTGATTGAAGAGTGTCGAAGCTGAAAACGGCGCGCAGGTTCTCGCCGACCGTAGCGTTGCTTTGCCATTCGAGGATTACGTACAGAATTTTTGAGCCAACGATTCCGGCGAGGACGACGGCGATGCCGAAGTCCCAGGCGTTTTCAGGTTTGATGCCTTGACGGGCGGAGTTGCGGACGCTAATAAATAGACCGATTAGTACGCCAGTAGCGACAAGAACGCCGTATGTGGGAATAGAAAAATGGCCGAATTCAAAAAGATGCGGGAACACTGGTCTAGTTTATTAGATGCGGGGAGAAGGGCAAAAATCTGATGATCGGGTCATCTGGTCATCGGTTCACCGGCCAATCCAAAAGGCGAAGAAAAACGACCGTCAGATGATCCGATCACCCGATCATCCGATGAGAAACAAGCCGACCCACTTGACCGTGTGACGGGCCGAGAATGAACCGTCGGTAGACGTATGGAGCCCTCCGCGACCCTTTAGGCGTCTCCGCATGGCGGAGCATGGCACACCGGATCTAATTTCGAGTCGGGCCCCGTTCATTCAGGCATTGGTTCAAAAATCGGTTACCGCCATCACCAACCTTGCAGGCCGGCTGTCATCTGGGATGCTAGGCAAAATGGATGAACTTCGCAAGTGGTTCGGGCGAAATAGATGGTACTAAGGTTGCTGTGCAGCGGATTCCAAGCAGGCCGCAGATTAATGCGGAAATGAAAGCAAAACCACCAACCACGAAGGACACTAAGGAACACGAAGGGAAAAAAGAGCAGCCACGAATTCGCAGGCTTTTCCGAATAAACGATCTTCTTGTCGCAATGTCATCCCGAAAAGAGCAAAGCTCTCGGAGGAACCTTACGGCGCGATTGCACCTGCACCACCGATTGCAGGAGTTACCCTCGTGTAGCAGTGGTGATCTTGGCCCTCGTAAGGTCCCTGTCTCGCGCGAACGCGAGTTCGGGATGACACCTCGTTACTGTAATGAAGTCCAATCACAATACAGACATCTGGAATGCAATCACTGTTTGTTTCGCGGGCGGCTGGCTGGAGGCACGATGCCATTCATCCGCAGATATACGGCCATCTGACCATAGTGGTCGAATGGATGTGAAGTGGAGAACGACGCGATCGTCAGGCGCGACGTTTTTCCAAACAGGCTGTCGATCTGATCGAGTTCGTTTTTCTCATTCACAGAAGCGATCGCCTTGTGAAGGTAGTCGAAAGAATCATTCAGGAATTTGAGAATGTCGGCTTTGCTGGTCATCGAAGCCGGACCTTTTTCTTCGCCAGTATCGACGGGCGGTTTTTCCTGCAGAATTTCAGCGCCAAAGATGTAGTTGACTGCGGCGACGTGCTTTACCTGCGCGGCGAAGGTGCGGACATCTTTGAATTCGCCGGAAGTGGGAGCGAAAGAATATTTGTCATCCGGCATGGCTTCGGCGGCAGAGACGAATTCCATTTTGGCGATGTTCAGGATTGCGTTGAGGGCCTCGCCTGAAGTTTTTGCCGGAGGCGGCGGTTGCATTTGGGCGAAAGTTGGAAGTGAGCAACAGAGCAGAACGAAACCGGCGAGCAGCATTTTTGCACAGCGCATTGCAAATCTCCTCAAGTTGAAAATTTTTTATTGCCCCAAGTTCTACTGCAGAATCAATCGGCGCTCACCGAAGGCGTGAGATCCAGTTCACCGAAAACGAGACGGTAGCGTCGTACCGCGGCGAGACCCAAAATCAGACCGGCAGCGGAACAAAGCATTGTAGCTGGAACACCAAACTTAGTTGCTAACGCGCCCCAACCGGCGCTGCCGAGGGCCATGCCTCCCTGGAGTACGAGCAGATACATGGAGATGGCGCGAGCGCGCATCCAACTCGGGGTCATGGTTTGAGCGGCGACGTTCAGGCAGGCAACGATGCTGATCCATGCGCCCCCGGCGACGAGCAAAACCGCGGCCAGACCAGCGAAGCTCGAAATTCGACCGGATGCAAAAGTCGCGAGAGCGAAGACCACGATTGCAATTGCGACCACGCGATCGACGGAGAAGGCGTAACGCAACCGAGGCAGCAGGCCAGCACCCACGAGAGCACCGAGTCCGAAGACGCCGAGCAACAGACCGTAACCGGAAGCGCCGAATGGACGGGCGATGATTGGCAATAGCGCAAGCAGGGAACTGGCGGCCACACTGAACGCGGCGGTGCGAATGAGCACACAGTGAACAAGTGGAGCGGAGCGCATGTAACTGAGTCCAACGCGAAGAGCTTCGGCGAGGCGCCCAGGTTCTGCCTGGGCACGGGGAGCACGCCGCCAGCGATACAAGAAGAGAATCACACCGCTAAACCCAGCAGCATTCATAAGAAATGCCACGCCGGAATTGGTGGCAGCGATTACCAAGCCGCCCAGCGCAGGGCCAACAGCTCTTGCGACATTGAAGGCGGCAGAGTTCAACGCGACCGCAGTGGCGTGATTTTCCCGAGAAGCGACTTCGGGCACGATCGCCTGCCAAGCGGGATCATTGACGACTGCACCGAGACCCAGCAAGAAGGTGAAAGCGACCAGCATCCACGGAGTCACATATCCGAGAAGCGTGAGGATGCCGAGAATTCCCGCGGCAGCGACCATCCAGACCTGAGTAGTAAGAAGGAAGCGGCGGCGGTCGATCATATCGGCGAGCGCTCCGGCAGGGAGAATAACTAGAAATACCGGGAGCATGATTGCGGCTTGAACCAGTCCGACCATGAATGGCGAGGAGGTGATCTGGGTCATGAGCCAGGCGGCACCGACCATCTGCATCCACTTGCCGATATAAGTGATGACCGACGCCATCCACAGCGAACGGAAAAGCGGTTCGCGCAATGGGGCAAGAGCGGAGTTATTGGCGTGGGCCGACGCTGAGTGGGATGAGGCGTGCAGGGAATCTGACATCAGCTTGCCTGAACCTCTACAGATGCCGATATCGCGGCGCGGAAAGGCCAATCCCGTTTGCGCCAGGCACGCGCGAGATAGAGGAAAATTCCAACAATGAGGATTACGAATGCGTAGCGAATCTGCTGAAGGAAGTTGGTGCGCCCGAAAAGGATGTAACTGAAGCCCAAAATTGCCAGTACAGCGGGAACGGGATAAAGCCACATGCGAAAGGGGCGCGGCATGTCAGGGCGGCGAACTCGCAGAATAATGATTCCGATTGCCTGCAGGATGAATTGCAGAAGAATACGGATGACCACCAGCGCCGAGATTACGTCGGCAAGGGAGAAAAAGCAAAAAACCATGGCCACCCCGCCAAGCGCCAGCAATGAGATGTGAGGAAAACGATAAGTGGGATGGATGCGAGAAAAAATTTTGAAGTAATTTCCATCGAGCGCGGCGGCGTAGGGAACCCGCGAATAGCCGAGCATCAGCGAAAAGACTGAGGCGAAGGCGGTCCACATGACGAGAACGGTGACCAGCTTTCCCGCCCAAGCTCCATAGATTCGTTCCATAAAAGTGGAGACGACGTAGAGCTTGTTGGAGCTTTGGGCGTGCAGCATCTCGCGCCAATCGACCACGCCGAGAATGCTGATGTTCATCATCAGATATAGACAGGCTACGAGGAGAATGGAAAGCAAGAGGGCGCGGGGGATGTTCTTTGCGGGATCCTTCACCTCGTCGCCGAGGAAGCAGACGTTGTAGGCACCCCAGTAATCGTAAGTTGCGATGAGCATTGCGGAGCCGAGGCCGAGAAAAAAGCCTCTTGACAAAGTGAAGGCCCCGGGTGGGAAGCTCATCGCCCGGGCTGAGTTGAAGTGGGTGAAACCGGCGAAGATGATCCACGCGATGGTGCCGACCACGCCGAACCAAAGGAATTTCGAAAGCACGCCGATGTCAGTGATCCGGCGATAGAGAAGGAAGACGGCGACCAGAACGATGCCGATTGCAATCAGAGTGGTTCCGGCGGCAGCCCAGTGCAATTGCAACGTTCCGAGAAGCGGAAGATGCAGATGCCAGTTGCGGGCGGCATATTGCTGGTCGAGGCCGGGCAGAAGATAGGAAGTGTATCCGGCGAAACCGATCGCGCCGGAAGCAATGGACAGTGGAGCGCTGAACGAAAGCTGCCAGATGAAGAGGAATGAAACCAGCTTGCCGAGGCGCTTCGATCCGTAGATTTCGCGAAGGTACTGATAGGAGCCGCCAGAGCCGGGCATGGCCGCGCCGAGCTCTGCCCAAACCAGGCCGTCACAGGTGGCGAGAAGCGCACCGAGAAGCCAGCCGAGCATGGCTTGCGGGCCTCCCATGGCGCTGACCACCAGCGGAATGGTAATGAACGGACCCACGCCAATCATGTCGATCATGTTGAGCGAGGTCGCGCTCCACAGACCAATGCCGCGGATGAGGGTGCGGTCGGAGGGTTGAGGATGACTAGACATTCGGTAAAGCCCGTGAGCGGTGAGCAATGAGCCGCGAGCAAGCGGATTCTGCTTTCAGGTTTGCTTGTTGCTCATAGCTCATGGCTCACGGCTGGTGTCCTGCGCTGACTAAATTCACAAACAACCGAATTGCTCCCGGAACGCCAGCCGGCAACTGACGGAAAAACGAGTATCCGGTATAGATATAGGTTCCCTTGCCGTACTTCGCGACCAGCAGTCCGCCTTTCTGGTCGGGCTCGCCTGGGTCGTGGCAGGAGAGCAATGGCTTGAAGTGATCGTCCCACGAGCTCATGAAGTAGAGTCCGCGCTCCTGCACCCAGCCGTCGAAATCCTTCTGCGAAATTTCGTTGGGATAGTGAAAGATGGGATTGCCAGGGTCGAGAATGGTTACCGGCGCTTCCTCGACCGAAACGCGCGCGCGGCTCAGGTCGGCGGGATATGGCGTGAAGTGACCGCTGTTGAAATCGCCGACGCTGTTATTGTTCTGCACGATAAGGGTGCCGCCGTTCGAAACGTAGTCGAGCAATCTCTTGTTGTTATTGACGAGCTCGGGTTGGGTATCGTAAGCGCGAACGCCGAGAACGATCGTGTCAAATTGTGAAAGATTTTCTGTCGCGATTTTGTCAGCGGGAATGAGGGTCACATTCATTCCGGTCTCTCGCAGGACGGACGGGATATCGTCGCCTGCGCCGATGATGTAGCCGACTTTGAGATTGCGAGGAATTTTGACATCAACGATGCTGATGCGCTGCACCGAGGGCTGGAAGTAGTAGAAGGAACCGAGGTCCTCACGAGTGACGAGCGTGTAGGACTCGGAATAGTTCATGTTGCCGTTGCTGAGGACGGCGCGAAGTTTCACGCCACCCTGCGTCATGGCGGCGGGAGAAAACTCAAATTCCAGGGACTTCTCGTCCCCGCGATGCGACAACGAAACCGGCTGTTGCAGTGGGGAGGTTTGGGAGTCTGGCGGAGCCTGCAAGCGGACGGTTGCGTTTTGTGGTCCTTCCAGATTGGAACTTACTTTTACATGGATCTTGATTGGTGACGTCCCGCTTGCGGGGACGACCTGATCTCCCGGATCTATGGCAACTGAAAACGCCGGTACCACGGCAAGTTCCGCCTTGTCTGGAGCGCCGGGGATGTTCTTTATTGGTACCGTGACCGGCGCAGAAATTTCAGGAACGTTTGTGGTCGTCAAGCCTGCCGATGATTTCGGAGTAGCAACGCCTACCATCTCGAAACTTGCTCTTGCGAATGCGGGAAGGGCCGAAATGAATGGGGTGTTCATCAATTGCGGTTGGTCAATGGTATAGATGCTGTCGCGCTGCGGGTCATTGCGATGAAAGCCGGGCTTAGTGAACGGCACGGTTTCCGGCGCGCGAAGTTGAAATATGTGCTCGTAATTTTGGCCGGAAGCGACGGGAAGTTGGTTCGCGCGGTCATCAACTGCGACCCCGTGGTCGGTGACCGTGCCAGAGAGAACGACAGAGTCGAGCCTCAGCGGAAGCGGCGATCCGTTGTGGAAGGTGACTTTCACGGCAAAATTCTGGCCAGGCGAAATCGCCGGCATGGCTTTGTGATCGACCGAACCTGGCGGAGAAACCAAGGAAGCCGTCAGTTCGACGTTGAGCGCGAGATTGATTGCCGTGCGCACGTGCTGTTCCTCGTTCTCGACTTTCACAAGCGCGGTGCGCTGTTCGGGAGTTTTGCCCTGGATGTTGGCATTTCCGTTTAGCAGATCAAGCACCGAGAGGAGCGGGGCGACAACCGCGTCGAGTTTTCCAGGGGCCGACTTCTCCGCGAGATTAATTTTGGCGGCGGCCTGGCGGATTTTGTCGCCAGCGCGGGGATCAACAGTGCCTGCGATGGCGGCGATGTTTGTATCGATGCCGTCGAAGAAATCTTTTTCGTGTCCCTTGTCGTCCTTGGTATTGGGCAGGACCGAGTCTACGAGTCTGTAAAAGGCGTAGCGCGGCCCCGAGGGAATCCGGATGTCACCAAGCCCTTGCGATTGTTGATGGCGCAATCCGGCGATTGCAAATTGCACGTAGGACATTCCAAGCAGGGGATCGTCTTCACCGGTGTTGATCTTGACCGTCCAGTTCTCGTCGGGGCAGGTGGAAGCGCCGAAGCCGCAAACATTCCCGATGTAAAGCTTCTTCGGTTGCCAGGGCAGAAGGCCCTGCTTGATCTGATCGGAGAATCGGTTCGGATCGGCGGCGGCGCGAAAGGCTTCTTTGGTGAGGATCGCGGAGGCCTGGTGATGCCCGTGGCCATCGGCTTCGGTTCCGGAGAAGCGGGCAATCAACACATCGGGGCGGAACTCGCGGATCGTGCGCACGATATCGGAAAGCGGGACGTCGTGACCTCCCCATTTCTGGAAAGTTTCGTCAGCAGTTTTTGAATATCCGAAGTCAGCGACGCGGGTAAAGCGGTCTTCGACTCCATAGTAGCGATCGGCTGCGAGCAGTTCGAGAACGCGAAGAATGCCGAGTTCATCGGAGAAAGTATTGCCGGTTTTGTTTTGTCCGCCTTCGCCGCGAGTGAGAGTCTGCAGAAGCGTGGTTACGCCCTGGCCGCGGGATTCGCGCGTGAGCAAGCCACCATCTTCGTCGTCGGGGTGGGCGACAACCATCATGAGACGGCCGGTGTTTTGCAGACGCCGGAGTTCTTGTTTCAAGCCGAGGGCGCCGGTGTCTTGCGGAAGGGGGTCGAGGAACCCGGGTTCGGATTTTGCGCTCGAAGGCCCGGCAGTTTGCGCGGAATTTGTGAGTATTACGAGAAGCGGGATTGTGAGCGTGAGAAGGAGAGAGCGAAATTTTTTAGGCCAGACTTCCGCGTTCATATTTGTATGAGACTGCCGGTTGCGGTGGTTGGGAGCAAAATTTGTGCCGTCCCTAAAGGGACTCGGTTCTGTTTGTTGCGCTTAATTTAAATGTCGCTCCTGCGGAGCTGGTTTCTGCTCTGATCTTCAAGCCGAATCTCCAACCGGCAATGCCGGACGCGCGATCAATGCTTCACCCTCAACCCAGACGACCTCTGCTTTGATCCAGTGGTTGGCTGTCTGACTTCCGGCCAACTTCAACTTCAGATAGTTGTCCGTCAGGGCTTCGGTCCAGTTGCCGGTTGAGTCTTGCGAGACGGTGGACAGCGTGATGGCATCGATTTGCTGGCCGATGAAGGTGCGCATGAACTCAGTTTTCTTTTGTGCTGCGAGGTCGCGAAGGATGTGGTTGCGTTCGCGCGCAATTTTTATTGGGACCTGGTCCGGCATGGATGCAGCCGGCGTGCCCGGGCGAGCCGAGAATGTGAAGACATGCAAGTAGGTGAACGGCAGGTCTTTCACCATACGGTGCGTCTCTTCGAACTCCGCCTCGGTTTCGCCTGGGAATCCGACCATTACGTCCGCGCCAATGGCGGCTGTGGGCATGGCGGAGCGAATTTTCTCGATCTTCTCGCGATAGTGCCAGGGACGATATTTGCGATGCATGCGGCGAAGCACGGCATCACTGCCGGACTGCATGGGAACATGCGCGTGCTTGGCGATGCGCGGAGATCCGGCCATCAATTGGATGAGGGAGTCGGTCCAGTCCATGGGTTCGACAGAGGAGATGCGGAGTTTTTCGAGAGATGTGTGGTCGAGGATGGCGCGAATCAAATCCTCGAACTTCGGCGGCCGTGTAAGCCCATCGTCCCACGCATTATCGGAATTTGTCGGACAGGAATGTCCGACCCACACAGGCTGTGCAGTCGCCGAACAGGAATGTCCGACCCACACAGGCAAATCACGACCCCAGCGGCCGAGATTGATTCCGGAGATTACGACTTCGCGATAGCGCGAGTCGACAAGCTGACCTATCTGTCGGACCACTTCGTCGGAGGAAAGTGAGCGGCTGCGTCCGCGAAGCGAAGGGATAATGCAGAAGGAGCAGCGGTTATTGCATCCGTCCTGCACCTTCAGGTTCGGACGAGTGCGCTCGTTGGCGGAATCAAAGACGGGCGCCGCCAGCAATTCGGTGTGGGCGAAAATATCGGAGACAAAAATCGAATCGCGGCACGAGTCGGCGGTCTCAGTCAACCGGGTCAAAGGGATAAATGAACCGGATTCAACAATGTCCTTCTCAGACTGTGTAGTTAGGGCAATGTGTGCCAAATTGTGTTTGTGAGAGTTGCCGACAACAAGGGAAACGCTAGGCAAGGCTGCAATTTCCGCGGGGGCGCGCTGGGCGTAGCATCCGGTAACTATTACCTCGCAGAGGGGGTTCTCCCGGCGGACTCGCCGGATGGCGGCGCGGGCGTCCTGTTCAGCGGAAGCCGTTACGGCACAGGTATTAAGCACCACAAACCGCGCCTCGCGGGGGCGGGACGCACGGTCCAGCCCGCGTTGCCGGAACTGTTCCTCGATAGCAGCGCCGTCGGCCTGGGTAGCGCGGCAACCGAAATTTTCTACGTAAAAGCTGGCCACGGAACTATACTAGCGTATGTACAACTCCGGAGTTCGACTCCGGACGCCTTGCAGTAGCATTCGAGGATTTGATGAAGCGCAGGATCCTGTTAGTGGACGACGATACTACTGTACTGCTTACACTGAAAGCAGTTCTCGAGCTGAATCAGTTTGAAGTGCAGACCGCGGCTTCGGCAGCGGAAGGCATTCAGAAGCTGGCTATCGGCGAGTTCGATATGGTGATTACGGATTCGCGCATGGAGACCGACGATGCAGGTTTTCATGTGATCCGCGCGGCGCGGCAGCAGAGTTATGATCCGGCGACAGCATTGCTGACAGCCTACCCGCCACGCAATGTGGACTGGAGAAATGACAGCGTGCAATCGGTGCTGGTGAAACCGATCGGAACGCAAGACCTGTTGCGGCAAATCGAAGCGCTACTTGTGCGGCATCAGGATGAGAAGCAAACCCGTGCGCGCCTGGCGCGGTTTGACGCAGCCCCCGAAGCGAAGGAACAACAGAAAGCCAGCTAAGGCACGAATCTCCCGGTTTGCCGGGAGATTCGATCCATCGCAAGTTCCAGATTTTTTTATCTATTCAGGCGCTGGCGGCCTGCCGTCGCTCGCGAAAACATTCACGGCAAAATACGGGACGTCCCTGAGTCGGACGAAAAGGCACCGTCGTTTCTTTACCGCATTGAGAGCACACTGCGTGGGTTTCAACTTTAGGCCGCGCGGCAAAGCCCTGGCGCACCGGCGCAGCGCCCACCGAGGCAAGCCGCTTGGTCTTGCAATTCTTGCAACGTTTGGGTTCGTTCTTGAATTGTTTGTCGTGGAAAAATAATTGTTCGCCCGCGGTAAAGACAAAATCCGATCCGCAGTCAACGCACTTCAGCATCCTGTCCTGGAATTCCATCCGAGAGCTCCTTTGGCCCAGTGCAAACGGACGCAAACGTACAAACCTGCGGTTTGCGCCATTGCGTGATCTTGCCCCTCTCTAGTGAACTACTTACCCTGGGTTCGGCCCCTCCGCACGGGGAAGTGTGCGGGAACTGCTTAAACTCTGGCAGGAGAATTAAGCGCGCCAAGACCGGCGTCTTTGATGATAGATATGCGGGCCGCAAGTTGCAGTTGCGGCCCCACAGCATTCATTCCTGCTCTTTACGTTGCTTCTTTCGGCTGCGCTTTCGCGCCAGCGCTTCTTTTACGCGTTTTTTTTCGCCGGGTTTCAGGTAGAAAGAGTGACGTTTGACTTCCTTAATGATGTCCTCTTGCTGCACCTTACGTTTGAAGCGACGGAGAGCGTTTTCGAGCGACTCGCCTTCCTGCAATCGTACTTCTGCCAACTAAACTGCACCCCCAAACTGGTCCTGGTTGAACTCGTCTTTTATTGCAATTTGGCGCTATAAAGTCAAGGAATATCGAATTCCTGGCGTAGAAAAACTTCGCTTTCCTGGTGTTCAAAATCTGACTCGCAAAGCAAACTGGAGCTGGCGTGGCGCGTAAGCACTGGTGGCTCGCATGAAATTACTTGGGACCTGATAGTAGGCCGGAAAGTAATTGATTCCAATGTGTTTAGTGCCAAAATTGAAGGTGGCGGCGTTGCTCATGGCGCCGTCGCTGGTGAGCTGAAAACGGCTATTCAAACGATTAAGCAAGTTAAACGATTCAGCCGTGAATTCGAGCGTGCGTCCGTTCTTTGAGTATAGCCGGCGTGCGATCCGCATGTTCGTGCTCGCGTAGTCGGGGCCGATGAACGAATTTCGGCGAGCGCCGGGAATTCGATCGTTGCCGTAGTTGCCGTCCTGATTGGCATCGCCGGCGACGGTCTCATCCACGGGCATGCCACTTCCAGCAGTGACGACGCCGGAATTTTTCCAACCTTTGGTGAGATAGCCGATCCAGCCGTGTCCGCCGTTAATGGCGCGTGGTTCATACATCCAGGAAAAAACAAAACGGTTGCGTTGATCGGTGACGCTGTTAGCGCGTTCGGAATTTGGAGAGTAAGAATTCTGAACGGTCGCGGGGCGGCCGGCAACGAGTGCGTCCTGGCCGTTGTCCATGGCATGGGCGTAGGTGTAGCCAAGGCGAAAATAAAGCCCGTGCGTCATCTGGCGGCGAATGGAGATTGTTCCGCCGTGGTAGATGCTGGAGGCGGCGCTTTCGAAAACATCGATCGAACCGAGTTGAGGGATTGGGCGCACGAGAGGATTCACGCATGGAGTAAATGGACTAGTAAGAGACGAGGTCAACTGCCAGGTGGAAAAACTTTCTTCGGAGCCATAGCTGAGCACGTTGAGCCCGGACGGATCGAAGACTGGATATTGAACCGTCGTAGGAACCGGAAGATTCACGTCGCGGGCGCGGATCAGGTCCTGGCCGTGGACGAATGAGTAAGAAACTTCGGCGACGACTCGACTTGAAATTTCGCGCTCCAGGCTCAGGCTGGCCTGGTGAACTTCAGGTGAGCGGAAATTGTGCGAGAACGCAGAGACGTCGCGTTCGGCGTAGGGAAGCAGGTTCGCCGGAAGAACGCAAGAGGTTGCGAGCGATGAACAAGGTACGAGCGGGATCGGATATTGCGGGAAAATTTGCTCATCGGCGAAAACGGTCTGATTCAGAAAAATTGAATTTGGCCTCAAGCCGTTGCCGGTTTCGATCGAAGAGTTGTAAATCTGCGGAAGGCGCGGATAGAACAGGCCGTAACTCGCTCGCGCGACCAGTGGCCGCTGGTCTCCAAACGAGTAAGACAAACCGATGCGTGGAGCGAAATTTTTTGTGTTGAGCGGGACTTTCCCAGAGTCCGGCCAGAGTGGATTCGTCTGCAGGTATTTTGTGGTGAAAGTCTGCAGGTCATAGCGCACGCCGAGGCTGATGTCGAAATGATCGGTGGCGCGAATCAGATCCTGGGCGAACCCGGCGTACTCGTTGGTATCGGGATGGCTCACGGCAGAACCGAAAGTTTGAAAGTAATAGTGTGGCACCTCATGCGCGTAGGCGCGCAGCGGGGTAAGTTCGAGTCCGCCTATTTGCGGCTGGAAGGTGAAGGGATTCACGGCGATGGGATCGAAGAGATATTCGCCGCCGAAATTGGAAGGAAAGAAATCATAGATCTGAGTAATTAGGGCATCTCCGCCAAATTTCCAGGAGTGGCGGGACCCTTCGCGGCTGATGGTTTCAGCAATGTGTTGCCGATGCTCACGGGTTTCGCGTGGCAAGATGCTCGAGCGGCCCATGCCGTCAAGAATGCCGGGAATACGGCTTAACGGATCGAAAGAGTTGCTCTGTGACCATTGGTGATCGAGGGAATACTGCACGCGCAAGTGGCTAACGGTATGGAAGGAGAGCGCGCTGGTGAGAGAGGCGGTTGCAGTTTCGGTTTCAACGTTTTCGATCCCATTGTCAGAGATGGAGTAAGTAGTGAGAGGGCTGGAAGGATCCAGGAAGACATTATTAGCGCCCGTGTAGTGGGAGCTGTTGACCCGCAGCGAGAGTTGGTTGTGCGGGGAAATTGCAATGTCGAGTTTGGCGAAGGCGGCGCGGCCTAACAACTTCGAGGGGTAAAGTCCTGCCTGTTTTGAAAGCTGGGCAGCGGTTGAAAAAACCAGACCCTGGTCGTCAGCTTCGAAGTCGCCGGGAGTGAATGGGCCAGTGCTCGCCTGCGGAATGATTGTGCTGGCGCCATTTACGAAGCGCACAACTGTTGGCTCATGGAAGATGTGCTGGTCGTATCCGGCGAAAAAGAAGATGCGATTGCGCTTGAGCGGGCCGCCGAGAGTGAAACCGAACTGGTGCTGGATGTCGTAAGGCTTAATGTTCAGTTCGGGATCGCGGGCGTCGAAGTCGCTATCGCGCAGGTAGTAGAAGCCGGTGCCGTGAAATTTGTTGGTGCCGGATTTGGTGACAACATTGACGACTGCGCCTGCGGTCCGGCCCGATTCGGCTGAGTTTGAATTGGGCGAGACGCGAAATTCCTGGATGACTTCATTCGAAAATTGGTATGGAGCGCGATAGCGTCCACGCGCTTGCGCGAAGAACGCGTTGTTGTTGTCACCGCCATCGACCAGGTAGCTGGTCTGGAATCCGCGAACGCCGCCAAAAGAGAGGTCGCCGGTGGAGCTTGAATTTTGACCGCGCGGGTCCTGAGTGGCTTGCGAGGTGAGCAGCGACAAATCGGTAAAGCGGCGGCCGTTCAGCGGAAGATTCTGGATGGCGCGTTCGTCGATGACGGTGGAGAGTCCGTGTGGCTGGGTTTCGATGATGCGAGCTTCCGCGGAGACGGTGACGTTTTCCGCGGCTCCGGCGATCTGCAGTTTGAAGTTGATTTCCGTGACTTCGCCTAGAGTCACGTGGAGAAAGGGGCTGACCTGGGGAGACATTTTGTTAGCAGTGACGCGCGCGGAGTAGTCGCCGGGCGGCAGCAGTTCGAAGTTGAAACCGCCGATAGCATCGGACATTTGCGAATAGGATAAGCCGGTCGAGCTGTTGACCAGAGCGATGGAGGCTCCGGGAATGCGGCGACCGGAGGGATCCAGAACGGTGCCGTGAATGGCGCCGGTGGAACTATCTTGAGGGAAGCACAAGGTTGGGATTACAACAAGTGCCGCAATACAGAAGATGACGTGCCGCATGGATCACTCCGCGCAGAAAGTGAGTCCAGCCTCGACGGGAGGTGGATTGCTTATAGCAGAAAGCTGGGAGGGAAGTCAGTGATGTGCGCAGAAATTTTGCGAGAGATTCCCGAAGAGGGAAACTTTGGTAAATTTAGCCGTGAGTAATGAGCGGCGAGTTGTGAGCAGTGAGCGATGAGCCAACCGACGGGCGCCTTGGTTGCTCACAGCCCATTGCTCGCCGCTCATTGCTGAATGTCCATTTATGGTTCGCGCATACAAAGGTATCTCACCGACGATTCCGAACTCGTGCTATGTCGATGACTCGGCGCAGATTATCGGCGATGTTGTGCTTGGAGAACACGCCAGCGTGTGGATGAACGCGGTGCTGCGCGGGGACGTGCATTCGATCCGAGTGGGCGCGCACTCGAATATTCAGGATTGCAGCGTGCTGCACGGGATGAAGCAGCAGTATGGGGTTTTCCTCGGCGAATACGTTACTGTTGGCCACAATGTAACGCTGCATGGCTGCACGATCGAAGATCGGTGCCTGATCGGGATGGGATCGATCATTTTGAACGGCGCGCGAATCGGGGCAGGCTCGATTATCGCGGCAGGTACGCTGATTCCGGAGAAGACTGTGGTGGAGCCGGGGTCATTGTGGATGGGGTCGCCGGGAAAGTTTCGCCGCAAGCTGGAGCTTGCCGACCAGGAGAGCATCATGCGGTACGCGAATAATTATTTGGGGTATAAGGACGCGTACTTGGCGGAGAGATAGTTCCTGCTGTCATCCTGAGCGGAGTTTGATTTCGCGCTACGCGGAATCGAAGGATGTATGTAAGTTGAAACTCCATACGCAATTTCAAGTTATTCTCATAAGAGTGCGCGGTTGGAATTCCCTGACATTTCAGGATGGGACGAGAAGTGCATGGGTCCTTCGACTTCGCAGATGCTTTCGCAAGCGAAAAGCATCTGCTTCGCTCAGGATGACAGGTGGTTGGGTGCTGAGTTCAGAACGACGGGTGCTCGGCCGGCGCACAACCTGACTTTCCGGGACGAGAGGGTTTGGCGCACGACCCGCGACGCACGACGAAAGACATGATTAAAGCAATCCGAGGAACGCGCGATCTGCTGCCGCCGGAGACGGCGCTGTGGAACTTTGTCGAGAAGACGGTGCGTGATGTGTTCCAGGCCTACAACTTCCAGGAAGTCCGCACGCCGATTTTTGAAGACACGCAACTGTTCGCTCGCGGGGTCGGCGAGGACACGGACATCGTTTCGAAGGAGATGTACACGTGGATGGATCGCGGAGACACCCTAAGGGAAAGATTGGCCGCGCTGAACCAAGTTGTTGAAAGAGCCCGTACAGACCCTGCCTACAGGGCCACGCTTGATAGCGTCCAACTATTTGATGAATATTTCGCTCCGGATAACTCGACAGGTCAGTCCCTCACTCTTCGTCCGGAAAATACGGCCGGAGTGGTTCGCGCGTATATCGAGCACAATCTGCAATCGCGAGGGCTGAACAAGCTCTTCTATATAGGGCCGCAGTTCCGGCGGGAGCGGCCGCAGAAGGGGCGGTACCGGCAGTTTTATCAGATAGGTGCCGAGGTGATTGGGCCGGCGACTTCGGGGAGCGAATCTCCGGCACGAGATGCCGAGATTCTGGAACTGCTGGCGACAATGCTTGATCGGCTCGGAATAAAAGGATGGACGTTGCAACTCAATTCAATCGGCTGCCCGGCAGATCGCGCCAAATACAACGAAGCGTTGCGGCAGGCACTCGCTCCGGTAAAAGACAGAATGGACCCGGATTGCCAGCGGCGCGCGGTGACCAATCCGCTGCGGGTGTTCGACTGCAAAGTTCCGGAAGATCAGCCGATCATCGAGAAGCTGCCGCGCATCAGCGAATTTTTGTGCGAGTCGTGTCGGCAGCATTTTCAGCAGGTAAAAGAGATCCTGCGATCGGTCGGGGTCGAGTTTCAGGAAAATGACAGGTTGGTGCGCGGTCTGGATTACTACACGCGGACGGCGTTTGAATTCACGCATGGGAACCTGGGTGCGCAGAATGCGATTCTGGGCGGGGGTCGCTACGACGGGCTCTCGGAAGAGCTTGGCGGACCGCCGGCTCCGGGAATTGGATTTGCGATTGGTGAAGACCGGCTGGTCATATCATTGGGTAAATCTCCTGAAGATGTATTGCGCAAGCCGGATGTGTATGTTGCTCCGCTTGGCGGCGGGATGAATAAGGAAGCGGCGAGGCTGGCGCGGGAGTTGCGGCAGCACGACTTAGTAGTCGAGCTTGGGGATGAAACTTTCCGGCTGAAAAAATCCTTGGAAACTGCCAGCAAGCTCGGCGCGAAATATGCGCTGATCGCGGGCGAGAATGAACTCAGCACGGGAGTTTTCGCGTTGAAGAATCTGGCGACGGGCAAGCAAGAGTCAGTTTCGCGCCCGGAGCTGGCAGCCAAAATTCGTGATCTCGGGGAGGGGAAATGAAGATTTGTTTAGCAGCTTACATCCTTATGTTCTGCATGGCGTCGTCGGCCCAGACCGCTGTACACTCAGGTGCCGCCGATGCGCAAAGCCTGATTGCGAAATCGCGGGCTGTCCTCGAGGCGGAAAAAGCTAAAGATGCGGCGGCCCTGAACAACTTGCTTGCGGATGACTTTCGCAGCGTTGACATGGCCGGCGATTCCGGCAGCCGGAACGAGATGCTGGGAACAGCAAAGGAAGGCTTTCTGAAAGATTTTATCTTTTATAGTCCCCAGGCACTTCGCATCGATGACGACTCGATGCTGGTTTCCTATAACTCCGCCATCACATTGTCCGACACGGCTACAAAGGAACTGGCCGAAGATAATTTGACATACCCGCGGTACTTTAAGGTCTCTGATCTATGGGTACGGCAGGGCGGGGAATGGAAACTGAAGTTCGAACAGAGCACGCCGCTCCGAGTGATGTACTGATTGAAAAATAAATTGTGCGAGAGCACGATGTAGCTGCAGACTACGACGAAGTAGCTGCATACGAAAGTCAGATTCCCCACCCTCCCGCAAAGAACGCGGGAAGAGTGGGGCACCCCGGCGGGGTCACGCGAGCATTTATAATCCCTACTTCGGCCCACCGGTCTTCTTCAGGCCATCGGTTCGATCTCACTCGATTGAGATGCTACGCTGACGTCCATCTTTCAGGATGGGAGAAGCAGATTCCTCACCGCTAAAGCGGTTCGGAATGACAGATGGATCGTGGCGGCGGCTAAGGCTGACGGCTGATGACTGACAGCTTCTTCGAAAGGCAAAACTTGCTCGATTTTTTAGGCGATTTAAAACGCACGC
The DNA here is from genome assembly GCA_035651555.1 of Terriglobales bacterium. Classification (GTDB taxonomy): domain Bacteria; phylum Acidobacteriota; class Terriglobia; order Terriglobales; family Acidobacteriaceae; genus Gp1-AA145. Next base: position 204,951 of record DASRFL010000021.1, read on the forward strand.
ATATGTGCGGCGCTCTTCGTACATCCGATGCCGGCAAAAAGGCCGTGCTCATGGGATGGGTGAACCGGCGGCGCGATCTCGGCAGCATCATCTTTATTGATCTGCGCGACCGCACCGGTGTCACCCAGGTGGTGTTTAACCGCGAGTTGAATGTGGCCGCACACGACAAAGCCAATCTGCTGCGCAATGAATATGTGATCGCCGTCGTGGGAACGGTGAAAAAGCGCGACTCCGACACGGTGAATAAAAATATTCCCACGGGCGAAGTCGAGGTGATGGTAGAAGAGCTACGCATTCTGAATGACTCGAAGCAGCCGCCATTTTTACCGAGCGAAACGGTTCTGCCGAATGAAGAGATGCGGCTGAAGTATCGCTATATTGATCTGCGTCGCGACACGATGCAGTTCAACATCGAGATGCGGCACAAGGTTTCGAAGGCGATCCGCGACTATCTTTCTGCCCAGGGATTCTTCGAAATTGAAACGCCCTTCATGACGCGGTCGACGCCCGAGGGCGCGCGCGACTATCTGGTGCCCAGCCGGGTGCTGCCGGGGTCGTTTTATGCATTGCCGCAGTCGCCGCAGATGTTCAAGCAGATCCTGATGATTTCGGGATTCGATAAATATTTTCAGATCGTCCGCTGCTTCCGCGACGAAGACTTCCGCGCCGACCGGCAGGCCGAGTTCACGCAGATCGATCTGGAGATGACGTATCCGCAGGTGGAGACGGTATGGAATGTGGTCGAAGGATTCCTGACCGCTGCGTTCAAGGCGGCGGGATATGAGATCCAGACACCTTTCTTGCGCATGAGCTATGACGAAGCGATTCGGCAATATGGAAACGACAAGCCCGACATGCGCCTGCCTGCCATGGTGGATGCCCGCGACGCGCTGACGGCAGAAGAATGGGAAGAGATGGCGTCGAAGTTCCGCATGCGAAAGGAATTTCCGCTGCAGGTGATTCGCATTCCGAAGGCGGGAGATATTTCCGGCACCGAGCGACGGACGATTGGAACGTACGGTGCGTACAACCATGTGCAGGGGCCGACGTTCGTGCAGTTGATGACTGACCCGAAGCGGTTCGCGAAAGATTACGAGGCGCTATCGGACAAGATTCAAAGCTTTGCGGCGATTGAATCCGACGATCTCTGGCTGCTGGCCGGGGCGGCGAATAAGCCGGAGAACGCGGCGGTGATGGATCAGAGCGTGCAGCATTTCTGCGAAAAGTGCGGATTCCTGCGGCTGGATCTGGCGCAGAAGTATGCGGCAAAACACAAGGCATTTGAGAAGACGGGCGACGTCGAGCACGACTTCAGATTTTTGTGGGTGTCGGATTTCCCTATGTTCGAGTGGGACAAGACGGAGAAGCGCTGGAATCCGGCGCATCATCCGTTTACTACGCTGCATGAAGAAGATTTCGCCAAGCTCGATGCGAATATCGATTCGGTGAACGATCCGAAGTCGCCGCTGGGGGAGATTCGCGCGCTGGCCTACGATGTGGTGCTGAACGGAACGGAGCTGGGGTCGGGCTCGATTCGAATCCACCGCCAGGATATTCAGAAGAAAATCTTCCAGGCGCTCGGCATGAGCGACGAGGAAGCTCGGGCCAGGTTCGGATTCTTTCTGGAAGCGCTGGAGTATGGAACGCCTCCGCATGGCGGAATTGCGCTGGGACTAGATCGAATCGTGATGATCCTTGCCGGTGCCGAGAGCTTGCGAGAAGTGATTCCATTCCCGAAGACGGCGCGTGCAGTCGACTTGATGGTGGACGCACCGACGCCGGTGAGCGAGGGGCAGTTGAAGGAACTGGGGATTACAATCCGTAAGGCGAGAGAGTGATGCTAAGTCGCAAGAAACTAGCCTTGAAAATGGGGATGGTTTTAGGGGCATTCATCATTGCCGGAATCGCCTTGTATTTCTGGCTTGGTTACAGTCTTCAATTTGCCTTTGCCAAGGCCGATTTCAAGCCATTGGGAATTGTTTTCAAGAAAGCGGCCTCGGACGTCTTAGTAGTCCGGCAACCATCCAACAGTGAGAAGAAATCCGGTGCACTTCTGGATTTGTATCAACAGAATCCGATCGCGTTTCAGTCGGATGCCAAATTATTTGACGCGTGGATTGCAGCACTGCGAGTCGGCAAAGCAACACTGAGCCACACTGCATCAGGGTCGTGGGTACGCAGCACTGCTAACGCAAGCTACCTCAGTCCTAGTCAGCAAACCGATCCATGGCATCACCCTTTTTGTCTTCTGCGTCGAGGCGACTGGTTGCTGGTCGTTAGTGGCGGACCCAAAGCTCCCGCGTCGCCAACCTGCGAGAATATCCAAATTGCTGACCACGAACTCGCACAATTCCCGCTTGGCAAATTGTTTGAAACGCCATCGGGGAATCTAGCTCTCGTTTTGGACACGAAGCATTCAGAATCCCCGGTCCCCATCAGTTGAGTAGTGTTGTCTATGGCCCTCGTCGATTCCACTCAACGTTTTTCCTCGCGCGTAGCCGATTACGTTCGCTACAGGCCTTCTTATCCGAAAGAGGTTATTGACACTCTCGAACGTGAGTGTGGGCTGACGCGGGATTCCGTGATTGCCGACGTCGCTTCCGGCACGGGGATTTTTGCGAAGCTGTTGCTGAAGCATGGGAACCCGGTGTACGCCGTCGAGCCGAATCCGGATATGCGGCAAGCCGGTGAGGAATTTCTGAAAGCCTATCCGAAGTTCAGGAGCGTCAACGGGACGGCCGAAGCTACAACTCTGCCTGATGTCTCGGTTGATTTTGTAACCGCGGCGCAGGCGGGGCACTGGTTTGATATTCCGAAGGCGCGGAAAGAATTCGCGCGCATTCTGAAGCCCGGCGGCTGGCTGGTACTCCTGTGGAACGAGCGCCGGATCGACTCAACGCCATTCCTTCGCGATTACGAGCAGTTGCTTCTGAAATACGGAACCGACTACCAGCAAGTTCGTCACGAGCACACGGTTGTAGGCGGGTTTTTTGAGCCGCATCCGTTTCAGGAGCGGACATTTGAAATCCAACAGGAATTTGACTATGAGGGAGCGCAAGGGCGATTGCTCTCGTCTTCTTACGCACCCGGGCAGGGACATCCGAATCACGAGCCCATGTTGCACGAACTGCGCCGAATATTCGATCTTCATCAGCAGGATGGCAAAGTCACGTTCGATTACATCACTCGTCTTTACTACGGGCGGCTGGCTTAGACTTGATGGATGAGCAAAGCTGGACCGCCTGCACTTCCTATCTCAAGTAGCGCACAAAGCAAATCTTTTCACATGACGCCGGAGGAATTCCGGAAACAGGGACATGTGGTCGTGGATTGGATCGCGGATTACTATTCGCGGATCGAGTCGTTTCCGGTGCTCTCGCAAGTTAAACCCGGGGAGATTCGGTCGTCGCTGCCGGCGAGTGCGCCACAACAAGGCGAGGCATTTCCCGCGCTGCTGAGAGACGTGGCAGAAAAAATTCTGCCCGGTGTTACACACTGGCAGTCGCCGAATTTTTATGCATTTTTTCCGGGGAATGGATCAGGGCCGGGAATTCTGGGCGATCTCCTTTCCTCCGGCCTTGGCGTGCAGGGGATGCTGTGGGCGACGAGCCCGGCGTGCACGGAACTGGAGACGCTGGTGCTCGATTGGCTGGTTCCGGCGCTGGGATTACCGAAAAAATTTCTTTCAACGAGCAGCGGCGGGGGAGTGATTCAGGACACAGCATCAAGCGCAACTCTCTGCGCGATTCTTGCAGCGCGGGAACGGGCGACGAGTTTCGTGTCGAATCGCGAAGGATGCCGGGGAAAGCTGGTTGCGTATACCTCGTCGCAGGCACACTCATCAGTCGAAAAGGCGATTCAGATTGCGGGCGTTGGGCGGGAGAACCTGAGGCTGATCGAGGCCGACGAAAACTTCGCTATGAAAGCTGCCGCGCTTGCGGATGCGATCGAGAGAGACAAGCGGTCGGGGCTTACTCCATTTTTTGTTTGTGCGACGGTGGGGACGACATCTTCCAATGCCATTGATCCGGTGGCGCAGATCGGGGAAATCTGCCGGCGCGAGAATATCTGGCTGCATGTAGATGCCGCAATGTCAGGGACGGCCGCGCTGTGCCCGGAGTTTCGGTATCTCCACAATGGAGTCGAGTTCGCGGACAGCTATTGCTTCAATCCTCACAAGTGGATGTTCACGAATTTCGATTGCGACTGCTTTTACGTGGCTGATCGGAAGGCGCTGATCCAAACCCTGAGCGTGCTGCCGGAATATTTGAAGAACAGAGCGACAGAATCTGGCGCGGTATTTGACTATCGCGACTGGCAGATTCCATTGGGACGAAGGTTTCGATCTTTGAAGCTGTGGTTCGTGCTGCGGTATTACGGAATTGAGGGACTGCAATTTCATATTCGCGAGCACGTGCGGCTCGCGCAGGACTTCGCGAATTGGGTGCGCGGGGATGAAAGGTTCGAGATCGCAGCGCCCGCGCCGCTGAACCTGGTTTGCTTCCGGCTTAAGTCGGGAGATGACGCAACTCAGAAGTTGATGGATGCCCTGAACCGGAGTGGAGATTTGTACCTGACCCACACCAAACTTAATGGCAAGCTGACGCTGCGCATGTGCATTGGACAGACGAATACGACTGAGCGGCATGTGGAACGCGCCTGGCAGAGGATTCAGGAAGAAATGGTCAGCTTAAGCCTTCGCACTAAAGGCTAGTTTGAGAGTCAAAATCCCCACCCTGTCTCGCAAAGGTACGCGAGACAAGGATGGGGCACCCGCTCTAGTTCCTTATCTACTGCTCTGCCTGTTGGGTCCCGATCGACTGCCCAGTAACGACCAACTCCACTCTTCGGTTCTGCTGACGTCCCGCGGCGGTGTCGTTTGAGGCGATTGGGTTGGCCTCGCCGAAGCCGTGAATGCCGATCGATCCTGCCGGTACTCCCTGTTGCGTGAGATAGGACTGAACTGAACCTGCTCGCTGTTGCGAGAGCTCTTCATTGAACATTGGGCTACCGGTGCTGTCGGTGTAGCCGTCGACCTCGACGTGTATGTCGGGGTAGGCGATCAGAATTCCGGCGACTTTCGCGAGGCGTTCACGCGCGGTCGGCTTCAGGTTTGCACTGCCGGTATCGAACAGCACGTCGGGCATGCTGACGATGAGCCCGCGAGCACTATCACGGGTTTGCAGCACCTGATTCAACTGCGACATGAGCTGCTGGCGTCGTTGTGCCTCTTGAGCTTCGACGTTCTGGGCACGTTGTTGGGCTTGCGCAGCCTGCTGGCGGGCTTCGCTGGCTTGCTGAGCGGCCTGTTGCTGCTGTTGTTCAGCGGCAGCACGCTGCTGAGCTTCCTGTTGCGCCTGTTGCTGTGCTTGTTGGGCCTGTTGCTGAGCCTGCTCGGCTTGTTGCTGAGCTTGTTGAGCTGCTTGAGCCTGGGCTTGCTGCTGGGCTTCTAGTTGCTGGCGCTGTGCAGCTTCGGCTTGTGCCTGCTGTTGAGCCTGCTGTGCTTGCTGCACCGCTTGTTGCTGCTGTTGTTCGGCGGCCGCACGCTGTTGAGCTTCAGCATCGGCCTGCTGCTTTGCTTGCTGGGCTTGCTGCTGGGCCTCATCGGCTTGTTGTCGCGCTTGTTCCGCTTCAGTTCGGGCCTGGGCTGCGCGCTCTTCATTTTCTTTACGTTCCTGCTCGAGATGGGCCTGTTGTTCTGCGTGGACGGCAGTGACACGGGCTTCTTCCGCAGTTTGGGCGGCTTCGCGGGCAACGGTGGCGATTGGTTTTGTGCCCTGCTTGCGACGGTAGTAGTCTTCCGCCTGGTTGAGCAAAGTTTCCGCTTTGCTCAGCACGTCAGGCGCGTACTGCTGCGCGTTTGCGTCTTTGGCAATACGGACGGCGTTGCGGGCTTCGAGAAGATCGAGAGGCGCTTTTTTGTCTTCGCCGTAAACGAAATTTTGAATTGGGGTCACCTGGGCCGCATAGACGGAGCGCGGGAATGTTTCGTAGCGAACATCCACGGTCTCGGGGCGGCCCTGAGTTGTGTCGCGCAATGAGTTCTCTCCGACGACCATGTCGCTCGGTTGCACGACGGCGAAGTCAGGTTCAGCCGTGATGACCAGGGCGAATGCCTGCATGTCGGTCGTGGTATGCAACGAAGCTTTGCCATCGTGTTCGACCAGTTCACCAATGTTCTTTGCGTGACCCTGAGGACTGATGGACCAGAGCACGTATGTTAGGTATGCAAGATCGATAGACTTCGCGGGGCGAAGGTGCTCAACCTCGACCTCAACTTTGGTGAGGGCCTTTTTGCTGGAGACCTTGGCTTTGCCGCCCAGCTCTGGCATCAGATCCGTACCCTTGAAATCCACGGCGGTGTCAGCGCCGACGCGATAGTTCACGGCCTGCACAGAGCGAGTTTCCATTTGAACGTTGAACGGCTGCTGGGTGGATTGCGGGTTGCTTGTCTCTTGACTCTGGTTTTCCTGACCAAGAAGCGATCCAGTGGGAACGAGAAGGAGGACCGTGCAGCACAACAAATTGAACTTCACAGCACACCTCACAAAATCGATTTTGTTCTTTCCGTTAATTTAGGTTAAATTTATGCGCTACGTCTTAGCGATACCCGACTTACCGTAACTGCTTAGAGAAGTGACCCGACGCGTTCTTATTTGTGAATGACGTGTGTCACGGCAAAGTTCGGGACCCGAACTATTCACCAGGAGCATATCCGTGAAACGTACTTTCCTCCCAGTTGTCGCTGCGCTTGTCGTTGCCGTTCTGACGTTTGCACCTGAAATGCCGGCGCAAGCGACAGCCGAGAGCACGTCTTCCCAGGGCAGCGCAGACTTGTCCGGTGCGGTGTTCCGGAATCCTGCTTTGCCGATCGAGCAACGCGTGAATGATCTGGTCTCGCGGATGACGCTCGAGGAAAAAGTTTCGCAGATGGTGCACACGGCGGCGGCGATCCCGCGGCTGGGGATTCCCGAGTACAACTGGTGGAGTGAGGGGCTGCATGGAGTTGGACGTACTGGATACGCAACTGTGTTTCCGCAGGCGATTGGCATGGCAGCAACTTTCGATCCTGATCTGTTGCACACGGAAGCGGGGGTGATCGCGACCGAGTTCCGCGCCAAATATTCAGAGCAACTGAAAGACAAAGGGTTCACGGACTGGTATCACGGGCTGACGGTGTGGTCGCCGAATATCAACATTTTTCGTGATCCGCGATGGGGCCGTGGGCAGGAGACGTACGGCGAAGACCCGTTCCTGATGGCGAAGATGGGGACCGCGTACGTCACGGGATTGCAGGGTGATGATCCGAAGTATTTGAAGGCACTAGCAACACCGAAGCACTTTGCAGTACACAGCGGACCGGAGCCGACGCGGCACTCAGTTGACGTCAAGGTTTCAGATCACGATCTGGAAGATACGTACTTACCGGCGTTTCGCGCAACCGTGACCGCGGGCGCAGGTTCGGTGATGTGCGCTTACAACGCGATCGACGGCAAGCCGGCGTGTGCGCAGCCCATGCTTTTGCAGGAACACCTGCGCGACGACTGGCATTTTCAGGGCTATGTAGTTTCCGATTGTGGAGCCGCCAGTGACATACAGGAAGGACATCACTACACGGCGACGATGGAGGAGGGGGTCGCCGCGGCGGTGAAATCCGGAATGGATATTGTGTGCGGGATTCCGATGAACAACGTGCGGGTGGAAAAGGACGCGTTGCTGAAGGCGGTGCAGGAGGGATTGCTTTCGGAAGAGGACATTAATCGATCGGTTCGTCGCCTGTTCACCGCACGGATGAAGTTGGGCATGTTTGATCCTCCGGAGGATGTGCCTTATTCAAAAATCACGATTGCGGAAAATGACACGGAGCCGCACCGGGAACTGGCTCGCAAGGCGGCGCGCGAAACACTGGTGCTGCTGAAGAATGCGAACAATCTTCTGCCGCTCGGAACCAAGTACAAAACTATCGCGGTGATCGGGCCGAATGCGGACAGCGTCGATCCGCTGCTCGGGAATTACAACGGCACGCCATCGAAGCCGGTAACCGTCCTGAATGGAATTCGCAAGCGATTTGGAGATGCAAACGTTATCTACGCGGAAGGGTCTTCTTTGATTGGAGCTCCATATGAGCCCGTACCCGGAGAGTACCTCAAAAACCCTACGGGACAGCCGGGCCTTAGCGCGGAGTATTTTCAGGGCACGGAGTTTCAAGGCTCTCCGGTGATTACGCGTGCGGATCCCAAGATCGATTTCACATGGAACGATGGCGCCGCGCGGGATTTGAAAGAGAACTTCTCTGTGCGCTGGAGCGGAACACTAACGGTGGCTTCGACGGGTGACTACGAAATCGGATTCACCGGAACTGATGCATTCCACTTCTGGCTCGACGATCAGTTGATAGGCCAATCAAATTACAGCGACACGAGCAAGACGCGGTTAAAAACGGTACACCTTGAAGCTGGGCATCCGTATACGGTCAAAATTGAGTGCTCGCAGCAGGGCAGCGCAGGATTAGCGAAGCTGGTGTGGCATGAACCGGGAGAGAAGAAGGACTACACCGATGCGGTGCAGAAAGCAGATGTGATTGTTGCGGTGCTCGGGCTTGCCGGTGAGCTGGAGGGCGAGGAGATGCCTATCCACATTGAGGGATTCTCTGGCGGCGATCGCACCAGCCTTGATCTGCCGCGGGCACAACGTGAATTGCTCGAAGATCTGGTTGCGAGTGGCAAGCCGGTGGTGCTGGTTCTAATGAATGGAAGTGCGCTGGGCGTGAACTGGGCAGACCAGCACGCGGGAGCAATTCTGGAGGCATGGTATCCGGGTGAGGAAGGCGGGAGGGCGGTGGCGGAGGCGCTGGCGGGAGACTTTTCACCTGGAGGAAAATTGCCCCTCACCTTCTATAAGTCGGTCGATCAAATTCCCGCCTTTGACGACTACAACATGAAGGGCCGCACATACCGGTATTTCACGGGTGAGCCGTTGTATCCGTTTGGATACGGATTGAGCTACACGAGATTCGAATACAGCAATTTGAGTTTCGACAAGAGCTCGGTTGGCGCATCCGATGACCTGACGGCGAGTGTGGATCTAAAAAACGCAGGCGCCATGGCAAGCGATGAAGTAGTGCAACTTTATCTAAGTCATCCTGGGACACAAGGCGCGGCTTTGCGTGTGCTCGCTGGGTTCAAACGCGTGCATCTCAATCCCGGTGAAACGCAGAAGGTGCAGATCACGATTCCGAATCGGAATTTGAGTTATGTGGATGAATCCGGAACTCGGCGAATCTCGCCTGGAACTGTTCCAGTCTGGGTGGGGGGCGGGCAGCCGGTTGGACGCGCGGGCTTGACGAAGACAGCCGGAGTGAGCGGATCGTTCAAGATCGCCGGCAGCGCGGTGGTTCCGAAATAAAGTTGTGGGGCACGGGCGTCCCGCCCGTGCTTTTTTTTCTCAAACCGACGGGCGAGGACGCCCGTCTCCCCACAAGCATTTGGATCCTATTTTCCCATCACGCGCGGGATGTAGAAGTGGAAGAAGGCTTCGGAATCTGAATTGAGACAGACCTGCGCGTTCGGCGTACCGTGGGTTGGGCGAGTCATTCCGTTGTCATCTACGACGATGTGCATTGGGGTGACCGGGCACAACTTCGGGTCGACGATGAAGGCGATGGTCATGGGATCGAAAAGCGTTGGGGTTTCTTGTCCCCATTCGTGATAGAGCAGAGTCAGTGCGTCGGTGATAGGAGTTCCTGCCTGAAATATGATCGCGCGTTTTACTTCATCCAGCTTGAGTTGAGTGGAGTCGAGCGGCATCATAAAAAATGGAACGCCTGCAGCGAGGACCTTGCGCGTGGAGGGGACGTCGAGTTTTATGTTCCATTCGGGCTCGGGGCCACGCGGCTTGGTGTAGCCGAGATCGCCATAGCCGCGGTAGATCGAGCCTCCCATGGCGACGACGCGACGCAACTGACGAAATGTTTGCGGATCTTTGTCAATGGTTGCGCCAACGTTTATCAATGCTCCAATCGTGACCAGGGTGATTTCACCGGGATGCTGGCGGATTTGGCTCAGGATGAAATCAACCGCCTGCGGATGTGTTTTCCGGGCAAAGTGTCCGCCTTCGGCATAGCGGCGTTGGGTCCACGTGGTCTTGATCTCGGGATTGGAGATTCCGACGGCAACCGGTATGTCCTCGCGTCCGGCTTCGCCCAAAAGCCGGTCGAGCAACTTGGCGCGTTCTTCGGTGTCACCGAACGTGGTTGTGATCCCGAGAATCTGAACTTCGGGACTACGCAGGGCGAGCGCGACGGCGAATGCGTCATCGATGTCATCGCCGATATCGGTGTCGATGATGATTTTTTCGGGAGTCGTGCTCGAAGACGTCGATTGGGCATGCCCGAGCCCGATTGAAAGCACTATGGCTATGAAGATGTATGGAAGGTTCCGAAACATCAACCCGAGTATGTCACACCTGCATTCGCGTTCAATATGTTCCCGCAAAAAAAAGAGGCATTAACACATTAACCACGAAGGGCACGAAGGTACACGAAGAAAATTCGAGGTCCTTCGCTTTACCGATTTGGCTTCGTTCTATAGAATCGAGAGTTTGCTGCCTGCAGTTTTTGCCGCAAGGGTGCCCCGCCTGATTCGGGAAGCCAGATGAAAATTCACGAGTATCAAGCGAAAACAATTCTGAAGAAATATGCCGTCGCTGTGCCTCACGGCGAAATGGCGGAAACTCGCGATGAGGCGGTTACGGCGGCCAAGAATCTGTTCGATTCCGGAGCGAGTGGGGTGGTGGTGAAGGCGCAGATTCACGCGGGCGGGCGTGGCAAGGGCGGTGGCGTGAAGATTGCGAAGTCGGTTGACGAGGCGGGCGATCTGGCTTCGAAGATGCTCGGCATGACTCTGGTGACGCATCAGACCGGGCCGGAAGGCAGAGTTGTACGTCGACTGCTGATTGAAGAAACTCTGCCGATCGAGCGCGAACTCTATCTCGGGATTGTCATCGATCGCGCCGAGGCGAAGCCGGTATTCATGGCATCAGCTGCGGGTGGAATGGAGATTGAGCAGGTCGCGGCGGAGAATCCAGACGCGATTTTGAAGGAGTACATTACGCCGGGCTTGGGGCTCGAAGGATTCCAGGCGCGAAAAATTGCATTTCGGCTCGGGCTCAAGCCGCAGCAGATCAATCAAGCCGTGCAGTTCATGACCGGCTTGTACAAAGCTTTCCAGGAAACCGATTCGTCTCTAATGGAGATTAATCCGTTTATTACTTGTACCAACGGGCGGCTGTTTGCGCTGGACGCGAAAATGAACTTCGACGACAACGCAATGTTCCGTCATGCGGACTTAAAAGAGCTTCGCGACGTCACCGAAGAAGACCCGCTGGAAGTGGAAGCGTCAAAGTACAGCCTGAATTACATCAAGCTGGATGGCAATGTCGGCTGCATGGTGAATGGCGCTGGCCTCGCGATGGCGACCATGGACATCATTAAATATGCGGGCGGGATGCCGGCAAACTTTCTGGATGTAGGCGGCGGGGCGAATGCCGAGCAGGTGACGCACGCGTTTGAAATCCTGCTGAGCGACAAAAATGTGAAGGCAGTACTGATCAATATTTTTGGCGGCATTCTCAGGGTGGATACGCTTGCACGAGGAGTGGTTGAAGCCGCGAACAAGACGAAAATCCAGCTTCCGGTTGTGCTGCGACTGGAAGGTACGAACGTAGAGCAGGGTCGGGAAATCCTGCAGCAGTCGGGATTGAATTTTATTGTTGCGGAAACGATGAAGGATGCTGCGGAGAAGGTGGTTGCGGCGGCGAGAACGTAGCCCCGGACGCCCTCGTCCGGGGGTGGACGAACGGAACGTTCGTCCATGGAATTGCAAAACGCGAAGCATCGCATCGCCGGACAGGTGAGGGCACCCGTTCCCACGTGATCTAAGATTTGATATGAGCATTCTGGTAGATAAATCGACGCGAGTCATCGTTCAGGGCCTGACCGGGCGTGAAGGAACATTTCACGCGAAGGCATGTGCGGAGTATGGAACGAAAATCGTTGGCGGAGTCACTCCGGGCAAGGGCGGGACCACGCACGAAGGCTGGCCGGTGTTCAACACCGTGCAGGAAGCAGTGGATAAGACCGGCGCTGACGCTTCGGTCATTTTTGTTCCGCCTCCGTTTGCGGCAGACGCAATCATGGAAGCTGCCGATGCAGAGATTGAATTGATCATCTGCATCACCGAGGGAATTCCGGTGCTGGATATGGTGCGGGCATGGGAGTTCCTTCAAACGCGAAGGGCGCGGCTGATCGGACCCAATTGTCCGGGAATTATTTCTCCAGGAAAATGCAAGATTGGAATCATGCCGGCGCGAATTCACAAAGAAGGTACTGTAGGCATCGTGTCACGTTCGGGCACGCTGACGTATGAAGCGGTGCATCAGCTAACGACGCGAGGCATCGGGCAATCGACGGCGATCGGAATTGGCGGAGATCCGATTATCGGGACGAATTTTGTGGATGCGCTGGATCTGTTCAATCGCGATCCGCAGACCGAAGCCGTGATCATGATTGGTGAGATCGGCGGCAATGCGGAAGAGACAGCTGCGGAGTTTGTGAAGGCCAAGATGAAGAAGCCGGTAGTGGGATTCATTGCAGGCCAGACCGCGCCGCCGGGAAGAAGAATGGGACATGCGGGGGCGATTATCTCCGGCGGAAAAGGGACTGCGGAAGAGAAAATCAAAGCTATGGAAGCGGCGGGAATTCGGGTGTGCAAGTCACCGGCGGAGATTGGCGAAACGGTTTCGGCCGCGATGGGAGTGAAGGCGGGAGTTTAAACTTACCCACCCGTACAAAAGCTCTTAACCGCCGAGGGCGCAAAGAAAACCCGCAAAGGACGCAGAGAAAAGCAAGTCGATCGCACCACCAACGACGAATATGAAGACACTACAACGCACTCTGACGATCGTGAAACCGGATGCCGTCCGAAAAAACGCCATCGGCGACATCATCGAGCAATTCGAAAAAAATGGATTTCGCATCATTGCTATGAAGATGCTTGAAATCTCAAAGCACCAGGCGGAGCAGTTTTATGCGGTGCATGCCCACAAGGGATTTTTCAGTTCGCTGACCGATTTCATGTCGAGCGGCCCCATGGTGGTGCTTGCGCTTGAAAAAGAAAACGCGATTGCCGATTTGCGGAAGCTGATGGGCGCGACCAATCCGGCCAATGCCGAAGCGGGCACGATCCGCAAAAAGTGGGCATCGAGCATCGAGCACAACGCGATTCACGGATCGGATGCGGAAGATACGGCGCGTTTTGAACTGAGCTTTTTCTTTGCGGGATACGAACTGGCGCAGTAGTTGTTCACCGCCGAGCACGCCGAGGATCGACTATAGCTTCTCGGCGAATTCCGCCGTCGTTGCGGTGAAAAGTTTCCTATCCGAGCGGATCGTAAAGATGTCCATCAACGCGGTCTGCAATCCTCGGCAGTTCCTTCTTAGCATATTGCAGGAAGTGGGGCGCGGCGCGGTGGGCTTCGAGCGCAGCGTCGTCTTTGTATTGCTCGTAAATGAAAAAACGCTTCGGTTCGGTGCGGTGACGATGCACAATGTACATCGCACATCCTGGTTCTTTGCGCGACTCGGCGGTTAACTTCGCGAACAACTCCGCTACTTCAGCCTCGCGCCCAGTTTTCGCGACCCAAGTGACTGCCAGCACGACCATCGTTCGTGTCCTTTTTCGGTTGTTGAATTCTACCTCGCCCCGACCTTGGCGGGGGGCGCCGATTTTGTCATGGAATCGAGTTCGCCCGAAAATTCGTCCACGAAAATCGTTTCTTCGCGGCCGGGGCCGGTGGAGATCATTCCAATTCGTGCGCCTGTCTCCTGCTCGATGAACGACATATACTCGCGCGCGGCCTGTGGAAGTTTCTTAAATTCGGTGATTCCCTGGGTGCGCGTCTTCCAGCCCGGCATTTTCTTGTAAACGCACTCGATTTTTTCCCAGCCGCTGGCTTCGGCAGGGACTTCGTCCGTCTTCTTGCCGCCGACTTTGTAACCGACACAGACGGGAATCTCGTCGAGCTCATCAAGCACGTCGAGCTTGGTTACCACGAGCCATGAAGTGCCATTGATCATGCCGGAGTAGCGCAGCAGCGGGAGATCGAGCCATCCGCAGCGGCGCGGACGCCCGGTAACTGCGCCGAATTCGTTCCCGCGCTTGCGGATCAATTCCCCAACAGAGTCGAACAGCTCGGTCGGGAATGGGCCTTCGCCCACGCGAGTGCAGTAGGCCTTGGTCACGCCGATAACAGAATCGATGGCGGTCGGAGCGACTCCGGTGCCGATGACTGCTCCTCCTGAAGTTGCGCTGGAAGAGGTCACGAAGGGATAAGTCCCATGGTCGATATCAAGCATGGTGCCTTGCGCTCCTTCGAACATCACCGAATGTCCCTCGGCAATGGCACGATTCAGCAGTGCAGCGGTGTCACAGACAAACGGCGCGAGCTTGCGGGAAACCTCTGCGTATTCGCTGTACATCTTGTCCGCGTCGAGCGGTTCGGAGTTGAACAGGGCGTGCGCAATCATGTTTTTTTCGCGGCAGGCGTTCTCGACGTGTTTCCTGAGCAGATCGAGATCGAGCAAATCGATTACGCGAAGTCCGCGGCGGCCGGCCTTGTCTTCGTATGCGGGGCCGATTCCCCGCGAGGTAGTCCCGATCTTCACGCGGCCGGGAGCATTTTCGGAGGCGAGTTCGATCATGCGGTGGTAGGGGAGAATCACATGAGCGCGGTTGCTGACGAAGAGTTTGCCGTCGACCTGGACACCGGCGTCGCGCAGACTCGAAACTTCTTTCAAGAAAGCGATGGGATCAAGTACGACGCCGTTGCCGATTACGCTGCGGCATCCGGGGCGGAGAACTCCGCATGGAACGAGCTGCAAGACGAAGCGCTTGCCATTAATAATGACGGTGTGGCCGGCGTTGTGGCCGCCAGCGTAGCGCGCAACGACGGAAAACTTCTCCGAGAGCACGTCGACGATTTTTCCCTTGCCTTCATCGCCCCACTGGGCGCCGATTACGACCGCAGTCTGGCCCTTCTTCAATTCCGCGTCCATCCTGAGTTTTCGTGGATTTCGCACACACGCCCGCGGGGCCGCTCGAGAATACAAATCAGGGATTTACCGGGGGCAGAGGTGTACTTAGAATGATAAACCGCTGAAATGCGCTGGCCAAGCAGATTCTGCCACCGGGCTAAGTTTTGCAGCCGCGTCATCCCGAACGAAGGGCGACTTTCAGGCGGAGGGAAGGATCTTGCCGAGGGTCTCCATATGTTCCGCGCAGGGTCCCTCGCCCAGCGAAAACGCGGGGCATCGGGATGACGCACGAGGAGAGTTCGATCCCAAGCACTGGAGTTCGATGTTGTCCTATAAATTGTTTTGATGCGTGAGAACGCATGCCTGGAAATTCGTCTCCATTGACGCTTTTGCCGCCGGAATGCTATAAAAACTAGTCTTGTGCGGGTCTGCCGCACGGAATTCAGTGTTCCACCTTACCGGCAGAACGCATCAAACGTCCGACGCGGCCAAATCAGCACTCCCTCAAAAGCGGTGGAAGCGTGTTCGGAATGCGGCGTCGCGCTCGCGTGTCCAGAGGCAACGCTCAGACACGAGAATACCGGCCGCGGAGAAATAGGCCAGAACCCGTAGTCATCTGAGGAATCGTGGCGGAGGAAACCCATGCGCAATGGACTGCACCGGATTGCGTCCAATTCAGCAAGACTCTTGAAATCGGCAGCGGCGTTGATTTTTGTGGCGGTTACGACGTCCGCCGCCATGGCACAGCCTGAGCAGGCGAGCGGCGAAGCCAATCTCAAGCTGCCCAACCTTTCGAGCGTCAGCTTTCTCGGGATGGACGGACACAATCTGCTGATGATTGGGTTGCTGTTTTGCGTGTTCGGTCTTGCATTCGGGCTGGTGATCTATTCCCGGCTGAAGAACCTGCCGGTGCACCGCTCGATGAAGGAGATGTCGGAGCTGATCTATGAGACCTGCAAGACTTATCTGATCACGCAAGGCAAATTCCTTTTCCTGCTGTGGGTCTTCATTGCGGTCATTATCGTGCTCTATTTCGGTGTGCTGCTGCACTATGAAGCTGGGCGCGTGTTGATCATTCTGGCGTTCAGCGTGATCGGAATCATCGGCAGCTATGGCGTGGCCTGGTTCGGCATCCGCGTAAATACCTTTGCCAATTCGCGGACTGCATTCGCCAGCCTTCGCGGGAAGCCGTATCCCATTTACCGCATTCCACTCTCGGCGGGCATGAGCATTGGCATGATGCTGATCAGCGTCGAGCTGTTGATGATGCTGATCATTCTTCTATTTATTCCAGGCGATTACGCGGGTCAGTGCTTCATCGGGTTTGCGATCGGCGAATCTCTGGGCGCGGCTGCGCTGCGAATTGCGGGTGGAATTTTCACCAAGATTGCCGACATCGGGTCAGACCTGATGAAGATTGTGTTCAAGATTAAGGAAGACGACGCGCGCAATCCTGGTGTGATAGCCGATTGCACGGGCGATAACGCGGGAGATTCAGTTGGCCCATCAGCAGATGGATTCGAGACTTATGGTGTTACGGGCGTCGCGCTGATTACGTTCATCCTGCTGGGTGTGAAGGACCCTGCAGTGCAGGTCCAGTTGTTGGTCTGGATTTTCGTCATGCGTGTCGCGATGCTGGTTGCAAGCGCGGCCGCCTACTTTATCAATTCAGCGATTGCTAAAGCGCGCTACAGCGATTCGAATGATATGAGCTTCGAAGCGCCACTGACTTCGCTGGTATGGATCACGTCTTTCGTTTCCATCGGATTGACCTATCTGATTTCTTACTACATCATTCCTTCCCTTGGAGGCGATACCAGTCAATGGTGGAAACTGGCGTCGATCATCTCTTGCGGCACGCTGGCGGGTGCGATCATTCCGGAACTGGTGAAGGTCTTTACCTCGGTCGAGTCGCGGCACACGAAGGAAGTGGTTACTTCGGCGCAAGAGGGCGGCGCATCGCTCGGTATTCTGTCCGGATTTGTCGCCGGCAATTTCTCTGGATACTACCTCGGCGGGTCAATGGTCATTCTTATGGCGATTGGTTATTACGTGACCACGATTCCGCCGCTCCTGGGCAATCTGATGATCGCCGCGCCGGTATTCGCGTTTGGGCTTGTGGCGTTTGGCTTCCTGGGTATGGGACCGGTCACGATTGCGGTCGACTCGTATGGGCCGGTCACGGACAATGCGCAATCGGTATATGAGCTTTCGCTGATTGAGCAGGTCCCGAATGTGCAGGCTGAACTCAAGAAGGACTTCAACGTGGATGTGAACTTTGAGCGCGCCAAGCACCTGCTCGAAGCGAACGATGGCGCGGGGAACACGTTCAAGGCGACAGCCAAGCCGGTGCTCATTGGCACTGCGGTAGTCGGCGCGACTACGATGATCTTCTCCATCATCATGGCATTAACCGAAGGCCTCACCATCAACGTGGACAAACTCTCGTTATTACATGCCCCGTTTGTGCTTGGCCTGATCACCGGCGGCGCGATCATCTATTGGTTTACGGGCGCTTCCACGCAAGCGGTGACGACGGGCGCGTATCGGGCAGTGGAATTCATCAAGGCAAACATCAGGCTTGAAGGGGTTGAGAAGGCGTCGGTTTCAGACAGCAAGAAAGTCGTGCAGATATGCACGCAATATGCGCAGAAAGGCATGCTGAACATTTTTCTTGCGGTGTTCTTCGCGACGCTGGCGTTTGCTTTCGTTGAACCTTTCTACTTCATTGGTTACCTGATCTCGATTGCGGTCTTTGGCCTGTATCAAGCAATTTTCATGGCTAATGCAGGCGGCGCATGGGACAACGCGAAGAAGATCGTGGAAGTCGAATTGAAGCAGAAGGGAACTCCGCTGCACGACGCAACCGTGGTGGGCGATACGGTTGGCGATCCGTTCAAAGACACGTCTTCTGTCGCGCTGAACCCGGTCATCAAGTTTACGACCCTGTTCGGGTTGCTGGCAGTCGAACTCGCGGTGGAATTGGCGGCGAAGAGCGGCGCCCTAACCCGGAGCCTGGCGCTGATTTTCTTCCTGATTTCGTTCTACTTCGTCTATCGCTCCTTCTATGGAATGCGAATCGGGGCGGAGAAGCGGAGCACGCAGGAAGCGCGGGCGGCGGCGGATTGAGAAACAGTGGCTAGTGGGCAGTTTATTCGTGACTCGTGAAAAAGCCACTAATCACTGATCACTAGTCACTGCCCACAAGCCACTGCCCACAAGCCACTGCCTTCAATTCGTTCCTCGCATCTTTGTCTTCACGCTGTGGGCGAGTTTTTCGATCTCATCGGCCTTCTTGATCACATCCAGTGAGAGGATGTTCTCGTTGCTCTTGTCGACGTACTCTTTGAGTTCAGTCGAGAGCTTCAGCAACTTCTCGGTGTCTTGCTTGAGCTGGGCCTGCCGTTGTTCGTTGGCCTTCTTCTCCATCGCTTTTTTCATGTCATCTGGAACATTGGGTCCCGGCTCTTCATGCCGCGGGAAATTGGCGCCCGGCGGGCCGGACGGCTGTTGCTCTTGCTGAGAAGTTGCGCTCTGCGGAACAAACAACGCGAAGAACAAGCAGACGGAAAGTGTGACTCTGTACACGGTGGACCTCACGGAACTGCGGTGCTCAGATTATAAGGTGCGGTGAGGAGTCGGCCTTCGCGGTTGCTATAATCGACCGCTGAAATGACCCTTTTGAGCATGTTGCAAGTGACGATGCCAACCGAGGCCAATCTGCCCGGATTAATGCACGAGTGGCGCGAGGACACGATGAACTTCCTGCGTCACGACGCGCCGAAGATCGCGTTCGTCCTGATCGGCGCATATCTCCTGACACGACTGTTACGGATCATCGCGCGAAAAAGCTCGGAGGTCCACTTGCGCAAGCTTCCTCCGGGCGTAAGTGTTCAGCAGTTTCGCACCGTGACTACGGTGCTGACCAGCGTCGGCGTGTTTGTGATCTTTTTTGTAGCGGCGCTAGAGATTCTTTCGCTACTCGGACTGAACCTGGGGCCAATGCTGGCAAGCGCGGGGATTGCGGGACTGGCGATTGGCTTCGGAGCGCAAACGCTGGTTCATGATTTTATAAACGGATTTTTTATTCTGCTCGAAAACCAATATGACATTGGCGACACGGTGCGGATTGCCGGGGTAAAAGGAACGGTTGAACGCATGAGTCTGCGGATGACGGTCTTGCGGGATGAGGACGGAACGATCCACCTGGTGCCGAACAGCGCAGTGCAAATTGTTTCGAACACCACGCGCGATTGGGCGCAACTGGCGATGCGAGTGACAGTGGCATACAGCGAACCTAGTGACAAGATCATCAAGCTGCTAAAAGAAGTAGGAGAGGAACTTCGGCACGACTCCGATTTTGAGGGAGACATTGTCAGCGACATTCAGGTGCCGGGAATCGATCGCGTGGGGAACGGCGAGGCGGAATATCTGGTGCTGATCAAGACGCGGCCGAATAAACAATACCCGGTGAGCCGGGAGTTGCGGCGGCGAATCAAAGCATGCTTCGAGAAAAACAATATTCAGGCTGCAGGACCGGGACGGGTCTACGTGATGGACTCGGGGACGGGTAAAGCGTCGTAACTGAGCGCCTATTTCTGACAGTGCGGGCAATAGTGACTGCTGCGGCCGGCGATCACGATCCGCTTAATGGGAGTCTTGCACGCCAGGCAGGATTTGGCTTCGCGGCCATAGACACGGTGCTTGAGCTGAAAGAATCCTTCATCGCCATTGGCGTCAACATAGTCGGAAATGCTTGAACCCCCTGCGCGAATGGCTTCGTTCAAGACTTTCTTCAGCGCGGAGTGGAGACGGCGCAGTTCATCCTTGTTGAGTGAGGCGGCGCGGCGACGGGGGCGAATTTTCGCGCGGAACAATGCTTCATCGGCGTAGATGTTGCCAACGCCGCTCAGCAATTTCTGATTAAGCAGCGCGCTCTTAATGGGTGTCTTACGGTTGCGGAACAGCTTCGCGAAATCTTCGAGGGAAATGTGAAGCGGTTCCGATCCCGGAGCCTGGAAGTTTTCTATTACGCTCAATCGCCCGAAGCGGCGCGGGTCGACAAAACGCAGTTCGCGGCCGGAAGAGAGTTTCAGGATGGCGTGGGTGTGCTTCTCAACGGGTGCATCGGGTGACACCACTCGCAGGCTGCCGGTCATGCCCAGGTGGACGATCCATTGAGCATTGGCATTCGAGCCATTCGACGAACTCATGTCGAATACGATGTGCTTGCCTACACGATGCACGCTCGAAATAGTTTTCGATTCTAGGGCAGAGGCAATTTCAGGGGCAGGGGACTTCATCGGCTCCGGCTTTGAACCGAGCCAAACTGATTCGATAAAGTCCCCGGCGATGCGCTGGTTAAGCCCGCGCGCGACGGTTTCGACTTCGGGAAGTTCGGGCATGGAGAAATTGAATCATTGAATCATCGGGCGATTGAATCATTGGCAAACACGGTGTGAGCGACGAGCTACGAGCCATGAGCAATCCTCTCCTGCTCGCGGCCCACAGCTCGCCGCTGGCTTCTAGCATTCACGACCTTACTTCAGGTTTTCAATGACTCAATGATCCAATGATTCAATCGTTTTATTTCATCCCTAGCTGCCAAGCGAGGAACGAATAAATATCTGTCAGGTCCTCCACCTGCTTGGCGATGGGTTTGCCGGCGCCGTGTCCGGCTTTGGTGTCGACGCGCAGCAGGATTGGCCGTTTGCGACTCTTACCATTCTCCGCTTCGGCTTGCATGAGTGCCGCCATTTTTTTCGCGTGCATGGGATCCACACGAGTATCGGTGTCAGCGGTCATGAAAAGAATCGCGGGATACTCTTCACCGGCTTTGACGTGGTGATACGGCGAGTAAGCATAAAGCCATTCGAACTGCTTAGGATCATCGGACGATCCGTACTCGGGAATCCAGAGCTTTGCGATCTGGAAGTTCTGATAGCGCAGCATGTCGAGCAGCGGGACCTGGCAGACGACCGCGCGAAACAGATCCGGGCGTTGCGTCAGAGCCGCACCCATCAGAAGTCCACCGTTTGAGCCACCAATAATTGCCAAGTGATCTTTATCGGTGTATTTCTGCGCGATGAGATATTCGCCGGCAGCAATGAAATCGTCGAAGACGTTTTGCTTCTTGCCCAACATGCCGGCGCGGTGCCAGTCTTCACCGAACTCAGCGCCGCCGCGCAGGTTGGCTACCGCGTACACGCCTCCGTGCTCCAACCACCAGTAGCGGCTGCCCGCGAAGCTGGGAGTCAAGCTCACATCGAAGCCCCCGTAGCCGGTGAGTAGCGTGGGGTTCTTACCATCGAGCGCTATGCCCTTCTTGCTGACGATGAACATGGGCACGCGAGTGCCGTCCTTCGAGGTGTACCAGACCTGGTTCACGTCGTAGAGGGAGGCATCAATTCCCGGCGCTTCCACCTGGCTCCAGAGCGAAGTGCTGCGGGTTTTGAGGTCGATCTGATAAATCGAATCAGGAATGGTGAAGGAATGAAAGGCGAAGAAAACCTCTTTCCGGTTCCATTTCCCACCGCTTCCAAAGACAGTGCCAATTGCGGGCAGTTTGATCTCGCCGAGCGGCTTACCGTCGATTTCAAGCAGCTTGAGTTGCGAGCTGGCATCCTTTTCGTATTGCGCAAGCAACATGCCATTGACCACGCCCGCGCCGTCGAGAACAGCATCGCTTTGCGGAATGATCTCTTTCCAGTTGGCGCGTTGGGGCGAGGAGGCATCGACCACAAACAAGTGATATCGAGGAGCGTCTTCGTTGGTGGTGATGAATATTTTGCCGTTGACGATCTCGGCTGAGTACAGGAAATCTTTGCCTTCGGTGATGCGGACCGGCGGGGAGTCAGCCTTCAGGTCCTTTAAGTAAAGCTCGATCTTCGTGAAGCCTTGTTCGACTGAGATCAGCAGCCAGCGGCCGTCGTTTGAGATGTCCACGCCGGGCCAATCCTCTGGGTCGCGGCCCTCGCCGAAAATCAGCGGGTCCTTTGCCGGGTCAGAACCGAGAGCGTGATAAAAAACGTGGCGATTGTAGACTTCCTGGCCTTCGGCGACTTCGCCCTTCCTGGGGTAGCGTGTGTAGTAGAAACCGGAGTCGTCGAGCTTCCAGGCAATGCTGGCGGCGCGAGTGCGCTCAATGGAATCAGGAAGCAGCTTGCCTGTTGCGGTTTCGATGATATGCAGCGTGCTCATCTCCGATCCGCTGGGCGAAGTGCCATAGGTTACGTACTTTCCATCGTCGGTAGGCTGCCACCAGTCGAGGGCAACCGTGCCGTCCGCCGCGAGTGAGTTCACATCGACGAGTGCGCGATCCTTTCCTTTCAAACCTTCACGCACGTAAAGGACCGGCTGGTTCTGGGTTCCTTCGCGCTTGGTATAGAAGTAGTACTTGCCGCCGAGTTGCGGAGCCGAGATGGTGCCTATCGAGAGCAGTTCCGACAACCGCTTGTGAAGTTCACTTCGGCCGGGCAGTGGATCGAGAATGCTGCGGGTGTAGGCAATTTCTTCTTCCACCCACTTCTGCGTTTCAGGGCTGCCGGCATTTTCAAGCCAGCGGTAGGGATCGGTGATGGTGTGGCCTTGAATTACGTCCTGCACTGGTTTCCGCTCAGCGACGGGAGGGCCGGAGGTGGGTGACGGAGTTGAGGCACTATCGGCGGCTAAAACGGCAGCCACAAAAACGAACGAGAAGAGAAACAGCACAAGCAAACGGGAGCCTCCTGACATAATCACCTCGGGAGCGAAGTATTCAGGGTAGCAAAAATGGACAAAGGGTGCGCGTTATCGCGTGTGGATGCACATATGCGAATTCCCGGTCGTGCTCTGGGAGCGACGAAAGTGCATAGGTCCTTCGACTCCGCAATCTCTTCCGCAAGCGGAAGAAGTTGCTCCGCTCAGGATGACAGGTGGTTAGTTTGCGATGGGAGCAACAGCTTCACTTCGAAGTCAAAATCCCCACCCTGTCTCGCAAAAGACGCGAGACAAGGATGGGGCGCCCGGACACAGCGTCAGGGACTACAAAAGCTTTACCGAGGTTACTTTCAGCGTGTCGCCTTCGACGGTTCCGTCGACGTCGACGCGTAGGTGGTCTTTCTTGCTCGAAGCCTTGAGCTCCTGAGTGATCTGCTTATTTCCCGCTTCATCGAACTTCAGGAACTTCTGGTCGGAGGTGATGATCCCGAATCCGCTTGCCGCGCACTTCAAGGCGCAATCACGGGTGTGAGTGTCGGGCGCGGATGCGACTTTCGCCGAGCAGTTTTTATCTACAACGGGTACGTCTTTAAAGCTTTCGGCCGCAGCTAGCTGGGCAAAAGCTAGTGTGAGGGTGAGGGCAAGCCATCCGAATTTACGCACTGTCTGTTCTCCTTAATTGAGTTGGAACTACGATGTGGTTGCGAGCCGCGCACTGGTGGCCCGTTGTGTGTCCCTGCCGACGACGGTCTCGCGATATGCCGTCAGTTGCGATAGGGCAAACGCGCCAATCGCAATTTCAACGTCGCGAACAGCGAGGTCGTAGAACATGCCGGTGGTCAGAAGATTGATCGCGATTCCGATCAGCCAAAGACCGACTATGTAGCTACCGATTTTTGTCCACCGACTAAGGACGATGAGCCCGGCAATCACCTCGACTACTCCCACTACGCGCATAAAGGCCGGCGCGCTCAGAGGGATTATCTTCGTGGCCAGCGGGCTCAGATACATGGTCCAGTCGGTAAGTTTGTTGAAGTACTTATCTATTCCGGCGACGATGGGCCCGAGGCCGAGGCCAATTCGTAGGGCCCACCATCCGGCGTTCAGCCGAGTATCAAATTCTGCCATTTTGCCTCCTGCATAGAAGAGTGCTGAAGCGGGGCGGAGGTTACATGGTGCGGTCGTGCTTGAAACCGTGCAGGACCCTGGATTCCGGTGTAACCAATTAAGAGCTACGGCACTCTATATCGTTAGGACGCGAATTGTTAGGAACCATGGAACTGCTGGAAAAAGCCCGAATAGAAGGTTGGACGGACGAAGAAGTTGTTGAGCGGATATTGGCTGGCGACTCGGCGCTGTACGAGATCATCATGCGTCGTCATAACCAGAGGATTTATCGTGTGGTCCGGGCGATCCTGCGCGACGATGGCGAGACCGAAGACGTCATGCAGGATGCGTACGTCCGCGCTTATCAGCATTTACGCCAGTTCGCACGCCGCGCGCCGTTTGCCGTATGGCTGACGCGGATTGCAGTGAATGAGGCTTATGCGCGCATCCGCCAGCGGAACCGCACCCAGCAACTGGACAGCAATGAAGATGGAGAATTTTCCGTGAACCCTACGAGCTCATCACCAGACCCTGAACAAACCACATCGCAATTCGAACTCAGCCGATTGCTGGAAGAGGCAATCCTGAGCTTGCCGGAACAATATCGCACGGTGCTGATGCTACGCGACGTGGAAGAAATGAACACGGCAGAAACTGCCGAGGCGCTGGGCATTACTGAGGAAAACGTCAAAGTACGGCTGCATCGCGGGCGGGCGATGATCCGCAAAGGACTATTTTCGCGAGTCGGGGAGTCGGCGAAAGACGCGTTCCCATTCATGGGTACACGATGTGATCGGGTGGTGGAGAGGGTGATGAGGAATATTGGGACAGCAGAAAGTACTGGACGCCAATCCTGAGATGCTCATCGCTTGCGGTGTTCCGTAAAATTGCGAGTTCTGAAAGAATGGCTCCTCAGGTAGGACTCGAACCTACAACCCTCCGGTTAACAGCCGGATGCTCTGCCATTGAGCTACTGAGGAGTGTGGTGGTGCGGGAACCGCAGAGATCATAATACCATCGGCATCGTCCGCGCGAAACTTCCAGCGCTGTGCAACCGGCCACATCAGCTTTGTGGTTCCACTCTGGATTTCCTGGTTCGTGAGACAATCGCAATTTCGTTGTGTCATCGACGGCAGGAGGCCTGAATGCGCACAATGCAAGATCGCTCCAAGCAAGCTCCGGCAGAGCAAGCTCCCACAGTGCAAACTGAAGTTTGGCGGAAAAATTTCGGTTATGCGCGGCTGGTTTGCTGGGTCGCGGCAATTCTCGTCTTTGTTCTCACAGGTTTCATGACTCCCAAAGAAGCGAAAGCACAGGTGAAATCGGTTGATGCCGAGGGCCATCAATGGTGGCAACACGCGGTGTTTTACGAGATTTATCCGCGCAGCTTTGCCGACAGCAACAACAATGGCATCGGCGACCTGAACGGCATCACCTCGAAGCTCGACTATTTAAAAGATCTCGGTGTTGATGCGATCTGGATCACGCCTTGTTATCCCTCGCCGCAGGTGGATTTCGGCTACGACGTTTCCGATTACGAAAATATCGATCCCATGTACGGGACGCTGGACGATTTCGCGCGGCTGGCGAGCGAGGCTAAAAAGCGGAACATTCGCATCATCATGGATTTCGTAATGAACCACACTTCGGACCAACATGCGTGGTTCAAGGAGTCGCGTTCGTCGCGAGACAATCCGAAGCGCGATTGGTATATCTGGCGGGATGGCAAGGGCGAAGGGCAGCCTCCGAATAACTGGCTGTCGACATTCGGCGGATCGGCCTGGAAATACGACGAGACCACGAAGCAGTGGTACTACCACTTTTTTTACCCCGAGCAGCCGGATTTGAACTGGCGAAATCCGAATGTCGAGAAGGCGATGTTCGATGTGACGCGCTGGTGGTATGACCGTGGCGTTGCAGGATTTCGCCTGGATGCGGTGGATACGTTGTTTGAAGATCCCGATCTGAAGGACAATCCTGTTCTTCCCGGCAAAAACCAGTATGGCGACCCCAACATGCGCAACGAGTACAACACCAAGTTGCCGGAGTTGCACGGCGTATTGCAGCGGCTTCGTGAGGTTGCGGATAAATATGATGCGGTTCTGATCGGGGAGACGTGGACGAAAGATATTGAAGAGTTGAAGCAATACTACGGCGCGCACAGCAACGAGTTGCAGATGCCGATGGATTTTCTGTTTGCGCGTGTGGATAAACTATCGCCGCCGGAATTCCGCAAGCAGATTGCGGGCGTGGAGAGTGCGGGGTGGCCGGTTTTTGTGCTGAGCAATCACGACATTACGCGAGCGTATGTGCGGTATGGAGACGGAGTGCATAATGACGCGATCGCAAAGGTCATGGCAGGTCTGTATTTGACGTTGCGCGGAACGCCGATCATGTATTACGGCGAAGAAATTGGGATGACGAACAACGATCCCAAGCGCAAGGAAGATGTGAAGGATCCAATCGGGCGGCTTGGGTGGCCGAAAGAAAAAGGACGCGACGGCGAGCGCACGCCGATGCAGTGGGACACTGCAGCGAATGCGGGATTCAGCACGGCGAAACCATGGCTGCCGCTGCCGGCGAGTTACAAGACGCACAACGTGGAAACGGAGTCGAAGAGTCCCGACTCAATTTTGAATTTCTATAAGAAGGTGCTGGCGCTGCGTCATGAAGACGCCGCGATGCGTGACGGTGACTATCTTGCGCTGAACGAAAATGATCCGAATGTGCTTTCGTATCTGCGGAAGTATAAAGATGAAGCAGTACTGGTGGTGCTGAACATGTCAGCAAATCCGCAGAAGGTCAGCTTTGATTTGAGCGGCGCCGGGGTGAATGCCTCGAAGGCGAAGACGATGCTGACCACGATGAAGTCGAACCGTGATGAAGCCACGCTGAGTTCGATTTCGCTTGAACCGTTTGCGGTTTATATCGGGAAGATCCAGTAGCGTTCTTACGAAAAACTTTAACCCCCGAGGTCGCAAAGGATTGCGCAAAATTCGCAGAGCAAACCCGCGCGTCGCGCTATTTCGTCGTGGAATAACGATTTTCTAAAAATAATCTGATATATACTGATTGCCGCAAAACTACCTTCCTGGCAGGAGGTCCCTCCGAATGCTTCGATCATCTCGTCTCATTTTTTCATGTGTTCTGCTTCTCGCTTGCTCTCTGGTTGCGGGCGCGCAACAACTCTCGGATTCCGAAATTGAGCAGCGCGTGAGCGCGCTCTTGCAGCAGATGACGCTCGAAGAAAAGGCGGGACAGTTGAATCAACTACCGGATAAGAGTCCGCAGACGATGGAGATGATTAAGCAGGGCAAGGTAGGGTCGCTCTTAGGCGTGCTTGGCGCCGAGAACGTCAATGAAGCACAGCGTGCCGCGGTCGAAAATTCTCGGCTGAAGATTCCTTTGATTTTCGGATACGACGTGATTCACGGATACAGAACGATTTTTCCTGTGCCTCTCGCGAGCGCAGGGAGTTTTGATCCGCAACTGATCGAGCACGCGGAGCGAGTGGCCGCAAAAGAAGCAACGGCATTCGGCGTGAAGTGGGTTTTTGCGCCGATGGTGGATATCGCGCGTGATCCGCGCTGGGGACGAATCGTAGAAGGAGCGGGAGAAGACCCATATTTGGGATCCGTGATTGCGGCGGCGCGAGTGCGCGGCTTTCAGGGAAGCAACATGGCTGATCCCGAGAGCGTGGTCGCGTGCGCAAAGCATTTTGTCGGTTATGGTGCAGTCGAAGGCGGAAGAGACTACAACACGGCGGAAATGTCGGAGCAATTGCTGCGCGAAGTTTATCTTCCTCCTTTTCATGCGGCAGTAGATGCGGGGGTGGGAACGCTGATGT
The DNA here is from genome assembly GCA_035651555.1 of Terriglobales bacterium. Taxonomy (GTDB): domain Bacteria; phylum Acidobacteriota; class Terriglobia; order Terriglobales; family Acidobacteriaceae; genus Gp1-AA145. The sequence goes on from DASRFL010000021.1 coordinate 232,694, forward strand.
CGGCGTTCAACGATTTGAATGGAATTCCGGCGAGCGCGAACCATCACACGCTGACTGACATTCTTCGCGGCGAATGGAAGTTCAACGGATTTGTTGTGAGCGACTACGACTCGGTCCACGAACTGATTCCGCACGGAATTGCGGCGGACGATGCTCAGGCAAGTCTCGAGGCTTTGACGGCCGGCGTCGATATGGATATGGCGACGAATGACTATCTCAGGTCGATTCCGGAACTGGTGAAATCCGGAAAGTTGGCGGAGAGCGTGGTGGATGAGGCGGTGCGGCGCGTGTTGCGAATCAAGTTCAAGGCCGGATTGTTCGAGCATCCGTATGCAGACACAAACCGCTCGGCAGGCATTCTGGCGCCGGAGAGTTTGCAGCTTGAGCGCAAGCTGGCGCAGGAATCGATGGTGTTGCTGCAGAACAAAGGCGACCTGCTTCCGCTGAAGAAAGGACAAACGGTAGCGGTTATTGGGCCTTTGGCGGATGACAAAGCTTCGCAGCTTGGATCGTGGGCAGGAAACGGGCAGGCGAAAGATGCAGTGACGCCGCTTGAGAGCATCATTGCGAAGTTGGGCAGAGATCACGTGCTTTATGAGAAGGGCGTGGATATTCCTCCGTATGAAAGCGGGCTGGCGGCCGGAGTCGCCGCACCGGCGCCGAGTTCGGCTATGGGAGTACAGGGCGCGGAGAAGAACAATAAACCTGCCAGCATCGACAACGCCGTCGCGGTTGCGAAGAAAGCCGATACGGTGCTGGTGTTTGTTGGCGAGCTGGCAGGCATGACTGGCGAGGCGAGTTCGCGCGCGTCGCTCGAATTGCCGGGCGATCAGATGAAATTGATCTCGGCGGTTCTGGCGACAAAGAAGCCGGTCGTGCTGGTGCTCGAGAGCGGTCGGCCGTTGAATATCAGTTGGGCTCCGGAGCGGGCGCCGGCGATCCTTCAGGCGTGGTATTTGGGTGTGCAGGCAGGAAACGCAATTGCGGACGTGCTGTTTGGGGATGCATCGCCGAGCGCTCGTTTGCCGTTGAGCTGGCCGCGATCGGTTGGGCAGATTCCGGTCTATTACAACCACAAAAATACTGGGCGGCCTTCATCGCCCGATCGCTGGCACACTGGCTATCTCGATATGAGCAAGGAGCCGCTTTATCCGTTTGGATATGGGTTGACGTACACCAGTTTTAAATACAGCGGTGTGAAGGTGGACTCGCCGGTAACGAAAGACGGAAAGCTGCATGTGACTGCAGAAATTGAAAACACCGGCAAACGGGAAGGAACGGAAGTGGTACAGCTCTACGTGCATGATCGGGTTGCGCCAACATCGCGTCCGGTGCGGGAGTTGAAAGGATTCGAACGCGTGACGCTCGCGCCCGGAGAGCGCAAGACGGTTGAATTTACGGTGAACGCGAACGATCTAGGCTCGTATGATCCGGAGATGAAGTGGATTGTGCCGTCGGGAACGTACGATGTTTGGGTCGCGCCGGATTCAGCCAGCGGAGTGCAGGCGAGCTTCGAAGTGCAGTGATTATTGCGGCTTCTGTTCGGGCGCGACGGCAGTTTTTTCCAGCGGGGGGACATCCGGCGAGGGTTTGGATGATTCGACAGCAGGCGCTGCTTCGGACGGAGGCGCGGCGGCTTCAAATTTCTTCAGAGAGTCTGGCGTTTGCGCTTTTTCCAGATCTTCTTTGGTCTGGTATTGCACGATGAGTGAGATGCGGCGGTTTGAAGGATCATAGGGGTCGTCTGGTTTGCGCAAGAGTTCATCGGCAAAGCCGCGAACCTGGGCTACCTGTTTGTCCCCCAAGCCATTTTCCTGCATGATGCGGCGAGCGGCGTTGGCGCGGTCGGTTGAAAGCTCCCAGTTACTATAAATTCCTTTGCGGTGGAATCGTTTCGAATCCGTATGTCCTTCGATGGAGACTTTGTTCGGAAGCTTGCCGAGTTCAACCGCAAGCAAGGTCAGGAGTTCTTTGCCATTCTTGTTGGGGTCAGAATTTCCGAGATCGAAAAATGTTCCAGTAGCGGATTCTAATAGTTCGATCCGCAAACCTTCGGAAGTGATCTTGATTTCGATCTGATCTTTCAATTTGTCGAAGTTGGGCAGTTGTTGCATGGTCTTTTCGATCTGATCTTTCAGCTTTGCCATGTCATCGGTCGGAACTGGAGTAGGAACGAATTGCGCACCCGGACCTTCGGTGCTGGTGCCGAGTTTGCCGGCGGTGCCGGCGGGATCACGAAAGTATCCGGCGATAGCTTCGCGGACGGGCTTGCTGGTGTTGAGCAACCAGAGCACGATGAAGAGCGCCATCATCGCGGTGACGAAATCGGCATACGCGACTTTCCACGCGCCGCCGTGATGGCCGCCGTGGCCGACTTTTTTCTTAACGATGATGACCGGACGGGAAGCTTCCACTGACTATCCTCCGGCGCCTGCCGCCTGGGCTTCCGAGGAAGCCTCTGCTGTTGCGCCGCCGGTGCGGCAAGCCTGTTCGAGGTCCTTGAATGTAGGCCGCACATGACCGGGGACTGCGCGCCGCGCCGCTTCCACAGCCATGATGGGAGCCGTGCCTTTCAAAAATGAGATCACGACCACTTTCAAAACGTTGAGGTAGGCTTTCTCTTCGTCTGCTGTCTTTGCCATGTTTGCGGCGATCGGGCCGATAAAGCCGTAGCAGAGCAGGATTCCAAGAAAAGTTCCCACCAGGGCGGCGGCAACCTTGTGTCCAATTTCTTCGGGCGGGCCGCCAAGAGCTCCCATAGTGATGACGACGCCGAGGACGGCAGCTACGATTCCAAGCCCCGGAAGCGAATCAGCCATGGTGCTCAATGAAGTGATGGGAGTTGTCGACTCATGGTGATGAACTTCAAGATCCATCTCCATTAACTGATCGAGTTCGAACGCTTCGACGCCGCTGATGGCCATCCGCATGCTGTCACAAAAAAAATTGCGCACGTGGTGATCTTTGATGAATTCGGCGTCTTTAGAAAAAATCGGGCTTTTCTCCGGGTCTTCGACGTCAGTTTCGAGAGACATCAGTCCCTGCCTGCGCGCCTTGTTCAGCAATTCATAGGTGAGACGTAACGATTCGATGTAACGCTGTTTTGTGAACTTCGAACCTTTGAATACGCCGACCACTCCGCCGGCGATTTGGCTAAGGATGTGAATCGGATTGGCGATCAGCACGGTCCCGATTGCTGCTCCGCCGATGATGATCAATTCGGCTGGCTGGATGAGAACTCTCAGGTTGCCGTGCTCCATGAGGTAGCCACCAATAATTGCCCCAATGACCACGACAATGCCGATGATTGCGAACATTCGGATCCTTTGTGGGTCAGGCTCACCCACCCGGGTTGAGCGGGTCCCCCGACAGACTGCCGGCGAGACAGACCAAACCCTCTATTGCCCTTATCGGCAGGAAATTGCAGGACTTAAAGCGATCGTCAGATCCCCCAGACAAGCCTAAAGACGGGGCTTTTGGAGGGTTGGGGAGGGCTGTGGAAGGATTTGGCACGTTCGTGCCATTCTCAATTTTTGTGCTCACAAGTACTTTGTGAATGAGCAGTTCTTGGGGGAGGGCTGCCCGGGCGTCTCGCGACTCATTGGAGTCGAGACGCCTGTTTTATTTTCCGCGCTTTTTTCCCTCTCCTCGTCTCCGGAAGCGCGAGCTTCCAATCCACAAGACAATCTATTGAACAGAGAATGACACCAAGTTGACAACCGGGTTTGATGTCGAGCTTTACGATTCTCCGCGACCAGGTGATGTAGCAGGCCCTACCTGCGTTGGGCGTTAGTCCAGCCATCCCTGAAAATTCAAGGAGGATCCAATGCAGCGCCGTACGCTCGCTCAAATGTTTGTGCTGGGATTGGTGTTGGTATTTTCATCCAGTGCCGCTCTGGCGCAATATCAACTCACTAATCTCGATTCCAACCAATTGCATCAGGCAAGGTTTGATGATCCGTTGATGGTGAACGCATGGGGACTGGCGCGTGGAGCGACGACCCCATGGTGGGTGGCGAACCAGGGTTCAGGATGGTCAACGCTGTATAACAAGCCCGGCGTCAAGCAGGGACTTGTGGTTGCTGTGCCGCCAGCAGCCAATGCGTTCGTCGGATCGCCGACTGGCCTGGTATTCAACGGCTCTTCGGAATTCAAAGTCAACGGATCGACCGCGTTCTTTATCTTTGACTCGCTTGACGGAACTATCAGCGCATGGTCGCCCGGCGCAAACCTCAAGAGCGCGATTGTGGTCGCTGACAATTCCAGCTCAGGCGCCTCGTACACGGCGCTGGCCATTACGAGCAAGGCATCGGGGAATTCTCTGTTCGCCGTAGACAATGCAAATAATAAGGTCGACATCTACGACGGAACTTTTACGTGGACGGGTACGCTTCCTGCTGATCCGGGAGTTCCGAGCGGCATGGCGGCTTTCGGCATTCGCGACATCAATGGAGTGGTGTTTGTCGCGTATGCGCCGACCGATGAAGGGCCGGGTGGCTACATCGACATGTACAAGGAAGACGGAAAGCTGATCGGACCATTTGCTCAGGGCGCCCCTTTAAACCAGCCCTGGGGATTTGCGGTTGCCCCTAAGAATTTCGGGCCTCTGAGCAATACGCTGCTGATTTCGAACAACAACAATGCGGGGACGATCGTCGCCTACAATTCGAGCGGGAAATTTGTCGGCGTATTGAAGGATGATATGGGGAAGCCGATCGTCATCAACCAGCTTTGGGCGATTGATTTCGGGGGCGGCAACACGACAAATGGCGCTTCGAACCAGCTATTTTTCACCGCCGGTCCAGGGAACAATCTGGTCGGAACGTTTGGTTCAATACTTCCTAAATAGTTCTCAATTTTGCTGATGAAGCGATCCCAGGTCCGAACAATTTGGACCTGGGTTTTTTTGCGCAGAAAATTCAGGAAGAGCTAGCAAACCAGTTGATCGCGGGTCAGGCGAAGGCCGTCAAGATTTCCGAGAACCGTAACCGCGATGCTGTCGGTCTGGAAGAATTGATTGGCAAGTTCCCGCAGCTCTTCGGCGGTGACGGCTTCAATTTTGGCGATCAACTCGTCCAGGCTATAGAAGTGGTCAAAATACATCTCCTGACGGGCGAGGTTGGCCATTCGCGCATTGGATGATTCGAGCGAAAGCATCAGGCTACCCTTGAGTTGATCTTTCGAGCGGCGGAGTTCGTCGGCGGAGACCTCCTCCGTCTTTAGCTTGCGGAATTCGGAAACGATGGACTCCACTACTTTTGCCGCCGACTCGCGCGACGTGCCGGCGTAGATCGAGAGACAGCCGGTATCGCGATACGGATTGAGATCGCTGTAGATCGCGTAGGCTAAACCTTGGCGCTCACGGATGTTCTGGAACAGGCGCGAGCTCATTCCTCCACCGAGCAAAGTATTGAGAATGTAGGATGAGTGGCGCCTGGTGTGGGTGATCGGATAAGAAGGCACTCCGACGCAAATCTGGACCTGCTCAAGGGATTTTTTGTTGCGCAAAACGATCTTGGGAACAATCGTGGGCGGCGAACTGTGGAACCCATTGCTCATAGGCTTCATGTTCTGGAAGCGCTCGGAAACCAGCTCGACGAAACGTTCGTGGTTCAAATATCCGGCAGCAGTGATGATCATGTTGCCGGGAGAAAATCGCTGGCTGTAGAAGTCGATCACCGGCGTGCGATCAAATCGCTTGACTGTGTCGCGGGTGCCGAGAATTGGCCGGCCCAAAGGATGATCTTTCCAGAAATTCTGAGTGAAAATCTCGTGTACCAGATAGTCAGGATTGTCCTCGTCCATCTTAATTTCTTCGAGGATCACACCGCGCTCGCGGCTGATGTCCTGGGCGTCGAACACGGGATTGAGAACCAGATCGCTCAGCACATCGAGTGCGATCGGCAGGTGCTCATCGAGCACCTTGATGCTGAAGCTAATGCATTCCTTCGCGGTGAACGCATCCATGTTTCCACCGATTGAATCCACCTGACGGGCAATCTGTTCGGCGGAGCGATGCTTCGTGCCCTTGAAAACCATGTGCTCAATAAAATGCGAGATCCCGTTCCATGCCAGATCTTCGTCTCTGGAGCCGGTTTTCATCCAGATGCCGATGGAAATGGAGCGGATGTGCTGCATTTCTTCGGTGATGACGGTCAGGCCATTAGGCAGAACCGCCCGCCGGATGTTGCGTTCTTGATCCATTCTGTTCAATTCTTACACAATGGACAGAAATGCGCGAAACTACTGCAAGCGACTGAAAATAAGAGGGTTGAATGTCATTTGCAATCTTTCTACCCAGAATTCTTCTAAAATGGGATCACCCGAGAAGAAAGAAGCTCAGGCAGTGGACTTAGATGCATGAACAAAGCAGTGAATACGAATCTTTTGGGCCTTGAGCTTCAAGAACTTAGGCGCATCACCGAGGAGAGCGACGAGCCTTCTTACCGGGCCAAGCAGCTCTTTCATGGCTTATATGGTGATCTGGTTTCCGCCTTAGACGAAATCTCGACTTTGCCAAGCCAATTTCGGGCGGAGCTTAAAGATAAAGGTGTACTGGTTGGTTTGCCGGAGATCGACCGGAAATTCTTGTCCAGTGATGGAACGGTCCGCTACCTGATGCGCCTCGACGATAAAGAAACGATCGAGACGGTGTGGATGCCCGAGGGCGATGAAGGCGAGGCTGGTGACGGCAGTGAAGCCGCCGTGGAGTTCGGGCAGCAGAAATGGAAGCGGGCGACAATTTGCGTCTCCAGCCAGGTAGGTTGCGCTGTGAATTGCCAGTTTTGCCTGACGGCATTGCTGGGCGTGAAACGCAATTTGAGCGCGGGCGAGATTGTCGGGCAAGTGATCGCCGTCCTAAAAGAACATGGGGTCTCGCCGCCGAAAGATCGAGTGAATCTGGTGTTCATGGGAATGGGAGAGCCGCTTCTGAATTTCGAAAATTTCACAAAAGCGGTGAGGCTGCTGGTGGACGGGGTCGGAATACCGGAGTCGCGGATGACAGTTTCTACTGCCGGAATCGTGCCTCGGATTTACGACCTAGGAACGGAAAAAATACGTCCGAAGCTGGCGATCTCGCTAAATGCGCCGAATGACGAGATCCGCAGCCAGATCATGCCAATCAACAGGAAGTGGAGCATCGATCAACTCTTGACCGCGGCGCGAGAATTCCCGTTGCGCAATCGCGAAAAGCTGACATTTGAATACGTTCTGTTGAGGGGAGTGACCGACGCTCCGAATCATGCCAGGGAGCTGGCAGAAAGAATCCGCGGAATGCGGGTGAAGGTGAATTTAATCGCGCTGAATCCAGGGCCGGGGGTCGCGTTCAAGACCCCAGAAGAAAGGGACGTGTTGCAGTTTCAGAAGATTCTGACGGGGGCAGGAATTCCTGCGTTTATTCGACGCCCTCGGGGACGAGATATCTACGCGGCCTGCGGGCAGCTTAAGCGCACTCTCGAAGCAGCGGACTAGATTCCAACAGCTACTGAGAATTACTTGGCAGCGTGCGCGTGAGCGAAATGGGATTCTGGATGGGCGGTTTCCATCGCCGGCAACTCAACCTGAAATATGGCCCCTCCTACGTCCCGATTGCGACACGTGATTTTTCCGCCATGCTCCTGAATGATGCCGTAGCAGGCGCTTAATCCAAGTCCGGTACCCTGGCCTACGGGACGAGTGGTGTAAAACGGATCGAAAACCCGGGCGGGCTCGAGAATACCGGGACCGGTGTCCGCGAATCGAACCATCACAATTCTGGAGTCGCTTTCGGTACTGACGAGGATGGATCCGCCGCCTCGCTCGGACATTGCGTGCACGGCGTTGTTGATGATGTGGGAAAAGACCTGCAGCAACTGGTTGGCGTCGGCGTGAACTCGCGGCAGCGGACTGGTCATTTCAATTGACGAGCCGACGCGCGCAAATTCCATTTGCGGTTGGCAAATTTTTACGCAGGTCTGCACGACGGCATTTACATCCACCGAGGTCTTGCTTGTGGGTACCTGCTTGGCAAAACTGAGAAGGCTCGAAACCAAGCTGCGTACGCGCTTTGTCTGCTGGGCCATCTTCTCTGTCAAGTTGCGCTGCTCGGTGCTGAGCTCGGTCGCGGCAAGCAATTCAGAGTAACCAAGCATCGCGGTCAGTGGATTGTTGAGCTCGTGGGCCGCGCCGCCGACCAACTGTCCCATAGAGGCAAGCTTTTCTGACTGAACCAACTGAGCTTGAAGAAGCTGCAATTCCTGAAAAGACTGCCGTGACGCGCGAAGCAGGCGGAATAATTCGATGTCGAGGAGATGCTGCTTCAGAAAAACCATGGCCCCCATGACAATCATTGCAATAAAGGTGAGCAGGAGCCTGAAAGCGCGCACCTGGTGAGGTATGGTCGCGTCGAAGGCAGCGAGCCAGGCGAAGATTGGCAGTGAAAAGACGGCGATCATGCCCAACCGAGCAGCCCAGACCCCCCGTGGCAAAGATTTACCGGATTGAGCTTCTTCCAAGGCCCGATTGCTGGCGAGCAGTCCTGGCACGCTCATCCATGCCATAGAAACAACCAAGGGCACATCGTAGAGACTTCCCGAGTAGTAAGTGTGCGCGCCGACCGCGAGGTTCGCAATGTAAGAACTGCTCGAATACAGAATGCTGGCTGCGAACCAGTTCCCATAAAGCCTGCGCCACGAGCCGGAACTCCGGAACCAGAGCAAGGCGAGACCGACCAGGAGTGCAATCTTTTCCACTAGATAAGAGGTGTTCAGGTTGTCCTGGTAAGCACCTGGGTTCGGAAAAGCGAACTGCCAGGCCACTACCGAGTAGACGTAAACGAAGACCCACCACAGCAGCAGGATGGCGAAATCTAGCGAACCCAAACGCAGGTCTCTTTCGTGCTGCTCGACATTTGGCTGCAGGGCGAGCGCGGCCATTATTGGAACGATGTGCAAGAACAGGAGCGCATCCCAAATGAGCAGATCAGGAACTTCCCGCCGCTGAAACACTTCGATGTAAACCCAGACAAATTGATATGCAGTCCAAGTCGCGAAGCCGGTCGCAATCAAGACCCAAAACAACCGTTTACGTCCCTTGGAATGGGAGATATTGGGGAAGCAGGAGAGGACCGCCGAGGCGAGGATCAGGAACTGTACAACGTCGCTGACCGCGACTAGAGCAAAACTTCGATGGAGAAAGGCCGAGGCGGCGATCTGAATGAATACCAGACACACCAGACCTACACTCCATGCTTTGTAACGCGAAGACATCGCCCTTTTGCCCCGTCCAATTCTAGGCCGATTGGCGCAGGCGAAGATATTACGTCGGTAACACCCCTCCCGCAAACTAAAATTATCTGGTTCAGAGTAAAGGAGTTGGCGATGCTGGCGATGTCCAGCCCTTGAGTTTTGCTTGCCCCGGAGATATTCCAGCCCGTAATATCCAGCAAGAACACTGCTTTGGCCGTTTTTAGCCCACTTTCGTTGGTTCGTTTCCGCCCGCGCGCGTTGTGGCGGAAGTCTCCTTTGAGCCCTGAAGAAAACCTGAGGACTGAGCGGTGGCTTGCGACGGCGCGCGTTTTCCTGGCAGTTTCCGCCCTGGTGGCTTTGTGGATAGATCCGGGTGAGGTTCGATCGCCTTGGGCGTATGGCTTGCTGGGGTTTTACATTGCGCACAGTGGCGCGATTATGTTTTTGTTGCGTTCGCCCCAACAGTCAACTCCTGGCTTTCGTTTCCTTGTGCATGGTGTGGACGTGCTCTTACCGGCACTGCTCTCGCCGTTCACGCATGGGCAAAGTAACCCGTTTTTCCTGTTCTTCGTGTTCGTGCTTGCGGCCGCGGCCTACCGTTGGGGACTCTGGGAAACACTTATGACAGCGATAGCTTCGCTGTCATTGCTGTGGATGGAGAGCCTATCGTTTGAAGAGGGAATCTTGAGGGCCATCAATTCATGGGACGGCACGAACCGGATGCCACAACTTCGCCGGGATGCTTTAGGTATTGCACCCAAGCGCCTGGTGATGGAGTCCGTCTACCTGATTGTGATGGCGCTGCTGCTCGGCTACCTGGCGGAGCGGCAGAAGAAGCTTCGTGCAGAACGCGACATTGCTGCAAGGATGCTGGGATTTGTCCGAATGGATTTGGGCTTGAGCGGAACGCTCTCGCAGATACTCAGCGAATTTCTGAGGTTGTATGGAGCAAAGCGGGCGATGATCGCCGCTCATGAAAGCGGGAGCCATCGGGTGCTGCTTGCGATATTGGAACCGCATGGCACCACTCCCGAGTTGCAATGGATCGATCCCGGTCCGTCTGCGAGCGACACGTACTTGAGGGAGAGTGCAGCCACGACCTTGTTTGCCAACCGAGACACAGAGACCAATGCTCTTGAGATCACGGGGCTCGATGGAAACGGGGGAATGCTGCGAGACATGGATCCCGGCGTAGTGCGGCGATTTTCGGAGCTGCACAATTTTCACACGCTTGCCGTCGCTTCGTTTTTATTTTCCCAGGAGCTCTCGGGAAGAATATTTCTAATTGATCCGAACTTCGCCTCCGGAACGGAAGAAGACCTGGGATTTCTGCAGGATCTGGTGCGGCAGATCACGCCGGCGATTTACAACTTATACCTGCTGCGAAGATTGCGAAGCCGCGCAGGTGCGGCCGAGCGCGCGCGACTGGTGCGTGATCTGCACGATGGCGCGGTGCAATCGCTGATCGGAGTGGAAATGCAGGTGGATGTGCTGCGCCGGCATTCCCCGGCGAGTGACACCATTACGATCGAGCTGGAACGCATTCAGGGATTGCTGCGGGAAGAGGTATTGAAACTGCGCGAGCTGATGCAAGAGATGAAATCAACGCAGGTAGATGCGCGGAAATTGCCTGCGTTTTTGCGCGACACGGTGCAAAGATTCCAGCGAGAGACGGGAATCAGCGCGCAATTTGTTATGGACGCGGATGAAGTCACGCTTTCGCAACCCGTATGCCGCGAGTTGGCGGGCATTGCGCAGGAGGCGCTGGTCAACGTGCGCAAACACAGCGGCGCCAAACGAGTGGTGGTGCAATTGGTGCAGGAAGGAGAGCAGTGGCGCCTCAGCATCGAAGACAACGGAATAGGATTTCCCTTCAGCGGGCGGGTGGCGCAATCGGAACTGGATTTGACGGGCCGGGCGCCGGGAATCATTCGTGAACGTGTGCGTCTGATACAAGGTGAACTCACGGTAGAATCTAAGCCAGGCCAAGGCTCGAAGATCGAAGTCAGAGTGTTGCAGTCGCAAGCGATCGAGATCGGCAGCAGCTCGCAATATCTCTTCCGGTAGTTCTGGCTGCTGGTGAGTCTGGGCAGTACGTGTTTGATGTTGCCGAACCGGGGTTGAATCCAAAGAAACCAAAATGGAAAGTCGACGGTCGCAACCTGTCCGCATTCTGATCGCTGATGATCATCCCATCTTTCGGGACGGACTCAAGCGTCTTCTGGAATCAGAAGGTGAATTCAAGGTGGTAGGGGAAGCGTGTGATGGTGTAGAAGCGGTACAACTGGCGCGGCAACTGCTTCCCGAAGTGATGCTGCTTGATCTAGCGATGCCGCGGCGCGCAGGGCTTGAGGCGCTTCGCGAACTGATTGCATACGGCATTTCGGTACGCGTAATTCTGCTGACCGCGGCCGCAGAGAAGGAACAAATCGTGCAGGCCCTGCAACTCGGTGCGCGGGGCGTGGTGCTGAAGGATTCTGCCACGCAGATCCTGTTGAAGAGCATTCACGCGGTTATAAATGGGCAATACTGGGTGGGCCGGGAAAGCGTCTCAAATCTGGTGCAGTATTTGCGGACGCTGATGGCCCCGACAGTCAGCTATACCCCGGCGAACAAGTATCGCCTGACGCCGCGCGAACTCGAGATCGTCTCGGCCGTAGTCGCCGGTTATGCCAACAAAGAAATCGCACAACATTTCAAGATCAGCGAAGACACGGTCAAACACCATCTCAGCAATATTTTTGACAAGATCGGAGTCTCTACCAGGCTGGAACTGGCATTGTTCGCAGTGAACCAGTCTTTGCCATTCAAGCCGATCGCCTGAAGGTCAGCATCAGCAGTGCACAATTTTTGGACTTGCGATCCCGCGCGTCGCTTTGCGGGTGTCCACAACCAATCTGGCTTGGTTTACGATTTGCTGATAGTCATAGTCGGAATGGTCGGTAACGATCAGCACACAATCGTATTGGCCGAGGTTTTCAAGTGGAGCACATTTGAGTTGCAGATCGTATTTTCGGCCTCTGCCAACTTCAGGGAAATAAGGATCGTTATAACTGACCTGCACTCCCTCTTTCTGTAGCAACTCAATGATGGTGAGGGCCGGGGATTCGCGGAGATCGTCGATATCTTTCTTATAGGCGACGCCAAGGACCAGAACTTTCGATCCGTTTAGCGATTTTTTCTGCTGGTTCAACGCACGCGCTACCGAATCGAGAACGTGGTAAGGCATGTTGGTGTTGATCTCTCCTGCCAATTCGATGAAGCGGGTGTGGAAGTCCCATTCCTTGGCCTTCCAGGAGAGGTAAAAGGGATCAACCGGAATGCAATGGCCACCAAGACCGGGGCCGGGATAAAAAGGATGAAAGCCGAAGGGCTTTGTCGATGCGGCTTCGATGACTTCCCAAATGTCGATTCCCATTCGCAGGCATAACAATTTCAGTTCGTTCACCAGAGCGATGTTTACGCAGCGATAGATGTTTTCGAGAAGCTTGGTCATCTCAGCGACGGCAGGCGAAGAGACCGGGACTGTACGATTGAAGATGGCGCCATAGAGCGCGCCGGCAAGCTGAGACGCGTTTGGCTCGAGCCCTCCCACGACTTTAGGGATGTCGCGGCGAGCAACGGTCTGGTTGCCCGGGTCTTCGCGTTCGGGAGAAAAAGCAACGAAAAACGACTTCTGATCAGGCGCTGAACTCCGCGCAGCCCTGAGGCCATGCTTGTTGCCTTTTTCGAGAATTGGAACCAGCACTTCTTCAGTTGTTCCCGGGTAGGTAGTGCTTTCGAGAACTACCAACTGGCCGGGCTGAAGGTGTGGCGCGAGCGATTCGGCGGTTCCAGTGATGTAGCTCAAATCCGGTTCGTGGTATTCATTCAACGGAGTGGGAACGCAGATGATGATCGCGTCCATAGTTTCTAGTTCCGAATAGTCGGAAGTGGCGGAGAAGCCTTGCTTTCTGGCAGCTTGGATCTCGGGCGCGGTGATCCGGTAAATATAGGAGCCTCCGGCATTCAAAGTGGAAACTTTTCGCGTGTCGATATCGAAACCGGTGACGGGGAACCGCTGCTCGCTGTAAAGCAAGGCAAGCGGCAACCCAACGTAGCCCAAGCCGATGATGGCGATTCGCGCCTGACGTTGCTCGATTTTGTTCTTTAGTTCTAAAAAATTGCCAGCAGGGACGGCGGGATTCTTCATATGGTCGAATTCTAGCATTCAACTCACAACACCTCGGAGAACCGCGGCTTGGTACGCTTGGACGCACGGCAATCAATAGAACGGGTAGAAATTTTGCGGCACGGAAGGTTAATGTTGAAGCCGGTTCAACTCTTCAGATGAAAAGGTTGCGATTTGTTCTGCTGACGGTCCTGGTGGTGGGCCTACTTTTTCTGGCGACATCTGGCTCTTTTCTTGTGGTCAACAATCTGCGTTCATCCGACGTTATCGTGGTGCTGGCGGGAGAAACTGATCGGCGGCCGGCGCGCGCGCTCGAACTACTGTCACAACACTACGCGCCGAAATTGCTGCTCAACGTTCCTGCTGAGGCAAAAATTTATACCCGGACCGTATTACAACTGGCAAACGAGTATGTGGATCAACAATCGCAAAGAGAGGTGATCACTATCTGCCCAATCACCGGCCTTTCAACGAAAGCGGAGGCGCACGACGCGGAGAAGTGCCTGGCAAAGATGAATGTCCACACTATTCTATTGGTCAGTTCTGACTTCCACACGCGGCGCGCGCTAAGCACATTTGAGCATGAGTTACCACGGTACAGTTTTTCGATCGCGGGAGCTTCGGATCCGCAACAGTTCGGAACGGCATGGTGGCGACACCGGCAGTGGGCCAAACAAAACATAGGCGAATGGCTTCGTCTGGTGTGGTGGGAGTGCGTGGACAGGTGGCGCTGATCGCAGCAGGGTTATGTGAAATTGCGCTTACGATTTCAATTGCGCCAATTCTTTTCGTACATCGTCGGCTGCGCTGTACTTGGGATCGAGCTTCAGAACACGCTCCAGGTGCTGGCGGGCAAGGGCTGGGCGCTCTGCCTTGGCATAAGCCATGCCCAGATGATAATGAAAGGTGGGATTCTCAGCTTCTTTGTGCTTGGCGGCCAGGCGAATAGCCTCCTGAAACATGTTGATAGCCGATTCGTACGTGCCTTTCTGATAAAGAGCCCAACCCAGCGTGTCGGCGACAACAGAAGACTCCGGCAGGCTGCGACGCGCGTTCTGGGCCAACTGCATGGCCGTATCGACACTACCCTTGGTTTCAAGCAACACGTAGGCCAGATTGTTCGAAGCTCCCGGATCGTCGGGCTTTAGTTGCAGCGCGGTTTGATATGCAGATTTTGCTTTTTCGAGATCGTTTTTCTTCTCGTAGAGTTTGCCGGTAAGAATGTAGAAGTTTGCTTCTCCCGGGTTGGCTGCCGCGCCGCGAGCAAAAGTCTGCAGAGCTTTGTCGAGATCTCCCTCGCTCGCTTGGGTCTGTCCGAGCTTAATGTAGGCGTCGACATTTTTAGAATCGACCTGTACCGATTTCGCGAGCGCGTTTTCCGCGCCCTGGAGGTCCTTTTTGCTGAAGAGAACCGAACCGAGGAGGTCATAGAACTCGGTATTGTTGGGCGAGGCGGCTATTTGAGTATTGATTCGGGCCACAGCTTTATCGGACTGGTTCTGAGCGAGGTAGACGTTGGTGAGGCCTCGCATGGCATCAGCGGAGTTGGGATCATGGGTCAATGCCTGTTCATACCAGTTGGTAGCGGCAGCAAAGTTCTGCTGCATAAAATTAAGGTTGCCCATGGCTACATATCCGACAACGGCCTGAGGCGCGATTTCGACGGCTTTTTGCGCGTCCTTTTCAGCATCAGGAAATCGCTTGCGTGCCATGAAAGAGACCGAACGCATCGCGTAGCCGTCTGGCGCCGCAGGTTGCAAGCGGATGATTTCGCCGGCGTACTGTTCAAGTCCCACCATATCGCGTTTCTGCAACGAGAGCTGCGCAAGCGCGTGATAAGCGTCAGCCATGTTGGGTTGCAGATGAATTGCCTGCTGCCATTCAGCCCCGGCACGGTCTAGCTCGCCCAGTTGGCTGAAAGCCAGGCCAAGCTGGTAGTGAGCGATTGCCATGTCCGGGTTCTTCGTGATGACGGACTGAAGGGTTTGCACAGCGTCATTTGCTTTTCCGCGGCGAAGCTGAATCTCGCCCCGGAAGGTCAATCCATCTTCATCCTGGCCCTTCGAACTAAGAAGCGATTCATTAAGCTTGTCAGCTTCCTCGAGGCGATTCTTCACAATAAGCAACTGGATGTAGTTCTTGGTGGTCTGGACGTCTTTGGGGTGCTCTTCGTGAAGCGAAGCATATTCCGCGATAGCTTTATCGAGATTGCCGTCGCTGAAATAGTAGTCGCCCAACATGCGATAGGCTGTGGGATTGTCCGGGAAGTCGTGTTTCACCTGCTTCAGGAGTTCCTCTGCCTGGTTTTTCTTGCCTTCGGCGATGTAGAGCTTAGCCAGCGAGGCGTGGGCGTCGACGTCTTTGGGGTTTGTATTGAAGACGGTCTGAATCTGCTGTTCGGCTTCCGAATAGCGGCGGCGCATGGCGTAGAACTGCGCGAGCGCCATGTGAGGATTTCCGGCCTCAGCCTTGAGATCAATCGCCCTCTTGAAATTCATCTCGGCCACGTCAAACTGGCCAGCGCGGGTCTGAACCAAAGCAAGGTTCAAATAAGAATCGCCGCGATTGGGAGCGAGTGAGATAGCCTTTTGAATTTCGGCGATTGCTTCGGGAAATTTGTCTTCCGCATTTAACAGATTTGCGTAGGCTAGATGAGTGTCTGGATCATTGGGGCGCTGCGCCAGCAGAATGTCGGTGTGCTCTTTGGCAGTGCTGAGATCCGACGCATTCGAAGTCGCCTCGTAGTCCGCAGCTAGCATGTTGGCCATGTCGGCATGGGCCTTGTAGTTGTCTGGCTGCAAGTCGAGCGTCCGGCCAATCTCAACATAGGCGTGCTGCGGGTCCTGTAACTTGAGGTAGGTCTGCGCCAACTGGTAGTGGGCGTCGGCGAATTTGGGATCCACCTGCAGGGCATTCTGGTATTGAATGGCCGCCTCGCGATACTTCGCTTGAGAAAAATAGCGCTTGCCGCTTTCGAAATACTTCTGTTTGCGAACGTTGGGGTCGCGCGAACAACCGGCCAGGAACAGAACCGACAAAGCGCAAACAAAAAGCAGGCGAACCAGTGAGGAACTTCTCATCACGACATCTCCCGAGCGGCGTTCACGCCGTAAAACTTGAAATCGAGGCAATAGACCAACGTAATTGATTGTAGAGCCGGTCGAAAGTTACTGCCGTTACCGATATGTATATATCCGAGCACCATTTATTGCGGAATGTAGTTTTCGATAGCTGGAACAACGTTGCCTCCCAATGCCAGCAATCGGGTCTGCGCAGAGTCGACTTTCTCGCCCGGCAAAATTTCTGTAGCGAAGCGAATCAGTGACCCGTCCGTTCGGCGCATGCGAATCGAGTCGGCGACTAGATAATATTTTGCCCAATATTCACTGGCCACGGCCCGATTGTGGGCCCAATACCAGTAAAGCACCAAAGCACGAGACTGGCCCTTGGCAATCAAGTAACGGTTTGCCTGGAAAGGCGCGTGGCCGGGGAAATTGAGAGTGATGCGGTCCGAGCGCAATGGAGTCCAACCGGCGCCGGGCAAGCAATTTTTCGGCGAATGGATCGTGTCTCCAGAGCGCTGGCTGGGGAAATAGGCGATGAAGAGGCTGACGGGAGCGGCGCTGGACGGAGTCGAGTAGTCGCGAACCAGAAAGTCGCCCGGGCCCAGAACTTCGAGAACGTCCGGCGTGAGCGGGCGATCAATGGATGTCCATTTGCCGAAGCTATGGGGGAACGATTCGAGCGGCTGATGTGGGAGAACGGTCTCAGCGCTGTTGCGGGTACGCAATAGAAGGGCGGTTCCGGCAAGCAGGGCCAATGTGGTCAGGAACCGCCAGTTCACGACTTCACCGCTGGCCTAAAGAAAAATACAAACAGGTGATGCAGGGCGAAAAGCATAAGTAAGGACACGATGAAGACCAGCCAGCCGGAGAATTCATGAAAAAATCCCTCTGCTTTGGCTGGATCCCAGTATTGCACGATAAGCCCGGTACCAACGATTCGCAATCCATTAGCCGCGACCGCGATGGGGACGGAAGCAAATACCAGCAATACGCGGACCGACTGCCGCGACTCCATGAAGTACCCGTAAATAATCGCGAGAGTCGCTAGGGACATCAAAGAGCGAATTCCGCTGCAGGCCTCAGCGACCTCTAAAGGCATCGAGGGAAGATGGATGATATTGCCTTCTCTGAGCACCGGCACGCCAAAGACGGGAAGCATCCAGGAAGCGACTTTTGAGGCGAGGATCTGGAGAGGCAGTGTGATCTCATTCATCACGATAGTCGGAACCGGGACCATCAATCCCAAAAAAAGCAATGGGAAGAGGACGGCACGAAACATCGCCCATCCAAGAAAAAAGATGACAAGGCCGGCGGCAAGAAAAATGATTGAAATTCGCGAGAGAAAGAGTTCCGCGCCGAAGCTGCCGAGAATCAGCATCAGAAGCGAAATCAGCACGATCCCTAGTCCCCAAGTGGAAGGTTTAGCCGGAATCTCAGCGAGGCTCCTTCGGTTTTTCCACAGCACAAAACCGGAAAACGCGGGAACAAAAAAACCGTGAGAAAAATTGGGGTCGGTCCACCACTGCCGTACAAGGTGGAAGGCAATCGGAGCATACAGCCATGCAACCAGGAGCAGAATGACGACGGTGGCCCAAATCGCTGAGCTCTGCCAAAGAGTCCTCACCCGCTTGTTTTCGGCAACGGGAACTGCTTGTGCCAGTTCACTCATCATCAACGGTAAGACTTCAGTTAGATCACCCGCAACGCGCACAATCCTGGCAGAACAGCCTCAACATAGTGCAACACTGGTAGTTTTGCAATCGAGGTGCCGGGGCTAGGCCTATTAGAAATCGATTCCAAGGCAGTTGAAATGGCGCGATGTGGCGCTGAAACGTTGGATGTGAAGCTCACGAGCAAAGAGGCCAGAGACTGTTGAAACCAGAATCGTGGTGATCTTGAAGCCGCTCCTGGAAAATTTCGTGTCGCACGGATAAAGGCCAGATCGGCTCTATGATGGATGAATGGCGCAATCTTACGTAAAAATGGGAAAACATTTTCTCTTTTAGGCGAAGCGGCGGGATATCTTGCCTCGCGGTGAAGGAAATTGGTCGATGTAAGTGGTTGAAAACAGAGATTCACAAGGATGTCCGATTGAGTTGACCGGTTCGGTACGCATGGCCCCCTCCGTGCTATTGGTGAACGGAAGGCTCAGGTTAGAAGTTCAATTTCCTTGAGGCACGGGACCGACCCAGGTTCGTCAAAAAGGTCCAGAGAGTCAGGTTTGCCAGCCAGCAGCAAAAACCCCAATGGCGAAGGGCGTCTTTTGGACGCCGTCAGTCCGGCGATGAAGGGTGTGGAAGCACTCATCACCGAATTGGCGCATAGCACTGTTCCGGTTCTTCTCATCGGTGAGCGGGGCACAGGCAAGCGGACAATTGCCGAGCGCATCCATGCCAACTCCGGCATCCCGGCGAGCGAATTCCGCACCTTAAGTTGTTCAGAGTTGCTTCCCAAGGTAGTTGCGGCCAACCTGATTTCGGGCGGTATTACGCTTTACCTCGATGAGATAGGCGACTTGAGTCCAGATTCCCAGGAGTGTCTGATCGAGCTTCTGTCGATTCCCGAGCCGGGCAAAGAGCAAGCCCGGGTCATTTGTGGCAGCTCGAGAGATCTTGAGCGGGAGTTGTGGAGCGGACATTTTCGTGAAGATCTGTATTACAGGTTGAGCGGAGTCTGCCTTCGCATTCCACCCCT
>DASRFL010000022.1:0-4556 GCA_035651555.1 Terriglobales bacterium
GTCCCGGTTAACACTGCGGGCGAACGCTTTGTCTTTCATCTTCTTTCGAACCGACTTCGCCTCGACTTCGGCGAGCGACTTTCCTGGCTTGACCAGCGCGCAGGCCGTGATAAAGCCAGCCAGTTCATCGCAGGCAAATAAAACTTTTTCCATCGCGGTCTCGCGCGGCACACCGGTGTACTCGGCGTGCGACATGATCGCTTTGCGAATTTCGTCGGAGTAGCCGCGCTCCTTCAGAATTTCGTTTCCTCGATACGGATGGTCTTGCAGGCTGGGGTATTTGTCGTAGTCGAAATCGTGGAGCAGTCCGACGACACCCCAAAGATCTTCGTCGCCGCCGAGCTTGCGGGCGTAGGAGCGCATGCAGGCCTCCACGGCCAGGGCGTGCTTACGCAAACTTTCTGACTGAGTGAACTCAGTTAGCAAACCCCAGGCCGCTTCTCTGTCGTTGACTTTAAACATACTTACAAATTGTTCTTGAATATTATAGGAGCGTCAGAATACCGCGAGCTCCTTTTCAGCGCGTTTTCAGGAAGCACACCGTGTGAAATGGGGTATTTTGAGTGTAATCGCCCGATTACAACAGTAATGGCTGCCATCCGACCGCTCCTGTCTAAAATCAACGTGGGAAAAGAACTGATGTTCTTCATCGGACTTGCCGGATACCTTTTACCGATTCCCTGTTTGATTTGGGGTTGGGTGCGCTGGCTGACTTCAAAACCTCGCATTGTTCCGCCTGCGTGGCGCAGTGTCCTAGCATTAGCAGGCCTCGTTATGGTTTCAGCGATTGGCTTGTCTGTGTTGCTTGTAGCGTTTCATGCGAACAGCTTACCTGAAGGCTCTGACAAGTACGCTTTCGCACTTGCATCTTCTAGGCGAGGGTTTGCCGCTTCCGTATTTACACTGGCCCTTTCGCTCGTGGGAAAAGGGCCTGTGTGCTCTCCGGTCGCATTGGCATCTGTTGGACTCGCGTGCCTGTGGATCATAAGTTGGGCCATGTATTAGTAAATGAGCAAACAAACTGCAACGTAGCGTATGGGCACTCGCGACATCCCGAAAAAGGTCACAGAGGGAGAACTATATCGGGCACTCTTGGGCCTGAACGCACGCACACAGACAGCCGCATTTGAAGCCGCTAAATTCCTCTACGACAAGGCCGCACCTGAACTGGAAGCCCACTTGATTCACATCCTGAAGAATGGTCGCAGGCCCTTCAATCGTGCGGCGGCGGCGTACGTCATGCAGATGGTGACGACGAAGAAGACATTCGCGGCACTGGAGCGGACGGTAGGTGATGAGGCCGAGAGTCCTAGAGTCAGAGGTGAGGCAGCGGAAGCACTGGCGCACAGCCATCGCAGGAAGTCTCACGACGTGCTACTCAGGAATTTAAATGACAAAAGCAAAGACGTTCGGTTTTGGTGTGCCTTTGCACTTGGGCAGATGGCCGAAAGACGCGCCGTTCCCATCCTTTTGCGCTTAGCTGATTCGGACAAGCGTCCAGTGCGAGGTTTTCACTCTGTCTCGCAAGAGGCAAGGGACGCAATCAGGAATATCGAGATTGAGAACAAGGAGCACCGCAGGAAGCATGGGTGCGTGTTCTGCAAACCCCTATAGTTGGCGATAAGTCCCCATCACGCTCAAAACCCGGTCAAGGGGGATTTTGAGCGCTATCGCCTGGTTTCGACAGTTACGCTTGTAATCGTGCTCCGCCTATACATTCCGGTGTCCAATAGAGTATGCGTACACTGGTTCTTACCATCCTGTCCTTTGCAGCAGTTCTAAACGTAGGATTCGAGCAGAAGACGCCAAAACCGGGAGTCGAGGTGGCGCTGAATCGTGAAGTTCCCCTTCACTTGCGGGTGACGCTCACATCCGGCGCTGCGAACGAGGTTAAGCTCTATCGCTCTGAGTTGCCCTGGGGCAATAGGTACAGCATGGTCTTCGCTGCGGCAAAGCCAAATTCAGAGGTGCTCGACTTGGTATATCCAGTAGACGATCCCGGACCTACTCAGATCACGATGAAAGCGGGCGACACACTAACGGGGGAGATTGATCTGCAATATGTCATCAAGGACCTGAGCATTCTGAAGAAGTCAGACGCACTTCTGTTCTGGGCGTACAAGACACCCGCCGCACTACACCTACCGCGCTGGACAGGAGGCTTGGTGATTATCCCGCAACAAAAGTAAACGGCGACGCGCTCAATTGGTGATAAATCCTGATTTCACTCATTGACTGATGGGCATTAGTCCAAGGTTACTTGTCTCCGAGACGAAAAGGTTCTCCAATACTCTTAATGTCGGCTCTCAAAAAGACGAATGCACGCAGGGCGTTTTGGGTGCTACTTTGGGCAACATTGCTAGCCCTTTACATTGCCACCAAAATTGACTTTTTCACCCGATACGGGGCCGCAACTTACGTCCGGGGACACAGCAAATACTGGCTGGCCATGCTAGGGCTTGGCATCGTGATTTGGTTTTTTGAGCGTCGATTCCCGCAGAACCATTCTTAGCTGTCGTAATATCCCGATTACGCTCAAAACCCCGGTAAGGGGATTTTGAGTGTAAACCTGTTAACATCAACGAACGATCACGGCTCGACGTGGCCATCGATTCCGGGAAGTTCGTGGCAGCGCCCGTCGCGTATTGCAGGTTCGGTGTCCGTGATTTTCGGGAGATTGATTTCCGTTTCGCTCCTCACAAGCCGGTCGCCTTTTACTTCCGCAATTTGAACACCAGCGCGCCACTTATTGTCGTCTCCTAGCCCGCGCTCGAACCAGACGACGGAATTCGGGTGGTCTGGAAGGCAGTTCCCATAAAACATCCGCGCTTCGGAGACGAGTTGATCGCCTTCGTTGTCCTTTAGTCGACCGGGATATGGAAAGCGGGGTTGCTCACCTTCATTCTTCATCGGGCCATCGCTTGGCGAATGGATGTAGATCGAGGTGTTCTCATCACATTTAGTACACGTGGTTCCCGCCAGAATGAAGTATGGAAGCTTCTTTGTTGTTCGGAGTTGACCAATGACCTTCATGTTGTAAAGAGTGGTCTTGAACTTCGATCCATCAGGCAGGCGGAGGACTCCGCTCATGTCAGTCGGCATCGGCGAGGGGTTGCTAACTTGCTGCGCGGTTGCCGTACATAGGGTAATGGCGATAAAGAAGAGCGACCGAAGGGCCATCACGGAATGGTACGGCTGTCGAGCAACGATTCCAACGTTACTTAGGTTGCCGGACTGCTAACTGTCGAAAAATCGCAATTCCACTCATCACCTAGATCTGGTGGAATCCGTCGAAAGAGGCGGTTGAGGCGGAAACCGATGCCGACCAATAACCATCCCACAGCAGCTAATAGGGCGGCATTGAGGGTTCCTAATACGATTGTCCTCCCAATGAATTTTCCGGTAGGCGAGCCAAGCGAAAAGATCTCTGGACAGACCGGACATGCATAGGGGAACTCGATATGCAGTCCAATTAAATATGAATAAGAAAGTGCTGCTCCTGAGTACCCCAGCGCGACGAGGATCATTGAGATCGCCGCCGCCTTTCGCTTTGTCATCACGGTAAAGGAACGTCCCTGTGGTTTGTTCTTGCGTTCCGACAGTGAAGTTGGCGAAAAATCCTGATTACACTCAAAATGCCGCGAGCGCATTGACAGCCGAAAGTAAACACGATCTTTTGTGCTAATTTGTGCTTCCGATTCTTGCGTGTGGGAGTTTTTTGGATTTCTTGAACACTATCAAACCAACAACTTTCGTCTTTGGAACATCGTCCCGAATACAGTTAGTAAACACCATGCAGAATCCCGAGCATTCATTTTTTCCGGCATTTTTCCATGCTTCCAGCAATTGTTTTTGCATTCCAACTTCGCGGCCACTGTTTACTTTCAGAATTCCCTTGACATCCACAGGCCAGGTATCTCAGATTGAGCCTGCGAACCGGTCCCCCAGAACGGTCTGCGGAGTAGCCCTGCTCTGGCAACTCCCAAAACCTGATGGCCACCACTCTCGCCCCTGTAGATTCCAGGGAAGTTGTTCGATGTGACCGCTGCTTTCTAGTTCAGTTTCGGACCACCAACAATCTTTGCCGCCGCTGCCACACTTCTCTGGACGAGGAAGAACCGGAGATCGTCGCCGCTACCCCAGTCCCTCAAATGATGCCTATGCCGGGACACGGGCCTGGGCACCTGAACCTGGCTGCTTCGATCCGTTCGCTGCGGTTGCGAAACGGCCTGAGCCAGCGGCAACTCGCAACCCGAATGGCAGTGCCGCGAACCTACGTTTCCAAGATCGAGAACGAGAAGGCAACTCCGACGCTGTCTTCCCTCGAGCGCCTTGCGCGCGCGCTGGAGGTCACAGTTCCCGACCTGCTCAGCGGTGGCGAACGTAATCGCGAGGAAGAAGTGCGCGAGCTGATTCAGGACCAGTTTATCGCGGAGCTGCTGCCCTTTGTCTCCCAGCTCAACGGGATGCAAATGTCGAGCGTGCTGGCGCAAGTAAGGGATCTCACGGTGCGTCCGCGGCGGAGCGCTTGACCTCAAGTTCTCTCAGCTTGGGTC
>DASRFL010000023.1:0-121463 GCA_035651555.1 Terriglobales bacterium
AGTTTCGCTGGAAGGCGCTTATGTGCTGGATGTGACCGGAGGCAAGGCGGGGTTCGAGATCAACGGAAGCGGCAGCGATCTGGTGTCAGGGGTTACGGTGCCGACCGGCAGTTGGACCTACATCGTGGGCACCGCTGATAGTTCCGGTAATTTGAAGCTGTATGTAAATGGCGCGCTCACCGGTAATGCGTCACAAGGATTCTTCAATTTGGACTCACTCACGCGACCGTACTCGCTCGGTGGGCACCCAGTGTTTGCGGGATATAACTTCAATGGCATCATCGACGAGGCGCGGATCTCGAATATTCCGCGATCGGCCGATTGGATCGCTACCGAATACAACAATCAGAGCGGGTCGCTAAGTTTCTATACGATCAGTGCCGCAGTGACTTCGGGACCGTGAGTCCATTGTTGCCCCGTCTTCCTAAGCGACACGATTAAACTTGACGAATGCTGTAGATGATAGTCCTGCTTCAGGTGCTCCTTACTAGTATCTCCTCTCCATCCATATACAAGGGTTAGCTGAGTTCGTGTTGGCACCAGTTGCTCGTATTTTCAAGCAGGAGCACGAATTCGCAGAGGTGCCGAAAAGGCCATTGACTGATACTCACGCACAAACGCTATTCGACCTGTTATTTCCCGGCTCTCGCAGCTACATCTATTAGCTGTGTTAGCGGCTTCAAACGACGAATTTAACAACCTCATTTTTGCGAAACAAGGGCGCACAACAGCCATTCCTTAAGCTGGTTAAAGCATGACTAGTACATTTCAAAACTTCGGCACGCCTTTATGACTCCCCGTTGCGAGCAACCTGCAGAGATTTGCGTTGTCGGAGGAGCCGGACACGTCGGGTTGCCACTGGCGATTGTATTTGCGAGCAAGGGCCGACGCGTCTTGATTTATGATCGGAATCAGAGTTCCTTCGATGCCATACGCTCGGGGCAAATGCCCTTCATGGAAAACGGCGCCGAACCGTTACTCGACGATGTGTTGTCGCGCGGGCTACTGGCCCTCACTGACGACCCGCAACAGGTTGCAGGAGTCAAATCGGTTGTAATTACGATTGGCACGCCCGTCGACGAATTTCTGAGCCCTTCACTGTGGGTAATAACGAAATGCTTCGATGATCTGCTGCCGTATCTTTCCGAAGAGCAGCTGATTGTGATTCGATCTACTGTCTATCCTGGCGTAACCGATACCATGGCGAAATACGTACGGTCAAAAGGCAAGAGCCTCAACCTGGCGTTCTGCCCTGAACGCATTGTCGAGGGGCATGCGATTGAGGAGTTGCAAACGCTGCCTCAGATTGTGAGCGGCACGACGCCAGAAGCAGAAGAAGCTGCCGCTGAATTATTCTTGCTTATTGCGCCGGAGGTTGTTCGACTCGCTCCAATCGAAGCGGAGCTGCTGAAAATGTTCAGCAATGCCTATCGATACATTCAGTTTGCCGTAGCCAATCAGTTTTACATGATTGCGACGACAGCGAATGTTGATTATTACAAGATTCTGGAAGCGATGAAGCGCGATTACCCGCGTTCCAAGCATTTCCCGAGCGCAGGATTAACCGCCGGCCCATGCCTTTTCAAAGACACCATGCAGTTAGCAAGCTTTTACCGCAACCAGTTTGGTTTGGGTTATCAGGCCATGCTGGTGAACGAAGGGCTGCCACAATTTATCGTGGATCAGCTTGATGCGGCATATCCTCTGGAGCAGATGAACATCGGACTATTGGGAATGGCATTTAAGGCTGAAAGCGATGATCCGCGGTTTTCGCTCAGCTACAAGCTGAAGAAGATCCTGGCGTTTCGGGCAAAAGCGGTTTTGACGACTGATCCCTACGTGCAAAATGACGCGGATTTGCTGCCGGTTGATGACGTCATCCGAAGAAGTGACGCTCTCATCCTGTGCGCTCCTCACGAGGCATATCGCAACCTGAATTTGCATCACGAGGTCATTATCGACATCTGGAATTTCTGGGGCAGAGGCAGCCTCATCAAGAAACAAAGCGGCGTGCTCGACTTTACGCGGGTGGGATAGCTTGGACAGAAAAATCGCCTTCTGGACCCCGCAATTCGGTGACGAAGAGAAGACGGCGGTAGCGCGCGTAATCGATAGCGGATTTTTGAACGACGGAGAAGTGACGAGACAATTCGAAAGCCGAATTGCCGAAGTGCTGGGGTGCAAGCATGTCGTAGCTGCCACAAGCGGCACCGCGGCGATTTTTTTAGCTCTGGCGGGACTTGGAATAGGTCCCGGCGACGAAGTGATTGTTCCCGATGTCACGTTTATCGCCACCGCAAACGCCGTCACTTTAACGGGGGCGAAGCCAATTCTTGTCGACGTTGATGGCAAAACCCTCAACCTTGATGCACAACGTACGAAAGATGCGATTACCGCCCGGACGAAAGCTATAGTTCCGGTGCATGTGAGCGGCCGAGCCGCGGACATGGAAGCGTTTATCGATATAGCCGACCGCCATGGTCTTTTTGTTGTGGAAGACGCAGCCGAGGCCTTGTTCTCAAAGTCCAAAGGCAAATGCCTGGGCACATTCGGCATTGCCGGCTGCTTCTCGTTATCGCCAAACAAGACCATCACGACAGGTCAAGGCGGTTTGATTGCGACCGATGATGACCGCCTACACCAGCGGGTTTGCGAACTTAAAGATCAGGGGCGTCCGGTACGCGGTACGGGAGGCGACGACGTACACGCCAGCATCGGTTTCAATTTCAAATTCACGAATTTGCAAGCCGCCGTGGGATTGGTGCAACTCAAAGATGCGGAACGCAGGATTACCCGAATGCGAAAGATTAATCAGGCATATCAGCAGGGGCTTCGGGACATAGAGGGAATTTCAGTACTGCCTTTTCGTTTGGAGGAGGGCGAAGTCCCGCAGTGGACCGATGTGCTTGCCGACCGCTGTCAGGAACTGTACAACTACCTGGATTCAAAGAAGATTCAGGGCCGGCGTTACTGGCATCCCCTTCATACGCAACAGCCATATCGCATGCCGTCCGAGCGCTTCCCAACCAGTACAAAGCGGATACCACGTGCGATGTGGTTGCCGTCTGCGTTCACATTGTCAGATGAGGACGTAATGACGGTCTGCGAGCACATTCGTCAGTTTTACGATTTGGTGCCAACTGGGACACAGGCGGAAAGCGCAACGAGACGATGAAGCCGATCGTTTCGCCGAATTCACGGATTCGGCACCCAGAACATTTCGTAATTGGCGACGATTCGATTGTTGATGATTACTGCTATTTCTCCACGAAAGTACGCATTGGCCGCTGCACTCACATCGCATCAGGTTGCAGCGTTGCAGGTGGAATCGACATGCAGTTTCAGATAGGCGATTTCTGCAGCTTGTCGTCGGGCGTCAAAGTGTGGTGCACGAGCGATGATTTCGTGAATGACTTGGTTACGCTCATACCGATCGATGTGGACCAGGTGAAAACACACTTGATTCGCGGCGACATCAGGATCGCCAACTATACAGCGATCGGCTCGAATTCAGTGGTTATGCCGAAAAATGATGTACCGGAAGGAACAGTTGTAGGTGCACTCAGTTTCGTGCCGGTCGCATTCACGTTTGAGCCGTGGAGCGTGTATGCGGGTATCCCCATTCGTTTTATACGGCGCCGAAACAAGGACAGTGTCATAGGGCAAGTTCGAAAGCTGAGCGCCGCGCTCGAAGCGCGCGCCAGAGATATGTGAGGCAGAAAATGGCGGCTCATGCCGAATCCATCGAGAGCATCGAAGCCATCACGACGTCGCAACCGCAAGCCGCACTATCGATTCTGCTTCCTGTCCGAAACGAAGGAATTAACCTTCGCATCATGGTAAAACTTTTGAAAGCGATGCTGGACGTGCCGCACGAGTTGCTAATCGTTTACGATTTCCCGGACGACGACAGCATCGCGGTCATACGTGAATTGCAGGGGCGGTGGGCAAATCTGCGGCTCGTGCACAATCAGCGCGGGCGCGGAGTCATTAACGCGATAAAGGCCGGCGTAGATGCGGCAGTTGGTGAATACGTCCTGTTATTTGCGGCCGATGAGGTGGGGCCGCTGCTCGCCATTGAAGACATGCTGGCGCTTATGCAGGAAGGTTGCGACCTTGTAAGTTGCTCACGTTACGCGCACGGGGGCCGGCGCCTCGGGGGATCGCTGATCGGTGGCGCGCTTTCGCGTTTTGCCAATCAGCTTTTTCACCGGTTGGCGGGTTGTGCGCTGACGGATGCGACAACAGGCATTAAGCTTTTCCGGCGTTCATTATTCCAGAGCCTTCAGCTCGAAGCGAAACCTGTCGGTTGGGCGGTCACGTTCGAAATTGCCATGAAGGCGCAATATGCCGGATGGAAGCTGGGCGAAGTTCCCATCATATCGATCGACCGTTTGTATGGAGGAAAGTCGACCTTCCGTGTGGGTGCCTGGACGCGCGAGTATTTTCGTTGGTTTCTTTGGGGTTGCCAGAATTTACGGAAAGCGTCCCGCTCCGAAAAGCCAAAAGTGCGTGTTCGCGCGAATAGTGTAGTTCATGCGGTATCGAGCGGCGAACAGTCATCATGAATGCGCCAATTCCCAGAACCCACCCTCGAGACATATCAACGCCACATTGTGCTCGCGACGCGCAATCGGAGTACGAAATGGGTTTCTGCCGGGCCATTCTATGCCTGTGAAAAAGTATCTAGTGACCGGCGGAACCGGGTTCATCGGCAGCGGGTTAGTACGCCGGCTTGTGCAGGAAGGCCATTGGGTTCGTGTGTTGGACGACAATTCGCGAGGCGCCGCTCGCAAGCTGGGGAATGCCGCGTCGGCCGTGGAGTTGGTAACCGGCGATATTCGCGAGCCTGGGGCGGTGAACCGAGCGGTCCGCGGGGTAGATTGTGTTTGCCACCTGGCCTATATCAACGGCACAGAATATTTCTATTCCAAGCCGGAACTAGTGTTGGATGTTGCCGTAAAGGGAATCACGAACGTTCTGGACGCGTGTATAGAGCATGGTGTCGCGGAAGTCGTACTGGCTTCTAGTTCTGAGGTGTACCAATCCCCTCCAGTCATTCCCACACCAGAAGATGTGCCGCTCAGCGTACCTGATGTCCGGAATGCCCGATATTCATACGGCGGCGGCAAGATCATCAGCGAGCTGATGCTGCTGAACTATGGTCGCAAGTTTTTTAAACGGGCTATGATATTCCGACCGCACAATGTCTACGGCCCCGATATGGGAGCGGAGCACGTCATTCCGCAATTCATCCGGCGAATGGCAGCTCTCATTGCAGGTGATACGAAGAGTGGCAATGTAATCGATTTTGCGATCCAGGGCACTGGAAGTGAAACCCGCGCATTTGTCTACATCGATGACCTGATCGAAGGCGTCATGCGTATGCTCGACTGCGGCCGACACCTGGGCATATATCACATTGGAACCGAGACGGAAGTGAGCATGGCTGATCTCGCTGCCATGATCGCGAATTGCTTTGGCCGCGAGATCCGCGTGGTGGCGGGCGATCTTCGTTCTGGAGGCACGCTGCGTCGATGCCCAGATATCAGTCGAATGCGTGCGCTTGGCTACCAACCCCGCATCAGTTTGGCGGAAGGTCTCGCTACAACCGTGGACTGGTATCGTCACCGGTTGTGTCAAACGGAGTTTGGTCAAGTCGAAAACTCCGTTCTGTAAAAGCCATGAAGAGAACGACGCCCGATATTCTCGGAAGGTGAATTGGCTAAATGGGACGAGAGCCGGAGACACAAGTCAGGAAATTAGCTGCCGGATCTGGGGGCAGTATTGTGGTGGAGCGTTGCCAAATCTGCGATTCGCCGCATCTTGAACCTGTCATATTTATAGGGTATCTGCCTCCGGTAAACGCGATGCCGCCGATCGGCACACGGCCTGCGGAACAACCGGCCTATCCTGCGCAAGTTCTCCGGTGCCGGGACTGTCAGTTGGTGCAACTCGGCCTGATTGTCGATCCCGCCATCCTTTTTCCGCCTGAGTATCCTTACACGAGCGGAACGACGAAGATTCTGCGCGACAACTTCGCCGAACTTTCACGTGAAGTGGCATCTCTGTACCCGCTCAGTTCCTCCGATCTGGTTGTAGACATCGGCTCGAATGACGGAACGCTTCTGAGCAATTTCTCCAGTCGCGGGCCGGTGTTTGGGATTGAACCGACACAGGCAGGAGAACTTGCAAATCGGCGAGGGATACCGACACTCATCTCGTTCCTGAATCGCCAGGCGGTGAGCACTACGATTTCGCGGTGCGGCAAGGCGAAGATTGTGACCGCCGCGAATGTTTTCGCGCATATAGAGGACATCCACGAGATCGTGGAATGTATCTTGGAGCTATTGACCGAGGATGGGATTTTTATCTCGGAGTCGCATTATTTTCTTTCTCTCGTTGAAACCTTGCAGTACGACACGATTTACCATGAACATCTGCGCTACTACTCCCTGACGAGTCTGAAGCGTCTGCTCGGCATGCATGGGCTCGAGGTGATCCACGCTCGCCCGATTCCCACTCATGGCGGCTCGATTCGCGTTTATGCTGCCCGCCGAGGGCATTATCCCGTTCACGAGTCTGTTGATGGCGTTGTCACGATGGAATTAGCAGCGCTGAGCCCTGAGAAACTTGGCTCGTTTCGGGGCAGGGTTGTCCAAACAAAGCTTGATCTTTATGCCCTGTTGAAAGAGATAAAGGCTCATCGCCAGCGCATCTATGGGATTGGGGCGCCCTCCCGCGCCAGTACGCTGATCAATTATGTTGGGCTGGACGACGGCATTCTGGATTGCGTGCTCGAGATTCAAGGTTCGTACAAGGTTGGCAAGTATATTCCGGGAACGATGATCCCTGTGCTGGAAGAATCGCGGCTTTTCGTGGATCAGCCAGAATATGCACTGCTGCTGTCATGGCACATTGCCGATGAACTTATGCCCAAGCTGCGCTCTCGCGGTTTTCGAGGCCGGTTTATCGTGCCGTTGCCAAATCCAACCGTCGTGCAGTAGCCACCGTCCAAAGGCCCCCAATATTCGTGCGGAACCATCCTGTTCAAAAATGACTGTCCGCCGCGTGCTCATTTCTACAATGTAAGATCGCAAACTCGCCCTTCGACGTAGCAATATCCTGAGGGTTTCATTGATACCATCTTTGTATGGCGCATCCAACAGTAGCTGTTGATGCTGAGCGCTATGTAAACGAGGTTGGCGAACGTGCAGTTCGCGATCCAATCAGCCTTCTCTACGTTGGCCCAGCGGATCCCTGGAATGTAAAGACCGGCAGCGCGCTTGCGTGCCTATTTTTGCTGTGGGGATGGCAAGTTTACTCAACCTGGGGAGCATGGGGAAACCTCACTATTGATTCCGGACACGAGATGTATATCCCCCTGCTTTTGGCTCAGGGCAAGATGCTGTATCGGGATGTCTGGTTTAACTTTGGTCCACTTGCTCCGTATCTCAACAGCTACTTGTTTCGATTGTTTGGGATCCATCTAAGCGTTCTATATTGGGCTGGCTCTTTCGCGGCGTTAGGCTCGGCGGTTTTTCTCTATCTTGCGGGGATGCAGCTTTCGGTTTGGCCGCTCGGATGGACTGCCGGGGCTGTAATCTTGTTGGAAGGCTTTCAACCGTCATTATTCAATTTTCCGCTGCCGTATAGTTTCTCGGCTGCGTATGGCTGCTGTATCGCGTGCCTTTCGGTTTACCTTTTCACGAAGGTATGTTCCTCGCAGCGGTGGGAATGGATGCTTGCCGCAGGAAGCGCGGCTGCCGCCGCCTTACTGCTGAAGCCTGAGTTCGGTGCGGCGTGCTATGTAATCGTGTTGGCCTTGATTCTGATCCGTGGTTTTCAAACGAGATCTTCGAAACGCGTGTTCCGAGACGTTGCCGCGATCGTTCCCGGAATGGCCGTTTGCGTTGCGGTAATCCTGTGGATGATTTCGATCGGCGGCATTGAATTCCTGACTCAAGAGAACATTGACGACTGGCCAACGTCGTTTTTTATGCAACACTACGCGAGCAAAATGCTGCAGGGCAATGGCTTTTCACTGAGCCCATCAGCATTAACAGATGCCTTAATTCGTTCTCTTTATCCTGCTGCTTTTCTGCTTCTTTTGTACTGCTTGTTCAAATGGAAGCGATGGGATACGACTTCAATTCTGATGCGGCTGGGGCTGTTGGTTGCAATGCGATTTCTGATTTCGAGTCCCGAAAATGCGCTCAGCGCGCTGGTTTTTCCGCGTGACATGGTGCTTTACGTCCTCATCGCAGCGGGCTGGTCATGGTGGCTTTTCGGGCGCACAAGAGCGGCCATTCGGGGCAATGTAATCATTCCTATTTTGCTGAGTTTTTCCGGAATTCTCGCCTTTCGGATAATGCTCAGAATGCTTCCACAGGATTATCCGATCTACTACAACGGGCCGGTGATACTTTGCTTCTTGCTGCTCGTGCTTGCGCTCGTTCGTGCGAATGTCCATACGCCAAAGAATGTTTGGAGGATTGAGTCGGCGGTTTGCTTGGCTTGCCTGGTGAGTGTCGGATGGTCGGCACACCAAGCAAGGACGATTACGAAACTATTCGTGCCGCTTCAGACCGATCGAGGCACGATTCTCGTTCCGCCGCATATGAAAGAGGGGTACGAGATTGCGATGCGCTTTATGAAGGAAAAAGCAGCTGCCGGAGAGTATGTTTTATCAGTTCCCGAGGACACCAGCCTCTATTTTCTTTCGGGAACCTACTGCCCGACCCGTGTGTACATGTTCCTACCCGGGATTATGGCGCCGGGGAAAATGACGGACAAATTTATCCTGGAACTCGAAAGCAAGAACGTGCGGTATTTATTGTGGTCAAATCGACTGTTTTGGGAATATGGCGCGCCTATCTTCGGGAGAGATTTTGACAGGCAAATAGGCGATTACTTCAGATCTCATTATCATTTTGTCGGGCCGCTCACGCCTAATACCGGCTCTTTCGCAGATTGGACCGTTTCAGTTTGGGTGCGCAACGATCCACAAAATTAGATGTGAGGAAGATCTCCTGCTGAGATGAATTGTATGATCTTTTGATCTGAAACAAGGCGGATGATCGGTCCTTGCAGTGACAAAATAGGTGACGATCAGCAGGTTCTGTTATGGATTTGGAGTATTCGGATTTAATGGGGCGCGGAACGATCGTCGTTGCCGGTGGGACAATGGACTGCCGGCGCACGTGGTTTCAGACTCTCAGAACGACGTGTCCGCTGAAATCAGGCAGAAAAGCGATATGAATTCGTTCGGCTCTCACAAACGGGTACTGATTTTCGTTGTTGCCTACAATGCCGAGAAGACGATTCACGAAGTCATTACGAGAATTCCACGAACCTTGATGGCGTTCGAGACTGAAATTCTAGTTATTGATGATTCCTCGCGCGACACAACGTTTGAACGTGCTCGTGAATATGCAGAAGAAGGCCAGGCGCCGTTCCCACTGACTGTGTTGTACAACCCCGTAAACCAAGGTTATGGGGGCAATCAAAAAATCGGCTTTCAGTACGCCATCCGAAGTAATTTTGACATAGTCGCACTCGTGCACGGTGATGGGCAGTACGCTCCGGAATGCCTTCCCGCCTTGCTCCAGCCGTTAGTTGAAGGAGAAGCCGACGCAGTATTTGGATCGCGGATGATATCGCGTTCCGGCGCCCTCAAAGGCGGCATGCCTGTTTACAAATACGTGGGAAACCGGATTCTGACCGCAGTTCAGAATTCTGTTTTGCGAACCTCGTTGTCGGAGTTTCACTCGGGCTATCGCCTTTATTCCGTGAACGGTCTCAGGCGAATTCCATTCGATCTGAATACAAACGATTTTCATTTTGATACGGAGATCATCATTCAATGGATTCGAGCGGGTCTCCGCATCAAAGAACTGCCGATTCCCACATATTATGGCGATGAAATCTGTCACGTAAACGGGATTCAGTACGCTTTCCAGGTGCTAAAAGCCAGTTTTCTTTCTCGTGCGCAGGACCTGGGGATTTTCTATGATCGCAAATTCGATATAGCGGCACGGTGTCAAAAAAACCAGGTATATCAACCAAAATTGGGGTTTGAGAGTCCGCATACGCTGGCATTATCGCGCGTGCCAGCCGGCGTGAAGGTCGCCGATATTGGGTGCGCCGCGGGGTATATAAGTGCCGCGCTGAGGCAGAAGGGCTGCCGGGTTACGGGGGTCGATCAATTTCCAGTCAAAGATCCCTCGAGCGTCGACGATTTTTTGCAGGCGGACTTGGATACCGCGGAGTTCCCGCTGGATATCGGCACTTTTGATTATGTACTGCTGCTCGACGTCATCGAACATCTGCGCTCGCCCGAGCTTTTTGTCGAAATGTTGCGGGCCTCCTGGCGGACTGAAACCGAAGTGAAAATCATTGTGAGCACAGCAAATGTGGGTTTTGTTGTCACGCGGATAGCGTTGCTGCTTGGCTGGTTCAATTATGGCATCAGGGGCATTTTGGACCTGACGCATAGGCGATTATTTACTTTCGGCTCGCTGACGAGGCTTTTTGAACAGGCGGGTTACCGGATCGAAGAAGTTAGAGGCGTGCCCGCACCTTTTCCTTTGGCGTTTGGGGACGGAATGCTCAGCCGGATGGCACTCGCGCTGAATAAGATGCTGATTCGAATTTCTAAATCGCTCTTCTCTTATCAGGTTTTCTTGGTTTGTTCGCCAACGCCGTCGCTCGAATGGCTCCTGGCAAGAGCTGAAAAAGCGTGCGAGGAAAAGATACAAAGTGCGTTGAGATAGAACTCGCGCGGCCAAACTCGAGATGTTGGCCGAGGCTGTGCATGTGCCGCGAGTTTGGCACAACCGACACTCTGGAGAAAATCGTAGCTGGGAAGCATCACGATTATGTGAGGCTTCGGCAGGATTGTGTCGGGCGCCATCAGGCGACCTTCGCGACAATCAGCAGGTGTGAGCCTAACCACCGCTCCAGCCAGCGAAACCAGGAGTTCGGCATCCAGCGAAAATACCAATTCTTAACGTAGCGGTACTGAATGTAATCGGGAACTCGATACGGAAAAATGTGATCCTTGGTCATACTTACCATTTCGAAGCCCCGGAGCAATTCACGCGCTTCGCGGTGTGAGTAGACGTAACTGACGGGAGAGCCGATCTCCGCCTCCGAGTATTTGGGCACCAGAGTTCTCCAATTCCATGGCTCGCGCCAACCGTAATGTGCATATATCGAGATCACCTTCCATGAGTGTCGAGCATAAACCATGAGGCGAAATTCGCCACCTGGGTTGAGGTGCCGGGCAACAGCCGCCGTAACACGCTCTGGGCACGGGGTGTGATGGATTACTCCAAATGAATAGACGAGATCGAATTTCATATTGGCCGGAAGGAGTTGGTCTAGTTCTTCGGCATTGCCGTTGATAAAACTCGCCTGTAGCCCCTCGATTGCCAGCCGTCTTTTGGTAATCGCAAGACTCGCGCTTGAAAGCTCGACAATCGTAAGGCTGGCACCATTTCGCACAAAATTGATGGAATCCGTACCAATCCCGCAACCGATTTCCAATACTTGCTTACCCTGCCAACAAGGGAAATCGGCGAACGCTGGGATATGCGGCTCGACCATGTATTTCCGGCTTTCTACTTCGTCAAAGTATTCTCGAGTGCCGACCGGGTGGGGCGAGTGCCGGATATTACAGGGCCGACGGTCCCAGTATTGTTTTACATCCTGAACGGTCGCCATGGCTAATTAACGCGCAATAATCGCTGAGCCCAAGTAGAAAGGCCATCAGTTTCTAGCCGGGCGTGTTATCCAGAAAGGCGTTATGCCTTTTGGCGTAATGTAACGTGGCATAGGGAGTTATGTCACAAGAAAAAGCCGCTATCGCTTCCTATTCCTCTGCCGACAAAAATCACGAGACGATCAGCTGCCCCTGTTTGCGTTTTGCATACTCGTTTTTGATCCAGGTATACGTCTCGCGTAATCCTACCGCGAGCGTCGTGTTCGGTTCCCAATTCAATATTTGTTTTATGAAAGTATTGTCGCTGTTGCGTCCGGCTACACCTCGAGGTGCAGTGGCATCATATTTCCTGCGGAGCTTTACACCCGCGATCGCTTCGACAATCGATACGAGGTTATCGATACTTATGAGTTCAGCGGATCCAAGGTTGATTGGCGTCGCGATCAAATCGTCGCAATGCGTGATCATATCGATGCCCTGCACGCAATCGTCAATGTACATGAAACTCCGCGTCTGAGTGCCATCTCCCCAGATTTCGATTTCGCCACTGTCTGTATCGATGGCCTGCACAACTTTCCGGCAGATCGCTGCGGGTGCCTTTTCACGACCGCCGTCCCAGGTGCCGTACGGACCGTAAACATTATGAAATCGCGCAATAAAGGTCCTGAGGCCTCGCTCCGCCCAATATTCCTGGCAAAAAATTTCCGACATAAGCTTTTCCCAACCATAGCCACGCTCAGCCATAGCAGGATATGCGTCGGATTCCTTCAGGGCGCGAACGTTGGGGTCCTGCTGAAGCGTTACGTTATATGCACAGGCGGAAGAGGAGAAGAAATATTGCTGGACACCCGCGCGATAGGCAGCCTCAATCATGTGGGTGTTGATCAGAATATTGCGAAGGCACTCCACGCGAAAGCGTTCGATGAATCCCAGTCCGCCCATATCTTCGGCCAGGTTATACACTTCCGTCGCACCTTCGCACACATCCCTACAGGTCTCCTCATTGCTGCAGTCAAGAGTGAGATTTTCCACATTTGGAAACTGCAAATACCATGTATGGAAAGGTTTTTTGTCCACTGCGCGAATTCGCGAGAAGCCTTTCTTGCGGAAATATTTGACCAGATTGCCGCCAATGAAGCCGCCTGCACCTGTAATCACAATGAGACCGTTACCTGGTTTATTTCCGTTAGATTTTGGACGACTAACCAGACGCAAGATCGTTCGCTCCACCCTAGAAATGTGTTGCGACTTTGGCCGACGCAACTGCTTTTGGCGAATCCAAAGTGGTGATGTAGTGCACGTCGTGATCGACTATCGACTGAAGCAGGCGCCATGGATCTAACACCGTCGTGTGCGTGCCACGGAAGCAGTACTTGTTCATTTCAAAAAACTTTCTGTACTGCGGCCACGGGCATGTAACGACGATTGTCCGGCATGCCTCCTGCAGGATTTCCGCTGGATCGCTGCAGATGTGAACGGAGGTTTCGGCAAGTGCCGACGATGCATTCTTGCTTGCCAGATAATCGTGAGCAAAAACGGTACGCGCAGCATCGGCTAGCCGGCGACAAAGCCCAATTCCGGCGGATTCATCGGTCACATCAGTGAGCGGTTTATATGCTAATCCCAACACGCCAACGCGAGCACCAGGTGGGCAATATCGCGAGACCGTTTCAAACAGCCGGCAGTTTACATCGTCGTTTATTTGATCCGTAGCTCTAGAGAGAGCAGCATCTGCCCCGACAGACTCCGCGACAAATTGAAATAGCCGATTATCGCGTGGAAAACATGGTCCGCCGAAGCCTAATCCGGGTTTAAGGTAATCGTTTCCGATGCGCCTATCTTTGCCGATCGCCTGCAGGATTACGTCCGGATCAGCGCCTGGAATTTTGGCACAAACGTTGCTGAGCTGATTTACAAAACTGATTTTCATTGTCACAGCACAGTTCAACGCGATTTTTGCCAGTTCTGCATTTATGTTGGACATCCGCTGGATGGGAGGCGAGTTAGTGGCTAGCTTCCTCTGTATCTGCGCGACCAGTTCACCCGAGGTAAGATCCGATTCGCCAACGAGCACAAGATCCGGTTTCAACAGGCCGTTGATGACGTTCCCAAGGGCAATGAACTGAGGGTTGTAACAGAGACCGAACTCTATTCCAGAATGGGCCAGCGTCTGCTTAAGCAACGGTTCAAGAACTTTAGCGCACGTGCCGGGAGTAATCGTGGAGCTTACGATGAAAAGGTGACGCTGCTTCCGTCGTTCGGTCAAGATCTTGACGACAGATTTAAACGCTGCGATCAGCAGGTCGTTGCTGAAACTGCCGTCGGACAGACTCGGCGTTGGCAGAATAAAAAACGAGGTATCGGTTTCGAGTACCGCTTGCTTGAAATCGTTAGTAGCCGTAAGGCGCGAACCGGCCAGTTCGATAGTTTCTTGTAGGTTCGGCTCTTCAGTAACCGCGACTCCGTTATGCAGGGCTTCGGATTTGCGTCTATCCACGTCACAGCCGATTACATTGAAACCGCGGCTCGCCAGCGCAGCCGCCATACAGGCACCGAGCTTCCCCAGCCCGATTACCGAGATGTTTTCGATATGGCCTCGTCCCATCAAATTCCTTTTCTAATAGGCCTTTCCGCATTGCAGCTAACGCAAACTGATGACTGGCAGCAGAAGCGATTTTCGAAGTACGTTTATCGCATCTTTGGGGAATGTTGCGCAACCGCATTGGGGGGGAGGGCTTAACAGCGAAAAATATAGGCAAATGGAGCGCCGACTCCGCTTACAAGTCAAGCAAGGCATGCCGAATGAATGCACTAGTGCCTCCTGCCGCCAATTGAGCAGGGAATTTTATCAGGGAAGGATCAGGGAATTCCTCAGCTAGGAGCGTGTCCGAGATTTACGGTTTGGAACGCCTTCGGGGCAGGTACCGCTCAACGGCGGCTCCGATATGCAGCTATTGTCCCGGGGCGGCTCTCTCGTTCGAACTGAAGGAGCCGCTGACTCGCCAAAGTTTCGACTTATCCATAACAGATTTTGTGGAATTTCAGAAGATTGTGGGTCAGGCAGATCAAGGCCCACTCGCCACGCACCTTCTCCAACCCACGTAACAGGAACTGGCGGAACCCGCGGCCCTGTTTGATCTGTCCGAATACCGGCTCCACCACAGACTTGCGGGTCGCGTACACACTCGCTCCCACTTGGGTCTGCAACTTCCGCTTCATCCGCTCCACCTCACCCGCTTCGCTCGGTAGCGCCTCGCGGGCAAGGGGGTCTCGCTTCGCCGTGCTTCCATTTCTCCGTAGCCACCCATCCGCTAATGTTGTGTTTGCTTAAGTACCGCAAATTTTGTTCCGAGCAATATCCAGTGTCGGCCAGTACTTCTTGCGGTTTCTGTCCACTCTGCTCTTCAATCTTCTCGATCATTGGTACTAACTGCTGTTTGTCGTTGGCCTCTGGCGTGACCGTCTGCCCCACGATCAACTGAAACACCGGCTCCACCGCCACCTGCGTGTTTTAAGCCTGCACAAATCCTTCGGCACCTTCGTTTATTCGGTCCTTCTTTCCGGTCTTTACATCTTCGCGTTGAGGGCACACCGGAAGATCACCGCATGGCGCTTGCCCCGATACCCCGATTCACGTCAGCGGCAGGACGTGTTTCTTGTTGTCGGCGAGATTCACAATCCGCGTAAGCCTGTGCCATCCGAAACTCCGCGTTGGCTGATCATCCCGCAGCGCGGGCTTTTCACCGGCATTGCCATTATTGGCGCGGTCGGTACCGGAAAGACGAGTTGCTGCATGTATCCGTTTGTTGAGCAACTTGTCGCTTACAGAGCCTCCGACGCCGACAAGAAGATCGGCGGGCTTGTGCTCGAAGTGAAAGGTGATTTCTGCCATCAGGTAAAGGAGATTCTCACCCGGCATGGCCGGGCAGAGGACTACGTTGAAATCAGCCTCGATTCCGAGTACCGCTACAACCCCTTGCACAACGACCTGGACGCCTACGCGCTTGCATACAGCGTCGCGTCGCTCTTGAACAACCTCTTCGGCAAGGGCAAGGAACCCTTCTGGCAGCAGGCATGCACGAACCTGGTGAAGTTCATCATTCTGTTTCACAAGATCACCTACGACTACGTGACGCTCTTTGATGTCTATCAATGCGCCATTTCGCCCGACAAGCTGGAGAAGACAATCCATGAGGCAGAACAGAAGATCGGCGGTCGCCGTTATGTTCTCATTTCATCCGAGGCGTACCTCACCCACGTGAGTGAACTTGCACCATTCAAGTTCACCCTGGGCATAGCCGACTCCGGGATGTACCGCGCCGACGATTCGGAACACCTCCGCGTTCTTCTCCACAACAAAGGCATCGAATTCGAGGCGTTGACGGAGGCTTCTCCCGACGACCCTGATTCGTTCAAACGGGAACAGCTTGAGGCAGTGAAGAGATGGCTTTACGACGACTGGCGCAGGATCGAGCCAAAACTCAGGACCTCTATTGTCGAAGGCATCTCCGTTTTCCTATCGCTTTTTGATGACAACCCGCGCGTGAAGCGCACCTTCTGTCCACCGGCAAAATGCTATGACTCCGTTGCCAACGCTGACGGCACATTAGGGAAGCCTCTTCCATCGTTCCGATGGCTCATCGAAAACGGCAAGGTATGCGCTCTGAATTTTCCCATCGGACTGAATCCAGGCTTGGCCCGCGCCTTGGGCGTGATGATGAAGCTCGATTTTCAGCGAGCCGTGCTAAATCGCGTCCCCGACATGGCGCGTGACCCCAAGAGGCACTTTCGTGAAGTTTTCTTCGTCTGCGATGAATACCAGAACTTCGCCACGGTCGGCGAGAATGAACCCACTGGTGACGAGAAGTTTTTCAGCCTCTCCCGCCAGCCCAAATGCATTCCGATTGTCGCCACGCAGAGCATCAGTTCCCTGAAATCCGTCTTGCCCGGTGAGACTTGGCGCACGCTCTTGCAGACCTTCCGCACCAAGCTTTTCCTCGCGCTCTCCGATGATTTCTCGGCCCGCACTGCCAGCGAACTCTGCGGGCGGGAAGATAAGCTGAAGGTCAGCTACAACATCTCCGAAAGCGGGCACGACGCCAGAGTGAGCTTGCTCACCGGAAAAGCCATCGCGCACCGTGCCAATGTGACCGCCTCTAAAAGCTACAACACGCAGACGGACTTTCGCTTCGATATGAAGACCTTCACGGAACTCAGGAACGCACAATCCATCACTATCGCCTACGACGGCCTCAACCCGATGCCCCCGATGTTTTGCTATCTTAAGCCCTACTACAACGACGTGAATAAGTCCTATTTTCGCCAGATTGTGGACGGTGAAGTGTGACGCTCGGATTCGAAACTATCCTTCCGTTTTTGCGGCCCATCGAGCATCTGATTCGCGATGACTCTGTTAGCGAA
The DNA here is from genome assembly GCA_035651555.1 of Terriglobales bacterium. GTDB lineage: Bacteria > Acidobacteriota > Terriglobia > Terriglobales > Acidobacteriaceae > Gp1-AA145. The sequence goes on from DASRFL010000023.1 coordinate 17,147, forward strand.
ATCATGGTCAACGGATCGAACCACGTCTTCATTGAGCGGGCAGGTGTGCTTGAGGAGATCCCCGATCTGACCCTAAGCGAGAAATCTTTGATGGTTGCCGTCAAGAACATCGCCCGGCGTTTGGGAGATGACATTTCCGAAGCCAAACCCATTCTTGATTCAAGACTCCCGGACGGCAGCCGCGTAGCCGCCGTGATTCCCCCGTGCAGCATCCACGGAGTGACCCTTACGATCCGCAAATTCAATAGCCGTCATTTTACGGTTGAAGACCTCGTGCGAACGGGCACGCTGGACTGCGAGCTTGCAGCCCGCCTCCAAAGCTATGTCCAGAACCGCCAAAACATTCTCATCAGTGGCGGAACCGGATGTGGCAAGACGACCCTCTTGAACGCGCTCGGCAAGTTCATTGCCGACGAGGACCGTATTCTCCTCATCGAGGACACTTCCGAAATCCAGTTGGAAAAACCCAATCTCGTTCGCTTTGAGGCGCGTCAGGCACAGCCGGAATTGCCTGCCATTACGATCCGCGACTTGCTCAAGGCATCTTTGCGGCACCGGCCCGACCGCATCATCCTTGGGGAGATTCGCGGCGGCGAAGCATTTGATTTGCTGCAATTGCTCAATACTGGCCATTCGGGAACGCTTTCGACCGTTCATGCCAGTTCCGCTGCCCAGGCTCTTGCGCGTTTCACAAGCTGCGTTCTCCAGAGCGGAATCGAACTCCCGTATCGCGCCATCAAGAGCAACATCGCAGATTCGTTGAATGTCCTCATTCAACTTGAGCGCCGGCCCAGGGAAGCGATTTATTGCCGACGTTCTCGAAATTCGCGGCTACAACTCCGAAAACGACAGATACGACCTCTCCTCAGTCTTCGCAGCACACCTTTAGCTCTTTTTTTCAAGGGACAGCCCATGCAGGACTCTCTTTCAGCGTCCGAGTACATCCTCGACAATTTCAAGCCGTCTGACCGAGTGGCTGTGCTACTTCGGAACCGGACTACCGAGGAAGTCATCCAGCGCATCGCGTCAGCAGAAAAGATCGCAGCCCCCGATTTTCAACAGTGGCTCAAGGAGAGGAATCAAGCGGGATTCGACATCTACATGGGGATGAATACGCTGAAAGACGGAGCGTATAGCCGAACCAAGCGTGACATCCGTGAAATTAAGCACGTTTATCTGGACCTAGATTACCGAGGCTCCGACTCGCTCAAGGCGATTCAGGGTTCAGACGAAGTTCCCAAGCCGAATTTCGTCTTGGACACCTCGCCAGGGAAACACCAGGTAATTTGGAAGATCGAAGGCGCGACGCCGCACGAAGCCGAAGACCTTCAGCAGCGCATGGCTCACGAGTTCGGGGCGGACATCGCAGCAACGGATGTGTCGCGCGTCCTCCGGCTCCCCGGATTCGCCAACAGGAAGTACGGCGACCAATGCCCTGTGTGGGCGACAAAGCATTCCGACAAGACGTACAACCTTCGAGATTTCAAAATCGCATCCGGTCCGGCCAAGGGCGACCGAACACCAGAGCAAAGGCCACACCGCTTGAGCGGCCCCCGCGAAACGCTCACCCAATCCGAACGGGATTGGGTTAACCGAAGCGCGCCCTTGCCCGAGGCGACGATCCCGAAGAAATCATCCGGCACATCGCCGACTACCGCGCCGACGATAAACACGACCCCGAATACTACGCGCGCCACACAGTTGCGAAAGCGCAGGCCGACTTGCAGAGCCGTGCAGCCGAGCAGAGTTCCGAAGTAGCCGAAATCAGCCATAACTCAAGGGAAACGCCATGAGCCAAACGACACTGGAAGTACCCGATCCCAAAACCGCGAGACCGCAGGATGAATTTCCGATGACGGTCCGCGAGGCAGCCAAATTCCTTGGAGTCAGCCAGCAGACTGTGTATCTTTGGGTGGAGCGAAAGCAGATTCCCCATCTCCGCGTAATGGGTCGCAACATCCGGTTCCTGAAATCGGAGTTGGCCTCGTTCCGCGCGTCGTTCAGACAGGAGATGGAGAATGCCTAGAGCACGAAAGTACGACGGTGTAGTTTACCGGCAGGCTGGCACGCAAATTTGGTGGATTCGCTATCGGGATCGCAAGGGCATTGCCCGGAGAGAGTCCAGCCAGTCCGCCGATTGGGAAGAAGCAAATAAGAAACTCAGGGAACGACTTCTGGCGAGAGACGCCAATCTCCTGGAAGTCGTGCAAAAGGGCGAAACCTTGACTTACGGGCAATGGGCGGATTCTTTTTTGGAGAACTATTCCAAGCCTCCCATGCGCGCGACAGGCACGCACAGTGCAAACGAGCGGTGCATCAAACACCTCCGGGCTGCATTTGGTCAAACCCGATTGGTGGACCTCACCGCCGATTCCATTGACGGCTACCTTCGCGAGCGCCTTCGCGCGCCCGTCGTTGTCAAGGCCAAGCTTGGCTACAAGGAGCTGCGAACGGTCAAGTCCACGACGGTACACCAGGAGTTCAGAGTTCTCCGGCGTATGCTCAACGTTGCCGTTCGCAAGAAGCTGCTTGCGACAAATCCCTGTTCAGATGTTGAGTTTCCGGACGCTGTGAAAGGCTTGTTCAGACCGCACTACGTTTCATTTTCCGAGCAGCAAAGAATCGAGGCGCATGCTCCGCAGTATCTACGGAACATCGTTCAGATCATCACAGAGACCGGATTGCGGATCTACAAGGAACTGATTCCGATGAAAAAGGACCAAGTGGATTTGCAAAATGCGGTTGTCTGGATACCGGATTCGAAAACTCCGAATGGCGTCGCCGAAGCACCCCTCACGCCTATCGCTGTCGAGGCTTTCAAGAATCAGATGGTGATTTCAGGCACGGGGCCGTACTTGTTTCCGAGCGATCTGAATCCAACCGGGCACCTCAAGAAACTCAAAACCGTTTGGAAGAAAACTCTGCGACGGGCGAAGATTCCCTATTTTCGGATTTACGATCTCCGTTCAGCCTATGCCACAAGGCTGAGCGCGGGAGGCGTAGCCGACGAGTGGGTGACGCAACTGCTCCGCCAGAGCGACGCGCAAGTCTTGAAGAAGTATTCGCAAATGAAGTTGAGGATGAAGCGCGAAGCCCTAGAGAAGCTGAACCGTCGAGCCAACGAAATGACGCCGGTGGGGGAGGCCGATGCTTTTTCGACCGCGCCATTGTGCACAGAGGCGGTCCAATGACGCATTCGTGCACAGTTCGTGCACAGTGTGCACGAATAATCGAGCTGTCGGGACAGAACGTTTTCGCTAAGTCTTTTGCAATCAGGAAGAATTTGGTGGACGTGGGGGGACTCGAACCCCCGACCCCCTGCTTGCAAAGCAGGTGCTCTGCCAACTGAGCTACACGCCCACAGAACGCTCGACCGATTCTAAAGCATTTTCCCGCCGTTCAAAATCGCGCGCCCTTCCCGCCCGCCGATTCAGCACCATATGTCTTCGGCCTATAATCGCTGGACATGGCGATTAAAGACCATCCTCCTGCGGCCGCCCGCCAGGTGAACTTCCGCAACTCGGCTCAATGGCTGTTCGGCGTTGCAGGACGCGTGCTGCTGGCGCTCGGCTGGGTTGCGGCGGTTACGTTCGTTTCCTCCCGTTTGATTCCGGTCAACGAGTTGACCGCGGGATTTCTTTATCTTGTTGCAATTCTCCTGATCGCGACTGGGGCGGGCATGATTGAATCCACAATCGCTTCTTTCGTGGCCATGCTCTGCTTCAATTACTACTTCCTCCCCCCGGTGGGGACGCTGACCATTTCGGATCCTCGTAACTGGGTCGCGCTCTTCGCTTTCCTCGCGACGTCGTTAACTGCGAGCCAGCTTTCCGCCCGAGCAAAGCGCCGCACAATGGATGCCATCGACCGCCAGAACGAAATGGAGAAGCTCTATTCGCTCAGCCGCGCGCTGCTGCTGAGAGACCCCACACGCCCGATCGCCAAGCAAGTCGTCGAAGAGATCGCGCGCGTCTTTGAATTTACCGGTGTGGCCCTTTATGAGCGCGGCAGCGCAGAAACATACCGCGCCGGCTTTGAGGATTTGCCCGCGATCGATAGCGAGCTTCGCGAGGCGGTGATTCGCTCGCAAGCCTCGCGAGATGAAAATAGAGCGCTCCTCATCACGCCGATTCGCCTGGGCCGGGAGCCGATCGCCAGCCTTGCAGTCCGCGGTGGCTCTCTCTCCGATGCTGCCTTGCAATCCCTTGTGAATCTCGTGGCGATCTGGCTGGAGCGCGCGTTTTCAGAACAGGCGGTGAATCGCGCCGAAGTCGCCAGAAGAAGTGAGGAACTGAAGTCCACCCTCCTGGATGCGATCGCTCATGAGTTCAAGACTCCGCTGACCTCGATCAAGGCTGCCACTACGGATTTGCTCTCCGATCCCGCGGCCAAGCTTGACGCGCGCGAACGCGAATTGATCTCCATCGCTGACGAGTCCGCTGACCGACTCGCCACTCTCGTCACCGAGGCCATTCAACTCGCCCGAATCGAAGGCGGTAAATTCCAGCTGCAACGCAGCATTCACTTGCCGGGTTCGCTTGTTTCGGGCGCTCTTCGAAAAACGAAACCTTTAACCAATGGAAGAAACGTAAACGTCTCCGTCCCGGAAAATCTTCCGCTGGTCTCCGTGGATGCCGAACTCATCCAGATGGTGATCGCCCATCTGATCGACAATGCTTTGAAATACTCTCCTCAACATACGCCCATTTCCGTCGGTGCCCGGGAAAACGGCAATCACGTCATCGTTTACGTTGTCGATCAAGGCGTCGGCATTTCAGAGGAAGAACAGTCGCAAATCTTCGAAAAATTTTATCGTGGCTCCAAGCAGCGTCACCTCAAAGGAACGGGCATGGGCCTGTCTATTGCGCGCGAGATCGTGCGCGCCCATGGTGAGGAACTCTCGGTTCGCAGTAAGCCGGGAGAAGGCTCCGAATTCTCATTTTCCCTGCCGGTGGCTGACGGGAGCAGCGCACTATGAGCGCCGGCAGGATCCTCGTCGTCGATGACGATCCTCAGATCCGCAGGGCCATGCGAACAACGTTAACGGCCCGCGGCTACGAGGTCGCGGATGTTCGAACCGGCGAAGAGGCTCTCGACGAGCTCAGGTCAAGCAACTATGACCTGGTGCTTTTGGATATGAATATGCCGGGAATCGGCGGCCTCGAGACTTGCCGGCTGATCCGCTCAGGTTCCGAGATCGCGGTCATCGTGCTCACGGTCAGTAATTCAGAAAGCGACAAGGTGGATGCGCTCGACGCCGGAGCCGACGATTACGTCACCAAACCTTTCAGCACTCCGGAGTTGCTCGCCCGCATTCGCGCCACTTTGCGGCGGTTGACCCATTCTCCCGATCAAACCCAGCTCAGCCAACTGGAGGGGAGGGGCGTCTCCATCGATCTCGCTTCCCGCCAGGTGAATGTCCGTGGGCGCGCCTCTCGCCTTACCGCAAAAGAGTTTGACGTCCTCTCCTATTTGATCGCGCGCCCCAACAAAACAATTTCCCACAGAGAATTGCTTCAGGCCGTGTGGGGACCCGATTACGGCGACGAACTCGAGTACCTGCGCGTCTTCATCAACCGCTTGCGCAAGAAAATTGAACTCGATCCTTCGAAACCGCAATTCCTCGTAACCGACGCCTGGGCCGGCTACCGCTTTCAGCTTCCCCAATCTTAGTTTCCGCCCCCGGGTGTGATCCGCATCACGGAGAGGCTTTTGCCGCTCTGTAAGCCTAGCCGGGCTGTCGGGCGGCCCGTTTATGCGCTTCTTAGGTGCCGTTTATGCCTCGTTTATCACCGCGGGAGCAGGATTAGGGCCGGATACTACGGCAATGAACGCTCGCTACCGCGAAATCCTCACGAATCCTTCATTCAAGGCGACACACCGGACGCCGCCGCAGTTTGCTTCCGGTCCGCTTGAGGTAAACGTCATCTTTACTGACCTCGCGGCTACAGCCGCCGCGTTGAAAATTGCTCAATTGTTAGCGGGTGAACTCGGAGCGCGCATCCGCGTGCGCGCGGCTGTCGCCGTGCCTTTTCAATTTCCTGTTGGTCGGCCACACATCTCAGTGGACTTTTTGCAGGACGTGCTTCGCAAGCTTGTTTCGCACGCTGATCTGGATCCCTTCGATCCCACCGTTCATCTCTATTTCTGTCGCGATCGCCTCCAAACGCTTCTCCAGGTTCTGAAACCGGATTCGCTGGTCCTCATCGGCGGGCGAAAGCATTGGTGGCCCACCAAAGAACACCGCGTCGCGCGGGAGATCAGCTCGAAAGGTCATCAAGTCGTCTTCGTTGATTCCAAGCCGCGTTCGGCTCCGAAAGCGCGCATTTTGCCGCGCCCTATTTTCGCGAGGTGAGTATGTTGCTGGATATTTTTTACATCGGCGTCGTGGTTGCATTTTTCGTCTTGCTCTGGGGGTTCACCAAAGCCTCGGAGCATCTTTAGGGGGATTTCATGGAATACGCCATCGCTGGAATCGTAGCGGCGGCCCTTTTCATTTATTTGCTGTACGCGTTGCTTCGACCGGAGAGATTTTGAGGTGCTGAAATGACTTGGAGTGGTGTCGCCCAAATATTGATCTTTTTCGCCATCGTGCTGGCAATCACTAAACCCATCGGCACGTTCATGTATCACGTTTTCGAAGGCCAGAGAACCTTTCTTCATCCGGCATTTCGTCCTCTCGAGCGCTTGATCTATCGGCTTGGCGCAGTCCGCGAAGACGTCGAGCAATCCTGGGTGGGTTACTCCGCCTCGCTGATTTCCTTCAGCGTCTTCAGCTTCCTCGCGGTGTACCTGCTGCAGCGATTGCAGGGGCATCTGCCGCTCAATCCGATGCAGTTTTCCACAGCCAAAGCGCCGTCATTCGCTACGCCGATCACGCCCGACCTTGCCTTTAACACGGCAGTCAGCTTCATGACCAACACGAACTGGCAATCCTATTCTCCCGACACCACGATGAGCTACCTCACCCAGATGGCGGCATTGGCCGTCCAGAATTTCGTCTCTGCCGCCGTGGGTATTGCAGTGGCGGTGGCACTGATCCGCGGATTCGCGCGCCACACGGCGAAAACCATCGGCAACTTCTGGCTCGATGTGACCCGCTGCACGCTCTACGTTCTGCTGCCCATTGCGATTGTTGCGGCCTTACTTCTGGTTGGGCAGGGATGCATCCAGAACTTCCGCGGGCCGGTGAACGCGACCACGCTTGAGGGCGCGACGCAAGTAATCGAGCAAGGCCCCCTGGCCTCGCAGCTCGCTATTAAAATGCTCGGTACGAACGGCGGCGGATTCTTCAACGCCAACTCCTCTCATCCTTACGAAAATCCCACCCCTCTCTCGAATCTGCTGCAGATGCTGTTGATCTTCTGCCTGGGCGCGGGCTTGACCTACACCTTCGGCAAAATGGTCCGCGATACAAAGCAGGGGTGGGCCCTGTTTGGAACCATGGCCACGTTGTTTTTCATTGGCGTTTTCGTTTGCTATTGGGCCGAGCAGCGCGGCAATCCCATGGTCGCCAGCGCCGGCCTCGAGCGTACCTACACGGGAAGCCAGCCGGGCGGCAATATGGAGGGCAAGGAAGTCCGCTTCGGCATCGCCCAGTCGGCTCTCTTTGCCACCGTGACCACAGACGCCAGTTCTGGAGCCGTTAACAGCATGCACGACAGCTTTACACCCATTGGCGGACTCGTACCGCTCTTCAACATTCAAACCGACGAGGTGATCTTTGGCGGTGTCGGCGCCGGTCTCTACAGCATGTTGATCTACGCCGTCATTGCTGTATTCATCGGTGGCCTCATGGTCGGGCGCACGCCCGAATATGTCGGCAAGAAGATCGAGCAAAAAGAAGTCAAAATGGCGATCATTGCTGTGCTCGCGACATCGCTGGTGATTCTTGGCTTCACTGCCTTGAGTTCCATAGCGTCGTTTGCAAAGGGCGGCTATTGGAACTCACCGGGAGCGGCGGCCGCGAATACAAACAACAACGGCGCGCACGGCTTCTCGGAAATCTTGTACGCATACTCGAGCGGCGCAGGCAATAACGGCAGCGCTTTTGCCGGAATCAATGCCAATACACCTTGGTACAACCTCACTATGGGCCTCGACATGCTCGTGGGCCGATTTCTTTTCATCGTTCCGGCTTTGGCGATCGCCGGCAGTCTGGCCTCAAAGAAACTGATTCCGGTCACCAGCGGGACCTTGCCCACAAATGGATCACTCTTCGTTGTCCTGTTGATCGGCACGATCGTCATTGTCGGAGCGCTTACCTATTTCCCCGCGCTATCGCTAGGACCGATCGTCGAGCATTTCCAAATGCTGAACGGCAAGCTTTTCTGAAGGAACTAAGGAGAACGAGATGGCTGCTGCTACTGCCCCTCCGGTGGAACGAAGGCCGGATCTGAAAGAGCAAGAACCGGCGACGCTGATTTCGCGCGGTGCGCGTGCGCGGCCTTTGTTCGACCCCGAAATCATGCGACGCGCCATCCGGGAATCGTTTGTGAAGTTGAATCCGGTGATGGTCGCCAAGAATCCGGTCATGTTTGTCGTGGAAGTGGGAGCTGCGCTGACGACCGTCTTTGTGATTAAGGATGCCTTCGCCGGCGCAGGCGGAACGTTATTCGGCATTCAGATAGCACTGTGGCTCTGGTTTACGGTCCTCTTCGCAAACTTTGCCGAAGCGATGGCCGAAGCGCGCGGCAAAGCTCAGGCTGATGCTCTGCGAAAGACAAAGACTGACACCATGGCGCGCAAGCTCCTGCCCAATGACAAATTCGAGATGGTCCCTGCATCGCGGCTGCGCGCCGGGGACGTCGTCTATTGCGAGGCGGGCTATTTAATTCCGGGCGATGGCGAGGTAATCGAAGGCATCGCCAGCGTTGACGAATCCGTGATTACCGGCGAGAGCGCACCCGTCATTCGCGAATCCGGCGGCGATCGCAGCGCCGTAACGGGCGGCACCAAAGTCCTTTCCGACCACATTAAGATTCGCATCACTTCGAACCCCGGTGAAACATTCCTCGACCGCATGATCGCGTTGGTTGAAGGCGCCGTCCGCCAGAAAACGCCCAACGAAATCGCGCTGAATATCCTCATCGCCGGCCTGACACTAATCTTCTTGCTCGCCGTCGCGACTCTGCCGCCGTACGCAAAATATGCGATTTCAGCCGTGGGGAGCGGCAGTGCTCCTACGGTCGCCGTCCTCGTCTCTCTACTGGTCTGCCTGATCCCCACCACCATCGGCGGTTTGCTCTCCGCGATTGGCATCGCCGGCATGGATCGCGTTATGCAGCACAACGTCTTGGCCATGAGCGGCAAAGCCGTCGAGGCCTCTGGCGACGTCAACACCTTACTTTTGGACAAAACCGGCACGATCACGCTCGGCAATCGCCAAGCCGTTGAATTCATTCCCGCCGATGCCGCCACACAAAGCGAACTGGCCGATGCCGCACAGCTTTCAAGTCTCGCTGATGAAACTCCCGAGGGTCGCTCAATTGTGGTGCTGGCCAAGCAGATGTATAACCTGCGCGGCCGCGAGGTCGCCGAGCACGAAGCCAATTTCATTCCATTCTCCGCCTACACGCGTATGAGCGGCGTCGATATTGACGGGCGCCGCCTGCGAAAGGGAGCGACCGACGCGATTGCCAGATTCGTGAAGGAGGCGGGCGGCACGGTGCCTTCCTCGCTCATGGAAACCTCCGATCGCATTTCGAGAAACGGCGGAACGCCGCTGGCGGTTGCCGATGGACCGAAACTCCTCGGCATCGTTCACCTCAAAGACATCGTAAAGGGCGGAATGCGCGAACGGTTGGCGTCGCTGCGCGCTATGGGCATTCGCTCTGTAATGATCACCGGCGATAACCCGCTGACTGCGGCCGCGATCGCGCACGAAGCGGGCGTAGATGATTTCCTCGCCCAGGCCACTCCGAAAGACAAGCTCGAATACATCCGCAAGGAACAAGCCGAGGGCCGGCTCGTAGCCATGACCGGCGACGGTACGAACGATGCTCCGGCATTGGCTCAGGCTGACGTTGGCGTAGCCATGAACACCGGCACCATGGCGGCAAAAGAGGCCGGCAATATGGTTGACCTCGACAGCAATCCGACCAAGCTGATCGAAGTCGTCGCTATCGGCAAGCAATTGCTGATCACTCGCGGCGCGCTGACCACTTTTTCAATTGCCAATGATGTCGCCAAATATTTCGCCATCATTCCGGCGATGTTCGCTCCAATTTATCCGGAACTCAACCTGCTCAACATCATGGGATTACATTCGCCGCAGAGCGCCGTGCTCGCGGCCGTGATTTTCAATGCCGTGATCATCATCGCGCTTGTGCCGTTGGCACTTCGCGGTGTCCAGTACAAGCCTCTCAGCGCGGGACAGATGCTGACGCGCAATCTGCTCGTCTATGGTCTGGGTGGCATTATCGTTCCGTTCCCCGGCATCTGGCTGATCGACAAGATGCTCGTGGCGCTGCATCTCGCGTGAAGGAGTAAACCCATGCTCAAAGAACTTGGACCTGGCTTGCGCTTGACCATCGTTTTCACCATTCTGACGGGCGTCATCTATCCTTTGGTGATGACCGGCCTCTCGGAAACGATTTTTCCAAAGCAATCGAAGGGCAGCCTGGTGACCGTGAATGGAAAAGTCGTGGGATCGAGCCTGATCGGCCAGCCGTTTACGAAGCCTCAATATTTTCATCCCAGGCCTTCCAGTGCCGGCGGCGGCTACGATGCCACGCAGTCCGGGGCTTCGAATCTGGGCCCGACGAGCGCCAGGCTCCTGCACGGCGCCACAAAAATGGACGACAAGAAAAACGAAGTCGTCGATTTCGATGGCATTGACGACCGCATCGTGCACTACTGCATCGACAACGGCATTCCTTACGACTCATCTGTGCCGCTCGACCAATTCAAAGATTCTCAGGGCAATCTCGATGACGTAAAGCTGATCAAAGCCTTCAATGACGATAAAGCGCCGTTGGTGTTCACTCCGAAGGCGCTCATCCCGCAAGACGCGGTGACCGGCTCGGCTTCCGGTCTTGACCCGCATATCAGCCCGGCGAACGCTGAAGTGCAGGCCGCCCGTGTGGCAAAGGCGCGCGGCATTTCTGCCGATCGAGTCAAGCAACTCATCGCGCAATCCACCGAGCGCCCCGATTGGGGCCTGTTTGGCGAGCCGCGTGTAAATGTATTGCTGTTGAATGTTGCCCTCGACCGGCATTTTCCGGTTTCCAAATAGACGGTGAATGGCCTCACGCTCTTTGGACTTATCGCCGTCACTCTGATGCTGATTTTTTACGCATTGGAGAAGCGTAGCCGCTGGTACATCCTCGGCTTTGCGGCAGCCTGCGTTTTGAGTTCTGCCTACGGATTCCTTCAGGGCGCGTGGCCTTTCGGCCTGGTGGAAGCGGTTTGGTCGCTCGTTGCACTTAGGCGCTGGTGGCGGGCTGCCGAATCAATACATTGATTGGGCCCGCCATTCCCCTAGCTTTATTGCCCCGTTAGAATACTTGTAATGGCTAGCGATTCGCTGCACCGCCCCACCCCCGATCAACTTCTCGCCGAAATCGAGCGGGAGGAAGCCCGCAAACGTCGCGGTCGCCTCAAAGTCTTTCTCGGCTACGCTTCCGGAGTCGGCAAATCCTTTCAAATGCTCGATGAGGGTCGGCGCCGCCGTGAAAGAGGCGAGGATGTGGTCGTTTGCGGGCTGCAGCCCCAGTACCCGCCTGAGATCCAATCCGTACTGCAGAAGCTCGAAATCATTCCCATGTTGAAAATTGATGGCGTGGAGGCCATCGATATCCCAGCGGTAATCCGCCGTCATCCCCAGGTCGCACTCATCGACGGTCTTGCCTACGACAATCCGCCTGGCAGCCCCAATGCTCATCGCTGGCAGGATGTCGAGCAGTTGCTGGATGCGGGCATCTCCATCCTCACTTCCGTCAACCTGCAGTATTTGGAAAAACTTCAGGAAGAAGTGGAACGCATCACGGGCAAACGGGCTGCCTATACCATTCCCCGAGGTTTCCTGGATCGAAGCGCCGACGAGATCGTAGTCGTTGATGCTCCCGCCGAGACCTTAGCGCGCGGCATAGATGGTAAAGGCAGCGCCGCACGCCTCGCCGAGGAGCACAAGCTTTCACGGCTCCGCGAGTTGGCGCTACTGGCGGCGGCCAGCGTAATCGACCGCCAGCTCGAGAACTACCTCAGATCCCATGGCATGGATTCGCCCTGGGGCGTGCAGGAGCGCATCATGGTCTGCGTCACTCCGCGTTCGAGCGCTGCTCAGATGCTCGAAAGCGGCCGTCGCAATGCGGATCGCTTTCAGGGCGAATTTTATGTCGTTTATGTCCAGCAGCCCGCGCTTTCGCAAGAGGATCGCGACGTCCTCGAACAAAATCTCAGCTATGCTCGTCGGCTCGGCGCCCAGGTCGAAATTCTCAGTGGATTAAATGCTGCGGAAGCGATTTTGAAATTCGCCCGCGAGAAAGGCATCACTCAGATCTTTGTCGGCCACAGTACACGCCACGGCGCCTGGCGCCGCCTGTGGAGCAATTTAATCGAACGCATCATCCGATCGGCGGAGGGCATCGATGTCGTCGTCTACCCCCACCGCGCCTGAAGCCGTCGGCGAGGCCGAGCCCATGCGGCGCGGTCAACTGCGCGTCTTGCTGGGCTATGCCGCCGGAGTGGGCAAGACATTTCGAATGCTGGAAGAGGCGCAGCAGCTCAAGCGGCAGGGAAAAGACATCGTCGTCGGCTACTTTGAACCTCACGGCCGCAAAGACACCATTGCCAAAACTGTCGGCCTCGAGATGATCCCCACGAAAAAGATCAACTATCGCAACTGCGATTTTCCGGAGATGGATACCGACGCCATTCTCCGGCGTAATCCGCAGATTTGTGTCGTCGATGAGTTGGCCCACACCAACGTGCCCGGTTCCCAACGTGCCAAGCGATGGGAAGATGTGCAAGTCCTGCTGGATGCTGGAATTGATGTCATCACCAACATGAATATCCAGCACCTCGAGAGCTTGAACGATCACATCTTCAATATATCGGGCGTTCGCGTTCGCGAAACTGTCCCTGACTGGTTCGTAAAAAGCGCCGATGAGGTTGTTATGGTCGATGCCACCACCGGCGCGCTCCTGAACCGCCTCAAGAGGGGAGACATTTACGCCCCGGAAAAAGCTCAGCAGGCGATGGAGAACTTTTTCAAGGAATCCACGCTAGCGGCCCTGCGCGAACTCGCCCTCCGGCAGACGGCGCATGAGTTGGAATTCCGGGAGATCGCCGAGATGCCGGAAAGCGAAGAAGCAGTTTCCCCCGCTTCTTCGCAGCATGAAAAATCGATTCGCGATCGAATTCTCATCTACGTTACCGCGGATCCCTCCGCAGCCATGCTCATCCGCCGCGGCCGTCGGATGGCGGACTACCTCAATGCTGATTGCTTCGCGGTTTGTGTCTTGGCGCAACGCGATGGCCGCAGTTGGGTAACGCAGGATATCGAAGCGTTGCAAAAGCATTTGAATTTCGCCAGGAACCTTCACATCGAGAGCCGCATCTTGGAAGGCCGCGACGTGGCTGAGACCATCGTGGATTTCGCGCATCGCAATCAGGTGACTCAAATCTTGCTCGGGCGCCCCAAAAAGCAAAATGTACTGAACCGGCTTCTGTTTACCGACCGCGTCATGCGCATTGTTCAAAAGGCCAAGGATATTCGCGTCATCATCGTGGCGGACCGCCGCCAGCGCCAGCCCGCGCCGGCTTAACCGAACAGAGCGCGCTCACGTGCGTGCAGGTATGCGAACGGGCATTCCCAATAGGCGCTGCGGTGGGGTGTGGTGGCGGAGCTAGGATCTGCAGTTCTGCCTTTCGTTGTCATTCCGAGCGTCGCGAGGAATCCCTCATATCTTTTGCTGTCTTTAGCTGCGTATGATGCAACTCCTCTGTCATTCCGAGCCCAGCCGCCTTTTGGACGGCGGCGAGGAATCTGCTTTTACCCTCAGGCTTCCCTGCTTTTAGCGTTCGACCGCCAAGGCCACAGCATTGCCTCCGCCCAGGCAAAGCGCGGCAATCCCGCGATGCGCGCCGCGCCGCTGCAGCTCGTATAACAACGTCACAAGAATCCGCGCCCCCGAAGCGCCGATGGGATGCCCGATCGCCACCGCGCCGCCATTCACGTTGACCTTCGCCGGATCGAGCCGCAATTCGCGCATCACGGCAATCGCCTGCACGGCAAAAGCTTCGTTCAATTCGTAAAGATCGACATCACCATCGCGATCCCAACCCGTTTTGCGCAGCAACTTCTCCACCGCTTCCACCGGCGCCATCATTACCCATTTTGGCTCCACGCCCGAAACCGCTTGAGCGACGATCCGTGCCATCGGCGTCTTTCCCAGGCGCGATGCCGTCTCTTCACTCGTGACCATGACGGCTGCCGCGCCGTCATTCGTGCCCGGAGCATTCCCTGCCGTCACCGTGCCGTCCTTCTTGAACGCGGGCCGCAATTTCGCCAACGCCTCCAAAGACGCATCCGCCCGCGGCGATTCATCCCGTCTCATCACCAGCGGCTCGCCTTTTTTCTGCGGCACATCAATCGGCAGAATCTGCGATTCGATGAAGCAGGAGTTCATCGCCTGCACGGCCCGCTGGTGGCTCTGCAGCGCGAAGCGGTCCTGTTCCTCGCGCCAGATTTTGTATTTCTCCGCCACGAGTTCCGCGGTCACGCCCATATGAAAGTCTTCATACGCATCCCACAGCCCGTCATGAATCATGGAATCGATGATCTTGCTGTCACCGATGCGATAGCCCGTCCGCGCGCCGGGCAGCAGATAGGGGCAATTGGACATCGATTCCATCCCGCCAGCCACTACCATGTTGCTTTCGCCCAGCATCACGGCCTGCGCCGCCAGCGCTACGGCCTTGAGCCCCGAGCCGCAAACCTTATTTATGGTCATGGCCGCCGCGCGCGGGTTGACCCCTCCGCGGATCGCCGCCTGTCGCGCAGGATTCTGCCCCAGCCCCGCCTGCACCACGTTGCCCATGATGACTTCGTCGATTGTGTCCGGCTCGACCCCCGCGCGATGAATCACTTCGGCCACCACCCGCGCGCCAAGCTCCGTGGCCGAAAACGACGACAGCGCGCCCTGAAATTTCCCTACGGGCGTGCGCACGGCGCTCAGAATCACAGGCTGGCGAAGGTTTTTCTGTGGCATTGCGGTGCTCCTGCGGCTACTTCATCGGCAGCATTCACGCACCGGATTTGGCTGATTTCCCGGCGCGCCTCGCCCCAGTATAGCGCGCCGTCCCTCAGGATCAATTTATCCGGCCTGGCCCCAGCCTCCGACTTCCTCCTTCCCGCCGTTATACAGACAAACTGGACGGCAAAATCTCTGAAGACTTTAGGAGCCGCAAAGCAGCTGAATGGCAAGCGGAAGAACAGCGAATCCAAATGGCAATTCATGGCCTAAAGCAGAGCAGCTCGGAACGCATTCTGGATAGCGTCAAAATCTTCGAACTCGCGAATAACGCTTATTTTCGGTACGTTAAGCAACCACCGGCAGAACAAGCCAAACTGCTCAAAATGGTGTTTTCGAACTACTCGCTAGATGCCACAAGTATTTAGCCCACATATAGAAAGCCGTTTGATCTGATCTTCACGCGAGCAAAAAATGAGAAAATGGCGCGCCTGAGGAGACTCGAACTCCTAACCCCTAGCTCCGGAGGCTAGTGCTCTATCCATTGAGCTACAGGCGCGCAAAGTACCTTCGAGGAGTGCATTTTAGACCGGTTCTGCGCGACCAGCAATTCGAGTGTTTTTCGTTGCGGGGCGTGATGAAGGAAGAAAAATGTCGTCAGCCCCGAACCAAATCCCGCACCTGCTTGGCTAATTTCTCGATTTCTTCCGATTTGCGCAGCACGTCTACTGAAAGTATGTCGGTAGTGTCGTTTTCCTTCAGCTGCTTTTGCAAGTCCTCGACGAGTTCGGACATTCGAGTAACATCTTTCGCAATGGCCTCACGGTTAGCTTTAAGTATCACCTGATTGCGCTTGCGGCTGCGCGGCGAATCGGGAGGTTCGGCTGGCGGAAATGGCGGCGGAAATTGCGGCGGTACAGGCCCGTGCTGCGTAGCCCAAAGAGTTGCAGCGGATGCAGCGAGGGAAAGCGAGGCGCCAATGAAAACTCTACGTGACGAACACATGGCTATCCTTTCCGAACACAACCTCTATCTTACTCTCCAACCGCGCAAGCATGCGTAAAGTCGTATTGATACTCCCGCTACACATGCGCAGCTACATGGCCTCCGCAAACCTCTATTGGTATAATGCGCCTTCCCATTCTAGCGCGTGAAGCATTCGCTCCGCGGACCTTCGCGCTTAAAAGGTCATGACAGATCACGTATTCAGGTGGACGGAGTTTGCGCTCGGGCACGGGACGCGCCTGCTGGTTATTCTGCTTATCGCGCTGTTGTTGATCCGTGTGCTGCGGATTTTAACGCGCCGCTTGATCGCCGCTGCGGGAAATCAAACCGCCACTCGCGTCGCCCGCATGCGCGAACAACAGACGCGCACACTAGCGGGCATCCTGTACAGCGGCGGCACCGCCGTGATTGTCATCGTGGCGGTTTTGACGGCGTTGCCGGAGTTTGGCTTCAACATTACACCAGTTGCCGCAGCGGCGGGATTGGCGAGCCTTTCGATCGGTTTCGGCGCGCAACACGTGGTGCGCGATTTCATCAACGGATTCTTCACGGTTTTGGAAGACCAGTACGTCGTAGGAGATATTGTACGAATTGGTGATATTGTCGGGCGGGTTGAACACATAACGCTGCGTCGCACCGTAGTGCGCGATCCCCAGGGCGCGGTGGTCACTATCCCAAACGGTGAGATCAGCAAAGTCGCCAATCTAAGCCGGGATTGGGGGCAGGTGTTTCTCGACGCGATGATCTCCGCAGATCAGCCTCTCGACGACGCCCTCAGCGCGCTTGAGGGCGTTGCCGCTGAGTTTCGCAGCGATCCATCTTGGTCGCCTATGCTGCTGGATGGTCCCCGGGTCTTAGGTGTAGAGTGCTTGGCACCGAATGGCACAACGGTGCGCCTGCAGGTACGCACCGCGCCTACCCGCCAGGACGACGTAGCGCGCGAGCTACGAAGGCGAATCCAAATCGAGCTCGCGGGCCGTGGAATCCAGATTGGCGGTGTGCAACGTATGCAGCTGTTGGGTTCTGAACGAGAGCCGTCAAGAGTAGCGCGACGGTGAATTGAATGCCGGAGGAACGAATGGGAGACGTAACCCACGAACAGGCGAACCTGCTGTTAAAACTCTACGACCTGCGACGCGAACCGCGGCTTCGCGAAGCCCGCTCGTGGTTCGGACAACATTTTGACGCTAAGACGCCTGAAGAAATGAACAAAAAGTACCCGATTGGAAGCGAAGGGAACGCATTTTTTCGAATGGTCGTGAGCTACTGGGATATGGCGGCGGGCCTGGTGAATCGCGGCCTCATTGACGATGAGCTTTTCTTTGAAAGCTCTGGAGAAGCCTGGTTCGTGTGGGAACGGCTGCGCAACCTCGCGCCCGGTCTGAGAGCAGCATCGAAGAATCCGCATGCGTGGGGTCAACTGGAGGCGTTGGCGAAACGCATCGAGGAGTGGCAAGAGACGCGGGCTCCAGGCCATTTGGCTGCCATGCGTCTGAGGATCAATCCAGACCGGACCGCGAGCGCCACCAAATAACATCGGACTGTCTAAAAAATCGTCGCACTGAACGTTGTCTCCGCCCCATCGCGAGCGCGTACTGGGCTGCTCATCTCAGGAGCGTAAGAAGATAGCTTAGATCTGGCGAGCCAGCATACATGGTTCCGATGAGGGGCATAGGGCGTATTGCTTATTGCCCCAAGTTACTCCAATGGCCATAGTTAGAGTCTCCTAGCTCGCATAAGTCCGTCGCTAGGAGGGGCAAATGGAAGGGAACCAACGGCCTCAGGCTTACACATGGGTGGTCCTAGCTGCTGGCCTCCTACTGATTTTATCGCTCCTGTCTTACCTGAATATCCAATTAGGGGTCAACAACGGGTTTCGATACGCCGGTGGCCTTCGGGCTGCTTTCCTATTGATTTGCCTCGCCTTTCTGGCGGGGGCCGTCAGTGGTCTGACTCAGCTCAGCAAACGCTGAAAACTCACCAGAGCCGCGCATTCGCGTGTTGTCAGGTGAGCAGTTTGCGATCTGGAAAAGAGTCGTGGAATCCGCCGCCCAGCCGGTGAACGCGGGCATATAAGCTCGATTCAAATGGGACTCACGCAGAACATGAAGGCACGAGTGCGGCTGCCGCAGAGCATGCGTCACGGGTGGCAAGAACGCATGCAGGCGTTGCGCAACGTGCCTCCCGTCATGCAGATGTTTTGGGATTCGGCGCCTCGCTCAGTCGCGCTAAGTTTGGCCTTCCGGCTGATCGTCGCTTTGCTGCCGCTGGGCGCCCTGCTGATCACCCGGCTCATCATCAATGGAGTAGTCGCCTACGTTGCCCACACGGGCCCGCTGCCGAAGCACTTCTGGTTCCTGGTGGTGGCTGACTTTGTCATTGCCGGCCTGTCGGTAGTCCTGACTCGCGCTATCGACTACCTCGACGAGGTCCTCGCCGAGCGGTTCACGATGCACAGCAGCCTGCGAATCATGAAGCACGCGACCGAACTCGATCTCGCCTCGTACGAAGATCCTAACTTCTACGATCAATTGGAACGCGCTCGGGTTCAGGCCATCGACCGCGTGAGCATGATTCGGGCACTTGGCCAATTGATCCAGCAAAGTATCGTGGCGATCAGTTTGGCCGCAAGCGTGTTTCTGTTCTCGCCCTGGCTTGTGCTGATCCTCGTCGCATGTGTTGTTCCCGCGTTCCTGGGCGAAACTCATTACGCTTTTCAGGGCTATGCCCAGCGATTCCGTCAGACACCTATCCGCAGGCGGCTCGATTACCTGCGCACTTTGGCGTCAAGCAAAGAGACCGCAAAAGAAGCAAAGCTGTTTGGTCTTGGGTCTTTTTTCACCGAACGATACGACGCTTTCTCAAACCAGATCATTGCTGAGGATATTTCCCTTGCCCGCCGCAAACTTGTCGCCGGTTCGTTATTGGGATTGGCCAGCACCGCTTGCTATTACGGATGCTACGCTTTCGTCATCTACCGCACCGTAACCGGCCACCTTACAGTCGGCGACCTGACGTTTCTCGCGGGGGCCATTGCCGGCACCAGCACGAATATTCAGGCGATTTTCTCCACGTTCTCCGGCTTGGCGGACCAGGCGCTTTTCCTGGGTGATTTGGTCCGATTCTTCTCCATTGGTCCTCAGATCTGCAACAAACCCAATGCCGTGAAGGCGCCACGACCAATTTTGCAAGGTTTCGAGTTCCGCAATGTTTCCTTCACCTATCCCGGACGCACTCAGCCGGTCTTTCGTGATTTGAACTTCCGAATCGAGCCGGGCGAGCGCGTCGCTCTGATCGGGGAAAACGGCCAGGGAAAAACAACCATCGTAAAGCTTCTGGTCAGGCTCTATGAGCCGACAGGAGGAGTGATTCTTCTGGACGGAATCCCGTTGCAGGAATACGACCTCGAAGATCTCTGGAAAGAGATCGGGGTTATCTTTCAGGATTTTGTTCATTACGAAATGTCGGCGGCCGAAAACATTGCGGCCGGCAGGATAGAAGATTTGGGCAATCTGCCCAATCTCGTTATGGCCGCAAAAAAAAGTCGAGCGCACGAGCTCATCAGTTCTCTGCCGGAAGGGTATGCGCAAATCCTCGGCCGTCGCTTTGAACGCGGCCTCGATCTCTCAGGCGGCGAGTGGCAAAAGATCGCCCTGGCACGCGCGTATCTTCGTGACGCCCAGCTTTTAATTCTGGACGAACCCACGGCTTCGTTGGACGCCCGTGCCGAGCACGAGGTGTTCTCCCGGTTTGCGGAATTGACGACAAGCAAGATGGCGTTGCTCATCTCGCACCGCTTTTCGACGGTGCGGATGGCCGACAAGATTCTTGTGCTTGCAAACGGCACCATCGTCGAAGAGGGCAGCCACGCCGAACTGATGAGTCAACGTGGGCAGTATTCGGAAATGTTTGAGCTGCAGGCCTCAAATTACAGGTAGGCGAAAGCCGATGTTTGAAACTCAATCAGGCCATTACTCCGGGGCGTTCAAGCGTTATGTAGTGCAGCAAATTTCCGCATTCACTACGCCGAATCCGACCGAGCGGCCACTGGACAATTTCGATCTAAAAAGCAGGGCCATATCGGAGGTTTCCGACTGGTCTGCACAGCCGAACACCGCGTCATCAGGTTTTCTGCCACGCCAGAGTTTTTTGACATCTCTCGGAATCCGGCAGCTGTACAGCAGCCTGCGGCATGACGACCGAGCGGAATGGGTGGAATGCCTGCTGACCAATAGCCGCTTACTGCATAGCGTCACCTCAGCATTTAGCACGGCTCTCCGGGATGCGCGAACCCTGGCCAAGGTGAGTGTCTGCGGTGGAAAGGCGCTGCCTCGTTCGTACGTGGCGGCGGGAGCTTACCTGTCAGCAGTACAGGAAAAGTTCGATCAAGACACGCTCATCGTTTTCATGAATGGGGTGCAGGATCGCGTGATCTTCGATATGGACGAGTTGTGGGTGATCAAGCCGCTTCTACAGCTTCGCCTCCTGCAGCGTTTGCTGCAAATCGGCAACGAACTGAATCACACCTCCGATGGAGAACGCCTGAAGGCGCTGTCGGCAGAAGTAGGCACAATTGTGGAAAGCCTGCGTAAGCTGGACCACGCCAATTGGGATCGCATTTTTGCAAAACTGAGTGTTGTCGAGCAGGTCTTGCGAGGAGATCTGGTTTACGCACAGATGGAGCCCGCAAGCCGAGATTCCTATCGTCGGGCAATCGCTGCGCTGGCCAAGCATTCACCGCGGACCGAAGCCGAAATTGCTCAGCAGGCCATCGACGTGGCGCGGCACTCTGCTCCGGACGGGTACTCAAACCATGTTGGGTACTTTCTGGTTGATGACGGTCGTGAGCTGCTGCGAAAGGTCATCGGGTATCGATCCACCCCCGGGACCTGGATCAAAGAACGAATTGTGCAGCACGCGCCTTCGGCATATTTATTAACGATTGAGTTCGTCGCTTTCGTGTTGACGGCCGCTCTGCTTCTGGCAGGCGGCCGATCGGTTTCCATGGCGATCATTTTGCCCCTTCTGCTGGTGCCGGCGACAGGCGCGGCGATCGACATTGTTAACCAGCTCATTGCGGTGTCATTTTCACCTCGCGTGCTGCCGAAGCTCGATCTTTCGAAGGGCATTCCGGATGATTGTGTCACTGTGGTAGCAGTTCCGACCTTGCTGCTGAACGAATCTCAGACGCGGCAGATGGTAGAAGCGCTCGAGGTTCGGTTTTTGGGGAATCGCGATAAGAATTTGCATTTCGCCCTTCTTACGGATTCTGTCGATTCGCGGAGTGGCCCGGCCGATGACGACCCGCTGATCCGAGTTTGTTCGCAACTGATCGAGCGGCTGAATCGAAAGTATGCAACCCAACGGCGGGGTACGTTCTTCCATTTCCATCGTCACCAGGTTTATTGCGCTTCCGAGGGAATCTGGATGGGCTGGGAACGCAAGCGCGGGAAGCTGCTCGATTTCAACAGCTTTTTGCGAGCTGAGCATGACGCGTTTTCGGTAAAGCTCGGCGATTTATCGTTGCTGAAAAACGTACGATACGTGATCACGTTAGACTCTGACACGCAACTGCCCCGTGATGCAGCGAAAAAGCTAATCGGCACGCTTGCGCATCCCTTAAATCGCGCTGTATTTCAGAGTTCAGGTAAGAAATTGCAGCGCGGCTACGCCATCCTGCAGCCAAAGGCCGGGGTTGATCTGCAGTCGGCGCGAAAGTCGCGGCTGGCGGCTATCTTCTCGGCGGATGCGACTTTTGACGTTTATACGCGCGCCGTTTCGGATGCATATCAGGATCTATTTGGCGAAGGAAGCTTCGTCGGGAAGGGAATTTACGATATCGACGCGTTTCATCGTCTCGTCGATACGTGGTTGCCGGAAGGCGCTCTGCTCAGCCACGACATGATTGAGGGCTCATTCGCCCGCGCAGCCCTGGTATCGGACATCGAGATCGTCGAAGACTATCCTTCCCGCTATGCTGTTTATTGCCGGCGCAAGCATCGCTGGGCCCGCGGTGATTGGCAGACTACGCCCTGGATCTTTCCTCGCGTAGCCGACCGCTTCGGTCGGGACACGCCGAACGCGCTAGACATCATCTCCCGCTGGAAGATCGCCGACAATCTCCGGCGGGCGCTCTATGAGCCGGTGCTGCTCGCCTTGCTCGTGGCGGGCTGGCTATTTCTGCCGCGTGGGCCTGTATTTTGGACTGGCGCAGCTTTAGTGGTAGTGCTTCTGCCGAGTTTTCTGCAACTACTTTCGGGACTCGTGAAGATCAGGCGCTATTCGGCAGCATATTTGAAAGATGTGGCCCTTGGGTTCGCCGTAGAACAGGTACGTATGGGCCTCTTCTTCGCTCTTCTCTTACACCAGAGCGTCATCATGGTCGACGCCGCGGTCCGTACAATTTTCCGAATGGTCGTAACCAGAAGAAATCTGTTGGAATGGGAAACAGCCGCGCAGGCGGAGATGAGCGCGGGCCCGCGTTCGCTCGTCGACCGATACCTCGATTGGCTTCCAACGGCCGCGTTAGCGATCGGTGGTGCGGTTGCTCTCGTCAGGCCAGAGGCATTGCCGATCGCGCTCCCATTTCTCATCTGCTGGTTCTTTACAGGCCAGATCGCGGCTTGGCTTGATCGGCCGCCGGTAACCACTGAGAACAGGATAGCCAGCAAGGATCGAGAATTCCTTCGCCAGACAGCTCTGCGCACATGGCGGTTCTTCAACGAGTTTAGCAGGCCCCAGAATCACTGGCTCATTTCCGATCGCCTGCAGGAACGACCCACTTTGTTGGTTGAACGCGTTTCGCCTACCAATCTGGGCCTTCTTCTGAACTCCCGACTGGCTGCCTATGACTTGGGATTTATCGCGCTTCCTGAAGTCATCCAGCTGACGAAAGCTACGCTCTCGACGGCGGTCAAGCTCGAACGGTTTCGAGGACATTTTTACAATTGGTATGACGCCCGCACCCTGCAGGCCGAGCCACCTTTCTTCATCTCCTCCGTGGATAGCGGCAATCTGCTTTGCTCTTTACTTACGACAAGTCAGGCATGCATGCAGATGTCGGCCCAGCCCATCTTTTCCGCTCATCTGTGGGTCGGAATCAACGATCGCATCAAATTGCTGCGACATATTGCTGAAGAAGTTCGCGTGCGATCGGCACTCCTGGAGACCATTAGCAATCTTGAGGACCGCGCCTCCGGCACTCCCGCAGATGCCGATCGCTGGATACCGGAATTACGCAACTTCGAAGAAAGTGCACGACAGATCCAGACAACTATCGACGCGAGCGGTCACGCGTCAGCGGATCTAGTCTACTGGTCTCACGACCTTTGTTACCAACTACGCCGATTGCGCTATCTTGCAGCAACATTCGCGCCTTGGCTGGCTGGAAAAGAAAAGGTACTGGTTGATAGCCTAAACCTTCACCCGCAGATCGATGTTCGCCAGTTGACGCTCGATCAAGGTATCAAAACGCTGGAAGAGTTGGCTGCTTCAGTGCGCGACACTCTGAACCGTCCTGCATTGAGTGATTCGGAAAAAGCGAGCGCTGGGTGTCTTCTGCGGAAGCTGTCTGCGCGTGTGGAGCGGGCGCGCGGTATTCATGCCACCTTGGATGAACTCGCGGAAAGTTGTGAAGATCTCGCGCTAGGGATGGATTTTGAATTTCTGTATAACCGGCAGCGAAAACTGCTCTCGATCGGCTACACCAAGGCCGCGAATCGGGTGGAAAGCGCCTGCTATGACCTGCTCGCGTCGGAAGCGCGCCTGGCAACCTTTGTCGCTATTGGAAAGGGTGACATTCCCCAGGCGAGCTGGTTCTATCTCGGGCGAGGCCAGACGCAATGCGAGAACAAGCGTGTGCTGATCTCCTGGGCGGGTAGTCTTTTCGAATACTTGATGCCGAATCTCTGGATGCGCGCTTATCCAAACACGCTGCTGCACAGTAGTGCACGTACGGCGATTAAATTCCACGCAGATATGGAGGCACTGAAGGGCCATCCGTGGGGAATGTCGGAGGCTGCTTTTAGTGAGCGTGACCCCAACCGGCTCTTTCAATACGAGGGATTTGGGGCGCCGGGCCTGGCACTGCGGCGCTATTCAATGCAACGATGGCTCGTTTCCCCCTATTCGACCTTTTTGTCTCTTGGAATAGAGACGCAGATGGCACTGAAGAATGTGTACCGAATGAAAGATCGGGATTGGTATGGATCGTATGGCTTCTATGAGTCGGCGGAGATCATGTTCAACGGGCGATCTGGTCTACATGCGGATCGCATCACGCGCTGCTGGATGGCCCACCATCAAGGAATGATCCTTCTGGCAATTTCGAATTTGCTGACTGGTTCGACTATGCAGCAGCGGTTCCATGCCGTGCCAATGATCGCTGCAACCGAACGACTGCTTCACGAAAAGATGCCTGCCGAAGTGCCAGTCGAAGAAACATTCGCAATACCTAATATCGATCTCGCACCCGCGGCACAGGTGGAACTCGCCCCTGACAGCCTGGTCTCCTAGCCGCGTAACGCGGTTTGCAGAGAGGCGCGGTTGCGGGATGCAGCCAGTGCTGGTCGGCGGCTTCTCCGTCCGCTACTCACCGCCTTTACAGGTCTTCCCGGCAGGGATACTCTTGCGTCATACCCTGCCGAACTCCATAGCAGCTTCAAGGATGTAGGCGCAGGCAATCGCGTAATGCTGACTCGGGGGAGGCCAGATGACGCGTCATTGTTGGATCTCATCGAACATGGGGGCAGCCGTATTCACGGCGATTTTGTTGTCGCCAATGTTCGTCATTGGCCAGCAGCATGTAAGCAGGCAGAATACTGCGGCTGCGGAAACGCAGACTGCAGCAGAGGCAAAAGCGTGGACCGTGCCACGCACGCCCGATGGCCAGCCGGATTTGCAGGGATATTGGACGAGTCTAAGCTTCACGCCGATGGAACGCCCTGCGAAATATGGCGGCAGGGAATTCCTAACCGACAAAGAGATGGCTGAAGTCTTCAAATCCGGCGTACAGCATAGTTATGAGTTTACGTACGCGAATGGCGCCGAGGTGCCAGTTTACGACTCCACCGTCTACGCTTTAGGGGCGTGGCAAAACGGCGTTACACCGAATCGCCGAACTTCGCTCGTTATCGATCCGCCGGATGGCAGAATTCCTCCGCTCACACCCGAAGCGGACAGGGCCAGAGCCAACATGAGGAAGATCCCTACAGCGAACGAAAACGTCGAGATCGATGGCCCAACACAGGCGGACGGGCCGCAGGACCTGACATTGGGAGTCCGCTGCCTTTCGTTCGGCGGACCGCCCATTCTGCCTGCTGCATATAACAGCGATGTGCATATTGTGCAAAGCGCCGGGTACGTAATGATTGAGTACGAGTGGAATAGCGAAATTCGCGTGATCCCTCTGGACGGCCGCCCGCCCCTCTCCCCAAATATCCACCGATGGCATGGTGATTCACGCGGCCATTGGGAGGGCAATACCCTCGTCGTTGAAACCACAAACTTCCGCCCGGGCGCTACTTTTCAGAATGCAAACCCTGACAGGCTCAAGATCACCGAACGTTTCACGCGAATCAGCGCCAAAACCATCGAGTACAAGTTCACCGTTGACGATCCGACCACCTGGACTAAGCCCTGGTCTGCGATTGTTCCGCTCAGTCACATTGATGGACCGATGTTTGAGTACGCCTGCGCCGAGGGCAACAACGGCATCGTAAACATTCTCGCCGGCGCCCGCGCAGCCGAAAAAACAGCCGCCAAAGGTATACAAAAAGACTCGAATTAGCTATTTCTGCCTGCCCGGAATCAGGAGGATGAATATGCGGACTCCGGCTATAGCAGCTATGGTTGCCACATTACTTTGTGGACTTTCTGCCGCCGCGCAGGCGCCCGGCGGCACCGCTTGTTTTCATCCAATGAGGCACTCCGCACGGGTTCAGAAACCTGGGAAGTTCGTCGGCCATGGTGATGGAAGTTTTTGTGAAGGACAACGCCACGCGCGCTGCGGGGACTCAGGAAAATGGCGCTCGCCTCCAGTTACACACCGATACTACAGCCACTCTTTTAGCTGCCGCGAAAGCCCGCTAGAACTTTAAAGGAAGGCCCAGGGCGCAAAAGCGTTTACGCCAAGTCGAGTTTTTCACAAAAACCGATAGATCAAAATTTGGCCTAGACATACAACAACTCGCCTCTGACACTAAAAGGCTATTGGCTCCCTGCTACGTGGCGTATGCAGTTCACCTAAGTCAAATTGCCGACCGGCGCAGTGTGCTCCTGTCAAACGTCGCTATCCCGCAATCTCCTCTAGGCGCCGCCGTGTAGTTTGTGGACCAAACCCGCCAATCAACGCAAATACCACCAACATGCTGCAGGCGATCAATATGAACACGCCTGTGGTGCCGTAGTTACGAAGAAAAAATGCAATCAGAAAGCTACTAAAAACGGTGCTGAGACGGCTCCACGAGTACACGAATCCTATCGCACGCGTTCGTATCCGCGTCGGGTAGAGCTCAGATTGATAAGCATGGTAGGAGAACGACATCCAGTTGCTGCTGAGTGTGATGAGAACCCCCAGAATGATTACTCCCACGGCCGTCTTCTGCCGAGCAAACAGTATTCCCCATCCTGCAATAGCCAGCGCTGACCAAGCTATCTGCCATTTGCGCTCGAAAATGTCCGCAAATGCCATACCCACGAGTGGCCCTAAAGGACTGGCGAGCGCCATAACGAAGGTATATTGAAGCGATTGGGTTACCCCTACGCCCTGCGCCAGCAGCAACGTCGGCACCCAGCTCGCAAATCCATAAAAGCCGATCGGCTGCAGTACATGGAAAATGATCAACAGCGCGGTTCGCCCACGATATCTTGTATTCCAGATCTCTCCGAGCGATCCGTGCCCGCCCGAAGTCTCCCCCTCGACCAGCTTCGGTTCCGGCAAAGCCTCGGTAGTTTCGGAACGAACGCGTCTTTCGATTTCATCCATGATGCGATCTGCCCGTTCAAGTTGCCCCCGCTGCTCCAACCAACGGGGCGATTCAGGAATGGGCCGCCGGATGAACCAGATAAAAACCGCGCCGGACGAACCGATGATCACCACCCAGCGCCAGCCGTCGATTGCAAATAAGTGACGAGGAACCAGCAGCGCGGAGATGAGAGCCGCGAGCGGCACAGCCGAGAAACTGAGGAACTGGTTGAAGGCGAAAGCCCGGCCTCGCGTCTCTTTGGGCGCTAATTCCGAAACATAGGCACCGATGGTGATCATCTCCACGCCCAAGCCAACTCCCGCCAAAAAACGCCAAAGGTTGATCGCGGTGGCCGTGGATTGCAACGCCATTACAAAAGTGCAGACGGAATACCAAAGCAGCGAAAAGCTGAAAATAGTTCGGCGGCCATAGCGGTCCGAAACTGGACTGAAGACAAGTGTTCCCACAAAAAGGCCCGCGAAAAGAGCAGCTACGAAGCTCGCAAATCCGCCGATTCCCAAAAAGCCCCTGGTCGTTGGGGTGAATATGCCGCTGCTGTAAAACGCCGGGGCAATGTAGGCGGAAAAGAAAAGGTCGTAAAATTCAAAACAGGCGCCGAGCGAGAGCAGGAAAATTAACTTTCGGATATACCGTGAATTCGGGAGCCGGTCTAACCGGGCTGCCACCGTAATGCGCGTTCCTGCAGGTCGGGCAATCGCCGGTTCCATCGACTTGAAGCTTTCAGAATGGGAACACATGCGGCCGCCCGAAAACTGCAATTAGCGCGGAATGGGTCAAATAATTTTGTCTTTCGAATAGCAGATGTTTTCCAAATTACACTCCATGCACCGAGGTCTCCGCGCCTGGCACACTCGGCGTCCATGCCAAATCAATTGATGTGAAAAAATGATCCACTTGTCTTTTGGAATGACCCGCATCAGGTCCTGCTCGATCTTCTTGGGATCTGTATGGTGCGTCAGGTCGAGTCGCCCAGCCACTCGCCGCACATGGGTGTCCACCACCACCCCGACAGGAATTCCGAAGGCCGTGCCCAGCACTACGTTGGCGGTTTTGCGCGCCACGCCGGGCAGCGTCAATAACCGTTCCATACTGCGCGGCACTTCGCCTTCGAATTCCTCCACGATTTTTCTGCTTGTGCCCTGAATCGATTTCGTTTTGGCCCGGAAAAATCCCGTAGGACGAATTTCTGCTTCAATCTCCCGAGGATCTGCATACGCAATGTCTTGGGCCGTCGGATATTTTTGAAACAGCGTGCGCGTTACTTGATTCACGCGCACGTCCGTAGTCTGTGCCGAAAGGATCGTTGCGATTAGCAACTGAAACGGGTTCTGATGCTCGAGGGCGCAGGTGGCCGCGGGATAAGCCTCGTCCAGCTTCGCCAGAATTGCGCGTACTCTTTTCGGATCCGTACCCGTCGGTTTACGACCGGCGGAACGGCCGTTCTTCGGAGTCGAACGTGAAGCTTTCCTGTTTAGCGTTGTGCGAGAATTCTTGGCTTTGTCCATCGCGAATGCGGCGCCTGCTGAACGCGGCAAACTATAGCACAGGTGTATTTTCGAGAAAGGCAGCCAGCTTGTGAAACGCCTTGGCGCGATGGCTGTAGCGGTTTTTCTCTTCCGCGGACATTTCCGCGAAAGATCTTCCGGCCGGCGGGTAGAAGAAAACCGGATCATATCCGAAGCCCCCCCTCCCGCAAGCGGTTTCCAAAATCTCTCCTTCGACTGAATCTGAAAAAACCGCAACCATACGTCCCGCCAAAGCCAGAGCAATCACACACACAAAACGCGCACGCCGGTCCTTTGAACCACTCGCTCGCATTTCGATCAGCACCTTCTGGATTCGTTCCGCCGATGAGGCGTTCTGCCCCGCGTATCGCGCCGAATGCACCCCCGGCGCGCCGCCCAGTGCGTCAACGACTAACCCCGAATCATCCGCGATCACCGGCGAATCGGAAACCCGGCTGTAGTACAACGCCTTCCCCGCGGCATTTTCGCTGAATGTCGGCGCTGTCTCCTCAAAGGCAGGAAGTCTCGAAAAACCTGGCAGGAGTTGCAAATCGAGCGACACGCAGCCGCTCGTTGCCGTCGCGAGCGCGCGCAATTCTTTGAGCTTGCCCGCGTTCGAAGACGCCAATAATAGACGTACCTTTCGTTCAGGGGCGCCCAGCTCCTGATTCTCACCGCGAGCGGGCACTGAAGTTCGCCGGCACAAGCGAGCGTTGATGCTCACCCAGTTTGCGGATGCCGCTGGCGGCCAGATTGAGCAGTTGATCGAGCTCGCCTCCTGCAAAGGGCCGGCCCTCGGCGGTCGCCTGCACCTCGACGAACTTGCCACTGCCGGTCATCACCACATTCATGTCCACTTCGGCGCGCGAATCTTCTTCGTAGCAAAGATCGAGCACGGGTTCGCCCAAAACGAGGCCCACGCTGGTGGCGGCCACGGAATCGGTCAGCGGCGTTGATTTCAGGATGCCGGTTGCAATCATCCGCTCGAACGCCATGGCCATCGCGACGTAGGCTCCCGTGATCGATGCCGTTCGTGTTCCTCCGTCCGCCTGAATCACGTCGCAGTCCACCCACACCGTGCGCTCGCCCAATTTGTGCTGGTCCGTTACGGCGCGCAGCGAACGCCCGATGAGACGCGAAATCTCCAATGTTCTCCCGGATTGCTTACCCCGCGTCGACTCGCGCGCAGTCCGCTGTTCCGTTGCCCGGGGCAGCATCCCGTATTCCGCCGTAACCCATCCCTTGGAGCTGCCCTTCAGAAATGATGGGACGCCATCATCAAGCGTAGCCGTGCAAATCACGCGCGTTTGGCCGACTTCAATCAGTACGCTTCCCTCTGCTACCGGAATGAAGTCCGGGGTCAGCTTTATGGGCCTCAATTGGTCCCATGCCCTTCCGTCAGCCCGCAACTAACCTCCTCATGGCCGAATTAATCGTTAACACGTGGGCAGTTTGCCCGGGCAGAGTTGCCGATGTCAATGTTCGCAGTTGTTGCTAAACACGATTTGACCTGAGGAGCGCCAGCGGATAATGCGTGCCGCGCCACTTAATTCCCCCGGTCCAAAGCGTTACCAGCATCGACTTCCAAAGGATGTAAACAAAAAGAAGCGCCGATAGCGGATGCGCCACGGCATACCATAGAGGCAGGCCATAGAGATGATTGGCATCAGCAATAAATAAAATAAGAACCACGGCAGCACATAAGGATAAAAACCGTGCCTTTCCAGAAAGCAAGAAAATTGCCGCGAAGGGCCACACGTTAAAGTATAAAACGGCAAGGCCCGAGGCCACCGAAATCGGCACGTTATAGTCGAGCCCGGCAAAAAAGTTCTTCATCAAACCGTCGATTAGCTCCCTTATTGACGAATACCATTCCACCGTGACGAGCTCCAGCCCCACAACCATCTCCTGCCGGTAACCCCTCTTCTTCAACAGCTTACCCAACTTGACGTCGTCGTCCGGGCGCATGGCAATGGCCTGGTGTCCGCCAACTGCTTGATACACTTCTCGCCGGATCAGGTTAAACGCGCCAATGCCGATAAATTCAGCGCTCTTAGGATCTTTCGCCTTCCAAGGCTTTATAAAGGCCGAAAAAAATATTCCAAAGGTGGAACAGAATAGCCGCAGCGCGAGACTCGGCATACGTACCCTGGGCATTACGGCTAGATGGTCGAGTTGGTTAGCTCTGAGATAGTTCACAGCGCGGGAGATCGTGCTTGACTCCATAACGACATCAGCGTCGGTGAAGAGAAGCAGTTCGCCCTTCGCGCGCTCCGCGCCCCGATGCAACGCATAGTTCTTTCCCAACCAGCCCGCAGGCAGCTCTGTAATGTTCGAAACCTGTAGCCGCGGCTCCTCAGCCGCCATCTCTTTTAGAATTTCGCTGGTGAGATCAGTCGAGCGATCGTTTAAAACGATAAACTCGATCTCTGCATACTCGAGTCTCAGCAATGATTCCAGGGCTAGTCGAATCTTTTTTTCTTCGTTTCTGGCCGGCACAACCACGGATACAAGCGGCAGGTTGATTGCCGGGTCAATCAGGATATCTTTCAGGAACGCTATTGAACGGTTGCCCCGTGCTATATCAATTCCAGCAACCACGACGAGGCAAACTGTCACGGCGGCCAATAACGTAAATATCGTTTCTAGCTCCTAATTCGTCTCGACTGCTACGTTTTCAGGCGGTACACCGGGATGAAGCGCACTTGTCGGCAACGTCTCATTGCCACGAGATTCGCCTGGTGTCGGCATTTGTGCCAAATTCGCCGGTGTCACGATAAAGAAATCTCCCAAATCAAGGTGACCCGCTAGCGTTTCGGCCTCCTGACCGCGAATTAGGAACTTAAGGCGCCGAATATTGCTCACATTTGCGGCTAGCGTTCGCACGATCGACTCTACGGCCATCTGTTCATTCAGAATTCCTGACGGCATGTTTGTTTCAAAAGTCTCCGAAAAATCCGCGATGGCCGTGCCATCCGCCAGCACATAAAACTGCAACAACTCAGTATCGGCCGACACGGTACGCTGAACCGGGCTGGGAGCTTGCTCTATAAGCGCACTAATGAGTTGCTTCGCTCGCTTTTCAGGATCGGCCGAAAGGGCCAGCTCTACAGTGATCGGCTCAAGCGTATCTTGAGTTGTAGGCGAGAGCCAAAAGAGTTGAGCCTTTTCGCGCGCGTCTGTTGGCGTGGATACCCGGGGCACAATCGCTCGACGCGCTTGTTCTTCGCTGCGATCCGCCCGCCGTAGGCCGAGAACGGTACGCAGCAGCGAGGGAAAGGTGAGTAACGCCGCGAACGCAAGCAACGTAATGAGGGCTGCGCCGAACTTCCAGAGGCGCGGCATCAATGGCCTCCCGCCGAATTCGTAGCCGGCACGCTATTGATCCCGGCTCGAGCTGGCGCATTCGCGGGATAATGAAATTCAGCTACGGCCTTGCTGATCGCATCTGCTAGAGGCTGTGCCATCTGCTCGAGACGCTTTGAATCCGCAACCTCAATGCTAGAGACCTCGATCGCGATTGCCGGCGCGGCTACACTCCGCAGTTGGCGCACCGGAGCGGGAATGGGCATTGGCGGTGAGCCCTTCAATCGCGGCGCCAGCTCGTTTTGAACCAGTGTCGCCAGTTGGCGGCTGAATTCTGCTGAAGACCGTTGCGCGCGATCCCATTGGACAAGTGCCGGGTGTGAGGGTGCCTGCAACTGTACCGATTGCGCCGTGGACATTTGTGGCAATAGCCCTGATGCGCTTGCCCCGGCGGTCGCGGACGGGTTCAGCGAACTTAAGGAAGGAAGAGCCTGGGTAGGGTCGGATGGGAAAACGTAATAGTAGGTTCGCCCGGTTCCCACTGGGCCAGTCGAGGAAACATGCAGTGAAATGAAAATTGCGTTGTGTAATCCGTTCACCAGCGCGGAGCGATTGTCAAAACTGGGATCTTGGTTCCCCTCACGGGTCAGCAGTACCCGCAGGCGCTCGGCTTCAAGCGCAATCCGGGCCGCTCGTGCAAAGTCCAGCACCACGTCGCTCTCCGCAAGCCCGGTGGGACCACGCGCGCCAAAATCGGCGCCACCATGCGCAGGATCGAGAACGACTGTTATAGTCGGCGTCTCCTCCGATGACTGAGATGCGATTTGTGCACTCGGCGAGGCAGCGACGGTTGGAGATGGGCCCTGTTGAGCTTCGCTGCCTGGCCCGGGTTGCACCTGACCAATAAATACGCGTTCAGGCCAACGATTTTCCTGGGACCGAAGTGGAAATACGCACAGTCCCACAATTGCGAGACCGAATGTACCTACTATAATCGTGCGCCACATCGTTTCGAGAATACCAGAACTACATCGGAATATTTAGGTCACTAGGGGTATTTGCACGAGGTCGTTTTTTCCACACTCTATTCTACAGTGCACGCCCTATGGTCATTGCCCTGAATTCGGGCCTATGCTCCTGATGCTGGCGGGATTCCATTGCCTGCAAGACGAAACACGACACCTAGGTCAAGCGGATATGGACGCACACCTGATCGGAATCGATTTAGCTCACCTGATAGTGAAGCTGAAAGGGCCCACCGAAAAACAATCCGCGAAAGCGGCAGCTAACACGCAGCCGCCCAGCAATACAAAGAGCGCCAGGCCCGAAGCTCACTGAATCCAACTGGCGAAAGGGTAAGCCATGAAGGGAAGAGGAAGGACGGTGTTCGGTTTGCTGCTGGGCCTGGGCATAGGGGTCGGATTGACGCTGCTGTTCGCTCCGCAGTCAGGCGAGGACACCAGGGATTGGATTGCACTCGCTTCCCGTCGTGCGCGTCGCCGTTTCCGCACTAGGAGTCGGCGCTCCGTAGAACAAGTGCGCGACATGATCGAGCGCGGCCAGCAAACCGTATCACGGACTGTCCGTAGCCGTGGCAACGGGCGCGAAACCGAAGCCAGCGAATACTAGATTGCGTTCTCCCACCTGCTCTCGCGAGTAAGATGCTATTGAGCCAGCAGTGAAAACCGGACGCGGAACTGCTGGATCCGTAGGGCCTGGCACGGGAGTTGGTAACGGCTCTGGTCCGGGAGATGGAAGGTGCGGTTCCTCAGGGCCACTAGGTGGAATCTCCGGCTGAGGAGGCTGCGGCTTCGGCCTCTCAGGTTCTGGTGGGGCAGGAGGACCGGGCTGGGGCGGTTCAGTTCTAGTACGATCTGTTTCAGTCTTCATCAGGCGTAATGGTCGACATCGCATCCCGGCCGCAGCCGTCTGCCTCACGATACTTTTTCCATTGCACTTCCACAGCAACAACGCAGCCTTTCCGTAATCGGGACACCTATAAATGGCTCGCGCGATATCTTTACTTCGCACAGGCATTGCGGATTAGAACAGCGATAGCGCTCGTCGCGCCTCACCGTGTGTTGCTGCCTCAACCTTGAAGTCTGCGTACTCACCGATCTCCTCTCTTCGCCAGAACCCCGCCTTGCCAAGGCTAGTTGCTGCTCATTGGCAACCGCAATCCTCTGTCATGCGTATTTGGGGCTTATATCGGCCTTATCGCCTCTTGCACCAACCCTCGGGATGGCCAACACTCCAATAAATATGAACCATCAACAGGCGGTGCGAGAATCATCCCCGTGGGAATCATCGCCCCGTGTGTATCACTTCCTATGTGACGTTCCAGGAAGGAAAAAACTACAGTTCTGTGCTCGAATACCGGGCCAAAGCTGGCCAACTTTGACGATTCGCAAGCTACGGTGAACTGACTGACTGCGAGGCTCTGACAAAAACTTCTCTGGCCGCCAGATCTCTCTAAAGACGTAGGTTATCCCGGCACGTGCTCCCATCTCATTACGTAAAACATTACACGTACTCCACCCGGCGGTTACAGCCTGCTCCCGATGGACCGTGCTGACCGCGCAAACTAGATTGGCTGTGATGTTAAAGCGGCATAGTTCCGCGCTATTCGAGAATTGAGGTGGGATGTGAGTTCCTCAGTCAGCGTCGGGAAGCCTCTGCTCACGCGGTCAGTTGCGGTGGAGGGCGGAACGCGCAAGTCCAAACCAGGTTCGGACAAGGAAAATAAAAAGCGCGACGATGCCATGTTCGCAGAGCTGATCGGACCGTCGCAGGAACGCGTCTATCGGCTGGCACTGCGTATTACGCGTAATACCGAAGATGCCGAGGATGTGCAACAGGAAACGTTGCTCAAAGTTCATCGCAAATTGGGCCAGTTCGAGGGCCGATCGCGCTTGACCACCTGGATTTCGCGAATTGCGATCAACGAAGCGCTGATGTGTCTCCGAAAGCGCCGCAGTGCGTTTTATTTGCCGTTAGAGGAGGCGATTCAGCCAGCTGAGGAGACCGCTGATTCCGAGGAGTTCCAATCTCCGATAGAAGGCCCCGAAGCCGCCTACTCGCGGAAGGAGTTGCGTGAATTGCTGAAACAGGCCATGGAACGGCTGCGGCCGGC
This sequence comes from Terriglobales bacterium, assembly GCA_035651555.1. Lineage (GTDB taxonomy): Bacteria > Acidobacteriota > Terriglobia > Terriglobales > Acidobacteriaceae > Gp1-AA145. The sequence goes on from DASRFL010000023.1 coordinate 52,278, forward strand.
CTATCGCGTAGTTTTTCTGCTGCGAGCCGTGGAGCAGCTTTCCACGAGCGAGACTGCAAAAGTTCTGCAAATCTCCGCCAGCGCCGTTAAGGCACGCATGCGGCGCGCTCGCAGCGATTTGCGGCAGTGGCTGGCAGAAGGCCACACCGCACGGCTGAGTGACGCAGGCAGTTCCACCAAGGAGTGGCTGATCTGACAACCGCAATGACTGACCGCGAAACGAAAACTCGGGTGTGGCGTTTCGTCGGCTCTGGGCTCAGCGAGGAAACAGGGTAGCCATGAGTGGCGGGTCTAACGATCAGTGCTCACCGGAATTTATTCGCTCGAAGTGGGTCGTGTTTCAAGCGGACTGACAGGAGGAAACTTATGAAACGGCTCCTTTTCTTATTCCTTATGGCGGGTGCATTGATCTTCGCGATCCTGCCCGCGGCTCAGGCGCAAGATTCGGAAAATCACGCGGAGATCGGTATCTTCGGCGATTACTTCCGTCTTGGCTCTACCAGGGGCCCTTCGCTTGCTGGTACAGGTGCGACATCTTTCGGCGGGGTCGGCGCACGGCTGTCAATCAACGTCTCGCGCAGATGGCAGATCGAGCCCGAAATGAATTACGACTTTGCCGCTTCTTTCTCTGAAGGCTTTACTGGGCCTTCAGGCACCGTGGCAGGCTTTAGCACCTCTTCCTTGCGCATCCTGCACGGCATGATCGGCCCTAAATTTCAAACTGGCGGCGGCGCATTCCGAGCATTTTTGACAGCCAAGGGCGGCGCTGATAATTTCATGTTCTCTTCCGCGCCGGTAACCTTCTCCACATTCACAAGCTCGGTGGCAGGTCTGCGTACCAACTCTGTCGTCGGCGTCTTTTACCCGGGTGGCGGCATTGAGGCGTACCTGGGACCGATTGGCATACGCATCGATGTGGGCGATGAAATCTATTTCCAGAGCGGAGCCCACAATAATCTGCGCGTTACTTTCGGACCGCAGATTAGGTTCTAGCAAACAAACGGCTCGTCCCCGCCAAAAGTGATCGCGGCGGAAAAAACCGCCGCGATCTACGTCCTCTCAGACTGCAGGTAGATGCGAACCTCACCGTCAGCCCGTTCGTCGGGAATTATTGCGCTGATTCGATAGATTCAACGTGCATCGTTTTCGAGGGCTCGTCGTAGGTTCCCGACACACGCACTCGCTGTCCTGCGAACCGCTCGGGCTTCTGCTGATCGTCCAACTGGTAGACGCTTTTCGTTTCTGGATCAAAGAGAACGAACGATCCTCCCGATTTCGCGCACTGCAACGTGCATTCCCTGGCGTTTTTTGTCCCATTTTGCTGCATCATCTTGTCGTGAGAACCGTCGATGGCGCAGCGGCTGTCCATAATCTCACCGACGAGATTTAAGCTACGCCGACCGTTTGTCTGTCTGGGATGTACAGCCGCCGTTAGGGCCGGGAGCGTAGCTCCCCATAGAATAGCCGCTATCACGACTCGTGAATTCTGCATTTCGCCTCCTTCGATCCTTCCACTGCGCGGCGGTGTAGAGCATGAGGATGCTCGGTGCTGAAACCCAATACCGCAAATCTTTCATATTTAGCTTCTGTTAGCTTCACTGGTTACCGCTCTCTCATCGTGAAGCAAGACCCCGAGTAGCCTTCCGGAAAGCCCTTAGAAAAAAATCGGCTGTAAAAGCAGAATTTCCGCGCGGGCACACGCGCGCGTCAGTAGCCCTGCAAGTCTGCCGCCGCCCGAAATGATTCTATTTGAATAGGTTGTGTTTATCGCGCAGGCCGCGCGCATTTGGCGTGATAAATGCCTTCATGTCCGGCGAGCGACCTCTTCAGATCGCGAAAAAAAATGGGGGAGATTTCCATGCTGAGAGTCGGCGATTCCAGCGATGTAAAAGACGTCAACGCGTTCTTTTCAAATGAGAGTGGAATTTTTAGCGCCATTGGGCCCGAAGGCGAAGACATGATCGTGATGTGCCCGCCAGGTAAGCCTTGGTTCGTGCGGAAATCGGATTATCGTCCGGAATCCGATGCTGTCGATCAATCCTGGCATGTGACCAAGCTCGCGTCATGGGCGGTGAGCAGAAAAGAATCTTGAGAAGAGCCTTGCAGATTGTGGGTAAGTCAACGAGATCTGGCGCCACACTCTTACAATGATAAAATGAACAACGCACCCGCTGATGCGCCGGATATAAACCCTGCTGCACCAATGCTTTTGCCAAGGACTTTAGGCTTTTCGCTGTATTGCTCCCACCAGGAATAGCGGGCTAACGTGCGAGTAGGGTCCGCCTTCTGTGGAACACCTTCGGATTTTGGTGGTCGACGATCACGAAGTCGTTCGAAATCTCATTCGCCATCTCTTGGAGGCAGAAACGGGATGGCAAGTCTGTGGGGAGGCTGCCGATGGTGACCAGGCCGTCGAGCAATCCCGCACCCTGCATCCCGATGTTGTCGTGATGGATGCCGTTATGCCACGCTGTAACGGGTTCGAAGCGACACGCGAAATCGTGCGCAGCACTCCCGAGATGCCCGTCGTTATCACCACGCTGTACGAATACCCTGAGATCCTTCGCCAGGCCCAGAGTGCCGGCGCAATTGGCTGCGTTGGCAAGTCCAAAACGACCAAGCTCCTCATTCCTGCGGTAAAAAGCGCCATAGATCACAAACCATTTTTTCCGCCGCTCCCTTAGCGGTACATCCGCCAAGTAAGCGTATTGAATGCTTCCATGTATTCCGTAAGGAACAACCTTCCTGTTTGCTTGTAGTTGTTTTATTCGGAACTCAACCACGAACTGCCCGCGGCGCGCGGCGCCGTTCATCTTCGACCAGGAGGCAATGAACACGCCTTGTCGCGATCACGGATGAAATACTTCGGCATAGCGCTCGTGGCCATCGGACTTGTCGCCACCGTCGCACTGGCCCTTGCCGCGAGGACGTTCCCTAAGATCGCTCGTCGTGCCGTCATAGGTGAACTCGAGGAACGTTTCCACAGCACAATCGAGATTGGCGAGATCCGGATCACTCATCTGTTTCCCCCTCGCATTTTGGTGCGAGACATAACCTTGCGCTATCACGGGAGGAGTGACATCCCCCCTCTCATGGTCATTGAACGGCTGACCGGATCGGCCGACGTTCGCTCTTTATGGAGCCGGAATTGGCGCCTGACTACTTTGCACTTGGATGGCCTGAGTATTCGTATTCTTCCTCGTGGCGACAGTGGCGGCAGCTATATCGCCTTACAAAAGCGGCCCGGATTTCAGATACCACCAATTGAATTTGACGAAATCACCTCCGACGACGCCTTGCTCGAAATCCTTCCTTCCCTCAAGCAAGGAAAACCGCACACCTTTCGGATTCATCACCTGCTGCTCCGATCGGTTGTCCGCGGCCAGCCCGCCTACTTCCATGCGGAATTGACCAATCCGGTTCCCGCCGGAGAGATTGAATCGGAGGGCACATTCGGTCCCTGGGATCCTGACGAGCCGGGCCTCACGCCTGTGGCCGCGAACTTCATTTTCGCGAATGCCGATCTTGGCCAGTTTCGTGGAATATCAGGCACACTTTCGTCGACCGGCCATTATGGCGGAGTGCTCGAACGCTTGGGCGTTCAGGGTACAGCGTCCGTACCGGATTTCAAGCTGTCGATCGCTCGAATGCCCGTTCCGCTGCGCGTTGATTATGTCGCCGCAGTCGATGGCATGAACGGGAATACGTATTTGAGAAACGTTACAGCGCATTTCCAGCAGACAACCGTTGCCTTAACGGGTGAGATCATCGACCCTCCCGGTCCATTGCCCCGAAAGATCGTGCTGAGTGCGAGCGCGCGCGACGCGCGCGCCGAAGACTTACTGCGGCTGGTCACGCAAGGAAAGGATGTACCGCTAAAGGGCGCCGTGACGCTCGAAACGCGCCTCGAACTGCCCTCCGGCCCTGGAGAACTCATGCACCGGCTACTGTTGTGGGGCAGGTTTGAAATCAGTCACGCGGTTTTCGAGAATCCTGAAACTCGAGCAGAAATAGCCAAGTTCAGCAGTCGCGCCCAAGGCAAGCCATATGCACGGCAAATCGCACCGGTTTCGGCGACAATCAGGGGCAATCTTGTACTGAAAAAAGCGAACGCTGATCTTTCAAACCTTGAATTCAGACTTCCCGGAGCATCGCTCTTTCTGAATGGATCCTATGGGCTGGAGAGTGAGTCGCTGGATTTCCACGGTAGACTACGGCTCGCTGCGAAGCTTTCGCAAACAACGACGGGAGTGAAATCGTTTTTGCTTCAGGCCTTCAACCCGTTATTCAAGGACGCTGGCGGCGGTTCAACCCTGGCGGTAAAGGTCACAGGAACTCGTGCGCATCCAGCATTTGGGTTAGACTTCCGAAAATCCGCGCTCCGGATACGAGATTGAGACAGCAATCGGCTTCGCCGCTTAGGCGAGCCATGCTTGTTCGAATCGTTCTCGATCGTGAACGGACAGCGTCGCTTCCTCGTTTGCTGGTTGCGATCCGGGCCTGCTTGCATTTTGAAGAATTTCCTTCAACTCCCGCCTAGCTCGTCGCATCCGGGTCTTGACCGTGCTCACCGAAACTTGTAGCGCCTTCGCTGTTTCCACGACCGACAGGCACTCAACTGCCCGAAGTAAGAATACCTCACGGTGTAACGGGCGAAGCTCCGCGATTGCGTGCGTTAGCAAGTTGCGAAGCTCTTTCTGCGAATAAGCCGTTTCCGGATCCTGAATATTGGAATGCAGCTCAAAATTGATTGGCCCCGTTTCGTCTTCCGGTATGGCATCTTCCAATGGGACATGCACGAAGCTACGCCGCTTCCGCAGACACATCAGTGCCTCGTTGATGGCTATACGTGAAATCCATGTGGTGAAGCGGGCGCGCCCTTGAAACTGATCGAGATTACGATGCGCCTTGAGCAAAGCTTCCTGTTGCGCGTCTTCGGCATCCTCCTGGTTGCGGGTGATTCGAAAAGCAAGTCGAAAGGCCCGTTGCTGGCAGTTCTGCAGTATCTGCGGGCACATTACGGATTCGCGTTCTTTGCGAAGGCGTGCGGAGCTTACACGGTTCACAATTCACCTCGGTTACGTGAAACTCTGTATGCTAAAAACCTGAGCCTCGGGCTACTGGGCTGCTGCATTCTTTGTAAAGCACGCCGCACTCTAATCTCAGCACGTAAGGGAGTCCATCGGTGGCGGGCTGTAGCAGCTTAGATAATTAGGTGTAGGCACTGCCAGAACGCCGCAATCCCGCTACAGTGTTAACCGAAAGGCCTTATCAAAAGATGTGGATTGAATCCTCGCGGCCTTGCAGGCACCGTAAGCAATTGGATTCTGGAATACGGCCTTCATACAACTTCGAGGTTCTTTCGCCATGGCGATGAAGAGAAATGAACGATATAGATGCGTAAATCCGAAATGCTGCTGCGAAATTGATGTTGTAAAGGAATCGCTGGATGCGACCAGCGTCCGCAACCCCCGGTGTGCTTGTGGCCAGGATATGAAACGTATGTACTAACCGAATCTGGGCACTCGCTGGATGGGTACAAAACGTTAAAGCCGAATTGATGGCTTTTTCAAGCGGCGAATACAGTTAGCCACCAGGATGGTGGGAAGCACGCCCGGCACACGATCGAACAAGGGATGGGAAAGAAATCAGGACGGAACAGTGACTTAGGCTACTGTTCGCGCGACCCGCGTGATGCGCCAGGTAAGGCTTTCTGCACTTGGCACGCGTTGAGGTTCGCTGATCTCCCGAACGCTCATCTTCGCTCCGCGGCGGCAGGTAACTTGGAAGACGTGCCCATACGGCGAGGTGACTTCAAAGATTCCGTCTTGATTCCGCAGAATTTCTGCGGGGTTTAAAACTTCCACCGTACCATTCACCATCTCTATCATCGCGCCTCCAAATTGCCTTCTTGCCTGCGGAGACGCTATTAACCCCGAAGGGCGATACCACTACAATACCTGCTTTTGTGTATTTATCGGTCCTGAAAACAAACGACTTGCGTCATATACGGCCGTATATGGCCAAAACCGCTCGCTTCTTCCATCGGCCTGTAAACCATCCGAAGCGCCGCACCAGTATGCTTCACAACTCTAAATTTCCGTTTGCTTACTCGCAATCCTGAAACTGATCTAAGGGCACGGATGTATGGCCAAACCGCGTGGCGAAAGGTTATCGTGAAGAATGTTTTGCAGCGTCACCAGCTCAAGCGCTGAAACCCGTAGCAGTCTTCGATTCAAAACGCTCGATATATCATTCTGCCCTGACTCCGGTTCAACCGACCCCAACAAACTCTCCCTCGTCGCCAGCAGAATCGAGCCTGCACAAACGGAGCGCTGGCACGTGCGATCTCCGCGCCCAACGCAGATTGTCACAGTTTTCGAATAGAAAGGGGACGCCACTGAAGATCGCCCAGGTTGCACCACTTTATGAGAGTGTTCCTCCGCGGCTCTACGGCGGCACCGAACGCGTGGTCTCCTACCTGACGGAAGAACTCGTGCAATTGGGCCACGAGGTGACGCTTTTCGCAAGCGGAGATTCTGTCACGGCCGCGGAATTGATCGCCGTCTCTCCTTCGGCGTTGAGACTGAATCGGGAATGCGTCGATCCCTACGTGTATCACACGCTCCTTCTTGAGCAGGTTTTTCAACGATACGAAGCGTACGATGTCGTTCACTTCCATATCGATTACCTTCACTTCCCCATCAGCCGCCGCGTTCAGCTCAACCAATTGACTACGCTGCATGGCAGGCTGGATATACCGGATCTCGTTCCGCTGTATCGGGAGTATGCGGAAATGCCCTTGACCTCCATTTCCCACGCCCAACGCAAGCCGCTGCCATGGGCGAATTGGGTTGGGAATGTATATCACGGCCTGCCAGTCGACCTGTTTACGCCGCGTGCCGATACTGGCAAATACCTTGCTGTTGTAGGCCGCATCTCTCCCGAAAAACGCATTGATCGTGCCATTCGGATCGCGCTCCGCGCGGGTATGCCTCTGAAAATCGCCGCTAAGGTCGATAAGCCAGATCGCGAATACTTTACTCACGTGATCGAACCGATGCTTCGCGAACCCTCCATAGAGTTTCTTGGAGAGATTTCTCAGGCTGACAAGAACGAATTGCTGGGCAATGCTTATGCCATGTTGTTCCCCATTGACTGGCCCGAGCCGTTTGGTTTAGCCATGATCGAATCTATGGCGTGCGGCACTCCAGTGATCGCTTATCCCTTCGGCTCCGTGCCTGAGGTTGTGGACGAAGAGAAAACCGGATTCGTAGTACATGATGAAAACGAAGCGGTCGAGGCTGTGCGAAAGGTGGAGAATCTCAGCCGCGCCACCTGTCGCCGCGTATTCGAAGAACGGTTCTCTGCAGAACGGATGGGTCGGGAATACTTGACCGTGTATTCATATTTGTGCGAGCCGGAGAGCACGTCGAGGATGATTTCGTAAGGGAGCGTCACCTTGGACGAAGTCATCCGAGTTAAGGAAGAGTTCTACGTCCTCGCCACCTCAGCATTAGCAGACAGCCGGCCGCGCGTTCTCAAATACGGTGACACCTGTGGAGTTTTCGACTGGCATGGTGACATTCTGTCAGCGGGCTACCTGGCCCACGGACTATATCACCGGGAGACCAGACACCTTTCTCGCCTAGTGCTGCGATTCAGAAACCGGCCACTCGAACTCCTCAGCTCTACGGTGAAAAACCGCAATTCATTCTTTGCGGTGGATCTTACCAATCTCGACTTGTCCGCGGATGGCCAGGTCGAGCTTCCCCGCGGCAGCATTCATTTCTTCCGTTCGAAATTCATCTGGCAAGCGATCTGCCATGAACGATTGCGGCTCGTCAATTTTGCGCCGGGTAACGTGAGTCTTTCTCTCTCGTACGAATTCGACGCTGATTTCATCGATATCTTCGAGGTGCGCGGATCACGGCGCGAGCGGAGAGGCCAGCAGCAGGAACCGCAGGTCGGACCAGCAGGCGTGCAGTTTACTTACTGTGGCCTCGATAAAGTTGTGCGCGAAACACGACTGAATTTTTATCCGCAGCCAACCCACATTTCAGCCAAGGACGCCTGCTTCGAATTGGAAATTCAGCCGCGGGCGGAGGCATTTGTATATCTCGATGTGTGTTGTGTACGCGGCCGTGAGAGCCGCCCGCCACGTAGTTACCGGCAGGCGCTCAGCGAAACCAAGAGTCTGCACGAATCGCTCGATGCGCGGCTCTGTCGCGTGACCAGTTCGAATGAAAGATTTACGGAATGGCTTACTCGCTCTGAATCGGACCTGCAGATGATGACCGTCGGCAATCCGGAAGGCGCTTATCCCTACGCGGGTGTCCCCTGGTTCAACACTGTATTTGGCCGCGACGGGCTCATCACCGCCCTGGAGGTCTTGTGGGCCGAGCCCGCGCTTGCCAAGGGCGTTTTGCATTTTTTAGCCGAGACGCAGGCCGATAAAGTGATACCTGAACAGGATGCCGAACCAGGAAAAATTCTTCACGAATTGCGCAAAGGCGAGATGGCCGCGTTAAAGGAAATTCCGTTTGGCCGGTACTACGGCAGCGTGGATTCGACTCCGCTATTTGTTATGTTAGCGGCCGCCTATTACCGCCGCACCGGCGATCTGGATTTCATTACCTCAATTTGGAAAAACATCGAACGCGCCCTCGACTGGATGGACCGCTACGGAGATGCCGATGCTGATGGGTTTCTCGAATACTCCCGCCGGTCCGGCAAAGGCCTTGTGCAACAGGGTTGGAAAGATTCCCACGATTCGGTTTTCTACGAAAATGGGGTGCTTGCTGAACCTCCCATTGCTTTATGTGAAGTACAGGGGTACGCCTACGCCGCGAAAAAAGGAGCGGCAGAGCTTGCCGGTACACTCGGCTTTACTGATTTGGCGACCCGTCTCTCTGAGCAAGCTCAGAGTCTAAAGCGTCGGTTCGAAGAGGCTTTTTGGGTGGAAGAGCTAGGGACGTATGCATTTGCTTTGGACGGAAAGAAGCGCCCATGTCGTGTCACAGTTTCTAATCCCGGTCATTGTCTTTTTACAGGCATCGTCTGCCGCGAACGCGCCAGACGCGTCGCCGAAAACCTGATGGATGACAATCTGTTTTCCGGATGGGGCATACGCACGGTCGGCACCCGCGAGGCCCGGTATAACCCGATGTCTTACCACAACGGCTCGGTCTGGCCTCACGACAACGCCATCATTGCTCTTGGGCTTGCTCGTTATGGGTTTACAAGTTACTCATTGCGCCTGCTCGAAAGCATGTTCGAAGCCAGCCTCCACTTTGAATTTCAAAGACTCCCTGAGCTGTTTTGTGGTTTCCGTCGGAGGATTGGAGATGGACCAACGCTGTACCCGGTTGCCTGCTCGCCGCAATCCTGGGCGGGTGCCGCGGTCTTCATGTTGCTCCAGGCGTGTTTGGGGATGGCTGTTTCGGGCACAACGCCTTACGTACACTTCCGGGACTCCTACTTACCTCCAATGGTGGACTACGTTTTGATTGAGAATCTTGCGATTGGAAAATCCAAGTTGAGCCTTATCGTCAGGCGGCAAACGCACGGGGTCGGAATTGACGTGATTCGCCGTGAGGGAGAGGTCGAGGTCGCTGTCCTAAAATAGCTAATCGCACGCCTGCGCCACCAGTGCTCTTCGCGGCACCGCGGCGCGAATGACCATTCCCCCAGACAGCGATTCAATTTCAAACAGTCCACCCATTTCCAGGATCTGCCGCCGCAGCAGGGTGATCGCTATTCCGGAGGCGCGATGCGCTGTCATTACTTGAGCGGGTAACACATTCGCGGCGCCATGCCCAGCAACTTCCACGAATACATTTGTAGCCGCGCCGCCAATCTTGATGTTGATCTCATTTACAGCACCCTGTCCCTGGAGCGTCGCCAGCCCCTCTTGCACAACGCGGAACAACGCACTCTCCAAACACCGGTCCAGACGGCCAAGATTCGGCTCGGCGTCCAATTCAACTCTGATCTTGGTTCGCTCCATAAACCCGTTTACGTGTAAATGAACGGCGGGCTCCAAGCCAAGATCATCTAGCAGTGGCGGATAGAGCAGGTACGACGTAGCTCTTATCTCCTTGTGACATCGCTTCACCAGTTCTCGGCATTCCTCCACGATTGCGTTCTTACGGCCCGTGCTCCCGATCGACGACCTCTGTAACCCTTCCAGCTTCATTTGCAGTGCGATCAGGTATTGGCCCGCGCTGTCATGCAGGACGTGGGCGATCTTCCTTTTTTCCTCATCATGGGTGCGTAGACAAACACCCAGCAGCGTCTCCTCTTGATTCGAAAGGAATTCCTGACGGTTCGGCACCTCGATACACGAGACGAGCACATTGCTGCCGCCATTCGCGCCATGGGTAACAGCCGAGCAGCGGCACAGGTTCCTCCGGTAGCTGCCGTCGGCGCTGCGGATCCGGGCCACGCACTCCCAACTATGCCCTTCGACCGACGTGCGCAGACGCCCGAGGAATTCATCAAGCTCCTCAGGATGAAACTTTCGCATCCAGCCGTGGTTGAGGCTCTCTTCTTGATTCTGGCCGGTATAGGTGCGCCAATACGGATTGAAATAATCGCCGCGTCCTTGCGGCGTGACTACAAATATGATCTGTGAAAGGTGCTCCGCCAGATTAAGCGACTGGTATTCGGCTGTCTGGGGCAACGGTTCGCCGCGGCGGCTTGTATCACTCGAATGCATTGTTCTCGGGCGCAGCTCCGATCCGAGTTCGTCGCGCCGCGGAATCATGCCTTCGAATGTTCGTACTGGATTTTCCATTGGCGCTACGAGACACCACCGCGAACATTCCCAGCCCACTCAGAGGCCGAAAACGCTTCAGAGATCTCTCGCCTGCCCGTTTAAGGAAACTTTAATAAACAGCGAAACCCCGTATGCTTCAATACACAGAGTTCTGTATTTCTGTGCCCTCCCCAGAATCAGCACGCTTTTTAACAACCGTACATCGAATTGTGTCGAATGTTGATGCTTCGCCCTGATGTGCTTGCAAAGCGCCGATATTTACACTCCGCGTGAACTCAGAGACCAAGGAGGGTGCATGAAAACTTCATCGTTACAGGATCTTTTTGTCTATGAGCTGAACGACCTCTACGATGCCGAACACCAACTCATCAAGGCTTTGCCCAAAATGGCTAAAGCCTCCTCTTCCGAAAGCCTCCGCGCGGCGTTCGAAGAACACCTCGAGCAGACCAAAGAGCACACTGCCCGCATCGAACGCATCTTTGCCGATCTCGATATGCCCTCCAAGCGTGAAAAGTGCAAGGGCATGCAAGGGTTGATCTCAGAAGGCAACGATCTGATCAAGCAAAAGATGGCTCCAGACGTTCAGGATGCTGGAATTATTGCCGCCGCTCAGCGCGTCGAGCATTATGAGATCGCGGCTTACGGATGCGTCCGCACTTACGCCGAACTCCTCCAGAACCGCCAGGCGGTCGATCTGCTCGAACAGACCTTGCAGGAAGAAAAGGACGCAGACGAGAAGCTGAGCGAACTGGCGCAGCAGATCAACCTCGAAGCGCAGGCTCCCGAGGAAGCTGTTGAAGGCAGGCAGGAACCCAAGCGTCGAGCGAAAGCTGCCTCGTGAGCAGCACAGCGGCCCATGGAACGGCCCGTCCGTCGACCGGCGGTTGCCTCAAGATGAGTACAACAGGGCCACCGGTAATTGGCTGAAAATTGTGCTCAGCAATATTTCCCGGGACCCGCCGCCTAATTTTATCTCTTCGTCTGTAATCACGTTGGACCAATGTCTGCGCATGCCGGTTGCGAGACGCAGTGTGTTTTTCCGCCAAGCCCTCGCGCCGACAGGGAATTCTCCAACCGGTTTGATGGCGGTGGTAAAACGCGGCACGGCCACAAGCAGCGTTTCCTTGTGGTAGGTCCGCAGGAAAGCGCAAACGTGCTCGCGCATGCCGCCGTTCGCGTAAATCGGGATATATTCGCCCTTTTCGAAAAGATCCACATGTCTCCTGCGGAATTCGAGCGCCCTGCTCGTGAGGAAAAGCTTGATGCGCCCATCAGTCCAATTGTGCAGCAATGATGTAAACAAAAGGCTTTCGGATTTCGCCCGTTGCAACCCCTCAAGGCAGCTGGCGCGCGTCACGAAATCGACCGGCCGTCGGTTGTCGGGGTCGGTCAGACTGAAATCCCATAGCTCGTTACCTTGATAAAAATCCGGATTGCCTGGCGCCGCGATTTTCAAAATGACCTGGGCAAGCGAGTTGAGTGCCCCGTGAAATGCAATACGCTCATGAAACCGCCCGAAGTCCGCGAGAAAGCGCCGAGCAGCAGAAGGATTGAGTATCTGCGAAACAAAATGCCGCAACGCCCTCTCATGTGCCTCGTTTGTGTCGATCCAGCTCGTCGATTGTTTAGCTTCCCGCGCGGCCTTAATCACAAACGCCTGAAGTCGTTCTCGCAAGATATTGATGTCATATTCCTCAACCGGCCATGCACCCAGGAGCGTCTGGTAAATCAGAAGTTCTTCGGGTATGGAAGGAACGGTCCGGCCGTTTTCGATACTCTTTTTATCTCGGTTCCAGGCGCTCCATCGTCTAAAACGCGTATGCCATTCACGTGGAATCTCCGACAGGACGTGAATCCGGGCGCGAACGTCCTCGCTTCGTTTGGTGTCATGCGTTGATGTCGCATTGAGCGTGCGCGGCCAGTATTGCCGCCGTTCACTGTTGAATTTGTGAAAAGCCTCCAGGCCGAAAGCCTGGTCACCTCGAAAGGGAGCCCCGCCGACTTCATTCAACGAGAGGAGCGCGGTGTGGGTGTAGAAAGCGGTATCCTCAAAACCCTTGGCCATCACCGCGCCGGTGAACATTTGCCAGCGGAGTATGAAGTCGAGCCATTCCTGCGGCCAGGAGCAATAAACGCTGTCGAGTTCTCGCCGAAACAGGCGGCGAAAGAAAAAATAGATCTCTTTGTTGCTCGGGTTTTTTCCTGACCGTTCGCGGGCCATTCGAATCGCGTGCTCGAGCTCGACCAGGTCGCGTTTCGAGACTTGCTGATCGCGAATATATGTCCGATACACTGCCAGTGACGCCGTAATGTCTTCCAAGGCCCCCTTCAGTTCGGAGACAGGTAAATCACAACCCCTGCGATCCATGGCCGCCAACCGCGCAACTCGGCCAGATAGGGAGCGCATCTCCCCACCGAACAGTTGTTGTATTACCTGCTTTTTGCTCCAATACCATGTGTCTGCAAACGATCTCTCATCTCCGCTTAGCCGCTGGTAGAGCCGGTCGAGATAGCTGTATCCGGCTGGGTCGACGAGAAGAAAATTTGCCGCATTTGCAAAATCGTACCCTGTCGTTCCGGCGATCGGCCATTCCGGCGGTAATGCTTCGGATCCGCTGACAATCTTTTCGACTACGACGTACGGCTCCAGATCGCCGTTTTGCGGTGTACCGATCTCTTCAATTCTTCTACGCAGATTGCATAGATATCCGAGTGGGTCACGCAACCCGTCAATGTGGTCGATGCGCAGCGCGTCCACCGCACCTTCTTTCATCAACCGGAATACGGGAGCGTGCCTGGCCTCGAAAACCTTGGGATTTTCTGTGCGGACGCCAACCAGTTCATTAATGTCAAAGAAACGCCGGTAGTTGATCTCCCGCGAAGCCTGCCGCCAATAGGCCAGCCGATACGCTTGACAGGAAAGCAGCTGGTCCAGCCGGTCGAATGATCGGCGCACCCCTTTAATGCCATTAAAGAGTCTCAGCGTGTGATCAAGCGCTCTCTGAAAGGGCCCATTATCGCGGTAGAGTTCCCACAACTGGTGCTTCAGCTCGCCGACTTTAGAACGGCGACCGCTGGCCTGCTGAACGCTTGTCGCTCCTTGCGTTTCGAGCTCTTCCGATATGTCGCATGCGTGTTTGAGAGCTCTCCGCACCCCATTCGGGGAGTTCTCATTCTCGGCGTCGTCTTCCAGACACGCCGCGATGATTTCACCATAACTTTCAGGCCGTACCGGGAACCTCATCTGGTAGTAGCGAACGAAAAATCCCTGGTCGTCATAATGCAGACCGAGCTGTTGGCTTTCGAGCACCTTCCCATACGTGTCGCCAAGGAACGGCAGCAAAATGCGCGAGCGCTGCAACGGATCCGCTGCCCAATCAATCTCAAAATAAGTGGCGAATTCAGACTGCTGCCCATTCTCCAGCACATCCATCCACCACGGGTTTTCCTCGCTCGCAGCCATGTGGTTCGGAACTATATCCAGCAACAATCCCATTCCGTAATTGTGCAGCCGAGTGACCAGGGCCTGAAACTCCTCTTCCGTTCCCAGCTCCGAGTTCACGCGCGCGGCATCAGCGACGTCGTACCCATGCAGGCTTCCCTTCCGGGCTCGAAAACGCGGCGAAGCGTAGAGATGCGTGATCCCCAGCGCACGAAGATAGGGAACCAACTCTTCAGCGTCTCGGAACCGGAAGTTCAGGTTGAATTGAATGCGATAGGTCGAACTTGGCTGCGGCATGGATCACGACATCCGCATTCCCAATTGCTCCCCTAATGATCGGAACCTCTGCTGCCATTCAGGAACTTCACAACCCGCCCCTTCTGGTTTGTGTCCGTTCGCCGACATCGTCAACACCGAATGGTAGACATTTTGAATTTCCCACAGCCGAACCTCAAATGGGAAGGAACGCGCCAGCTTCACGGCCGACTCCAGCGAACCAATCTTCTCCAGATCGCAAGGGTGTTGTTCCCAATCCTCCGCCATGCTTTGCAACTTTCGGCGCAGAGCAAACTCGAGCGTGGCCGCATCCAGGTTCACGTGCACCGCGCGCGCTTCTTCCATCAGCGCTCGAACCAGGTCCACGTTTACATTTTCGGCTTCGATCGCCCGGCGCAGTTCGCTGTTGAGTGTGACCTCTGCCGCGGCTTGAAAATGCCGAATATGAGGAATGCCGTGCGCGGCCACGAAACGCATCAGCGGCGCTCTACTGTCATACAATTGGCGGTAGGAAGACTCTGCTTCTTCCAGAGCCGAATTCAAAATAATTTGCAATATTTTCCGTTGTTCGTCGCGGAAGAGCAGCTTCAAACTATAGCTGCCCGAACCGAAGGCCACGTCGATAGCTCGGATAAGATCGGTGAAATCGCCGCTCTCAAAAGCCTTGGTGATCCGCTCGGCCGTATCTTTGTAGACCTCCACGCTGACGAACTCTCGAACTCCTCCCGTGACGTAATGGTCGCCCAGATGCACAGCCCCGAACGTAACGCGCGCGGAGTCCAGAGTAATGTCGGAAGTGATTCGGATCCGGCCAACCGACACCCGGGACTTACCGGAGGACAGTATGGTGTGGTCCTCCTGGTCAATCTGATAACAGTACGTTTGACTGTGAGGCGGGTAGGCTTCGAAAAGCGAACTGATCGCGTAGTGCGCGCCCACCTTATTTAAATCAAGCATTGCCGGCCGCACAAAGATCTCGTAGATCTTCTTGCCATCGCTATGTTCAGGGATATTACTGTGCGCTGCCGCGAGCTTATCGACGTATTCCTGCTCGATTTTGTCGTCATGAAACAATGATTGTGCTAATTGCACTGCCCTGCCGGAATACTGAATGGCTTGAACAGTTTCGAGCCCTGACAGCTCGTCGAAAAACCAGCCGCAACTGGTGTACATCAACATCAAATGGCGCTGCAGTTCCATCAGCTTCAGGGCGTGCACTTTTTCGCATTCTTTGAGTTCGCGACCTGCCTGTTCGCGCAGAAAGCGATCGATGTTGTCGCGTGAGCGGTCCAGAATCACGGAAATATATTCATCGCGCGCACGCCAAGGCTCGGCGAAAACTGCGCTCGCGTTTTGCTCGTATTTGGGCGTGAGTGTATCGCGGAGCCAATCAAAAGCCGCGCGCAGCGGAGTCCGCCACTCCTGATTCCACCCAGGCCGGCCAGAGTTGCAACCGCAATTCGAACGCCAGCGCTCGACTCCGTGCACGCAGCTCCACGAGGTATTCTCCACGATGTCGACTTCGTGCGTAGGCGCGTGCTTTTCCAGAAAATCCGCGTACGCCGTGAGATTTGCGAGCTTTTCTGTTTCGATGTAGCGCAACGCATAGCTCAACGCCATGTCTCCGTGCGCTCGATGATGTCCGTAGGTCTCCCCGTCGGTGGCGATGTTGGTCAGCTGGGGCCATTTCCTTCCATCTGAAAATCCGCCCATCAGACGCTGCGCGAAATCTTCGCCGCGCATTAGAATGTTTTCAAACGCCACCGCGTGGGAGATAGGCCCGTCAAAGAAAAACAACACGATGCTCCGACCCGAAGGCAGATTGCACAAATAGGCTCTCGACGGATCGATCTGTCCTCCGCTTACATCTTTCCAGTTTGTCTTTCCGATGGGCCGCACTCGCTTGGCTGCGTGTTGGGGAAGCACGGTGAACCGAATCTTTTGCGCGGCCAGGGTTTCCAGTGCTTGTAAATCTACAGCTGCTTCCGGCAGCCACATCCCTTCAGGGTAGCGTCCGAACCGGTGCTCGAAATCGCGAATCCCCCAAATGGTTTGAGTGCTTTTATCCCGGTCGTTCGCCAGCGGCATGATCATGTGGTTGTAGGCCTGCGCCATTGCCGCCCCGTGGCCGCCGAAGCGCTCGCAGGACTCTTTGTCGGCCGACTGAATCGCTTTGTAGAGCCGGGGTGCTTTGTCCTCGATCCACGAAATCAGGGTAGGTCCGAAATCGAAGCTGATTTTCGCGTAATTGTTTACGATGTCGATGATCTTCTGCTCGCCATCCAGAATTCGCGCAGCCGCATTCGGCGCGTAACATTCCGCCGTCACACGCTCATTCCAATCGTGATAAGGATATGCAGAGTCCTGAATCTCGATGGCTTCGAGCCACGGATTTTCCCGCGGAGGTTGATAAAAATGCGCGTGTATGCAAACGTAGCGGTCGGTCACCTGTTTCCTCGATCCTCCGAGTGGTAGAGAGCGAATGAATACGGTTCCAGATCAACGCGTTGAGTACCGCAGGCGGGCAGACATTCAGGCAAACATGAACCCGGGCCGCCCCATCGGGCATCGCGTGAAGTTAGGATTCGAATGTAATTGCGCTGCGGTACCGAAAAGCCGATCTGTGCCGCTTTTTCACTCAAATTGACGATGGCAAATATCTCCTCCCCGCCGCACCACCGCCGCACCATGAGGGCTTTCTCCTGTTCGAATGGCGTTGCCTCAATGCATGCCATATCGCCGCTCCCGAGCGCTCGTAAACGTTTCCGCGTCCGCAGAAGCTCGCCATAAAAATTACGAAGCTGCCGGTGCCACCCGTCTTTCTGCAGTTCCCAATTCAGCTGTGAACGCCGGAATGTCGCCTCATCCTGAGGGTCGGGAGGCTCCGCATCCCACCGAAAGGCCTGGAACTCGTTCTTCCGCCCGCGCCGTACGGCGTTGATCAGGTCCGTATCTCCATGACTGACGAAATATTGAAACGGCGCTGTCTCTCCGTATTCCTCGCCCATGAAAATCAATGACAGGAATGGTGAAACCAGCATCACACCGGCAGCGACCTTCAGCGCCTCAAAATCCACCAATCCCGCTAGCCGCTCGCCATTCATGCGGTTGCCGATCTGATCATGGTTCTGCGTGAATACGACGAAATGATCCCCGCCCACCCCTTTTGATTCGCTTCCATGCGAACGGAGCCTGTAGTTCGAATACTCCCCCTGATACACGTAACCGGAGGTCATTGCTCGCGCAACCTGCGACACTTTCCCAAAATCCTGGTAATAGCCGTACATCTCGTTGGTGAGAACCGCGTGAACGGCATGATGGAAATCGTCGTTCCATTGCGCCGCAAACCCGTATCCGCCTTTGTCTGCTGGGTGCACGGTGCGGATATCGTTTCGATCACACTCTGCAATCAGGTGAACTTGCCGGCCCAGTGCCGCCGCCGCAGAGTCGATCACGCTGTTAAGTTCGCGTAAGAATGGCCTTGCGGAGGTATCAACGATGGCATGCACGGCATCCAGGCGGAGCACGTCGATGTGAAAATCTTGAATCCAATAGAGTGCATTTTCGATGAAGTAGCGCCGCACCTCATCACTCCACTCGCCATCGAAGTTCAGCGCCTGTCCCCACGGGGTGCGATAACGGTCGGTGAAGTACGGTCCAAAATCCGCGAGGTAATTCCCTTCAGGGCCCAAGTGGTTGTAGACGACGTCGAGGGCCACACAAATGTGATTTTTATGACACGCATTGACCAGTCGTTTTAGCCCTTGGGGGCCGCCGTAAGAGCTTTGCACTGCGAACGGAAACACCCCGTCATATCCCCAATTTCTCTGTCCCGGAAATTGACCCACCGGCATCAGCTCAATTGCCGTAATGCCGAGATCTTTCAACTCAGGTAACCGCGAAATTATGGCGTCAAAGGTCCCCCGCGGAGTGAAGGTACCGACGTGAATTTCGTAAAAGACAAGTTCACGCTTGTCCAACCCACCCCACTCGCCATCCTCCCAATCAAAATTGTCTGACACGATCTGCGAGGGTCCATGCACCCCTTCCGGCTGGCAACGCGAAGCCGGATCGGGCCTCAACTTCTGCTCATCTCCTCCGAGGTCGTATAAATATCGACAACCGGTCGCGCAACGTGTCAGCAGCCGAAAGTATCCTCTTGGCAGCCCCTGCATTGGCATCGTTTCTTGCGGAGAATTCACGAGCCGAAGATTGACGTTTTCCCAGTGAGGAGCCCACACAAGGAAAAGACACTCGCCGGTGCTGAGAGGGGTCGCACCCAGAATGTCCCGCATTCCCGGTTTCATTCGGGCGTCACATTGGTAAGTTCTGGCTGAAAGCTTCTTAAGGTTCTATCCGCTTCTCCATATATTCGCGGTTGCAGAAATACCTGCAGCTTCAGTTTTGAGGGCAATTCAACGCAATCCAGTCACGACGATGAGAGTTTCAGGGCTCGATGATCTGATTACGAACTGCGTACCGAACCAACTCACTTACCGAGTGCAATTCGAGTTTACGCATGATGTTGGCGCGGTGGGTTTCCGCTGTTTTCACGCTGATGCCCAAAGTCACCGCCACCTCTTTGCTGCTTCTGCCTTCTGCGAGCAACTGCACGATCTCTCGTTCCCGCGAAGTCAAACGATTGCGCATCAGCACGCGCGGTTCGGTTACAGAGCTTTGTCTGCAAAAACCGTCGATCAGCATTTCCGCCGCGCGTGAGGTGAAAAACGAGCGGTGATTAGCCAGCGCTTCTATGGCGATCAGCAGATCACGGTCCGCGTCCGATTTCATAATGTAAGCGCGGGCGCCGGCGTCTACAATCTCGCGCACTAACTGGTCCGAATAATGGAGTGACAGAATAACTACCTCTGTCTTGGGCAATTGTTTCCGGATCTTGCGCGCTGCTTCCAACCCATTGAGGTCCGGCATGCTTATGTCCATCACCACGACATCAGGCTTATGTTGCTCGGCCATGACCACAGCTTCGCGTCCTGTAGCGGCCTCGGCGCACACCACCCATCCCGGCCGCGACGAGAGCAGCGCTTTGAGCCCGCGTCTTATAATGTCGTGATCGTCGGCGACGAGGATGCGAAGATTGCTCATAGAGCCTGCCAAGTTATAAGTATTAGCCCCTCGCGCATTGCACTCGCGTCGAGTTAAAGCTTTATCAGGAATAATATACCGCTCCGCCACGATCCCATCCGTGGTTCCCTGTATTTTAAAATCTTCCGCATACCAGAAGACCGGGTTCGATTCGATTCGCAATTACCGCCAGCAGGCTTGTTGCCGGCCACGCTCGGGTGCATCCGCATAGCCTAAACAACAGCTTGCCAGTAAAGGTGGACGAGAGTATAGGTGGCTATACTTTGTGTCAAACATCTGCAATCCATCCGAGGAGCTGCTCCTATGAAAACTAGGGTGTCCGTGCTCGGTTTCGCGTTGCTGGGCTTGGCGGTGATGAGCACTCCCCTATTCGCTCACCACGGAACTTTCGTCTCCTACGACACCAAGCACCCCATCACGCTTAGCGGGGTCGTTGTCGAGTATCACTTCACCAATCCTCACACGCAGCTCTATTTCGATGTCACTGACGACAAGGGTACCGTCACTCATTGGGCAGCGGAAGGTCCTGCTCCAGAGATCTGGGTCGAAGCAGGTTGGGGCAAAAAGCGCACCGAATCCACTCTGGCGCCGGGCACCAAAATCACCATCACGTTGTCGCCTGCCCGTAACGGGAAGCCTGTGGGTGCTGCGGCAAAGGTAGTTCTCGCCAATGGCCAAATGGTCGGACCAGCCGGAGCCGGCGACCCCAACCAGTAATTCGCAACCGGCTTTTCGAGGAGCTTGAATATGAAACTCGCCTCGGTCCGTGCAACCCCGCTATGTTTTGGGGTGTTGGTCGCGTTACTAGCTCTGGTCTCCTGCGCGATGCACGCGCAAGAAGACGACGCTGAGCCCGGCCCTCCCGATGCGGCCGCACGTGCTGCACGCGCGCGTAATTTACCGAGAATTCAGCCCTCCGACAAAAAGTTCGATCCTCACGACCTTGCCGGCATCTGGACGCGCAGTTCCAGCCCGAAAGGTTTCACCGGCGGCGGCACTTGCGCCGATTGCGGCGATCGCGGATTCGGAAAAGTTGTTCCCCCGCTCACCCCTGAAGGCAAGAAGATGTTCGACGCCAACAAGCCTTCTTACGGCCGCACTCTGGGTTCAGCCGATGCCGCAGCCCATCCCGAGGAAGATATCGGGCGCCGCAGAGCCGTTTCGCCCGCCAACGGCACCGATCCTTATCAGTACTGCAATCCTATGGGCGTCACTCGCGCCTTGATCTTTCCTCACCCTATCGAGTTCATTGTGCTTGCTGACAGAGTCATTCAACACGTCAGCTGGGGCGAAGGCATCCGCACGATTTGGACTGATGGGCGCAAACTGATCGACGATCCTGATCAGCCGCGCTGGTGGGGATATTCGGTGGGCCATTGGGAAGGTGATACCTTCGTCGTGGAATCAAACGGACACGATGAACGAACCTGGATCGATCATTTTGGCTATCCTCATAGTGAACAAATGCGCCTGGAGGAGCGCTACAAGCGGACCAATTACAATATTCTCGAACTCAGCATGACCATCACCGACCCCAAGATCTATACGAAACCCTGGGTAAGCGATCTCAAGCGCTTCCATCTCATCCACAAGGAAGATATCACCACGGTCGACGGCTGGGCCGGAATGATGGAAGATCCCTGTGCGCCGGCTGATGAAGTTGATCAGTTCGACCGCAGAATTCGCGATCTGACCGGGACCACGCCGAAATAGAGCTGCTGTCGCTCAACCTTTGCACCCGCGCATGAATCTCGGAACGGAGCGACGAAGCCTGTTGATGACCGCAGTTGTGCTATTGTCGGTGGCTGCGGCGCAATGCGCTCACGCGCAAACGCCGCAGCAAAAGCCTCTCACCGCCGGTGAATTCTTCAAGAACGTAAAGATCCTCAGCAATCTGCCCGTGAATGAATTCATGACCACCATGGGCTTCTTTTCCGCATCGCTCGGTTACTCCTGTGAGAATTGCCACGGCGCGGACACCGGATGGGACAACTATGCAACCGACAATCAGGAGAAAAAGCAGACCGCACGCAGAATGATTCTCATGATGACCGCGATCAACAAGACGTACTTCGGCGGCAAGCAAGTGCTCACCTGCTACACCTGCCATCGCGGCGGTGACCAGCCAACGATCACGCCGAACTTGGCTGCGCTTTACAGCCCGCCACCCGAGGAGCCGAAAGACATTGTCCCTCAGGCCAAAGGAGCTCCTTCCGTTGACGAAATTCTCGGGAAATACGTGGCAACGTTGGGCGGCCCTGATCGCCTGGCCAATCTGACGAGCTTTGTCGCGACCGGCACCGTCATCGGCTATGGCGTGGATGCCGAGAAGCAGCAGTTCGAAATTTACGCCGAGGGTCCAGGCCGCCGCACGACAATCATTCATTCACCCGCGGGCGACAACGTCACCACCCTCGATGGCTCTTCCGGTTGGGTCGCAGGAGCGCAAATCGCCGGGCCTGAGATTCCCGTGCCTGTGCTCGCATTATCGGGCGGAGACCTGGAAGGATTGAAGCTCGAAGCGAATTTATCATTTCCGAATTCGTTGAAGCAGGCCTTCACGCAGTGGCGTGTCGGCTTCCAGACGGATATAAACGACCGCCAAGTGCAGGTGGTTCAGGGAAGCAGTCCCAGTGCCGGCTTAGCCACTTTTTATTTCGACGCGGAATCGGGGCTGCTCGTTCGTGTGATGCGCTATACAGACTCATACGTCGGAAGATTTCCGACACAGATCGATTTTTCCGATTACCGCGAAGTCTCGGGTGTGAAAGTGCCATTTAAGTGGACTGTTGTCTGGCTCGACGGGAAACAGACGTTCGAACTCGCTGACATCAAGACGAATGTCCCCATCGATGAAGCGAAATTCGCAAAACCCTCCGCTTCTCCACGTCAAGCGAAAAACCCCTAGGCAGCTTCGTAGAATTTTTCCCTGGAGCCGACTGGCTGCTGGACCTACGCCTGTTATGCTGTGTCGAATCTTAGGCTGGCACTCTGGGTGTGGCTGCTTCGCGGTGCTTCTGAATACGCCGTTTGGAAGCTTAAAAGACAGCAACTATGGCCTTGCGGTCGGTGGGAAGAATGATCCGAAGCCTCATTCCGCCTGCAGCGCCTTGACGTGCGCCACAACGCTTTCGCCCAATCCATCGAGCCGGTAGCCGCCTTCCAACACCGACACAAGCCGCCCATGCGAGAGTTCCTTCGCAAGTCCAACGACGACGCGTGTGATCGCCGCGAATCCCTCCGGCGTGATATCGAATACGCCCAGCAGATCTCTCCGCATTCCGTCGAAGCCTGCGCTGATGAAAATAAAATCGGGCTTGAAATTGCGCGCTGCTGGCACGAGCTTGGTTTGGAACGCCTGTAAAATCTGTGCGTCAGTCGCTCCAGGCGGCAGCGGTACGTTCAGAATTTTTCCTGCCCCCTTGCCGGCACCCGTCTCCTCCGAGGAGCCGGTTCCAGGATAGGCTCCATAATGGTGCGTGCTGAAATAAAAAACCGAACCGTCTTGGTAAAACGTGTCCTGCGTCCCATTGCCGTGGTGGTAATCCCAATCCACAATCAGCACGCGCTGCAAACCATACCTTTTCTGCACGTAACGTGCGGCGATCGCCACATTGTTGAAGATGCAGAATCCCATTCCTCGAGTCGGTGTAGCATGGTGTCCGGGGGGCCTTACCGCGGCGAATGCATTTTTCACCTTTCCCTGCATGACCGCATCCACCGCGTTCAGCACACCTCCCGCCGCGAACTCCGCCGCCTCTAACGAACCGGCGGAAACCAGCGTGTCGCCCGTGCTCAGTTCCCGAAATCCCTGCAAATTCGACAGTTCGCTACGAACGAGTGCGATGTACGACGGCTTGTGTACCAGCTCCAGCTCTTGCTCGCTTATACGGCGCGGATGAATTGGAGACAAACTCTGCATCAGGCCTGCTTTCTCCAGTGCTTCACGGATAAAGATCAGCCGCTCCGGCCGTTCCGGATGACCGCTGTTGCCTGAAAGGTGTCTCAAATAAATATCGTCGTAAAGCAAGCCGGTCGGCTGCGACACTGCCGTTTGCGAACCTTTCTGCGTCTGAGTGGATCTTACTTGGCAGGGTAAAATCGTTCCAAGTACGACAGCGACAACGCCAGCACCCGGCAGCAAGCGCCTCAAGCTTCTCCTCACTTCAGTGCCGTTCCACACACGCTTCCGCACTCGCCGTGAAATTTCGCGAGTGATAGGAATTCTACGTCCTTAATGTCGCCTTGGAAATATTGGAAGTTTAAGCCGCGTTATAATCGCCTGGCTCCTGTGAAAACTGTAGCCGCCATCCGGCACGTCCACTTCGAAGATCTCGGGGCATTTGAAAGTGTGCTTGCCGCCAGTGGATACCACATCCAGTACTGGGATGCCGGGATTAGCGACCTACAGCATCCGGGAGTAGCCGATTGTGATTTGCTGGTTGTACTCGGCGGCCCTATTGGTGTCTATGAAGCAGATAAGTATCCTTTTTTGACCGACGAGATCGCCGTAATTGAAAAGCGCTTGAACTTCGGCCGTCCTGCTCTAGGGATTTGCCTAGGCGCGCAATTGTTTGCTCGCGGGTTGGGCACCCGGGTTTATGCTGGGCCGGCAAAAGAGCTTGGGTGGGCGCCAGTGACGTTGACTGAAGCTGGCAAACACAGTCCATTGAAGTCCCTCGAAAATGTGCCGGTTCTGCATTGGCATGGGGATACGTTTGACCTTCCCGAAGGTGCCGAATTGCTCGCCTCGACCGCGGTCTGCCGAAACCAAGCCTTCAGCTACGGGAAATCAGTGCTTGCCTTTCAGTTTCATCCCGAGGCATCGGCCAAGAATTTCGAACGCTGGCTAATTGGGCATGCCGTGGAAATCGGCAAAACACCGGGGGTGTCCGTCACAAAACTGCGCTCCGACACCGCGCATTTCGCTCCCGAATCCGCGCCGCTAGGGCAGCAGTGTCTGCGTGACTGGCTGAAGCAACTTCCCTGAAAATCGAGCCAACTCAAGCCTTCTGTATTGCTTCTCAGATGAATCAGCCAGAGAGAAATTCATTTGAGACCTGTCGCGAATAGTATAGATTGCCGATTTCAAATAAAGAGTTGAAGAGTGATCGTTTCCGCGGCCCACAACCGAATCCGCCAACTCATAGCTTGTCTTGCTGCCGGTAATCTCATTCTCTCCGGTAATTCGCCCAGCCGGAAAGCTCGCCGAGTTTGCTCCCTGCCCTGTTTGTCCGTTCTCCTGAATCTCCTTGCAATCTCGGGCGCTTGGGCACAGGTCCAGGTGCCGCTCGGCAGAGGCACGGTGCGGCTGGAAGCCAATCGCCAGAGCAGACAAGGCGATCGCTACATCGCGGATGGCGATGTGGATGTCCGCTATCTGGGTATGCGCCTGCGAGCCGATCACATCGAATATGACTCCAAAACCTACGACGTTTACGCACGCGGCCATGTGATCTTCGACTACATGACGCAGCATATCGAGGCGCCCGAAGGCCATTACAACGTCCGCACCGATGAAGGCACGTTCTTCCACGTGCAGGGAACGATTATGGTCGATCGGCGTCCCAACCCTAATGTGCTGCTCTCGCCCAATCCGATTTATTTTGAAGCCGACGAGGCCGACCGCACCGGCGAACAGACGTACGTCTTCAAAAAAGTATGGCTGACCGTATGCATGCCCGACCGGCCAGTTTGGAAGTTTTATTCCTCTCGTTCCACTCTGAAGGTGGACGATAAAGTCGTGCTGGTCAGAGCCAATTTCCGCATTTTCAAAGTGCCATTGATCTATCTGCCCTACGCCAGCATCTCTGCGAGTCGGAAGGTGCGAAAATCCGGCTTTCTTTTGCCGGAGGTCGGCGACAACTCGGTTAACGGTTTCGTGCTCGGCGATTCCTACTATTGGGCGCCCGCCGAGTGGATGGACGCTGAAGTCGGCGCGCGGTATCTCAGTCTGCGAGGTTGGGGCCAAAGCCTGGATGCGCGCGCTGTTCCCGGCAATGACCTGAACGTGACGTTTCACTACTTTGGCGTGGAGGATCGCGGTCTGCCCCAACCAAACGGTCTCCGTATTCCTGAGGGGGGCAGCGAGGCGCATCTCCTCGCGGCCTCAAATTTCGGCGCGGGCTGGCGCGGAGTCGCTGATCTCAACTATCTCAGCTCACTGACCTTCCGGCTGGCATTCTCCACTACCTTCACGGAAGCGACCTTTTCCGAGCTACACAGCGACATTTTCGCCAGCAATAATTTTCGTGGCTTCAGTCTCAATGTCGCGGCGCTAAATTACAAAGACTTCCTCAATGCACAGCCCGAAACCAGCATTGTCCTTCGCAGCGCGCCCGAGGTTCGCTTCGGTTCCGTCGATCGCGCGTTCTGGAATAAATGGCCCGTTTATTTTGGCTTTGATAGCGTTGTCGGTGCGGTGCGGCGTTCCGATACGATCATCGACACAGGACAATTAGTGCGGCGCTCGGAAATGGCTCCCCGCATGATGCTTCCCTTGCGTTGGGGACCCTGGTTTGGCATCACCAGCACCGCCGGATTTCGGATCACCGATTATGGCGAAGAGCTCCTCAATGGTGTGCCGGTCAATCAACGGCTTCTCCGCACCGACGGCGAATTCAGCGCAGAGTTGCGGCCTCCTGCCATCGAACGCATTTGGAGCCACGGCCGCAGCAAATGGAAGCACGTCATCGAGCCAGTAATTACGTATAACTACGTCACCGGCATTAATGATTTCAGCCGCATCATTCGATTCGACGAGGACGACACCATCACCGACACCAGCGAAATCGAACCCGCCTTGACGCAACGCTTCTTTCGTAAGACCGCCGATGGGCAAGCCGAGGAATTTCTCACCTGGCGGGTGGCGGCGAAATACTATTTCGATCCGACGTTCGGCGGCTCCCTCATTCCCGGTCAGCGCAATGTTTTTGCAGCACTCGATTCCATTACACCCTTCGCCTTCGCCGATCAGCCCCGGCATTGGTCACCGGTCGTCAGCACCGTTAAATTCAACTACAGCGCGCGCTATGATGTTCAGGTGCAAACCGATTTCGACCCTCTTGCAGACAGGGCGGCGGGCTTCGGCCCGAATAGACTCTCGGGAGTTGGAATCATTGGCACGATGCATCCTTATCAACAATCGTTCTTAAGTCTCGCTGAGTTCCGGTTGAACACCACTCCCATTCTCCAGCCACGTGAAAACCAGATCCGTTTTACGGGCGGCTGGGGTCAGACCAATCGAAAGGGCTGGAATACGGCGGCTTCAGTTGCCTACGACACGATCCAGCATGTATTCCAATATGAAGTTGTACAGGCAAGCTACAATGGCGGCTGCTGCGGCATCAGTTTCGAATACCGCCGGCTGTTTCTGGGCCCGCTCCGCAACGACAATCAGTTTCTCGTGTCGCTGGCGATTGCAAATATTGGTACGTTTGGAACTCTGACGCGTCAGGAACGTGTTTTTTAGCGCTTCCAAATCGTTGTATTTTCTACGCTTCTCTATGGAACCGATTACGTCGCCAAATTCGATACAATGTTTCAAGTTTTCTCCTGGTTACATAGGCGCTATGGGGTGATGCGCAAGTTTGGTTGCTGGCAGCGAACGCTGCTCGTTCTAAAGGGCCCCTTGCCAGCGGGTGATTGAGGTAGAGGAAAAATGTTCGAGCGCCGTTCTGCCTTGCTGGGCACGATTTCGAGGCTTCTCGATCTGATACTGACGGTGCTTTCGTTTCCGCTCGCCTATTGGGTTCGCTTGCGGCTGTTAACACCTGTGGTGGGATCTGATGTCGTTCACCCCGTCATCTATCCTTTTTGGAACTATTGGCCGCTTTTCGCCGCTATCCTGGGAATCTGGTTTCTGGTCGGCCACTTCCTCCGCATTTATCGTGATATCGAACTCCGCAACCGTCAGCAGTTGGTCGGCGATGTGCTCAAGCTTCTCATTCTCGGCGTGGTTGCGTTGAATGCGGCCTTATATTTCGTTCGTGCTGACTACATCAGCCGAGCCTTCATTCTTACTATTGCTGCTGTCGATTTCGTCCTCCTCGTTGCAGGGCGGCTCGTTCTGCTCGGAGGCAGCAGGCGCCTGCGGGAAAAGCTGCAACGATTTCATTATTGCCTTATTGTCGGCTTGGGCTCGAACGCCCGCGAACTCGCCTCTCTAATCGAACAAAGCGAGCCGCTCGGTTTGCGTCTGATCGGCTTTGTCAATCCTGGCAGATCGGAAGCCAAAATCACCGGTTTGAAATCACAATATCCGGTCTTCGCGTTGGCGGATGCCTACGGCATCCTTCAGAATCATGTCGTTGACGAACTGCTTTTTGCGGTCAACAGCGACGAACTCGAACGGCTCGAACCGCTCATCGATCGCTGCCATAAAGAGGGGATACGCACGCGCGTTGACTTGGGATTTTTCCCGCGCACTTTCGCTAGAGTGCACCTGGAAAATCTGCGCCACGTTCCTTTGCTCACGCTGGGCTCAACCCCGAATAACGAATTTGCGCTTTTCGCGAAACGCGTCGCCGACCTCATTGTGAGTATGCTCGCGCTCGTCGTGCTTTCTCCGCTCCTGCTGGTAATTGCGATTTTGGTGCGCGTCACGTCGCCGGGTCCAATTCTTTACCGGCAAACCCGGTGCGGCCTCAACGGTCGTCGATTCACGCTATTTAAATTTCGCTCTATGGTCGCAAATGCCGACCAGCTTCGCGGCAACCTCGAACAATTCAATGAGATCGAAGGGCCGGCATTCAAGATGATCAACGATCCGCGCTGCACACCGGTCGGCCGCTGGCTGCGAAAATTCAGCTTCGATGAACTGCCGCAGCTCTGGAACGTACTGGCCGGAGACATGTCTTTTGTCGGGCCGCGTCCGCCCTTGCCGCAGGAAGTGGAGCGCTACGCGCCCTGGCAGCGCCGGCGCCTGCGCATGCGTCCCGGGCTCACGTGTTTGTGGACACTCGAAGGCCGGAACCGCCTGAGCTTCGATCGTCTGGTGCAGTTTGATCTCGCCTATATTGATAACTGGTCGTTGTGGTTGGATGTGAAGATCTTCGTAAAGACAATTCCACACGTCGCGCTAGGCCGCGGCGCCAGCTGACGCGTGCCCCGTACTTTCACGGCCTCTAAGTTGGTGATAGAGAGCCAACGCCAGTCCGGCACAAAACCAGAAGAGAAAAACCACCACCGAATCGCCGTAATCGTAATTGACGGCAGAGGTCATCAGGAATCCGCTAGTCGCCCCGAGAATTCCCAACGAAAGACCGTGAGGAAACGGATCGCCTGATTCGCCAGTTCGCTTCACCAGATGCACGAGCATCAACCAGTACGCGGCCATCAGCGCAATCCAAGCCGTCAGCACCAGCAGTCCCGATTCCACACCAATCTGGATGGGGGTGGAATGAAAGTGGAGCAGAATTCCATATTTCTTCACCGCTGCGAGACGAAATTGTGTGGGCGAATCGCGTACGACGTTCATCCCCACGCCGAACCAGGGATGCGCCTCGATTAACCTGATTCCGTCTCGCCACATAAGAACGCGGTAGTCGTCGCCGGGATCGTTGAGATCAATGATCCCTGTACGTCGCCATCGGTGCATCGCCAGGCTCGTTCCGCCAATTGCCACAATCAAGATCGCCGGAATGATCACGTTTCGTGACCAATGCTTCACGAAAAAAAACAGCTCGACCACACATCCGAAAGCAAAGGCCAGCCATGAACCCCGCGTAAGCGTCATCAGTAGCGCCATGCCAAACACCACCAGGAGGGCGGCGAAAACCGTGCTCGAAAGCGGCGAGTACCCGCGATGCGTAAGCCACAATCCAAAAACGACGCAGGCTAGAAACTGCAGCACGGCGGCGTAGGTGACGTAATGGCTATAGAAAGCGCGCGCACGCGCCGGGCGGTCTGTGATCAGCTGCATTCCGAGAGTACTCAGGTTTTTAGCACGTAAGGCATTGTCCACTGGGACCGCAATCGGCACGGAGTCTTTCAGGATCTCGATGCCGCCTCCGTGCACAACGCGCAGTTCCATGGGCTTGCCCGCAGGTTCCGAATTGAGTTCGCGAACGAATTCTTGCGGGCTTTCGAGATTTCGCCCGTCAACTCGCAGGATCACATCGTCATCACGCAGGCCTGAGCGATAAAAAGCCGTCTCCGGCCGCGGATTGTGAACTCGCAAACCGACGCCGTGGGCGTAATTCCAGCCCGCCCAAGCAGCGGCCACCAAGGATGAAACAAAAAGCACTGCGAGCAACTGCTTCGCCCGTCGCATGTTCGGAACGTTGTGCGCCACCAGGAGAACAAGGAAAATCAACCCCACCTTGCGCATTCCTTCCCAGCTTGAAGCGGGAAGAGGCGACAACAGCGTCGATGCCGCGCATAAGACGACATAAATGAGCATTGGCAAATCGAGCGGGGAAGCTTTCAGAATGCCCCGACGCACCAGCGCAACCCGCAGAACCCACGCCAGGGCCGCGCCTGCATAGGCGATGTGCGATGCGGCGATAGAAAGCGGCTGCGCGATGACGAAAAGGAAGAGAAAAAATGTAGTGATCGCCTCCAGATTGCGCGCAAGCCGCGCCGCCAGCGTTCCCGCAGTCTGCTGGGGGCGCGCGACCCCAAGTACCACATCGGAAACCTGATTCGTGGCCATTTCGACTAGTCTCCCATCCCTGTATGGGATAGGTCGAGCCAAAAGCGCAATATCATAGTTTGCCCGTTTAACAAGGGTAATATGGCCGGGCATTATACGAACCGGCTTGGGTCGGTTTCTCATGCAAGAATCAGATGACTGGTTTTGCCGAGCATTGCGTCTTTGCTGCATCGCACAACAGATTCAGGTTAGGATGCCGAAATGTCTGAAGATTCACAGGCGCTCGCGGCGCTCGCAGCAAAGTGCGGAATCGAATCTGGCTTTCACGATATAAGCGGCCGGTACAGAGAAACTTCGGCAGAGACAAAGCGGCTGTTGCTGGGTGCGATGGGCGTACCCGCCCAATGCGAAGCCCAAGCGACTGCGTCACTCAATGAACTCGAGCGCGAGGAATGGACCGAGGGTTTGCCTCCGGTGCTGGTGGCCTTTGCTGGTCGGCCGGTGCTTATCGAAATTATCCTGCGCGACAACCCTGGTGATCTGAGCTGGAAACTGTCGCTCGAAAGTGGAGAGTTTCGTTCGGATCACTTCTCATTCACAGATTTGCCATTAGTCACCCAACGCGGATGCGGCCCAAGAAACCTGCAAAAGCGTACTTTAAGCCTTCCCTCCGACCTGCCGTGGGGCTATCACGCGTTCGAACTCGATCCGGGCAGATATCAAATGCCTTTAATCGTCACGCCCGAGCAATCGTGGCTACCTTCGGATGTAACAAACGGCATAAAATTCTGGGGACTGGCGGCCCAGCTTTACCTTTTGCGTTCGAATGCCAACTGGGGCATCGGCGATTTTAGTGACCTGCGCATACTTCTGAACATTGCGTCCACCAGCGGTGCACAACTGGTCGGCATAAATCCGATTCACTCCATTTTTCTCACCGATCCCGAACAAGCCAGTCCATATTCGGCGAGCCATCGATCTTTGTCGAACATTTTGTACATAGACGTTGCCGCTATTCCCGAGTTCGCCAATTGTGAGCAAGCTCGGAAGTTAATCACGAGTGAAGATTTTGCAAAAGAATTGGCTGAGTACCGCGGGGGACATTACGTTGAGTACGGCAAAGTAGCAAATCTGAAGCTGCGTGTCTTGCGCCTGCTATTCGCGGAGTGGCAATCAAGGCAAGAACAGCACCGCCGTCGATCATTCGAACAATTCCGGCAGATTCGCGGTGAATACCTCAACCGTGCATGCATCTTTGAAACGCTCGCCCAGCATTTCCGGGGAGATCGAGCTTCTACGCCGCTATGGAGACAATGGCCAATTCCATTTCAGTCCCCTGAAACGATCGAGGTGCAGCAGTTTGCAACCGCACACGATAAAGAAGTGGAGTTCTACGCCTGGCTGCAATGGCTGGCGGACGAGCAACTGAAAGAAGCGGCCAAAGCGGGGCAGGATATGTCGATCGGGCTTTATGGCGACCTCGCGGTTGGGTCCCATCCTGACGGAGCAGAATCGTGGTCTAATCAGAAGTTGTTGGCGGCCGGCGTGTCGATTGGCGCTCCGCCCGACCCATTCAGCTGGCACGGTCAAAATTGGGGACTTCCACCCTATAACCCACGCGCATTACGTCGCAGCCGGTATGCGGCTTTTATTGACCTGATCCGTGCAAATATGCGGCACCGTGGAGCTTTGCGCGTGGATCACGCCATGGCCTTAGAACATTTGTATTGGGTTCCGGAGGGGCATTCGGCCGCCGATGGTGCTTATGTGCGTTATCCCTTCGACGACTTGCTTGGCATTGTTTCGCTCGAAAGTCATAGGAATCAATGCCTGATCATTGCGGAAGACCTCGGCACGGTGCCGGAAGAGTTCAGGCGCAGAATCGCGGAAGCGAAGATTCTTTCGTACCGTGTTCTGCTGTTTGAGCGTGCCGCAGGAACACAGTCGTTTCTGCCGCCCATGGATTATCCAAAGTTATCCATCGCCGTAGCGGGAAATCATGATTTGCCTACATTGCGAGCCTGGTGGGAGGCTGATGATCTGAAACTGAAAGCAGAAATCCGCTTGATACAGGACAGCGATGCGCTCGAGCGTGAACGCCGAAACAGAGAGCACGAGCGCTGGCAACTGCTTGAGGCGCTGCGCGCCGAAGGGCTCGTCTCCTACGACCGCAATATCGAATGGGAGGAGCTGATTGCGGCTATTCACCGGTATCTAAGCCGGACCGGATCGATTCTCGCGGTAGCTCAACTGGATGACATCGCCGGGGAAATTGACCCTGTGAATATTCCCGGTACCATAAGCGAATACCCAAACTGGCGGCGGCGCTTGAGCCTCACCCTCGAACAACTGCCGACGAACTCACGGTTTAATACGATCAAGAACGCCTTTTCTGATCGCCACAAGCACGAATAGATCCGGGTAGCTCAATCTTGCTCAATCCCCGGGCGAGTTTCGTCGGCGGAAAGCATTTCGCAATTGCTGCACCCATCCAGCTCAATGGCACCAAGCGTGTTCAGCAGATCCGCGGGAAGCAACCACTCGCGGTGCGTCAATCTCTCTTCCTTCCACTCGTATTGTGCCAGTTCGCCTTCTGTCAAACTGGCGCTGATCCGCAGCACCGCGCCGCCCGTGACGCCTTGATCCGGCCCGAGCGGTACATTTGAGACCCGCGCTCCAACAAACCTGGCGCGGGTCCCATACTGTACCAACGGCGTCGGTGGGAGAAGCCTGTGCTGATGAGTCCGACACCAACCGTACGATTATTGCCGCTCGAAGCGGGAGTTCAGTAGACTTCTTTACTTCGCCCTGCAATCGTGCGAGCGCCTACACAGATGGTTTCAATCCTAATCACGACCTACAACTCGGCCCCATTCCTGGAAAAATGCCTGGACTCGGTTCTGCGACAGGACTACGCGGATCGCGAGGTTGTTATCGTCGACAATGCTTCAACTGATGACACACGCAAGATTCTCAACGGATTCGAACGCAAATTCGGCAATGATCCCACTGAAGCGCCGCCGTCACAAATATCCGAGTTTGCGATCAGCTTACGAGTCATTTACAACGAAACGAATCGCGGATTTGCGGGCGGGCAGAACCAGGCGATTGCACATTCACGCGGAGAATGGCTTTTCTCGTTGAATCCGGATGTGATCCTGAGGCCCGACTTTCTCACGAGACTTTTGGCGGCAGCGAATGCCGGACGCGGTGGGCAAACGATAGGCACGCTGTGCGGCAAGCTGTTGCGCTGGGTGCCTGGGACAGCAAATGAGCGAAGCCATACGATCGATTCTGCAGGGGTCTATTTCCTTCGGAATTTGCGCCATCTCGACCGAGGCAGCGATGAAACCGATCGCGGGCAATACAACCGCCGAGAATATGTGTTTGGGGCGACAGGCGCGGCGGCGCTTTACCGCCGGGCAATGGTTGAGGATATTTCGGTCGCCGGCGAATTTTTCGACGAAGATTTTTTTGCATATCGCGAAGATGTGGACGTCGCCTGGAGGGCTCAGATCCGTGGCTGGCGCTCTCTCTATGTGCCAGACGCGATCGGCTGGCACGTCCGGCGCGTGACGCCACAACGCTTCCGGCAACTACCCGATGAGATCAACCGCCATTCCATCAAGAATCGCTTTCTCATGCGCGCCAAGAATATTTCTGCAAGATTGTACTTGCGCCTGTTTTTCCCCATCACGCTGCGTGATCTATTGATCGTTGGCTATTGCATGCTGCGCAATCGCGGATTGCTCTCGGGGCTTCGCTTTTTGTGGTCAAGACGCAAATCGATTGTTGAGAAGAGGAGGTGGATTCAATCGCATCGCAAGGTTAGCGACAACGTCCTTGCGCGCTGGTTTAACAATCATCCTCACAGCATCCCTGCAGAAGATTAAGCGGCGCAGACAGCGGGACCCACTAACGCCTGCTCGTTTCCGTCGTCCGGAAATGCTGGTCCCAGGAGGCCAGAAAGTCTAGGCCGGCTTTATTGTGAATCGGCTCAGCTCGCGCAACATCTCCGATGTTCATGAGTTCATCGCCTGTCGCGCTGTAAGCCGGCCAATGTGCGAGCCCGGGACCATTCGGATCTCCTGTTTTCGCGAAGTTAGTCCAATAGGAAGAGGCAATGTCGGCGACCTTGCGATCAGTGTCCGTCCAGGGAAGATCTCTTATGCGTAGGTTGTTCAACACGTAAAAGAACTCGGCGCCATGGATCATTCCAATCAGCGGTTGCTGAGCTCCCGGGGTTGTCGGGACCGGAGGCTTGTGGCTGAAGTCGTAAAGGTATGCTTTGCCTTTTCCATCCTTCGATTGGAACTGCGCCCATACGCGCTGACCCTGCAGAATGGCGTCGCGGCCGATGTCATGTACGTTCTTGGCAACGTCAGCGTCGGTGTGAGCGGGATAAACCTTCAGCAGCCTGTCGGCTTGGTCGCCAAAAGCCTTTTTGGCCCAAGCGGTGTACTCTTCCGGAGTTTTTGGCGGCTCGAGCGGCAGGCGCAGATAGAACGTCCACTCATTCAGGTTCTCACCGATACCATGTTCGTCATTCGTGGCGCCAGTGAGTAAATACACGTCATTTTCTTTGCGCTGATTGAACACCGCGTTCACGTCAGTGGAAAGGAAATAACCGTCGATCTTGGCATCGCCGTACACCAATTCACGGCCTGAACGATTCGCCACGTCCTGGAGTTCCTTGGCGGATTTGGCACGCATTTCCGCCAGGTTTTTCGCACCGGCGCGTTCCTGATACTTAAGCCCTTCAGCTTCGGCTTCTGAGAGCGTGATCATTCTGCCGAACGAAGTGTGCGAGTGCGCGATCGCGCGCTGAAACAAACCCGCCGCCAGCGGCGAAGCCACAATATTGTTGACACTACGGCTTGCCGAAGAGTGACCCATAATGGTGATGTTGTTGGGGTCGCCGCCAAAATGGGCGATGTTGTCTTTTACCCAGCGGAGCGCGGCAATCTTGTCGAGTTCGGCGTAATTGCCCGAAGAATGGTGTTCATCCTCGGCGGTCAACTCAGGCAACGAGAGATTGCCAAAGATGCCCAGGCGGTAATTCGCGGTAACCCAAATTACGCCTTTCTTTGCCATCATTGATCCGTCGAAGATCGCTTCGGAACCTTCTCCACTGGTGCCACCGCCGCCGTGGAAGTACACAATTACGGCTCGCTTGTCTTCGGGAGAAGTCGCCGGCGTCCAAACATTCAGGTACAGACAATCCTCACTCATCGTATTGGTTCCGGGCTCATCCCAAAGTGGTCCGTTCGTTCCAACGCCTGCCGGCGATTGCTCGACGCCGCCTTGCCGCTGGAAACACTTTGGCGAGAAGTGGTCCGCCGCGAGGATGCCTTTCCACGGCACTACGGGTTGAGGCGGGCGCCATCGCAGTTGGCCAACCGGTGGAGCAGCAAACGGAATCCCGCGATACAGGCGCACGCCCCAGGCCCAGGCGGGAGTTCCGGTAACCAGTCCGCCCTCAACCTCTACGGGGCCGCTCAGCCCTTCCTGACTGGCGGCAGAGCGCGCGGAGAAAGTCCAGCCCATCACCATCACGATGAGAGCGGCACTTCCGATCAAAAGAAACCTGAGCGATTTCTTCACGGCGACCTCCGTATCCACATATATCTGCCTATCCGCTTCCGGCCTATTTGCCTGTCTTCCCAGCAGCGGGATCAGCAACCAGACCCAAATAGTTCGCAGCTTCCGAGGGGACACACATCTGCTCGGGAAGCTCTCCAGTTGACCACGCAACCATCGTGCCGACGCCTGTTTTCGTCGCCAAACGGAACACCAATCCCGGTTGAGCCACAAAGGGTCTCGTGTACGCTTTGGGATCGTCGATTGTGACCACGAGCTTCAAATGGCCATGATCCAGCCGGGTGTAGCGTTCCTGGACGCGCATTTCAATGCTGTGAGGGTTACCGTAAACGTCGAGCCAGCTTCGGTCATCCACGCCGGTCGTATCGATTACGAACGTGTTGCCCTCCCACCGGCCCACCGAGTAGCCATACCATCGTGGGTCGGGCCCGCCGGGTTTGCCAATATTGTCGGGAAGTTTACGGTTATCAGTCCAGATCTCGCGCCAAATTGCTTGATATTGGAAAAGCTGAACGGTTTCGGCCGGAGTCTGAATGAACCTCATGTGCCGGATTTCGTAAAAGAGATTGCGCGGAAAGCCTAAGGGATCACATTTGATCATCGGATCGTTCGATTCCTCGAGTGGAATCATTCGGGGCCCGTTGAAGGGCTTATTGGCTTCGAACCGCTCTTTTCCCCACGCTGTCATAGGCGAAATCTCATTGCCGGTGGTGACACGGACCGGAGCTTCCCAAACACCAGAAAGGTCACGGGGATCTACGGGTTGTGTGTCCGATGATCTGTTGTTCTGTGGCATCTGCGATGCGCTCTGAGAAAATACAAGCGGCAAAGGAGCAAGTGCTGAAACCAACAGAACGCAGCATCCGATCAGACGACCTCGCATGAATGACTCCTTGGAACTGAAGCTTTGGTTCCGCGCCCTACGAAACTTCTTCTGACGCCAAACCGGTCACGTAGAGTTGCGAACTGCTATTCAATCCCCTTTTTCTTGGCTTCTTCCCGATCGGCCTCGGTTCCACCGAGTGGGACATCCTTGAATTCCTTGCCGTCGGCGAGCACGATTTTGTTGATGATCCCCACGGGGGTGCCGGCTTTGGCGCGGAAAATGTAAACGGTGATTACGTCACCCGGGTGTACAACGTCACGCGTCCATCCAAACGGGCTCACGGCCGCGGGACTGCCGCTCTCACCGACCCAGTGGACAACATTCCCGTTGTCGTCCTTGATGTCGAAAGTCAAAATATTGTGAGGATTGGCCCAGAAAAATTTCGTCACAGTCGCGTTTTTCAAGACGACCAGATCCTTCATGTCATACGCGACATTCCCATGGTGCGCGAAGGTTGCGCCAACAGGAATGAGAACGGCTGCAAATATGGCCATCATTACCAAGAACTTGACCTTCATGCGGTACCTCCCGGGCCTGAATGCTTGGTTAACAAATTACCACAATTGGTTGTCACAATGGACTGCGCTGGAATCATAGCCGCGCGTGTAGAAGATCAGTTTCAAACCTGACTGAATTGATCGCGGTCGCGCCGCAGCAAGTACCAGATCAGGCGCGGCTTGATCGGTATCGCAGCTACAGAATCGCCCAGTCGCGCCGGTGAAGGATCATTACTGCCCAATGCACAGCCAGCAGCACGGCATTTCTTTTGATGCCGCTTACCAGTTCAATATCAACCCCAACTGGATTGAGCGCGCTGCTCCAGTGCCCAAGACCGGATTGGGAGCTGCTTGATCGGGCGTCACACAGCCGCAGCCGAAACTACCATTCGGGCCGGTCGAGGGATCGTTGAAACCAGCTCCGGTCCCAACACCCCCGGGATTGGCAAAATTAACGACGTTCAGAATGTTATAGAAGTCTACACGGAACCGGGTGTTCAACCGTTCCCTGAACTTCCAATCCTTGGTCACCGAAAGGTCCCATTGCTTGAAACCCGAATCGCGGAACTGATTGCGCCCTGAGTCGCCAATAGTTCCCAATGCTGCCGGGAACAACACAGAGTTTCCTTTGACATAGCAGCCGACCTGGTTCAACACCGCCAGGGTGTTCGGCCCCATCGCCGAGGCTGCGCTAACGCACTGCGCGGGAGGCGCTGCGCCCGTGATTGCGCATCCTGCAAGTGCTGCCCCGCTCGCGCCGCTCCAGCAAGGAGCCGGATTAGGCCCGGTTGTGAAGTCGGACCGGTTGCCTGAAAAATTCCAGGCTTCGCCAAACGGTGCGAAGTTGTTGACTTCGTCCGTCCCGGTAAAGTCATTGGATAAGTCTCTGGGAGTCCACGGTTGACCGCTTTGCAAAGTAACAATGGAGTGAAGTCCCCAACCTTCGAGCAACTGCGCAGGTGCCTTTCTACCTGGAATGGCATACGTGGTGGTCAACGTAAAACGGTTCCGGATGTCGTAGTCTGAGGCTCCGTATTGCAATGCGGGATTGAGGCTGTCTATTGGAGCAGTGACATAGACATTGGTCGACGCATCGTCCAAAGCATGGCTATAGGTATAGCCCAACAGGAACGATAGGCCGTGCCACGTCCGCTCGTTCAGCGTTACTTGCAGTGAGTTGTAATTGGATACCTCACCATTTGTCAATTGGTTGATGTAGGAGAGATATGGAAACCTGCTGTAGTAGGGCCGGGCTAGTTGCTCCGCGCCGGAATCGACCGCCGTGGGATCTCCTGCTGCAATCGCCTTGGGCGTATAACCGGAGCCCAAGGCTGGCTGGTTGATGTCGAGCAATTCAGGAAGCTTCGAGCCATGCGTGCCGACGTAGGAAACGTCCAGAGACAGGTTATTAGTGAGGGCCTGCTGAATGCCCAAGGTCCAAGTCGTGACTCTGCCGCCATTGAGGAAATTAGGAGCTACAGTCATCGTACCGCATGGCCCGGGATCGCTTCCAATACCGTCGCCGCACTGGATATTAAAAACGGATGAAGGAAAGATGGTGGGACACGCGGTGCTGCTGCCACTTATACAGGCAGCGGTTTGCCCCTGCCAGCCGGGTGAGAGCACGGATCCCTTGACGGACGAGATGGTCGCACCTATGTTGCCAGAGCCTGGAACTCCAGCCGGACCAGTTGCCTGGGTAATAATGGTGGCGCCCGTCGGAACGGTGCCGATTCCGAAGGTTTGGCTCAATCCGAACAGGCCAATTCCCGGCATCACCGAATACATGAGGCTGCCGCCCGCTCGCAGTACCGTCTTCCCGTTCCCTCGCATATCCCACGCAAGCCCCAGGCGCGGCGAGAACTCACGGAAATCGCCATTGTAGGGAGTGCTGATCTGTTTTCCGACTTGTACCAATCCCAAAGTCGGATCGAAGGCCCCCACCCGGTTTTGAGAGTCCCGCAGGACCCCGTTATATTCCCATCGCAGCCCAAGATTGACTGTGATGTTGCGAGTAACCCGCCAATCATCCTGACCGAAAAGAGCGTACTGCTCGTTCGTGAGGTGCCGCCCCGTATCGCCGGCAAGGATCTGATTCCCGTTTTTCAACGTACCTTGCAGGAAATTCTCGAGGTTGGAGAATTTAAATCTGCCGGGGGCCCGGGCAAGGACGTTGGTATTGATAACATTGTTTGTGAATTCACCACCAAACTTAAACGTGTGGTTTCCGTGCAAAATTGAATAGTTATCCAACAACTCCAAAGCACTGTCCGGGGTTAACCTCTTAAGTGGCCCACCCGCGATCGAGGAAAAGGGTGTAATCTGCACCTGCGGAAATCCACCGGCCAGTGGGTTCGTCACGCCCGTGTTGAATCCCCAGGCGCTCCCAAGATCGTTGTTCACAGAGTTATATATGGAATTGAAATAAATGTATCCGACTCTGAACTCGTTCACGCGAGCCGAACTCGGCGTCCAATCCCATGCAGCTTCCACGAGCTGAGATGAGACGTTATATACCCCATCAAAGGGGTTGTCAGTTTGGCCCGCGAAGCCCAGAGCGCTTGGATTGTCCATGAGGCCGTGGGCTCGAAAAAACGTCCCATTGATTACATTCTTGTCATTCAGGTGGTAGTCCATCTTGGCTACACCGTTGTTTATACTGTCGGTAGTAACCAGGTTCAGGAAAACTGGATTCCC
The DNA here is from genome assembly GCA_035651555.1 of Terriglobales bacterium. GTDB lineage: Bacteria > Acidobacteriota > Terriglobia > Terriglobales > Acidobacteriaceae > Gp1-AA145. The sequence goes on from DASRFL010000023.1 coordinate 92,154, forward strand.
AGTTGTATTCGCCGGAAAGACGGACAGATTGGGGCCTTCCGCGTAGCTTTGGGGAAGGACCGTGCAGTTCGAGGTATTCAGCCCTACGATATGGGCGCTGAGCGGGCTGATCGTCTTGCTGTGGGTCTCCAGGTCGTTGCACGCATCTACGAGGCTGAGTTTCGTGCTCCCAATCGACACCGTCGCTGGAGTCGATGAGGGAGTTATGTTGCCTACGTCGTACCGCAGGCCATCATAGTCCGCAAACCAGAAGAGCTTCCCCTTCAGGATTGGCCCGCCCATATTGCCGCCGAATTGCTCGAGCGATATCGGCTGCTTCGGAAGTGGGGCCTGATCGAAGAAGTTGCGGGCATCCAATCCCGTAGTACGGCCATATGCATAGCCGGTACCGTGCAAACTATTTGTACCGGACTTTACCCCAATGTCGATAATGGCGCCGGCCTTCCAACCGCTTTGCGCCTTCGGATTTGACTCGACATTAAATTCCTGGATGGCATCGACCGGGAAGGCTGTCGAGACATCTCCCGCGGGCATGGAATTATTCACAATGCTCTGGCCCCCGTAGGGCTCGTCTACCCTCAGGCCGTCGATCGTATAGCTGATCTCCTCGGCACGCGTTCCATTGGCGGAGTCGGTGGAACCTCCTCCCCCTTGGATGGAACCAATCGCCGGCCGTAGAGTCATCAAGTTCTTAAAGTTGCGACTCACCAAGGGCAAGGTGCTAATTACCGCTTGGGTGATCGTGCCGCCCACGGTGGCGTCAGTCGTGTCGAGGCTTGGGGCCTCCGAGGTCACGGTGACCGCTTGAGTTTGTGCTCCGGGCGGCAGGGTCGCATCCACGCGAACAGTCTTTCCTACCTCCACGACGATATTGTCATGCTCGACAGTTTGGAACCCAGGGGCAGTCGCCTTTACCGAATAAGTACCCGGATTCAGGTTTGGAGCGACGTACGCCCCGGCATTGTCGGTGGTGAGGGTTCGCGACACGCCTCTCGCCACGTCGGTGACCGTAACCATGGCGCCGACGATGACGCCACCGCTCTGATCAAACACCCCGCCTTGGATTTGTCCCTGATTAGCTGCTTGCGAAAACGCCGGCGCTGCAATAAACAGCACCGACAGCAATAACCCGAATACGGCACCCGACAACCGAAACACCTTCATCATATTGGGCGACGCTGATGATCCCATACGACGACACCCCCGTTTAGAAATCACCTCTGCTGAGGCCGAATTGTCTGGACTCTATTACCGGGTCGCAAAAAATGTCAACGGAAATTTCGGTACAAAAGGCACAAACCGAGCCGGTGAAAGCGAGGAGTTTAACCCTAAATATCGTATTCCGACCTAAAAAATTTCCTTTGACGGGGGCAAGCGTTGACTTCAACGGGAATCGTGCTTTACGATCACGCCAGAGTCGAATTTCTAAAAGCCCTCGGCGCACACCACTTCGGGAGGTTCGCTGTGAACGGCAGGTTATTCGTTGGCTTTGCCTTGATTCTGAGCCTCGGCTTTTCTGTGCCGGCATTCGCGCACCACGGCAATAATTCGTACGACAGCGGGAAGAGAATCACCCAAAAAGGAATTGTCACCCAATGGATTTGGTCCAATCCGCATTGCCTGCTGCGGTACGACGTCAAAGATGAGAACGGCAACGTCGTCCATTGGCTTGCGGAGACCCAAGCTCCCATCAATATGATTTCCAATGGCTGGAGGCAGACGTCTTTCAAGCCCGGCGATGAAATCACCATTACCATCGAGCCTATGAAAAATGGGCGAACTGCCGGCCGCATTGAATATGTCACCTTAGCCAACGGGACGACGTTGCATGGGCAGACCGAATTCAAAGAAGATCAGTACGCACCGAAGAAGTAAGGGAGCTTATTTCAACAGAGTCGCCGATCAGCCAGGCCCTATCGGGCGCCTATTTCGAAGGCGCGTTCGGGTCGGGGCCATCAGTCAAGTTGTTATATCTCATCCGCTCCACGGGCGAGCAGTAAAACTCCATCACATCTGTGCGCGGATCGAGCAGCCGCATACGTAGTTTGTCCAGAGTGGCCCAAGGCTTGGTGTACATTTTCGGATCGTCTATGACTTCCGACAGTTCGAGGGTGTTGTAGTCCACGCGGTGCCATGTTTCCGTCGTTTTGACCTGATCGCTGATGGGCCGGCCGGTGGCATCGAGCCAGACGCGGTCTTCCGGCATGGTGCCGACGGTCTGAACAACCAGGGTCGTATCATCCACCCATTTACCTACCGAATAGCCGTAGAAACGCTGCTCGCGTTGCTCGTTGCCGATTTGGACGCCACCGTCGATCACTTTGGGAAGCTCGCGGCCATCAGTCCAAATGATGCGCCAGCGATTATCGTATTGGTAAAGCACAACGACCTTGACCTCGTCCTGAAAGATCATCGTCTGGCGCAGTTGGTAATGGTTCACATGCGGCATGCCTAAAGGATCGCAGAGCTCCCGCGGATCATTTTCCTGGCCCGGTGGAACGGCGTCGTAGCCCTCTAGAGGCTTATGAGACTTGTACACTTGTAAGCCGTACGGGGTGTAAGGCAACTCGTGCCCGGGCTTGCCATCATTCGGCACCGCTTCCACTCCCCCAGCCTGCACTGCATTGACATACCACATGCCGGAGATGTTGTGGCGGGGAGCCGGAGCTGAGGGCTTCTGATCCTGCGGCTGTTGCTTCTGTTTGCCCGGTGTCGAATCAAACCAGATCCAGCCGTTTTGGGAAAAGCCGGTTGAGCAAAAAATCAATATACTGGCCATCGCGAGCACGATCGTCTTGAATCGCTGGTAATCCATTGGCCCTCCCCGAGATCCCCATTGCAAATGTTGCGTGAATTGCCCAAAAGTTACCAACGAACTTACTTCTTGCCTTTGCTGGCTGCGGCTTCCGCAGCCTCTCTATTTCGAGTGCGGGCAGCTCGTTGTTCTTCTGTTCCGCCGGCTTGGCGCGACCACCGTAAGACCATGGCTCCATCTGCCCGCTTAATCTGGTCGATAACGCTGTTGGCCGCGCCTGACTTGGCCGGGCGCACATACATGATGACTTCATCTCCGGGCTTTAGCGTGTCTTTCGTCATGCCGCCGTCGGCCATCAGTGATTCCGGAGAAGCCAACTCTCCGGTCCACTGCACCAATTTGCCGGCGTCATCTTTAACACTCCAAATGACCAGCACATGCGGATTTCGCCAAACGTATTGCACTACTGTACCCTGTTGTGCAACTTCGGCGTCTTGCCATAGCGCCGTGCCGTGATGTGCCAATGCAGGTGGCACCGTCATGGAAATGAGACCCATTACAAACAGCGCCTTAATGAACATTCTGGTTAGCGACATAGGTCCCTCCTCAGTACCCCTCCTCGTAAATGCTGCCTGAGGCACAAAATCCCGTAATACCTGCTGCTCATTTGTGCGCGTCCGCAGGAACGGTGTTCCCATTATTGAAACTGATGGAGTCCGAAGGGACACACATGTACTCGCCGAGCTCGGCATTCGGACGCAGAGTTGCAATCCCGGTGGTCGACCACGGTTTTGTATATACCTTCGGATCAATCACAGTAAGCGTCGCCTGAAGTCTGCCGTAATCGAGCCGTTTGTAATGTTCGACAACGCGCATTTCAGAAGTGTGCGGAAAGCCGTGACGGCGTCCCCTGCGATCTTCTGAAACCCAGGATCGGTCGTCAAAGCCATTCGCCTCGACCACGAATGTCTCTCCTTCCCAGTGCCCAACTGAATAGCCCATAAACCGCAAGATGGGAGGGTCACTCGGTAATTTACGCCCGTCCGTCCAGATGGTCCGCCAAGTGTGGCTCAACTCGAAAAACTGCAAAGTCCGGTTCGGCAATTGAATGAACTCCATGCCGTAGTTATATGCAAAAGCGCGGGGATAACCGAGCGGATCGCAGATGTTCATCGGATCCTTGGAATTCCAATCCGGCGACTCACTTTTAGTCGCGTCGTAAAGCATCTGTCCGTAGGGTGTAAACGGCGGAAGCGTCTTCAGATCGAGTTCGATACCGTTGTCGCCCCACACTCCCGAAATGTCGTGCGGGTCGAAAGGATGCGTGTCTACGTTCGCTTTTTTCCGCTCTTCGGCGACGTGAGCGTCGTTTTCGCAGCGCGGACACGTCTTCCACCCTGGCCCGGGTGTAACAACAGGAACTTCGAGGCCCGGTTTTTGAGCCAGCGCAAACTGGGCCGACAGCAGTGCCGGCAAAAACGCAATAAGAGAAATTACGAACTTTCGCATTTGCTTTCGCGCTCCTTGAAACCAGCCGCGCCGCGACGGCTAAACGAGAAACGAAGCTATAGGCCGAATCGCACGCAAATTTTGGCGCAATACTAGCCGAAGCCAGATTCGCATTGCAACGGACCGATCGATGTGAGAGACCTGTTGTGCGTCCCCTGAAAATTCGAATCCGAACGACGCTGCGACCGCAAGCCGCACACGCATTAACTTACTTCGTAAGTCGGTGGTTTGTTTTACAGTAGACCGATGCCGTCAAACGCAGCCATGTCGATCGTGAATTACAGTATCCACGATTAATGGCTGCCGTCTCGCTTCGGTGACCGGCGTTGACAGTGCCGATATACAGATGCAAAATCTGCGCAGCCACTGCGATGTTCGCAACGCAGGTCATCCGAATGCAAACAAAAGTCATAGCGGCGATCGCAGCATTCGCAGCCGTTTTCGCGATTTCAGCCCCGGCGTTCGCTCACCATGGCGGCGCGGCTTACGACATGAGCAATCCCATCACGCTCAAAGGCACTGTTACAGATTTCAGGTTTATCAATCCCCATTCGCTGGTCTTCTTCGATGTCAAGAACGACAAGGAAGAAATCGAACACTGGCAAGGTGAGCTCACCGCCCCCAACAAACTGGCGCGAGCGGGATGGACCAAGCACAGCCTCAATCGCGGTGATCAGGTGACGATTACGGGCGCTGTTGGCAAAAACAATGCCCATGCGCTGGCAATTCGAAAATTGATTGGGCCAAACGGACAGCCCCTGCAACTTTTCGAAGAATAAATTTGCCGGCAACCCGACAGAACAAAGGAGCCTACGATGGGTTCGATACGGAAGATAAGCAGGAGAGCTTTGGTGAAGTCTGGGCTAGCTTCGGCGGGCCTTCCCATAGTTGCGAAAGTTTTGGGTTCCCCCGCCACTGCTCAGGCGCAGCAAGGGCAGGAAAAATCTGATCCGTCGTTCGCGGCTGTGCCGGGACAAAAGGGCGTTCAGGATGTCTTCGGAGCTTATGATGTAGACCCTAATTGGCCTCAGCCCCTATCAGCGCTGCCCGGCAACGAAGAGTGGACGTGGGGCTCAGGCGAAGGCATCTTCGCCGAGAGTCCCGACCGCGTGTTAATTCTGCAACGCGGCGAACTGCCGAACATTAAGCGGCCAAAGGAAATTGACCTGCCGCAACTTGGGCCGAGCATGGGTTTTCCCATCGGCCGCTTGCCATGGCGCGATGCAACGTCCGCCAGCCCGCCAGGTCCGCTGGACGGTCCGAATCACGGCAAGGAGAACGTGGACTGGCGCTGGAACCACTGCATTGTCGGCGTAAACGCCAAAGGCGAAATTAAAGAGACTTGGCCGGAATGGGACAGCATGTTGCGTCGGCCTCATGCGATTTACGTCAATCCTTACGACAAAGAGAAATATGTCTGGCTGGTGGACGATTATCGCCACGCGATTTTCAAGTTCACTCACGATCTCAAAAAGCTAGTCCTGACGATTGGGACTCCCAACGTCATGGGCGCTGATGCCACGCACTTCTCTCGACCTACGTACCTGGCCTGGCTACCCGACAGCACGATGTTTGTCGCCGACGGATACATCGGTACTCGCGTGGCCAAGTTCGACAAGGACGGCAAGTTCCTGATGGATTTCGGAAAGAAGGGAAATCCTCCGAACGAAACCCGTGGCGGCTATTTGAATGGTGTGCACGGAGTCGCCGTAGACGTTCCTTCCGGGCGAGTTTTCGTCAACGACCGCTATAACCATCGCGTCCAGGTGTTCGATACCAATGGCAAGTTCGTGAACCAGTGGAAGGTCGGCGATCCACCGTCCGATGTTCACTGCCTGCATCTATCAGCGCGTGATCGGCACCTTTGGCTTTTCGATCGCGGCACAAACAAGATGATCAAATACGACTTGGACGGAAACTTCCTCTACGCCTGGGGCACCTTCGGCGATTTCCCGGGCGGTTTCTGGGGAGTGCACGGCATGCACGTCGACCAGGAAGGAAATCTGTACACCGCCGAGGTCGATAACGGACGCGCGCAGAAGTTCACTCCGAGAAAAGGCGCGAATCCGGCCATGCTCATTGGCCCCGACGTTAAACCTGTCTGGTCTTAACCGTCGAATAGCGACCGAAGGTATTGACCCACGGCTCCTCTCGGCTAATAACTCGCTTTCCGCCGAGTGTTCCTGTTGACAAACGTCGTTGGGCAACAGCATTTCCGCGCACGATTGGTGTCGGTGTATTATGCGGTCCGTTCGACCCATGTTCAGCAGGCAAAACATAGATTCGAGCGCGCCCGCTCAGATGACTCAACGCTATGCGAGGCGCTCACGGTGGTATCGATTTCTCCGTCCCCCACTCCCGCTTGTTTACAACCGCAGCGAATCGTTTTTGCCTGACTGCACTGGTATAAAGTTGTTTTTAGGTGGAGCGGGCGCGGTAGCTCCAAAGTCGTTCGTGAATGTAGATATTGTCGCTTTTGCGGGGTCGATGTTGTTGCGGACATCGAGCGACTCCCCTTCGCGGATCATTCGATTGCAGCCATCGAATGCGATGCTGTGTTGGAGCACGTACGTCATCCTGCGAAGGCGGTAGCTGAATGCTTACGGGTCCTACGTCCCGGCGGCTACATGCATGTGGTGGTTCCCTTTTGCCACCCATTTCATGCGTATCCTGATGATTACCAACGCTGGACGATCGAAGGGCCGAAGCGAAATGCTAAATGACTTTGAGATTGTGCACGTGGGCGTACGAACAGGACCGACAGCTACGCTGCTGGCTTTTCTTCTCGAGTACGTTAAAATTCTAACTCTCAAAAAGCTGGAAACGCTTTCTTACGCGGCATTCGGTTGGCTTGTGTGGCCGCTGAGGTATATAGACTTCTGGCTTATTGAACGTTCCGGCGCCTACATATTAGCGAATCACATTTATGCACTCGTTCGGACACCGCTAGGGTGATTTGCGGTGTCGTTTGTCGAGAAGTGCGCCCCTCGAGAGCAGGGGGATAGATATTTTTTACAGCAAGTGCTCAGGCTGATCATCTCGCAACGCCGCACTTATCGGACCACTTCGAAAAAAAGAGATTCGTACTTTTGTGCCGTGTCGTCCCAAGCGAATAACCGCGCGGCACGTTCGCGCGCTTTTCGCCCAAGTTCTCGACGCACGGCTGGCTCGTTTAGGAGGCGGGAGATTTCACCGGACAGGTGAGCTGCTTCTGCCCGAAACGGTACTCCGCCTTCGCCAGCTGTTTCGCGGTTTTCGGGTGTGTCGAGATATAGGAGCGGCTTTTCAGCAGCCATCGCTTCTATCAGAGCAGGGTGAACACCGCCAACTTCGCACCCGAATACATACAAGCCTGCATTGCGGAGGAGTTCCCAATAACTGGTCCCATAGACGGGACCGAGAAAAAGGACGCGGCGATCGGCTAAAGCCTTTAGTCGCTCGACATAAGCAGGTTTATAGCTATTACCGCCAACGATCACGAGGGGCCAATCGGTTTGCACTTTGCTGTAAGCCTTCACTAGGAGCTCGGGATTATTCTCGGGTTCGAGACGGCTGACGTACAGAATAAATCGATTCACTGGCAAGTCGGGTAACTTGGGGATGGCTCCGTCAACCGAACTGCCGTTTGCTGGCTCTTCTGCTCCGTAGGTGATCATCGCGGAACGGCGGCGGTAATGGCGCCAATAGTAGTCGTGCATGATTCGCGAATCGGTGACAATGCGTGTAGGCGTGAAGGCCGAGAAGAGCTCGCAAATGTACAAGGCCGATTGGCCGAGGAGATTCCACTTCTTACGTTTGCGATCGAAGCCGTCAACGTTGAGAACGGTTGGCTTGCCAAAGAGACGCGGAATCCAGGCGATCGGACCGTTGGCGACGTTGCAGATGAAGACGACATCCGCGGGAGTGAAAGAGACGTGAATAAGCGAGAGGAACGTGTGAAAGGCCGTGTCAAAGTGCTTCCGTGATATGGTCGGAAGGATGACGCGGCGAACGCCTGGAGCGATCACGTCGTCCGCCCTCGTGAATGGTCGGCGACAATAAACCGTGACCTCGTGACCACGAGCGGCAAGACGCGCCGATAATTGCTCGGCGAGCGTTTCAAAACCGCCATAGCGGGCGGGAATGCCGCGCGTACCGACGATGGCAATGTTCATGGACTTCGCGATTGAGTTTATCGGTCGAGTTTCCAAACGGCAATTATGTCCGGATTCCGGCGTGTTGCAAGCTGCGCGGCGACAGAAGCGCCGGTAACTTGCGGAGAACTCATCCAGCACATATATATTGCCGGTACAGGCCGCATCGGGTGCCGAAGAGAGACATGCGAATTCTTCTCGTAACAAATGACCGCCTGGGACGGGAACGCGCGGGACCGGCAATCCGTTGTATCGAACTGGCGAAAGTTCTAGCCCGCGAGCATGAGGTGACAATCGCCTCCGGAGTCCCCGGGGATATCGAGCTTCCAGGAATCCCCGTGATCTTCGACGCGATGCGTAATCCCGCCGTATTACGCTCGGCGGCACGTCGAGTGGACATAGCAATCACCCAGGGGCTGGTCCTGGACATTTTTCCTTTTTTACGCCGGTTGTGCCGATATGTGGTCGTGGATCTTTACGATCCGTACCTTTTCGAGCATCTTGCGCAAAAGGGCCGGAGTTTCGCGATCTGGCGTTTTTTGAGACAGTGGCGTCTGCTGAACGACCAGCTACGGCTGGGCGATTTTTTCATCTGCGCGAATGAGCGGCAATGGGACTACTGGCTTGGCTGCCTTTGTGCTCTAGGGCGGCTGACGCCGGAGGAGCATGAGCGCGACCCCAGTTTCCAAAAATTGCTTTCCATTGTGCCTTTCGGAATTGGATCGCAGCCTCCCCGGCATGAGCGCACTGTCATGAAGGGAGTGATGCCTGGTATTTCAAGTAACGATATCCTCCTCCTCTGGGCGGGAGGAATTTGGCAGTGGTTCGATCCTTTAACAATTATTAAGGCAATGGGCTTACTTAGGGACCGCGTCGATATCAAACTGTTGTTCATGGGCACCCGGCATCCGAATCCGGACATCCCGGAGATGCCCGTAGTTGCGGAATCGCGGAAAGTGGCACAGGACCTTGGGATATTAGGTCGCAGCGTATTTTTCAGGGATGGCTGGGTACCCTTTGATGAGCGGCAGAATTTTCTGCTCGAGGCAGATATAGGCGTTTCGGCGCACACGAACACCGTCGAAACGCGGCTCGCTTTTCGCACGCGCGTCCTCGATTACGTTTGGGCGGGGCTGCCGATGATACTGACCGAGGGCGACTACTTTGCTGAGATGGTTTCTCGTGAAAACGTTGGAAAAGCGGTTGCGCCGGGAGATGCGGAGGGCTGGAAAGGGGCTATCCTCTCGTTAGCTGTAAGCTCCGCAGAGCGTCAAGCGATGAGATTGCGGCTATCAGTTTTGCGTGAGCGATTTCACTGGGGCAAGGTGGCTGGGCCTCTGGCCGATTATTGCCGGGATCCTCACCACACTCGAGGGCTCTCAGGTTTCCGGATCGGCCTTTCCCGTTTTTTGACGACTGCGTACGGGCACCTGCTGCGTCTACGAGCCAGGAAGCCGATATTGCCCGTCTCGCCGCGAAAGCATTCGAGAGAAGCAAAATTTATGGATAATAGATATCCTCACACCGAGGACGACGACGGCCAGAGATCGGGCCCGTTGAAATCAGGCTTAAAGAGGTCGGATGCGACAACTGGTGATCGAAGCCTGGAAAAATAGAGAGCTGATCTGGGCGCTAGCGGTAAAAGAGCTGAGGGTGCGATATAAGCGCTCAGCCCTCGGTTTTTTATGGGCATTGCTCAATCCTTTGCTCATGATGCTGATCTTGACTATGGTGTTTTCCGCGGTGATGAGAGTGCCGGTGCACGATTATCCCATCTTTCTGATCAGCACTCTGCTTCCGTGGACCTTCTTTTCGCAGTCCCTCGCATATTCGGCCGACTCGATTGTGAGCAATGGCGAGCTTCTGAAAAAGGTGTACGTGTCGAAGTCCGTTTTCCCAATCGCTGCCGTGGTTTCCAACCTGATCAATTTCTTTCTCTCGATGATTCCGCTGGTTTTGCTGCTCGTGATCTTCCGATTTCCGTTTTACTGGACCTGGCTCTACCTGTTAATACCCCTGATCAGCCTAATTCTATTTACGCTGGGCTGCAGTTTTTTCTTCTCCATGGTGAATGTTTTCTTCCGGGACATGTCGCATATTCTTCAGGTAGTTCTGCAGGCTTGGTTTTATTTCTGCCCGATCATCTACTCTTTGGATTTTGTGCCGGCGCGATACCGGATGTTATTTCGGCTAAATCCGTTACTCTATCCACTCAACGGCTTTCGACTTGCGATCTACTACGGCCTGCTGCCAACAGCCCAATCTATGGCGGTATCTCTCGTATGCGGGATCATGGCACTAGTGATTGGATATGGATTGTTCCGTCGTTCTCAGGACATGCTGGTCTTTTATGTCTAGAGTAGGAGCAATTTCGGGTTCACAGCGGATTTATTTTCAGCAGGTCGTAGAACGCTTTCGCCTGATTCAGGAACGCCCCGACACGCTCCGTGAGGCTTTTGCGCATCTATTCCGTAACCGGGTCAGCTACCATGACTTTGAGGCGCTTAAAGGCATTTCTTTTGTAATCTCTGAAGGTGAAACCGTGGCGATAGTCGGGCGCAACGGCTCAGGCAAAAGCACTATCCTCAAAATTATTGCGGGAGTCTACCGTCCAACTGCGGGGTTGGTTAAAGTCTCTGGCAAGGTATCAGCGTTAATCGAACTTGGGGCCGGCTTTCACCCGGATTTGACGGGCCGGGAAAATATAATTTTGAATGGCCTCTTACTGGGCTTATCGAGACAGGAGATTCGTTCGCGCGAACAGAAAATTCTGGACTTTGCCGAATTAGGAGAGTTTATCGATTCACCCGTAAAGCAGTATTCGAGCGGGATGTATGCCCGGTTGGGTTTTGCGGTGGCTACAGAGGTTGATCCGGACGTTCTGCTCATCGATGAGATTCTTGCCGTTGGTGATGCGCCTTTTCAAGAAAAATGTCTCGCCAAAATCGATGAGTTTCGTGAGCGAGGTAAGACCATCGTCTTCGTATCCCATGATTTGGATGCGGTTCGGCGGCTTTGTCCCAGGGCTCTCTTAATTCATGAAGGCGTGCTCCGTCTGGACGGAAGCACGGATCAAGTTTTGGCGGAGTACGAGGGCGTTTTGCAGCAAATCAGCGCCTGAGCGTTTTTTAGAGGTGTGGTTCACAAATCCGGCAGTATTCCCGAAGGAACACAGCCGTTGCCGCAGCAGGAGCATAGACGAATTGCCAGATCAAGAAAACATTCGTGAGCATGCGCCTGGTCGACAGGAAAAGCCACCGGAACGTGCTGCCGATGACCACGCCGATAGCCTAGCGCCCTTCACAGACGCTGAAGATCAGCAACAGGGAGAAGGGGATATCCTTGTTCACGAGGAACTCCCAACCGGCGATCTTCGAAGCGAACTGCAAGCCGCAAACAGGAGACTTGAGGAAGCGTCGCGCAAGCTTCATCTGCTCGCGAACGAAAAAGCGGAAATCGAAGCCGAGATTGAAGGCATACGTCGATCGACTGCTTGGAGATTCGTGACAAGATTTCGACGACTGAAGAGCTGGCTGCTGCCGCCGGGAACCCGCCGGCGCCGCTCGTATGACGGGGTAATGATCCGGTTCGCGCCAACGGCACAAGTTAGCGTCTCAAGACCTCACGGGGAGCGGCCGCAATCGTTGCAACAGCGAACCCCAGCAGTCAGCGTTGACCAATCGATTCCTGGCGACGGGCCGTGTTGCTCGATCGTGATCCCGGTGCGGAATCGATCTATCTTCACGAAGGCTTGTTTGTTGGCGGTCGAGAGATCGGTAAGCCCTGAGAAGCTTCCATACGAAGTGATCGTAGTGGATGACGGTTCGACTGACGATACTCCCGCGCTTTTAAACTCCTGGTGCCTGTCACGAAAAAATGCGCGGGTACTGCGTCGGGCGAAAAATTCTGGCTTTTCGTGCGCGTGCAATGAAGGGGCACGCATAGCGCGAGGACGTCACCTCCTCTTTTTAAACAACGACACTCTGCCAACACCGGGCTGGCTTGAAAAAATGCTTGAATTAGCCACAGCGGAGCCCCGAGTAGGAGTCGTGGGGAGTAAGCTACTGTTCCCGCACGGGCGAATTCAGCACATCGGTGTAGCCTTCGATGAAGACAAAAATCCAAGCCATATCTATCGAGGATATCCGCCCGATATTCGGCCCGCGAAGGTTTCACGCGAGTACCAAGCCGTTACTGGGGCTTGTCTCTTGATAAACAGAGAACTTTTCTGGTCTGTAGGCGGACTAGACGAAGCTTTTAGAAATTCTTACGAAGACATTGATCTTTGTCTGAAAGTACACGCGCTGGGCTACCGCATACTAGTCTGCGCCGATTCAACTATCTATCATTTCGAGAGCATTAGCGAAAACCGGCAGGCGCACGAGTTTCGCAACCGAGCGCTCCTTAAAGTGCGCTGGGGGCAGCTTGTCGTTTCTGATATTCAACATTGGTATGCTGTCGATGGCATCACGAGGGTTTCACCCGCTTATGATACTTGGTATCGTAAACCCGAAAGATCGTTAAAGCGTCTTTGGAGTAAGGTTTACAGTGGTCCCCTCGACGATGGAGAGTTCAGCGCCGTTTCCAGTGACGAGTGAAACAAACTGATAATACGACATCCGATCTTATTAGACGAATGAAGAGAGACATTTCATGCGTAATGGCCCTGCATTCCCACGGTTTGATCGTGCACAAGAGAGCCAGGAGTCTTATAAAGCCGTTTCTCGCGAGCAGCAAATCATTGACTTTGCCGAACTCGGAGAACTTATCGACTCTCCCGTTAGGCAATACTCGAGCGGTATGTATGCACGGCTCGGTTTCGCGGTAGCTACGGAGGTCGACCCTGACATTCTGCTGATCGACGAGATACTGGCAGTGGGAGACGCACCGTTTCAGGAGAAATGCTTAGCGAGGATTGACGAGTTCCGCCAGAAAGGCAAAACTATTGTTTACGTCTCGCATGATTTCTGTTCCGAGCGTAGACTTTGTGATCGAGCGCTTTTGATTCAGGACGGAAATTTAACAGCAGACGGGATTCAGCTTACTTTTGAGGGCTTCATGTGATTGAACCTATTGACAAAATGCGCAGCGCCAACCATAAAGCAGCGCTGCCAAAGGAGCAAATTCGACTGCTACAGCCCGCCATTTCTGTCGTTATACCTTGCCATAATCACGGTGATTATCTTGATGAGGCAGTGCAATCAGTGGAGCAGCAAACGTTTAGACGGTTCGAGATCGTCATCATTGATGATGGCTCAAATGACGAGGAGACTCTCCGAAAGCTAAACAATTATGATCGACCAAACATCAGGTTGATTCACACCCCTCACTTGGGATTGCCAAATGCCAGAAATGCCGCAATTCGAGCAGCCCGAGGCAAGTATATCTTGCCTTTGGATGCGGACGATAAGATTGACAAAACGTACCTGCAAAAAGCTATTCATATTTTAGACGCAAATGAGAATGTCGGAATCGTTTATTCAAAGGCTGACCTCTTCGGCGAAGGCTCAGGGGAGTGGAAACTGCCGCCTTATCATTTTCCTGAAATCCTCTTTGGAAACGCTGCACATTCGTTGATGACGTGGACATAGGCCCGGATCGCTTCCCCGCGGCGCGCCTTCTCAGGACCGGAGCCGAATAATACGGCAAAAGCTCGTAATGCCATGCCAATCGCAATCGCAACCCGAAGTATGGCTACTGAGATCCAATTTCCGTGTTTGCGCCAATAGCGCAGCAGGTTCTGATACCAAAATATTTGGCGATCACCGATCGCGATCTGATTCACACTATGCCCGCCAACATGCAAAAAACGGGCGTTTGGGCAGTACTGGATCTTCCACTTCTGTTTTGAAATACGCTGGCAAAGGTCAACGTCCTCAAACCACATTGGAGGGTTCGACGAACGTTTTTTTCCGGTGTTCTCCCAAATCTCTCGCCGGACCGCCAGGCAGGCGCCCGCCGGCTGGTCAACTTGCTGTGGTTTCGAGTAATCCAAGTCGAGGCAGCGGTAGTGGCGGTTTACTGGATTATTTGGCCATACGCGGTTGAGCAGCAGGATCTCCGCAACCATCGAAAGAGTGGTCGGAAAACGACGTACCGAAAATCCACGCTCAATTTCGCCGGCCATGCCCACAAGAACGCCACCGACTGCCCCCACATCATGCTGGTCTAAGATCTTCGTAAGCGCATCAAGTGCGGCTGGTTGCGCGATTGCGTCTGGATTGAGAAAAAGAATGATACTACCGGCGCCCAAGAGCGCGCCCTGATTGGCGGCCGCCGCAAAGCCCAGGTTTTCGCGATTACTGACTACCAACACATCTGGATCTGCTTTTCGAGCTTCAGCGACGCTTTCATCTTGCGAGGCATTATCAATGACAATACGCTTCCACGCAGATTCCTTTCGAAGCGCAGCTAGACAGGTTCCTATCTGTTCGGCAGAATTGTAGGTCACAATTACGACAGAACCTGCAAACATGACGAGAAATTATATCAGTCGGCCGCCAAACTCCCTGCCTGAGGCAGTCTGGGTTTACGGCTCTCACCAATGAACTTCCAACTGCTGCGAACGCAGCTCAGAAAGTATTTCTGGTACTGCAGGATTTATGGCGTTCAAAGCGCCACCAGGCTGGCAATCCGCAGGTTGAAAAAGCGTGATATTCCCTCACGCATATCGCATCTTCCGGTGCCCAATTTGCAGATACCTGGGACGCAAGAAAACCTGCCGCTCATCGACAGAAAAATCTCTGCAATTATTCCGACACTCAATGCGGGGGATCAATTCCCTCTTCTGTTGCGTAAACTCAAAGCGCAGAAGGGAATTCGCCAAATCGAAATCGTGGTAGTGGATTCAGGCTCTTCCGATGATACGGTTCCTTTCGCTAAACAGCACGCGGCCACGGTAGTCGAGATCGCGCCAGAATCCTTTAATCATGGGCTGGCCAGAAATATAGGAGCCGAGCAGGCGACGGGCGACTATCTGCTCTTTACGGTGCAAGACGCGTTGCCTATGACTGAGCAGTGGCTTTGGGAACTGGCCCGCGTGTTTGAGAGGAATGACGTAGTTGTCGTGAGTTGCGGGGAGTTCCCCCGTTCAGATTGCGATTTGTTTTATCGCTTGCTTATGTGGTGCCATTACCGGCATTTGCATCTCGACCAGGATCGATTCTTAGGCTGGGATGAGTCCTGTAGCTCCGATATGGGGCTACGGACAAACAGCGGAATTAGTGACCTCGCCGCACTTTTTCGTGAGGATATCTTCCGAAGGTACAAGTACCACAATGGCTTCGCGGAGGATCTGGAACTCGGGAAACGCCTAATCAAAGATGGCCATCGCCTTGCGTTTCTTTACAGCACTCGCGTTCTCCATTCCCACAACCGGCCCGCCTACTATTATCTGAAAAGAGGCTACGTAGATTCAAAATTCCGGAACGAGGTCTTCCCGGGCGCACTGATTGAGATCTCGGATGGTGCGGCTCTGATGCGAGACATTGTCGCGGTATATGAGAGAACCCGATCAGTTGCCCATACGATTTGCCGCAACAGCTCTTGCCAGTCCGTCAGCGAGCTAATCGATCGCATCAGGGCTCTTTATCATCAAGTTCCAGCTGGGTTAATCGCAGCCGAAAACACGCCCGGAGACGATCGTTTTGATGAATTCGTCGGAACGCTGGCGGCAAACTGTAAGCTTAACGACGATCGCTACGATGCTAAGACAAACATGATTCTTCCGCATCTGTTGGCGCATATAGCGGAGCTCGAAAACTATCTTTCGGGCATATACGAGACAATAGATTCCGACCTTATCAACGAAGTGGCAAGTGCCCTAAGGAAGATGGTGGCTCTTCACGCTGGCAATCATATGGGATACTGGTATGCGACCGCATTGGACAGCGGCAGGTGCGACGGCTGGCTGCTACAAATCGACAAGATGCTCCAGAGTGGAGTCTAGAGTCGCCGGTGAAAATTCTTTATCTGGTGCATCAGTTCTTTCCCAGATTTTCCTCCGGCACAGAACGATTTGTGCTAAACCTTGCTTCGAGTGTGCAGCGCGACGGGCAGTCGGCTCAAGTAATCACGTACGACTTGTTCAACCCTGAGCCGTTCCATTCGCGCGATCAGCTTTCCGTCAGAAAATATAGCTACAAAAACATTCCTGTCGTTGCGCTCCGACACAGGAAGATGCCCATCGACGTGCATACCTCTTGCGAAGATCCTGAAATCTATCGTTTTGCGCTGAAGTTTCTGCGAGAAAACACACATTACGATGTGCTGCATTGCGCGCACCCGATGAGACTCACATCGTTTCTTCGCGCGGCTGGGCAATTAAACTTGCCCTATGTCTTGACACTTACGGATTTCTGGCTGATGTGCCCGAAGATTTTCCTGCAAACAAGTGCAGGCAGTTTGTGCACAGGGCCCGAAAGCGGGCAGGTCTGCGGCAAATTATGCCCTGAACTCGATTCGATGTTGGTTCGCGACCGACTTGAACATGCGAAAGAGATCCTTTTCGCCGCACAGGAAATTATCAGTCCTTCACGGTTCTTGGCTGCTCTTTTCAGAAAAGAATTTCCCGAACTTAATGTTTCTGTTGTCCCTCACGGAATTGATGCTCGGTTCCTTAAGCAAAATACCCGAACATACGCGAAAGGAGACCAGGTGATCTTCGGCTACACAGGTGGATTCGCACCCCACAAGGGAGTCCACCTATTGGTTCAGGCGTTTCGAAACATGCCCGCCCGGAATATCAAGCTCAAGCTGTTCGGCGGTTACTCTCATGAAATAGGGTATACACAAAAACTCTTGGAGATCGCGGAAGGCGATAATCGGATTCAGTTCTGCGGCACGTATGAACCGTCGGCGCTCGCGGACGTCTTACGCGGGCTTGATGTATTGGTAATTCCATCCGTCGTATATGAGAGTTATTCACTTTCACTTCACGAAGCTTTGGCCTCCAATACCGCCGTCATTACTTCTAATATCGGAGCGGCAGTCGAAGAAATCACGGATTTGAAAAACGGGTTCACGTTTGATGCGGGAGATGGAGTCGACTTGAAAAGGAAAATGGAATCCATTGCCGAAGACCCATCGATCTTAAATGAGATCAAATGCAATCTGCGAGCACAAATTCCCGTGCTCGTTGAGGAAGAGGCGTTTATTTACGAACGTATATACTTGAGAGGGTCTGCCGCAGCGAGTAAGCGCGGTAAGGTATAAGCATTACCCTTCCTTACTACGCCGTTGACACTCGCAACTATGGGCTATAAGGTCAACTGATCCGAACGAGCGTGGGCTGGTGATCAACGCTTAATGTGGCAGTTATTTAAAGAAATCACTAAGAACCGTGAGCTTATCTGGGCGCTTGCAGTAAAAGAGCTGCGCGTCCGGTATAAACGATCAGCGCTTGGGTTTCTATGGGCTTTACTGAACCCTCTGCTGATGATGATCATTTTGACCATGGTGTTCTCCACGGTGATGCGTGTGCCAGTCCACGATTATCCGATATTCCTGATAAGCACCTTATTACCTTGGACGTTTTTCTCTCAATCGCTCGCCTATTCGGTTGAGTCCATCGTAAGCAACGGCGATCTCTTGAAGAAAATATACGTAGCTAAATCCGTTTTCCCGCTTGCCGCGGTCGTTTCGAATCTTATCAATTTTCTTCTGTCGATTATCCCGTTGGTTTTACTGCTCGCTGTGTTCAGATTTCCGCTTCATTTGACCTGGTTTTATCTTCTCGTGCCGTTCGTTAGCTTGGTTTTGTTTACCCTCGGCTGCGGCTTTTTCGTTGCCATGGTAAACGTCTTTTTCCGGGATATGTCCCATATCTTGCAAATTTTATTGCAGGCTTGGTTCTATTTTTGCCCAATTATTTACTCGCTCGATTTCGTACCGCCCCGCTACCGAACGCTCTTCCGGCTGAATCCACTCGCATATCCGCTAAACGGTTTTCGCTTGGCGATCTATTATGGGCAGCTTCCGTCGGTACAATCGATGGCGATGTCGTTAGTGTGTGGTATCGTCGCACTCGTCCTCGGATATAAACTGTTTCAGCGTTCTCAAGACTCGCTGGTCTTCTATGTTTAGCTTATATGCCTGAATTCGACGGGCACGCAAACGCGGAGCGAATCCGATTCGAAAACGTTGTGCAGCGCTTCCGGCTGATTCAGGAGCGGCCGGACACGTTGCGTGAAGCCTTTGCCCACTTGTTTCGGAATAAGGTCAGCTATCATGATTTTGAAGCCCTCAAAGGAGTCTCGTTTGTAATCCGTGAGGGTGAAACCGTTGGCATCATCGGTCGCAATGGATCCGGAAAGAGCACGCTTCTCAAAATCACCGCCGGCGTATACCGGCCCACGGCAGGCCAAGTAACGGTCTCTGGGAAGGTAGGAGCGCTTATCGAGCTAGGTGCTGGATTTCACGCTGATCTAACCGGGCGCGAAAACATTGTGCTTAACGGCCTTTTGCTGGGACTATCTAAGAATCAGATTCAGGCGCGGGAACAACAGATTTTGGAATTCGCTGAACTGGGTGAGTTTATCGACTCGCCAGTTAAACAATACTCGAGCGGAATGTTTATGCGTTTGGGATTTGCTGTCGCTACGGAAGTCAACCCAGATATTTTGCTGATCGATGAAATTCTGGCTGTCGGAGACGAGGCCTTCCAAAAAAAGTGTACCGCCCGAATAGAGGAATTCCGGGAACGTGGTAAGACAATTATTTTCGTGTCGCATAATCTGGCGGCAGTTCGTCAACTTTGCGAACGCGTTCTTCTGATCGATCGCGGGATTCTTCACGGAGATGGCGCTGCGGGTGAAATGATCGCGCGATATGAGGATCTCGTGCAAGGGAATGTAAACTCCACGGTGGGATCAACCTAGGTTTGAATTTCATCGGCAGAGCGCCATTCTTATAATGCGAAATCGGGTCGCCAGTCCGTTGGATCATCCAACACGTGAATTGCGCTATGCGAAGCTTGTGGGAGTCCTATCATATGCTCTGTTACGGCCCCTGGGTTCGCGATGAACTGGCGATTTGCATGTGTTCTGGTGATGATCATTCGGTGAGAACATGGCTCTTTGTGGCCGATCGAACGCCATTTCCTGTATAACGTATGGTCGCGTCTACGAAACAGATTCACCTTGCTGAAATAAAACTCCTATGAATAATTACGGCCTGAAATCAGCTCAACCTATCATGAAGAACCCGACTGAAATACCGGCAGGGGACTATATATCTCAGGGGCTACAGGTTGTTATTCCCGACGAATTCTTCCCGAACATGATTCTCGGGGATAAAGCAAGTCACCCGTGGCCGTATCTCCGCCGTTGCGTGGAACACAATTGGTACTGCGACCGACGTGCGCCACAGGTAGGATTTTTGAATAGAGACGAAGCCGTCCTACTTTACAATTTAGCGCTGCCTTTTTCAGGCAAGCCTGCCCTCGAGATAGGCTGTTGGATGGGCTGGTCGACATGTCACCTGGCACTTGCGGGTGTGGCGCTCGACAGTGTGGATCCCGTACTGCGGAATCCGGAAAATGCCGCCAGCGTTCGTGACTCGCTGCGGCGGGCGGGTGTTCTCCAGTCCGTGAGGTTGTACACGCTGTCTAGTCCGGAGGGGATCAAGCACGTCGCAGATCTCACTGGATCCCCATGGAACTTTTTCTTCATTGACGGTGATCATGAGGCGGCTGCGCCCGAGCGAGATGCACGAGAGTGCCTCATACATGCCGCGGCGGACGCTATGGTGGTGTTCCATGATCTCGCGTCGCCGAATGTCGAGCGGGGTCTGGACGTATTCCGCCAAGAAGGATGGGAAACGCTCATTTATCAAACCATGCAGATTATGGGCTGTGCTTGGCGTGGAAACGTTAAGCCCGTCTGCCACATTCCCGACCCATCTGTCGTCTGGAGTCTACCGGCCCATCTTGCAAAATATCGTGTCAGCGGTGCTTCTGTTGAATCGGAACTCAGCCGCCTAAGCCAACTGCTTTCCACCATCGAGACCGAATCGGCGAAGTGGAAAGTAGAGAGTACCCGTTTGCAAATACAGCTGAGCGCACGCGAAACTGAGATGGTGCGGCTCCAAGCAGAGGTGAGCGCACAGGAAAGCGAAACCGCCCGGCTCCAGGCAGAGCTAGATACGCAAAACGCTGCGATCAAGAGCTTACGGACGGATCTGGCGAAAAGCAAAGCGGCTGGCCGGGATCTTGCGCGAAGTGCTACCAGCTTCGAGGCAGCTCTGAATTCGGTCCGCGATTCTCGGTCATGGAAAATCACGGCGCCTTTACGTGCGTCAAAAAGGGCCATATTCAGGTTAATTCCGCCGCGCGGTGCTGGAGTTCCTAAAAATACAAAAGTTCGAACAGGCGAAGCAGTTGTATCCGCGCCTACGCTAAAAAGGGCAGTGCAGTGGTTGCCGAAACCGTGCCAGCGATTGCTAGTTGAAGCATACCGCAAACGAGCAATTCTCAAATCGGGCCTATTTGATGCCGAATACTATTTGGCGCAGAATCCAGAAGTGGCTAAAAAACGTATCGACCCGCTACGGCACTATCTGATGATCGGTGCCGCCGAAGGACGCGATCCTAGCCCCAGGTTCGATACTTCATTTTATCTGGAAATCTACCGCGACGTAGCAGAAGCGCGCGTTAATCCCTTAGCACATTACGTGACGCGTGGCGTGAAGGAAGGGCGCTATCCGCAACCTCCTACTTCTGCTTTTTCGGTCAGCGGCGGGGTTGTGCCCCCATCGTCTCGCTCCTCTCCTCAGGGAGTTCCCGGAAATGGGTTCAGTCCTGTTTGTGCACCCGTAGTCTCATTTGAAGCCGACGTCTGCATTGTAACGCCTGATATTGTAGGCCCTGTGAAGAACGGCGGCATCGGAACCGCTTGTTATCATTTCGCGCGCGCACTGGCTGAAGCGGGTCAAGCTGTGACTATTTTGTTCACGGGTGATCTCACCGATGATCAAAAGACCCACTGGCGTAGGGTTTATGACGAGATGCAAATTAGTTTCATTGCGCTCTCAGACACCGAGCCTGAGAAGCATCCTGTGTGGGGCTCAAGTTGGTTCCTGGAGCGGTCCTGGAGAGTTTTCCAGTTCCTCAGGGATACGAAAGTAAAGGTCATTCACTTCCAGGACTGGCAAGCCAATGGATTCTGGTCCATTAAAGCTAAGCGAGTAGGATTAGCTTTCAATGATACGATTTTGACGGTAATGACTCAGTCTTGTACGAAATGGATTAACGATGGCATGCAGCAGTTCGGTGCCGATCCATTCGAAACGGCGAAGCTCATTTGGGCTGAAACATACTCGATTGAGAATTGCGATGTGCTGCTCAGCCCTAGTCAATACATGTTGAGTTGGCTAGCCGAAAATCAGATTCGTTGCCCCGATAGGAAGGTCCTCACACCTTATGTGTATACTGACCGTGAAGCATCTCGCAGTCGGGACTCTATTCAGGTCGACAACGATCACCTTATCTTCTTTGGGCGCCTTGAGACTCGCAAGGGGCTGCACGTTTTCGCGGACGCGCTGCGGCTGCTCAGGCGGGATGGCGGAGAGCTTCCCAGACGAGTGTCATTCGTGGGGAAGCATGCCTCCGTGTTCAACCAACCGAGTTCTGATTATGTTAAGCAACTGAAAAACGAGTTCAAGGGCATTCAATTTCGCGTTTTGGATGAGTTTGATCACGAGGAAGCCCTCAGGTATATCCGAGAGAGTCGCGGATTGGTCATTATCCCTTCACTAGTTGATAACTACCCCTTGACAGTGCTTGAGTGTATTGAGAATGCAATACCCTTTTTTGCTGCGGCAACGGGTGGAATACCCGAGATGATTGATGAACGGATTTCATTCGAACCCACTGCTCCTGCATTAGCTAAGTGCCTAGCAGGCCGGAACATAATCGACCACAGCCAAATGAATCATAAGTACTCGGCGGCGCACGCAAAAGACGCATGGCTAAACTTGCATCATGAGCTGTTGGGCGTCAGTAATCGGGGTGATGGCGAACGCCGCCGGATGGTTTTGGAGGGCGGGAAGGTCAGTGTCTGTATACCATTTTTCAATCTTGAGAAATATCTCGAGACACTGGCCCTCGCCTTCTCGAAACAACGTTATCCGAATTTCGAGGTGATTTTTGTTAATGATGGGAGCTCAGTCGAGGCCTCTCGCGAATTCGACCGCATCGCCGCAGAAACGCGCGATGCCCGCTTTCGGTTTTTCACCACCGACAACAAGGGTGTCGGGCCAGCCCGCAACTTTGCTGCCGAGCAGGCCACTGGGGAGCTATTGCTTTTCTTCGATGCCGACAATCTTCCCAAGAATGATCATTTTATAGCGACCCTGGTGCGCGCTCTCGAGCACTCCGGGGTTGACTGCGTCACTTGTCCCTACGATGTTGTGGATGCTGATCGGGTTCTCCCCACGGACGCAAATATCGTCTCGACGTATCGGCCATTGGGGCCATGCCTCGAGGCCGGGATATTCGAGAACTACCTTGGGGATTCTACAATGATCATCTATAGAAACGTCCTCTTGAAGATGGGCGGCTGGTCTTCTAATCGGGCATCATGGGATGATTGGGAGCTCCTCCTAAATCTGTGCTTCAGAGGTTTTAAGCTCGAGACCGTACCGGACTCGCTTTTCTATTACCGATTTCGAACAGATTCAATGAACCGGCAGCACAATCTCTACCTGAACTATACGAGCCTGTTCGGTCAACTTAAGAATGCACCGGCTGCTGATCTTGCTCGTATTACTAAGACCGTGGTTGGTCCGATGTTGCTTCAGCGCAACCCAGAACTCGCGTCAAAAATTATGGCTCGTTGAGATTGCCCGCTCACCCGGTAAGAATTGATATAAATGGTATCGAGAAGCATATTCAGTATCCGACGAGGGCTGGACCCACCCGTAGGTGTCCCAAAAGATCTGCGCGGGGGTCGAATTGGAGAGCCGCAACTTCGAGAGCTGTCACAATCCCAAAACATTTCAGAAATGATTGATCGCGACCAGATGCCGATCCCTTCGACTCGAGATCGGGAAGGCTACTACGATGACCGGCATTTTGAGTATTGGCTATCTGGCTTGAACGACTACCTGCGAGTGACAGAGGCGCTCAAAAGTACGGAATGGAATCGCGGTAAGCTATTGGATTTTGGCGGAGCGACGGCAAGAGTCGCGCGTCACTTTTACGCCCAAGGCAAAATGTCCAATATAACGATATGTGATGTGAATATCAATAACGTGGACTGGATTCTCGAATATTTGCCATCGATTTTCGCCGCGTTCAAGAATCCTTCTGTACCGACCTTACCTTGTCAAGATGAAGAATTCGACATCATTACGGCGTTCTCGGTCTTTACCCATATTGACGAATACGAACTCGCTTGGCTATATGAGTTGCGCCGTGTTCTTAAACCTGGAGGCACACTCTATGTCACCGTGCACAATGATCGAACGTGGAAGATTCTTCCTTCAACATTCGTATACAATATTCTCAAACAGTCACAGGAATTTCGCTCAATCTACCAACGGCAGGCCGATTTAGAAGAGCGGATGGTTTTCGCGTACTCGTCAGAAGAGGTTTACAACTGCAATACCTTCCACCCGAACGCCTATATCCATCGGGTGTGGAGCAGGGCATTTAACGTCATCGACATCCGACCAGCCTGTCACGGGTATCAAGCAGCTGTCGTCCTCAGGAAGCCTCTTGGATAGCCACGTCGATATTCAATCGCAAGCGTCAGCAGCCCCCCAGCTCGACGTCGGCACTTCGCACCGCTGGCGCGGCGGCTCCTTTAGTCACAACCGTATATTGTACTATGCAGTAATAATCGCGACTCTCTTTTCGTTAGTAACAGTGGCATTTTTCCTGCACTGGGGTGTGCACGGGCTCTACACAGATGACTATGGCAAGAAGGCATGGGCATTTGACTTTACCACGTCTAAATGGAGACTAAACCTTCATCCGATGTACTCTGCGGTACGCCCGTTGGCGTACATACTGATTACGAATGCTGCGAACGCGATACCCGAACATGAATTCCCGCTGCGCGCGGGTATAGTAGCAGTGCACTTGCTGAACGTAATGTTACTCGCGATGTTCGCCTATCGATTGTCCCAATCGCTTTTCGTGTCGGTGCTGGCCGGTGCATTATTCCTGTTCCCATTTATCGCCTATGACGCTCTGCTTTGGTTCACTGCATCGGTACATAACATCTTCGGTCTGCTATTTTTGTTGCTTGGTTTTCACTTAATACTGAGTTGTCGCAACATCCGTAGGGACGTGGGACTATTGGTTTGTGGCGTGCTTTGTTGGCAATTGATGCTGTTATTTTTTGAGGTTGGATTACTGATTCAGGCGCTCCTTCCCGTTTTCTTTTGGATGATCTATAGAGAGAACAGGAAGCTGAATCGTATTGTTTGCATTTCAGCGCTGGCCGGGTCCTTCATTCCTCAAGCTTTGTACTGTTTTATATGGGAGAGAACTGCTCCGATGGTTGCCGTAAGGGGCAGAGTGACGCTTGATCCGGGGTTCCTTCTATTCCACCGAATTCCGGACGTTTTTCGTCGCACGCTATGGTTGATAACTGGAGGAGGAATACACGTTAGCATTTTTGGCGAGGCGCTGCGGCTAGGGTTTCACGAATGGCTTTCGTCAGGCACCGGTGATGTCCTGCTGGTCGTTGCTATTTTGGGCGTCGCAGCTCTCGTGCTGGTATATCCTGCCGATCATGAACGAATTCTCGAGTGGCATAAGGGTTTTACTCTCTTTTCCACTGGTGTGGCCTGGGCCGTGCTCGGGCTGGCAATTATTCTAATCTTCAGCGGGCAAAACGCAGAAAGCCGTATGTTCTATATTCCTTACGCGGGAATCAGCTTGGGCGTGGCTGGACTCATGGGCAGTACGGCGGCCCTATTCGGTCGATGGCAGCAAGTAGCGATTCGAGGCCTTTTACTCGGTATGGGAGCCATTCTGTTAGTTAACTCCCTTACGATGGCGGGACTGGTCCGGGCTTTTCAGTTGCGTTGGAGCCTCGATCGAAAGCAACTCGTTGCATTCCGCTCAGCCGTACCGGTTGTGCCTGACTCGAGCCCACTTTGGGTATTGCCCGTCACGCTGGATGAGCGCGCAATTAGTGTCGAAGCCGGGAAAGATTCATTCATGGACCGCTGGTTTCCAGGTGTTTTTGAGCAGTCATTCTCAGCTTGCGATGCACTCCGTTTAATGTATGGAGATCGAAACATGCGCTGTGCGGCTTCAACTCGTTGGGGCAAACTTCATGTTACGGGCGTGCAGTACTCGGTGGATGGAAGAGTAAGCACGTTATTCATTCAAGGAAATGCAGTACCAGTGGACGACTTATTAGCTTTCACGTATCGAAATGGGCGTGTCACTATTCTCAATCCGCTGGAGTTGACCTCAGGCGTTGCCGCAACGGAAGTTGTGAACCTGCCCCTAGCGACTTCAGTAGCTCAAGAAAGACATGCTGAGACTGAGCCGATTCGTTTTGATGTGGAGCTCAATAATTAGCGACGATTCGAGAAAGTGATCAAGAAATTGACCGAGGTCAGGATTTTCAGTTAGGCTGTCCGAGCCAAGCGCGGGCTTTGTCCTAGTTAGGAAAGGAATAAAAATGGCAAAGATTCTAATAACAGGCTGCAAAGGGACCCTTGGCAGACCATTGGTGGAGGAGTTACGAAGGCGCAAGCACGATGTTTGGGGTTGCGATTTACAGCATCAGGCTGATCCGCAATATTATCGCGCCGATGTCTCCAATTATCGTCAGTTGGAGCGCGTTTTTGAACAAGACTACGATTACGTGTACCATCTCGCCGCCGAATTCGGCCGGATAAACGGGGAAGAGTATTACGATACCCTTTGGGAGACCAATGTAATTGGCACGCGCAATCTTTTGGAATTACAGCGGAAGCGCGGGTTTCGGCTGATTTTTGCTAGCTCCTCAGAAATTTACGGAGATCGTCACGAAGACGTGCTGCGAGAAGACATTCCACTGAACAAATCCATAATTCAACACAATGACTACGCCACAACAAAATGGGTCAACGAGATTCAGATCATGAATTTCGAAAAGCGGTATGGGAATCAATGCGTACGGCTTCGTTTTTTCAATGCATACGGTCCTGGCGAGTACTACCACCACTATCGAAGCGTTGTTTGCCTGTTCGGTTATCGGGCGCTCGCCGGTATTCCTTATGAGGTATATGAGGGGTACCACAGAGTTTTCATGTATATCGACGATTTTATTCCTACGTTGGCGACTGTTTGTGAGAACTTCGTGTCCGGTGAGGTCTACAATATTGGAGGTGAGGAATTTCGTAGCGTACGAGAGTTGAGTGATCTGATCCTAAAAGTCGCAGGAAGGGATCATCACCTGGTTACGTATCTACCTGAGGATAAGCATAACATTCAAAATAAGCGGCCTGAC
The DNA here is from genome assembly GCA_035651555.1 of Terriglobales bacterium. Lineage (GTDB taxonomy): Bacteria > Acidobacteriota > Terriglobia > Terriglobales > Acidobacteriaceae > Gp1-AA145. Next base: position 119,006 of record DASRFL010000023.1, read on the forward strand.
ATACAGAAGGCCAAAGCCGCGTTTGGACATAATCCCACGACCACACTAGAAGAAGGCGTGCCTAAAACGATTGAATGGCTTCGGCAAGTGTACTGGCCTCAAGCAAGTCGTACAGACATGTTGGGACAGTCAATAGCGGTTGGACGGTGAAATCGGCAAAGACACACATGAGTTCAAATATCGAGAGCAACCCGACGGTAAGCTTTATCGTGCCTGCGTTAAACGAGCAGTTTAATCTTCCTCGACTATTTGAACGCTTACTGGCGCTTGGGGACAGGTTGGACCATGGCATTGAAATCGTCGTGGTCGACGACAGTAGCAATGACCAAACGCTTGAAATAGCACATGCCGCAGCCAAGCTTCATCCCGAAATTCGAGTTTTTTCAAAGCCGTTACCCCACGGACTCGGGAGGGGAATTCGCTTCTCGCTGCAACATGCGCGTGGGAGAATTGCTATCGTAGCAATGGCCGACGGAGTCGATCCCTTGGAGGAAGCGGTACCGAAGTTTTGCGAAAAGATTTTATCTGAAGGTTGTCATCTCGTTTTGCTTTCGAGGTACTGCGCAAATGCCGATGCCGATACGATTCCGTTTTCGTATAAGTTTTTTCATGTCATCTTTCGCCTTTGCACCCGATATCTGCTTGGCATCCACTATCGCGATACGACCTATGCATTTCGGGCCATTGATTTAGAATTCGTTAGGAGGTTAGGACTGAGCGGCGACGCATTTGAGATTTCCCCTGAGATTACTTTCAAGACCTACTTCGCGGGAGGCAGGATTGGTGAAGTCGCGGGAAGGCAAACTCGGCGGGTGCATGGCAAATCTAATTTTATCTTCACAAAAGCTGCTAGGGGATACGTGCGCGTCCTGTTGCAAGCGTTGGGGATGCGACTGTCGAGGCGCCGCGTTGGTGTTGTCGCGGACGCTGGAACTTAATTCTCGCGTAGATCCACCTTACTAATTTCCCGCACCCGCTCCCGGATAGCCGCCTCCAAACCTTCTCGCAGCGAACCCTCTTGGATCACTTCCTGGCCAATGCTAGTCTTCCTTTCTAACCTAGCTGTAAGCGTCATCTGAGGACCGTCTTGTCGAGTGAGGTCGACTATGCAGCGTGCGTTGTTTGGGCAGGGCGATCAGCGACAAGATTCCAAGGCAGCAATTCTGTTGACCTGCTCCCCTAAATCCGCAGGAAATTGAATATGATTTCGCATTGCGGAGGGGGAGGAGCATGTCCAGAAGCCGACACACGGAAGCACAGATCATCGGGGCATTGAAGCAACTGGAGGCAGGACGGAAGGCGGAGGATGTGGCGCGGGAAGTGGGTGTGTCCAAACACACCATCTACGCCTGGAAAGCCAAGTACGGTGGGATGGACGTGAATCAGGCCCAGGAGGCCAAACAGTTGCGCGATGAGAACACGCGGCTGCGGAAGCTGGTGGCGGATCTGAGCCTGGACAAGGAAGCGCTGCAGTCGGTGATCCGAAAAAACGGGTGGAGCTCGTAGCCTTGAAGGCGGCTGTCGGGCAGATGCGAGAAGAGTATGCCTTCAGCCAGCAGCGGGCCTGTGGGCTGCTGACGGTGGCGGTATCGAGTTACCGCTATCAGAGTCGGCGGTCGGATGAACCGCTACGGGCGCGGCTGGTGGATCTGGCGCGCGAGAAGCCGCGCTTCGGGTATCGGCGGCTGCATGTGCTGCTGCGGCGCTCGGGAGAGGCGGTGAACCACAAGCGCGTGCACCGGGTATACCGGGAAGCCGGACTCGGTCTGCGCCGAAGGAAACGGAAGCACTGCATGCGTGTGGGAGCGCCGTTGCAGGCCAGGACGGCGGCGAATCAGGAATGGGCGCTGGATTTCGTGCATGACGCGGTGGGCTGCGGACGGGCGATCCGTGTGCTGAGCGTAGTGGACGGTTACACGCGAGAGTGCTTGGCGTTGGAGGTGGACACTAGCTTTGCCAGCCGGAGAGTGACGCGAGTGTTGGAGGCGATCATCGCCGAGCGTGGTGTGCCGCAAGTAATTCGATGTGACAACGGGCCGGAACTGACCTCGCGGCATTTTCTGGCCTGGTGTATCGAGCGCAAGATCGAGTTGGTTCATATCCAACCGGGGCGACCGATGCAGAACGGGCGCGTGGAAAGTTTTCACGGCAAACTGCGGGACGAATGTTTGCGGGTGAGTTGGTTTGGAAACTTGTTTGAGGCGCGGCGGAAGATCGTCGCCTGGCGGACCGAGTACAACCAAGAACGGCCGCATAGCAGTTTGGGTTATCGGACGCCGGCTGAGTTCGCGAGCGAGGCGGCCAAGAGCTGTGGAAAAGACGGGGGCTGCGCCCCCTTGGAAAACGCTGCGCGTTTCCCACTTTCCCACAGCTTCGGCGACGAATCGCTCCCTATCGCCGAGTTGCAACAAAGTCAGGAGTTCGTATCATGACTCCTGCGGAAAAAGGGGGCAGGTCA
>DASRFL010000024.1:0-55565 GCA_035651555.1 Terriglobales bacterium
CGATGTGATTCTAGAGCGCTTGTCGAAAGAAGCAGGCGGCAATGGTGGACGGTACAGTCTCGTAGGGCTTGACCCATCCACGCGTTTCTATGTTCTTTGGCGCTACACGTATAGAGCAGCTACCCTCGATGCTGGCGAAGCAATCGTCTTCGCTAACGGTACCCACGTGGAACTAGATGGCCCAGACGGGCTCTCCGCCGGAGCGCGGCCACTTGTTGAAAAAAAGCAAAGCACTTACAGATTGCGAGATTTCTCAGAACGCGGAGACGACGAAAAGCTAGGCTTGCGCTCTGAGCACGGACAGCCTGCACCGCTTATAGACGTCCTGCACCGAATTCTATGGCTGATGGAGCACCACCCATCTGGCATCGGCGATTTTCTCCGCATTAGCAATCCTGGTACCGAACAAGCGCGCTTGTTGGCACAAGCGCTTGCTGGGCCAGCGCTCAAGGGAGGTGAATTGGGTGAGGTCGCTACTGGCACAGAACTCTCTTCGCTCACGAAATTGACCGCCAACTGGCGCAGCGTCGTTGAGGACGCAGCAGAGGCAGCGATTGGACCGTTGTTTCGCTCGGCGGAATTGAAGAAGTAGAACTGCACCTATCGCTCCAGAAGGACAATTGAAATGACCGTGACACAAGGCGTCATCAAACCTTGGGTACAGGTTGCCCAAGTCCACCCAGACGTGGATTCTCCAAGTTTCTCTGAGGATATTTTTGCGCTGGATTTGGGCCCGCTCGCCGATGGCAGCAAAAGCGTTCCGGCGGTTTACCGAGATCCTGAGCACTTTTTCCGCGTCTCCTACCTGACGAAGGGATTGCGATCCCTGCTTGAGGACGCCCTTTCACGCTTGACCGGCGGAACTGGTAATCGAGTCCTGAAGCTCCTAACGCCGTTCGGTGGAGGCAAGTCACACACCTTGGCCTCTCTCTTTTACGCTGCGCGCAATCGCAAGGCGCTTGATGTCCTTCGAGAAGCTCAGAGCTTGCCCAGACCTTCCAACGTTCGCACTGCCGTTTTCGACGGCGGATTCTTTGATGCAACCAAAGGCAAGGATATTCCAGGTGAGAAGTTACGCGTGCAGACCATGTGGGGCTGGATTGCCTTGTCTCTTGGAGGAAAGAAAGGCTACGAGATATTGCGTCAGCAAGACGAGGCGCGCGTTGCACCTGGAGCCGATGAGATAAAAGAATTATTGGCACAAGGTCCGAACCTGATTCTGTTGGACGAGGTCCTGCAATACCTAATCAGCGCTGGGGGAATAAAGGTTCATCAGACTACACTGCGCGACGAAACGATGAACTTCTTGGATCGCTTAATACGAGCAGTTGGAAACACGCAGGAGTCTGCATTGGTCTTCTCATTGCAATCCAGCAAACGCGAATCGCTCGACTATGTGAACCTCCTTCAGACGATAGACCATCTCGCAGCCCGTAAAGACCAGCTCCGTGAACCTGTCGAGGGGAACGAGATTCTTTCTGTTATCCAGCGCCGACTCCTTGCGCGAATTCCTACCCCGGACGAAGCCGCACCTGCCGCAAACGCTTATCAACAAATCATCACGCAGATGAGGCGAGGTTATGCGAAGGGGGCTGCTGAGGAGCGGCAAGCCGACGAAGAAGGCCTCGCTCTCCGAGAGCGGATACGCGCGGCATATCCCTTCCATCCTGCGTTGATTGATGTCATGAGGGAGCAGTGGGCGGCGATCCCCGATTTCCAACGGACACGGGGCGCACTGCGATTTCTCGCGGCTTGCCTTCGCGCTACTAAACGCGAGGAGCGAAGCCGAGCAGTGTTGGGGCCCGGCGACGTGCCCATTTACGACGCCGAGGTTCGGCTCGCCTTCTTCAAGGAAGTTGGCCAGCAGGCAGATTTTCAGGCAGTGCTGGAGCGCGATTTCATCGGCGCGAATGCCAGCGCGAAGCGCATCGATGACAGACGCAGCAAAGAGAGTCCTTCGGAGACCGGTAAGCGTGCTGCTTTTCGCCTTGCGACGGCCATTCTGATGTACTCATTCGGCGGAAGAAAACGCGATGGAGCAAATGGCACCGAGCTCCTGCCACCAGGCATCACCGAGCCTGAGCTTCTCTCGGTCTGCGTTGGACCGGACCTCGACAGCACAACAGCCCTCGCCTGCCTTAAGGAACTCAAAGAGCAGTGTCTCTATTTGCATTTCGATGGCGTTCGCTATTGCTTCAAGAAAGACCCGAACGTGACCCTCTTAATTGAACAGGAGGCTGACGCTGTAGGTCGGAACGAGCGCCAAGTCGAAGAGCGAGTCAAAGAAATGCTCGAAGCAAGGATTACGGGTCGCAATGCCGTGGTCTGGAAGCAGAAATCTAGTGAAATTCCTGACAAGGAGCCTTGCTTCCTCGTAGCCTACATGCCTCTCGACTTTGGCACCCAGGCTTCCAGTGGCCGCGAAGCAGCCGCGAAAGAAATCTTTGAATATTGCGGCACTACCCCTCGCAAGTATCGCAACGGACTTGGCTTGGCTGTGCCGGCGTCAGACCAGATTGAGATTCTGCGCCGTTCCGTCAGGTACCTCATCGCAATTGATCACGTTCGCGAAAAGCCAAAGCAGCACAACCTGACAGATGAGCAGAAAGAACAATTGCGCGAGCGCGAGCGCACCGAAGCTGCCGCGGCGGAATCAGCGCTGCTGAAACTTTATGGCGAGGTTTGGCTGCCAAAGGTTACGAGCGACGGCATCGTGATCGACGTTGTCGCAGCCGGCGGGCGTCCGCTGCAAACAACGCTCAACGAAAAGAAGCAGGCACGCGTCCACGACCGCGTGATGGAATTGCTTGTTGACATGCAGCGTCGGGTCTTTCAGACCACTGTCCCGAGCAAGATCATCGAACTGTTTAAGCTTGGCGAGGGCGCGCCGCCCACGCTTGGAATCAAAACTGCCGATGTGGTGGATGGTTTTTATTCGTTCCTCGGATTTCCGAGACTGGCTGCCACCGACGCACTAAAGAAAGCGATAACCAAAGGCGTGAAAGACAAGTTGTTCGGCTACTATTCCGGCCCGACACCGCCGATAGGAGCCGACGGCAAATATCCAGTACCCGTTACCCGTGTGCGGTTCGATGCCGTCGTCAGCGAAGACGAGATAGATTTGGATACTGGCTTCCTGATGATGCCCCAGGCACTACCTGTCTCGGCGGCAGTTCCAGTCACAGGTGTCGTCGAATCGGCAGGCAGCGGCGCGGCTATCTCGGGTTCCGACTCATCCGTAGGACCGGCTCCTGGCATTTCCGGCCCATCAGGCACTGGTCCTTCACCCGCACCCACAGTGCAAAGAACCGTTGAGGTTAGCTTCTCAGCAGACCGCAATCAGCTCTTTACGGCTTGGAACGCGATCGCGAATCTTGCGGATCTCGCAGGAAAGGTCAACCTAACGGTTCGGGCCGACTCTGCCCAAGGTTTCGACCGCACGAAGCTGCAAAATGGCGTTCTTGAACCCCTTAAAGAATCCAATCTAATTGAATAGCCAAGCACGCAGCGGCTAAATTTGAAGACGGCAACTAGGCGGGGATTTCCGCTTTGATGAGAATCTTTCCCTCGGTAGGTGTAATTTCGATTTGGGCTCGGTCAAATTTCCGGGGTTTTTCGAATTCGAACTTAAGTTGTTTGCGAAGAAGTCTCGGGCGTCCACCGTGCTCAAGTTTCACAAGCATCCCTCTTATTTGAAACTCAATCTCCAGTATTCGAGCGATTTCAACAAGTACATCAACAGCTGGTGCGTCTCGCCCAGTTTCGTACCGACCGATCATCTGCCTACTGACATCGAGTTCGTTCGCTAAATCGGCTTGCGTCAAGCCGGATGATTCTCGACCCTGTTTGATTTGGCGACCAAGTTCGTGTTTCCAGCTCATGTGTCCACTATTGTTGTCAACAGGTCTTTCAATTCTGTGGAAAACTCGGCCAAATTTTGCATAATCCAATGCGACGTGTCAACTATTGTTGGTACAAAAATCCTCGCAAACGTCAACAAAAGTTGGCACAATACCTTCTGGAACCGATGCTGCAGCACACCTTCATTCATATTCCTGGGGTCGGAAAACAAACCGAGATCGAGCTATGGAAAGGTGGGATTCACAGCTGGGACGACGCCGATCTTTTTGAGAAAAGGTTCGGCGTCATAGGTGCCCGGCTTCAGAAGAAGCTGGATGAATACATCCCGGCGTCCCGTGAAGCCATTCGGTTGAGAAATGCTGCCTTCTTCGAGAGGCTGTCGGCTCTGGGTGAGGCCTGGAGGGTATTTCCAGAATTCGCCGACCAATGCGTTTACCTCGATATTGAAACGACGGGCCTATCCACTGTCTTTGACAGAATCACTGTGGTTGGGCTTTACGACGGACGAAAGTACAAGGTATTCGTGGAAGGAGAAAATCTACAGGAGGTCCCTGAGCATCTCAGACAGTACTCCGTGGTCGTAACTTTTAACGGGGCTACATTCGACATTAGGTTTCTGAAGCTGGCGTTTCCAAACATCACGCTCCCGCCGATCCATATCGACTTGCGCTGGATTACACGTAAGCTCGGTCTCAAAGGTGGGCTCAAGGCGGTCGAAGAAAAGTTCGGGCTCAAAAGGGCCGAGGATGTAGAAGACATATCTGGATACGATGCAACTGTCTTGTGGGCAAAGCATCTGCGGGGTGAAAAAGGAGCTCTTGAGCAGCTAATTCAGTACAACACTGAAGATGTTATCCATCTGAAGGCGATCATGGAGATTGCGTACGACAGACTCTGCAAGAAAACGGCCACCTACCTAGAGAATGCAATTGCCCCTATTTTTTCTGGGGTTGCGGCCGCCCCCCGTACCAGGAGGCGGAGTGTAGTGAGGCAGCTCGCTGCTCTGTCTTCGGTAGAATCGCCTGTTTCGCGGCTGCTCAAAAGGTGCCCGAATTCGAGTACGGTCCCACGAATTGTCGGGATTGACCTGACGGGCAGCGCTAAGCGGGCGACAGGTTGGGCTCTCCTAGATGGCGCAAATGCGACAACGCAATGCCTCAGGACCGACGATGAGTTGATCGCCGCTACAACCGCGGCGATGCCGGATGTGGTTTCCATCGACTCACCACTTTCGCTACCCGAGACTCACGGCGCTCCGGGAGCTCCGATCTATCGGAAGTGCGAGCTGGCGCTGAAAAGAATGGGAATATCCGTATTCTGGTGCCTACTGCCGAGCATGGAGATGCTAACCCGACGCGGAATCAGACTAGCGAACGAACTCCGGCAGCAAGGATTGAGAGTTATCGAAAGCTATCCCGGTGCAGCGCAAGACATACTCGGGATCCCACGGAAGAAAGCAAGCCTCGATGAGTTGAAATGGGGCCTTGTCCGAGCGGGAATCACAGGAGACTTTGCAACCGCAAAAGTCACACATGACGAGGTGGACGCTATAACATCCGCGCTTGTTGGGTTGTTTTATTTGGCCGATGACTACATAGCGCTTGGAACGCCCGCCGAGGAATATTTGGTCGTTCCTCGATCGCTAAACTTTAACTATGCTAGGTTAGCTGAAATTATCCGTTCGACAGGCTTGGACCAGGTTTGAAATGCCCATGAGCTTTTCCTTTGTTCGAGAATGTACTGGTGGTTGCTCTTGGTCGAACCCGGTTGGCCACCTAAACGAAGTGGCTTCGGACGTTAACCAATGCCAGCAGATTACTGAATGCGGGAAGCCTGTTTGTCCAAATTAAATTCCGCCAAAGCATCCAGTTCAGTATCGTGAGGCTTTTTCTCGGGGGTCGTGGCCAACGTAATGTAAGCCTTTGCCCACTCACTGATGTCTTTTTGGAATTGGTCTCTATTAATCGTTTGCAACGCTCGTAGTAGAGTTTCTTTTTGGGCTTTTCGGCGGATATTCTCAACAAAGCTTCGAAAGTCTCCGACCGTAAATAGGTCCAGTTGTTCTTGAGTTGCAGAGGCGTCCGTATACTGCTCCAGTAGTTTTCGCACTTGATCAATGTCGCCAACGGCAAGGTCTTTGAGGGCCTGCTTCAGACCCTTTAGCTTTGCTTTCCAGCTGGGTGGGCCTACACAAAGTAACAGATCAAACCTGCCCGGGCGAGTAATTGCCGCGTCTAAGTCCTTTTGGTGGTTGGTAGCCATGAAAAATATTACACGAGCTCTGTCGTAAAGGTCTGCCAGCTTGGGCAGCATGCTGGTTGTCAGCAATTGACGAGTGACATCTAGAGCTGGATTCACCCTGGTTTGCGCCAAAGCATCCATTTCGTCAAACAAAATCACTACTCCAGATAAATCCATGAGATCGTTAAAAATCTCAGTTGCCCGAACGTAAATCTGTTCTAGGCCGCTGCTGAGGAACTCGGAGGGTGTGACTATAATCAGTGGCCAGCCTAATCGGCCAGAAATTCCCCTAGCGAACGACGTCTTTGAAGTTCCTGGTGGCCCAAATAGGAGTGCAGATCGCCGCCCCTTAAGTGGCTCTTTTCTTAATGTTTGTTCATTTCTTTTCTGCGCGTGCGCTAATATCTGATTTTCGGTGATTTCCTGCAACGTTGTCTTTTCCTCGGGAGGAATTACGATATCGACATCGATTAAGTCTGTCCATTTGTCCTTTGATGGACGCTCGGTTCTGGAGAAACGCTCGTCGAGGACGACTTTCTGAATCCAGTCTGAGATGGCCGATTCGAGTTGCCACAGGAACATATGAACGCAGGCGGTTGCCCACGCTTCAGGCATCCCTGCCGCCAATGTTTCCACCGCACCTCCCGCGTTCCATCCTGTGAATACCTCGTCATTCTTACGGAATGCGAATCGATTGTTTTCGCACCAGTGAACCGCTGACTCAATTCGTTCAAGAATTCCTTCACGTGAGAGAATTCCGTCCTCGGAAAATTCTACGAGTATCGCTTCGAGAAATTCGAAGCTGAATGTGTAGTCCGCCGCACCAGACTTAGGGAAATGAAATAGTGGAAAGTATTTATGCCAGATTCCGGACTTTGTTTGATGTTCGAAAACCTGTTCAATCGCATAGATCAACTCCACCCTACCTGGTAGAGTCTCGACGTAACCCGAAAGCGGAGCACTGTTGTGAAAAGTTCTTCGCAGTCTGCTGATCAGACAGGCAGCCATTGCCAACGATGCCGGATCCATCAATGGATCGTTTCCAGCGACTACGTACCGAAGCTGCTTGTCAAACTCACTTACGGCCCAATTCGCAATTAACTTCCAATACTTCGGCTCGATTTCTACACCTGCTTTCGTGACTCCATCCACGAACCAGTAACCCATTGTGGCTTTGGGTGGGTAGCCGGGAACACTAAATGTCTCTGGAACGGCTTTCGCAATCGCAATGATTACATCGAGCAAGGAGGGATTCTCTGATTCGCCCAGGGACTCTTCCACGGGTCCTTTCTTGATTGGTTTGTCTGACGGTTTGTCCTTTGGGCGTTTGTGAGTGAGATCTTTCAGCGCGGTCTTCAATTCGCCCGCAGCAGCCAAAAACCCCAATGTTCTAACCACCATGCACGCGGTGAATGCATTCAAGTCACGTAAGCCGGAACTCTCCCACGATTCTTCGACGATTCGGCGAAAAAGCTCATCGGGCGATTCCGGCTTTTTGATAGTCAAGCTTGACGGACCGCCTGCCGGGAGCACGTCTTTCTCAGGGGCACCGTTCTTGATGTTTTTTTGACTGGCTGTTTCGGAAGGGCTTAGGTCGCTTCGGCCCAACGTTGGGCCCTGGCCTTGATCAGTGTTTTTGCCTGGATCAAGCTTATCAAGTTCATTGGAGTCGATCAGTGCCATCAAGCCGGTACAGGTAGTAGCAACACTTATGCCCACCTTGTCTGAGATGGGCGAGGTAAAGAAAGAAAGGTCGTCTTTTTTTTGGAATGTACGGAGATCATCGACAAGTGAAGCCCTAAGCTGCCGCTCCGCCATTCGGAGGACGCGTAGGTCTTGGATTACCTCTTGCGAATTTCTCAAGCTGCCTCGCTCTACAACGCAGATTAGACCTAAGCTATGGGTGCGACGCGTAAATAGTTCACTGCCATCAGTTACAGCAAGGGACGCCACGGCCCTCTCAGGCGGCGCGCAAACTCAGTATCTTGCGGTAAGACGATCTCACTGTCGAACGTTACTTCTACAACGTGACAAGGTTTTCCGTCGAAATCAGCAGCAGACAAGAACGTATCGCGACTGCGTGGACTCTTTCGTCCATTTGAGCATCGCGGCGAGCCAGAGTTGTACCGACAAAAAAGTGGATTGGCCGAAGGATTAGTCCGAAGCAGCGATTCGAAGGCGAAGCGAAGCATTACTGGTTGTTCTTCCTGATAGTGGTTGAAATGGCGGACCCCGTAGCTTATGGGCCGGTCGCTGTTGCCTGGCCAAAAGAAGATTCTTCTATTAAGAGTCTCAACGAGGTCCTCGAAGCTAAACCCTCTAGGGAGGCTGGCGTTTCCTCTGTACAAGGGGGCTTGGTCACGAATGACGATCACTCTCCCCTGGACGGATAATCTCTCGGAACCTCGTCGTCGGGTCCTGATGAGATCAGCACGCCCAGCACGCTCCATCAAAATAGCGGCAGGAATTAGACGGACTGTTTCGCGCAAATGGCGTAAGTTGTCCCTATGCGTGAGATGGTATAGGTACGGGCGTGCTATCGCAAAATGTTGTGGCAGCAGAAAAGTACCTCCACGAGGACTCCGTCGTGTTGTATCGTCACATGCGCCAGGTCCTTCTGTCGATAATGCTCCTGAAATCGAAACGTGTTGAAATAAGGGACACAGGGGCTGCGCCGACACGTTCGACTTCTTCAATGAATCGAATCGTGTCCGACGAAAGTTGTTCGTATCGTCTTGCTACTGCGTTCGACGGATTTAAGTAGTCCGCGAAAGTAATAGCAATGTCTGTAGGGGCATTGAGTGCGGAGCTCTTTCTCAAAAGCACCCAATCGAAAGCGCCTACGCGCCGCTCGCGATTGGTCGTCGACGTGCGTTCGTTTGTCTTGATTTCCTTGGCGGGAACCTCGGCGCGTCTTGCGATTTCATCCCAGTCCAACTCTTGACGCAATGGACCAGAAGTGCCATTAGATGGGTTCTGGACTCTAATAGGGTACGTCCTGCATACCATGATTGTCTTGCGGACACGACTGGGCGAGATACCGGCCTCTGACAGGCATCCGCTGACGGTGGTGTCGCGGGAAGTAACGTAGGGATACGAGCCGTGAAAAAGGCTTAGACCGGTACCCTGGGTCCCTTCGACGAGAACCCGCCCTCCGCAGTTGTAAGTTCGTTCCAATAGTTCCCACGTATCGCGAATGAATGGCCGCAATTCCAGAACATCTTTTGCGAGCTTGACCCGCTTGCCCCGATTAAGAATTCGTCGCGCTGTTGCTACACCCACTCCTTGCCCTGTGGAGCTGATCCGCGCCTGGAGGCCCGCTTCGGATTTGCAATCATTTTCGGCTATGATCATCGTCTGGGGATCGATCGAGAGCCGCTCATGGTCGACTTTGCACTCCCGAATCTCTTTGAGCAGCGAGTCCGGGTTTACGACGGCGCCAGGGGCAATGATTAATTTCGCGGCTGGATTCCGAAGCGTGCCCGAAGGAAGTTGATGATGGACATAAGGGCCGGGTTTTAAGTACACCTTGTGGCCGGCGTTTGGTCCTCCCACCCTTACAAGCACTGCGTATTCGCGTGATAGGTATGAGGCGATGTGTCCTTTGCCCTCACTGCCATACTGGCCCCCGACGATTACGTCCACTAACCTTGCATACTCACGGGCGAAGAGTCCGAGGTGAGTTGCCGTCTTCACAAGCACGTCGTCGGGCGTACATGCCTGGGTATCAACAACAATGTCGGCACTCTTCTCTAGTTCGTGGACGGCTGCCTCGGTCGGGTTTTTCTCTACATCCTTGAAGGACCGGAGCTCTTGCATGTCGCTGGAACGATGCTTGTATCGTTGTGCCAACTCGTGCTCGGGTGCCTTCAAATGGATGTGCTTGACGGCAAATCCAAATGCCTCGCGAATCGCTTTAATCTGAGGCAGGATACGAACGGCATCGACCACGAAAATGGGCGCTACCTCTACGCTGAGATGGACGTTTACCAGGCTGATCAGCGCATCTCGTACCCAGTGCCCCCCTGTGTCGCGATCGAGTTGTTCGCCAAAATCCTGCAGAGCTCGGCGCTCAGACGGTAGTTCGTGACCTAGTTTTTTCAATGCGAGTTCACGAATCACATCCTTCGTCTTGAGCACGTGTATCTGCTCGTTCGGAAAGTTGAGAGTCAGCTGTTGCCACAACGTCGTCTTGCCCGAGGCGACGGGACCTGAGAGCAAGACGATCTGAAACGGCATACGCAATTCTCCCGATCAAATTAGTTCGTCCGCCATCGTCTGCGGATACTCGAACGAACGTTGGCGAGAAAAGTCAGCACCTCTTGGGTGTAAATCATAAATTGTTACTGGTATTCGTCTTGAGACGAGGGTCTCACGGATAATCCCCTCGATGATGTTCCAGCTCCCGCCTGCTTCGCCGGTCCCAATTCGCGGCATATGAACTGTGGCTCCTCGGGCTGTCGCCAGCTCTGCAACCTTTTCTAGAGCCAAGAAGAGGGAGCCGTACTTCAGCTTGGGTCCTGCACTAGGTTTGAAGCCCTTCTGCGCCACCAAACTCACGAGTGTGAGATCGTCTCTCACGCTGACTGAGTGGATGTTCCCCAATTTCAAGTTGCGGCGTCCGTAGGCCCACTCTCTGAAATCGGTCTGTGCTTGAGGCCACTTCTTTCTCGCCTGTTTGGCGAATCCTCCGCCCCAAATCAAAGCCTGGTCATTTACTACCTGAAGTAAGAGTTTGGGTTCCGCTCCGAAGGGCTCAGACGCGTCGCCCGGCAAGAATCGCAACGGTTCACTGATCGTGAAGTTTGGAGAAACCGGAGGAAACGCGAGGGCCAAAACACGAGGATGTGTCTCACCGGTGTTGGGAGAGATTCCGAGATATTCAATGAACCACTTCTCGCCGCCTGGCATCCATTGTGCGTCCTCTTGGTCCCTTGCGCCGATTGCTGTGCAAGCCGAGGCCTTACTCGAATGTGGCAGGACATATCCGCGATGAATCCCTAGTTCTTTATCGAGTGCTGGGGATGTAATGCGGTATTCCACAAAATATCTAGATGTGACGTCGGAAAGCCTGGCGAAGAACGCAAAACACGGATAAGCGCTGAGTCTGATCAGCCTGTTCGTGACGGCCTCACAAGAGGCAAGATATTTGCGTCGGAGGTCCAATATAAGAGCAGCACTTGGTCTAATCGACAATTCGTCTTGCAGGGTTCCGAACGGCATTAGAATCTCGGCCGCCGCTATGTTGCAGAGGGATTCCAGCTGCCAATCATCATCCTTCATCTCTTGATGAGTTGCCCGATGCCGAACCGAGTCGGCGCAGTCCCGGAAAAGGGTATGCCCAATTTCATGGGCAATCGAATAGCGCATCCGGGCTGCGCTCCGCTGCGGGTTGAACTCCGTTATAAATCGCCCCTTCGCATCGCTGTAGGTTCGCGCATCCAACACCGCTTCTGTCGGTAGCAACCTTATTCCCCGCATCTCTGCCAATGTAAAAGGATTGTAAGGTGGTCCACTCCAGCCCTCCTCGATAGCCTTGAGCACTGCCTTTCGAGCGAGAAGTGCGATTGTGGAGATCGGGTCGCCTTCGCCAAGAGTAAAGACAGATGGGTGAGTCCACTTTGGTTCGCGAGATGACGGAGAGGAACTGCTTCGGGTTTCCCTTAGCCGGTCGAATAGCTTTAGAGCTTGGTCCAAGCTCAAGTCTGATTCGGGTTCTTGGTGGGTCGTATCACGGAAAGCATAGTCTTCACTCTCGAAAAGGGCCTTTAGGTCCTTCTCGATCGCACGGACATTGACGGGACCTTTGTCAGCCGGTTTTTTCATTGTGAAGACTCTCATTCATATGTTTCTCAAGTTTTTTCAGTGCGCGCAGACGAATCTGCCTGATATTTTCGGGCGATTTGCCTGTCTGTCTGGAGAGTTGCTGCATCGCATCGTTTGGCATGCGTTGGTGCTTCCGATTCCCATCCCACCAAAGCATCGTGGCACGCAGTATCGTCTGTTCGGCATCAGATAGCTGGGCCAAACCGGATTCCAACAATGCGCGTCGGTCGCCTTGCGGAGCCTGCTCTTGAGGGTCATCTGAAGCTTCGCTGGCGGAGCCACCGACTTGTTCGACATCATCCTCATCGACTACCGGGACCTCAGACTGTCCTCGGAAACGGTCGCGCAGAAGGTTCGTCGCAATACGGAACAGCCATCCGCGGCACTTACGCTCCTGGAGCGCCGTCTCGCAACACTCAGCATGATCGAAAGTGGCTGCCCCATTGAAGGCCTTTAGAAAGGTATCTTGCACAAGATCCTTTACGCCGTTCACGTCCAGCAAGTATCCGTAGCTATGCATGCACACTCGCAACAAGAACCCGTGGTGCCGAACATAAAAGTGTCCCCACGCATCCCTCGCGCCCGGAAAGTCGGCTCCCTCCTCCGCCATGCGCCGGATCAGCTCGAAATCGGGGATGTCATCGCTAGGCGGAACCATTCAAGAACCAACAGTCGATCACTATATAACGAAGAACCGTGACACATCCACCTTGTCACGCTTCTTCGTTTGTCATTCATGAAGGTGGCCGAAATCACCCGCTTGCTTGGGCGATCATGTCCACCTGGCATCAAACAGTCTGAAAAGACTGCAGTTAATGCTTCCCCAGTGCCGGGATCTGGCACGCCGGAAGCTACCGTTCACGCCCGCAAAGGAGGGGCGGCCAATGAGCATTGCTGTCGAGAAGAAGTTCGTGATCGATGTGGTGTACAACGGTGTTTCGAAACCAATTCAGGTTGAGCCTGAGGAACAGGTGACTGCGGCGCTCCAGCGCGCAATCGCTGCCTTTGGAATCACGCAAAACGCGCATTTGCTGTCTCTTTATCGGCAAGACGGGAGTGTCGTGGCGGAAAACGAGTCCGTTGAACGCGCTGCCCTTAAGCCCAACGAAGTTCTTCTCCTTCGTCCGAATGCTGTGAAGGGTGGTGCGTGATTGCTGCGCGTTGCGAAGGGGATTGTTGAGGCTACATTTCGAACGCTTCGGCATTGCGGTGTTAGCCGTTGCGAATGTGTGGCGTACTGGACTGGCCCGGCTGGGGATTCGATGGTGGATGCTGTTGAGCATCCAGTTCACGAACGGTTGCCGTTTGGCTACGTGATCGACGATAGGTGGCTAACCGAGTTCTGGAAGGAACTCGCGACCTTGCGGCGCAGCGTGAAGACTCAGGTTCACACGCACCCTGGCCGAGCGTTTCACTCTGCCACAGACGACGAGTGGCCGATAGTGTCCCAGCCCGGCTTTTTGTCCATTGTCATTCCAAATTTCGCGGCTGGTGCGCCCTCTCTCGAACAGGCATGGATAGGCCAGTTGGGGCGAGATGGGAAGTGGCGCGAACTCTCATCTGCCGCTGAGGCGTTCGTTCTAGCATGAACGCTTTGGAATGCCTCAGCCGGACTATACTGCTGTGCCGTGATTACGTCCCACCCAGTGTCTCTGATGAAGAAATCCTGCAGCATCTTCAGTCGGTGCGGATACTCTGCGTTTCGGACCTCACTAACCTTTCGTCGCATGCCGGGCAAGTAGGGATCATTACTCTCGCTTCGCTGCTTAGCCGCATGGGCATGCAAGTCTATCTTTCCATTCCCGAGATGCCGTTGCTGTATTCCCAGACTCCTTTGTCAGGTGCCTCGGTTCGCGAGGCGCTAGTTGGTTCAAGCGCCAAGCTGATTCCTGGGGCAACCGTCACTCAAAGTGCAGATTCCGATGTTGATTTAATTTTCGCTCTTGGCGATAGCGCGATCGAAAACGGGCGAGCCACTATGTGGCGGCTGAACGGGAGCGAGTGGAGTGGCGCGCTGGCATTAGAGGGAGAGATTGAGCCTCAGCGCTTCCTTGGCGATTGGCCGGTCGGAGCGATGGTAAGCGCAGCTCTAGCTGCAGGGGAGGCATTCAAATTTGCTATGCGTGGGATGCCCCTGGAAGGTTCCTGTGCCCAGGAATTGTTCGAGATGTGTAGGTCGTGTCATTGCGAGTTCGACGCCACGCCAGTTCCCGAGAACGGAGTTGACTTCGGAAACGTAGACATAATAAGCGGCGGTGCAATCTCTCAAGCGACTCTGTACGCACTACTGCGCTTGCCACACGCGCGACTCTCCGGGCGGATTTTCGACGATGACGATACGGAACCATCAAACCTCAATCGGAATATGTTGACCACGATAGACGATGTTACGGTGAAGAAAGTCACTGTGGTGGAACGGCGTTGCAATCCCCACCTAGCTATTCGGGGCATTGGGGAGCGCTTTTGTGGGAAATGCGCCGAATCTGGAACATTGGCCAGTCGCGTCGTTGTAGGCGTCGATCATATTCCTAGTAGGTGGGAGGTCCAGCGGCGAGCACCGGGATGGCTCGTGGTAGGTGCAACGAGCCATTTCAACGTGTCATCGTCTTCGCACGCGCCGACCGAGGCGTGCTGTGGGTGCCTGCATCCGATAGATGAACCCGACGGTCAAGCTGCGATGCCAACACCGACCGTGTCCTTCGTTTCTTTCTGGGCGGGGCTGGTGACGGCGGTCCGCTTGATTCGCGAATGCCTTGGCAAGCCGTGCCCACCAGAACGCCAGCACCTGTGGATGTCGCCCTTGAGGATGGATCGTTCCTTAGCCGCATGGTGGATGCCAGTACCACCGAGCAAGAATTGCCCGGTTCAATGCCTCTGTGGGCGAGCCGTGACTTCCCGGAGCTAACAGGTTTGGCAGAACGGCTGTTCTCGTCAAATTTGGCTGCAGGATTGGGTGCAGCTAAAGAGGCGAGAATGGTTCCGAATTTTTGGTAAGGGACACCAGACGCGGCACTTAGATTTTTGTCTGCAACAGCTGTTAACCGAAGGTTTGCAAACGCCCAGAAGTATCGGCGTAGGCTCTGCCTGCGATTCCCGCCATCAGTTGTGGATTGGATCGCGGGCCAGCGTTTGTCAATCTGTGTTTCGGTCCAACTTCGGTCCAGTTCAGGAGGGTGATTGCGCGACCTTTTCGGCTGTAAGCGACACCAGATGCAGCACTTATTTGATTTTTACTGCCTTCTTAACAGCCGAACGCTCTACCATTGAGCTACCGGGGAGTGGCACCGACAAGCCATTGTACAGCAAAGCTATTCGGCGTTATTCTGCCTCTCCGAATTCATTCTCAAACAGCAGACTGATCGTGCGACCCGCGTTGCTCGAAAACACTAACCGCCGCTGCCTAGGATTTCAAGAACGGCTGTTGTCATTCAATTTATAGCGCAATTGCAGACAATCCGGAGTCCTGAAAGTTCTATCGCTTGGCTGTGCCCAGTCTCACAACCATTTCGCGCCGGAGCGCTTCTGCCGTCCGCCTTCGTTGCATCGAGGCGTCGGTTATTGCATGCCATTCGGTAACCTGCCGAAAGGGGAATCACTGAAATTGCGAAGCCTCTCCTGCCGCGCGTAAGCAGGACATGGGGGAAGCATTCTCAGATCGCTCTAGTCACGGAGCACCCGGAAACGCGACGCAATATAGATCGGCATCTCCCAGAGACGATAATCCCACAAGCCAGCCGTCCTCATCCTGCCGCACCCAAACGATTTGAAATAGAAGCTGGGAGGCACGCTTGGAGCTAAGTCCCCATCGCAATGGCCGCATCGCGAGTGCCGAATCGGTCTGCGGCTGAGTCCGGATATGCACACAGCAACCTGAATGGCTGATATTCCGAGTGGCGGAAAGCTCGACAAATAATTTTCCGGTTGTGGCAAATCCGTAGACCGTTACGGGGAGTTGAGCATCTGACCGTTGCTCACGCCGCTCAATCTTTTGGCGCTGATCCCCTGATCCCGGAGAGTGGCCCTCCGAAAACTCCGGGTGTTCCCGAGGCGCCAAGATGAGCCTCCATTCAAGAAGATTCGGCAGGACAGGGTGAGCGGATTATAAGATTTTGAGACCGTGGTTGCACATAAATTGTGCATCGGGTCGCAATGAACGGCAACCATCGGCAATACGCAGGTTCCGGAGAATAAGCGCTACTGTACTCGGGTGGGGCGTGTCTCGAATCCGATCAGCGAATCAAAGATCGCCAGTACATGGCGCCGGTACTCCACCATGCGCGTGAGCACATCACGTAATGTTGGCTCGCGTTCGGCCTCACGGTGCCATCGCGCCAGTACCTGGGGAGGGACTTCAATGTCGCGGCGTAGTTCTTCAGCGGAGTGACCACGCAGAAATAGTCCGTAAAAGAAAGCCGCCTCGCGCTGGGGATACTCAAACTCCCGCAGCGTTTCTTCACTGACGATGAATTGCTCGGACATGAAAAACGCAGTTTACCGAAAGTTTATGTCTCGTCAAGAGGGTCGGAAGTAACTCTCGTTTTGACTTACGCTGTATGTGGCCCCCCATCGATTCCGAGGTTGCCCGGCGCACACCTCTCCCGAGACTGCGGCTCCATGACCGGAACTGTATACGCTATCCAGGTTGTCGGGCCGATCGTACAAAATCACGAAGGGCGGAAACGTTAGGACCGTACACGCCCACTCGAGCGGCATCTACGGGGAGCCCCAGCCGTTCCGCTAGTTCAAGATTGATGCCGGCGTCGTCGAGTTCGGATAAGCTGAACCCCACAGCCGGCAGCACGCGATTCACCCCGGATGGGGCCACTGGCCGCGGTGGGCGGTGCCGCTGCCAACGGCGCTGGGCGATCTGAAAGAACTGTTGCCAATCGCGCTTATCCCACATCGATCGACCTTCCTTAGCAGCTCACAATGCTGATATATTGATGCTTGAGCAGCACCTTAGGTCGCCTGTTATTTCAATTCGGGGCGACTCGCACTTCCATATACGCTAGATAAGCCTGCACGTCTACAGTGGTGTCCAACTACTACATATGAGATTGGCGCAACGATTCAGTCGCCGTGTGTGCTGGAGGGAGTCGTCGCGCGATCTAGGAACGCTGTATACTGGTTCAGCTTCGGGTCATCTCCAAGATGCTCAAGACTGTAGTCGTTATTCATTACCACGAGCTCTGGCTGAAAGGCCGGAATCGCAAATTCTTCCTCGGCAAGTTTCTGCTGGCGCTCCGCCGAACATTTGCGGATTTCCCAACAGCACGCATTCGGCAGCCAGGGGACCGGGTCGTCCTGGAATTCGATCCGGATGTCTCTGTGCAAACGATCGTGGCACGCCTGAAACGGGTCTTCGGCATCGCCTATTTTGCGGTAGCTCGATCGGTTCAGCGCGGGTCGCTTGATGACCTGGAACTGCTGTGCCGGACCGCATGGGACGAAGTAGCGCCACTGCAATTCTCTAACTTTGCTGTGCGCGCTAAGCGGAGCGACAAGTCATTTCCGCACCACGTCGATGAGATCGAGCGGCGCGTTGGAAAGTTTTTGTTAGAGAACCTGCGCAAGGCAGGACGGAACGTACGCGTCCAACTCGATGATCCCGAACTGACGTGCCGCATCGAAATCACCCCTGGGCCAATGTTGGCGTATGCGAAAAGAATCCCCGGGACCGGGGGACTCCCACCGAATACGACTGGACGAATGTTGTGCCTGCTGTCGGGCGGATTCGATTCCGCAGTCGCCGCGTACAAAATGATGCGACGCGGCGCGCATGTAAACTTTGTCCATTTCTGGGGCGGCGGAGCGCGGCCGGGGGAATCCTCGGTGCACGTAGCCCGGGCACTCGTCGAACGTCTGGTCCCTTACCAATTTACGGCGAGGTTATACCTGGTATCGTTCGAGTCCATTCAACGCGAAATCGTGCGCCGCGCGCCTGAACAATACCGTTTGCTGCTGTATCGGCGCATGATGTTGAGAATCGCAGAACAAATTGCCCGCAGAAATCACGCCCAAGCCATCATCACTGGGGACAGCCTCGGGCAAGTGGCCTCACAAACGTTGCAGAACATGGTGGCAGTTGGTGCAGCTTCGCCGATGCCGGTTTTTCGTCCGCTCGCTGGTGACGACAAGCAGGACATTCTTGCGCTCGCTCGGCACATCGGTACCTTTGAGGTTTCCGAGGAGCCCTTTCACGACTGCTGTCCACTTTTTCTGCCTCGCAGCCCTGCGCTCTACGCTTCCGCGGCGGAACTCGATGCGGCAGAGAACGATTTGAATATCTCTGAATTAACCAGGTCGGGCCTGGATGCGGCTACGCTGGAAAGATATAGCTATGCCGGCGGCCGAGTCGAGCGCATCGAAGCAGGGAACACAGCGATAGCTATGACTAAGAGCGCAGCCGCCGAAGCACACTAAGTGAGACTCGATGGAACCTGCGCCTTACACATGTTCCTTCGGGTCAGTAGCGACCGCGTCCGCCGCCCCCGCCCGAACCCCCACGGCCGCGTCCGCCACCCCCATACGAGCCGCGGCCGCCACCACCGCCGCCAGGTCCCCGGCCGCCACCGCCACCACCGCCTTCGCGAGGCGGCCGCGCTTCGTTCACAACTACGCTTCGCCCCATGAAGTCATGCCCGTTCAGCGCTTGAATAGCGCGCCCGGCATCGTCGTCGCTATTCACTTCCACGAAGCCGAATCCCCGCGGTTGACCCGAGAAGCGATCCCGCACCAAAGTGATGTTCGCAGGTGACACGCCTACTTGGGAAAACCAGTTGCCCACGTCCTCTTCTGTAGCCTGAAACGGCAAATTGCCCACGTACAATTTTTTCACAGACAACTCCTTAGCCTCGCGATTAGCAACTCCACGAGGCGGCTGAAGAGGCAAGGGCAATTCCGTACGCAGTCCAAAGGAACGCAGGCCAGGCCGGCGCGGAGCTTGCGCTTCAGCTCTCGGGCCGCATCATCTGCTAACCACGAGACGAGGTCAATTAGGCAGGACGAAAATACGGAACTTCCTGTATGGATTGATTCGCAATCGCAGAGGCGAACGCCGAGGATGGCATTCATAGTCAACTTCCTGAAAATCAAAGACTAGCAGCTCACGAAGCTTCTTCTCGGTCCGTGTCGAGGAAATTGAGCGGGGTGAGATTCCTCCCATTGCCGCAGAACAGGGGAGATCAAACATCATGTCCGATAAGCAGCGTTGATATGCACATAGTCGGAAGTGAAGTCGCAAGTCCACACGCGAGCGCTGCCGCGGCCGCGGCCGAGCTCAACGCGAACAGGAACAAAGTCGCGCAGCATTCGTTTGTGTACATTTGTTTCGCTGAATTCATGCTCTACGCCGCCGCGGCAAGTGAGGACGCCAGCCAGGTATATGTCGGTTTTTCGCGGGTCGAACTTGGCTCCCGAACGTCCCGCGGCGGCAAGGATCCGACCCCAATTGGGATCAGCGCCGGCGAACATTGTCTTCACCAGCGATGATGCAGCAATCGTGCTTGCAATCTGCCGCGCCGCATCGTCATTTGCGGCGCCACGCACTTCGATTTCAATGACCCGTGTGGCGCCCTCACCGTCGGCGACGATCTGCAGCGCCAGCGAATGGCAAACATTCTCAAGCGATGCCGCAAAACGCCGATAATCGCTATCCAGTTTTGCAATCCTTCGATTCCCGGCCGCGCCGCTGGCAAGCGCCAGCGCCGTATCATTCGTGGACGTATCTCCATCCACGGTGATCGAGTTGAACGTGCTTCCCACTGCACTCGTTAAGGCACGTTGCAAGAGCGCCGGCGCAATCGCAACATCTGTCACGATATATGCGAGCATTGTAGCCATATTCGGATGAATCATCCCGGCGCCTTTTGCGCAGCCCAACAAGCGAACTGTTTTTCCGGAGAGAGTACAACGTGAGGCAGCCCATTTCGGCCGAGTGTCCGTGGTCATAATCGCTCGGGTGAATCCCCCGAATCCCTCCGGTGTTTGATCCGCCGCTTTCACCAATGCCGGAATTGCATTCAGGATCCGTTCAGTTTTGAGCGGAACTCCAATTACCCCTGTGGAGCAAACAAATATTTGCTCGGCATCGCAACCAATTTCGCGCGCAACAGCGTGGGCGGTCGCCTGGGCTGCAGCCATTCCCGCCTCTCCGGTGGCACAGTTCGCATTTCGGGAATTGGCGATCACGGCACGCATTCGCGCGCCGGCTTTTCGCAAATGATTGTCGCAGAGCACGACGGGGGCGGCTCGTACCAAATTTTGAGTGAAAACTCCGGCGGCGCTCACTTCCTCGTCGCCAATGATGATACCCAAATCGAGATTTGGGGCTTTCCGCAAACCGCAGTTCGTGGCAGCGAAGCGAAACCCGCGCGGAAGCGCGTTCAGCGGGGCGGTATTCATCTGCGGCACATCGTTACTCACCTGGCGTCTCCCCCTGCTCAATTGATCTGGTCCATTTGTTCAGCCGAGCACGGCAGCCGGCGAGAGCCTCCACGACACGCCCGGGAGCGGTGCCGCCGGGAACGTCGCAACTGGCCAGCGCAGCTTCGACGCTCAGCGCGCGCTCGAAATCTGCCTCGAATAGAGACGAAAAACTTTTGAGCTTTGCCAATGGCATCAGCCGCAGCGACTCTCCTGTTTCTTCTCCCTCGCGAACGACCCGCCCCACGACTTCATGCGCCTGGCGGAAAGGCAACCCGCGCTGGACTAGATAATGTGCTGCCTGGGTTGCGAGTAGGGCGGGATCTTCTGCCGCCGCCGATAATCGAGTTTCATTGATGCGCGTGGCATTGACCGCCCCCGCCGCGATTTGGATGACAGCTACAGCTTGATCGTGCGCGGCGAATAATGGTTCTTTGTCTTCTTGCAGATCGCGCTGGTAACTTGACGGCAGGCCTTTTAACGTCACCAGGAGTGAAATCAATGCACCCGTGATTCTTCCCGTCTTGCCGCGCAAAAGTTCCCAGGCGTCGGGATTTTTCTTCTGCGGCATGAGGCTGCTGCCCGTTGAATATTCATCGGGCAGCAAAATGTATCCGAATTCCTGCGACGCAAACAGGACGAAGTCCTCTGCCAGTCGTGAGATGTGCGTGGCCAGGCCCGCAAGCGCGTAGAGATAATCGGCCGCGAAATCCCGATCGCCGACTGCGTCCAGGCTGTTTGCGGAAATTCGCGAGAATCCGAGCTCCTTTGCCAGCGCCAGCCGATCGACCGGGAATGCACACCCCCCCAAGGCGCCCGAGCCCATCGGACAACAATCCGCCGTCCGCCGCGCACTCGTAAGCCGATTTAAATCACGAAAAAATGCCTCCGCATGCGCCAACGCGAAATGCGAGAAAAGCAGCGGTTGCGCGTGTTGAAGGTGAGTCATCCCTGCCAGTGGAACTCCCATGCTTCGCTCGGCTAGACCCAGGAGACTATTAATGAGTGACGCGACACCCCGCGAGACCGCCTTGGCGGCCTCTTTCACGAACATTCGGAAATCTGTTGCGACCAGTTCGTTGCGACTGCGTCCTGTGTGCAGTTTGTACCCCACTGGACCGAGCCGTTCGACGAGCGCCATTTCGACGAAGTGGTGTACGTCCTCGGCGCCCGAACCTTCGAGCCACGAACTATCTGCCCCGCCCCTTTTGGCAATTTCCTCTAGTGCAGCCAGCGTCTCCTGCGTTTCCGAAGAGTTCAGGATGCCGACTTTTTCAATTGCTCGGGCCCAGGCGCGATCCACGGCCAGCTCGTAAGGAAGCAGCCTGCGATCAAATGGGAACGAGCGCTGAAATTCATAAAACAGTTCGTCGGGTGGCTGATCGAATCGTCCGCCCCAGAGCTTCGTGTCTCCCGCAGGTGTAGGTTTCTCGCTCACGGACGCGAATTACTTGCCGGAGCCGTCACCGGCAACGCAAACAGATTGATGAAACCTTCCGCGTCCTTGGGGTTGTAACGAGCCATG
Organism: Terriglobales bacterium; assembly: GCA_035651555.1. Classification (GTDB taxonomy): domain Bacteria; phylum Acidobacteriota; class Terriglobia; order Terriglobales; family Acidobacteriaceae; genus Gp1-AA145. Next base: position 21,878 of record DASRFL010000024.1, read on the forward strand.
CTGAAGCTCGCGAGATCGGTCCGATACAGTGAGTGCGGAGATTGGCGCTTTGTAATGGAGACGTTTCCCTTATAAAGCCGCAGGCCGACTGTTCCGGTTACCTGCTCCTGGGCAGAGGTAAAGAACCCATCCAGTGCCTTATGCAGCGCCGTGAACCACAAGCCGTAGTAGACCAATTCGGCGTAGCGGTGGGATAGGATTTGGGAATAATGCGCTGTCTCCCGGTCCAGACAAAGCGCTTCGAGTTCGCGGTGTGCCAAAACCAGTAGTGTGCCGCCTGGCGTTTCATAAGCTCCGCGCGATTTGATACCGACCAGCCGATTTTCAACCAGGTCAATTCGCCCGACCCCATTCGCTGCTGCAATCGCGTTCAGGTGCTCGAGCAGCGCCACTGCGTTCAACCGTTGGCCGTTAACGGACACCGGCGTTCCCGCTTCGAAACCGATTTCCACTTCTGTTGGTTTATCCGGCGCGCGCTCTGGAGATACGGTCCACTGCCACATTGACTCCTCCGGCGCATTAGCGGGATCCTCGAGAACGCCGCCTTCATGGCTCAAATGCCAGATGTTCCGGTCGCGACTGTACAGATCGGTTTTGGTTTGTGTGACAGGCACGTTGTGTGTCCGGGCATAGGCGAGCGCATCTTCGCGCGACTGAATATTCCACTCGCGCCAGGGCGCGATGATTTGTAGACTCGGAGCGATCGCCTTGTACGCAAGCTCAAATCGGACTTGATCGTTGCCCTTTCCCGTGCAGCCGTGAGCCAGAGCATCGGCGCCGATTTGCAAAGCGACCTCGGCTTGCCGCTTGGCCAGGACCGGCCGGGCAAACGACGTCCCCAGCAGATACTTGTGTTCGTAGACGGCTCCGGCGCGCAACGTCGGCCAGATGTATTCGGTAATGAACTCTTCCCGCAGGTCTTCAATGGAGGCAGCCGATGCGCCGGTCGCAAGTGCTTTGCGGCGTGCGGCTTGCAAGTCTTCTTGCTGGCCGACGTCACCGATCATGGCGACGACTTCGCACCGATAGTTTTCTTTCAGCCACGGAATAATGATTGATGTATCCAGCCCGCCTGAGTAGGCGAGCACAACTTTTCGGGCCACTAATTCTCCTTTTTAGCTGAGTAACATCAGCAGGATGGCTTTTTGCACGTGCAGGCGGTTTTCTGCCTGATCAAACACGATTGATTGCGGCGAATCCATGACGGAATCAGTCACTTCGCCGCCGCGATGAGCTGGGAGGCAATGCATGAATACAGCGTTCGGAGCCGCATGTTTCATCAGCGCGTCGTTTACCTGGTAAGAAGCAAATATTTTGGCGCGGGCCGCAGCCTCGCCTTCCTGTCCCATGCTGGCCCAAACGTCCGTATAAACGGCGTGCACCCCGCTGGCAGCTTCTTCGGGCGAGTGAAATAGTTTCACTTTGCCGCGCTGTTCGTGCGCAAGGTCGGTCGCTTCGGCCACCACCGATGGGTCAGGCTCATAGCCGGCTGGTGTTGCGATGCGCATCTCGGCGCCGACACGGGCCGCCACTGTGATCAGTGAATGGCAAACGTTGTTGCCATCACCGACATATGCCAGTTTCAAACCGCGCAACGTGCTGAAGCGCTCGCGCAGGGTAAAGAAGTCCGCATAGGCCTGACAAGGATGAAACCGGTCGGATAAAGCATTAATCACCGGCACGTTCGCGAACTCCGCCAACTGATCGAGTTCCCGCTGCTCGAAAACTCGCGCAACAATCGCGTGTACCCACCGCGAAAGGTTCCGCGCCACATCCGGGATGGACTCGCGCTCACCAAGCCGCGAAACCGTTTGGTCCAGAAAGATGGCCGTGCCGCCCAAGCCGCGCATACCAACTTCGAAGGTCACACGCGTGCGCAGTGACGGCTTCTCCAGGATGAGAGCGAGAAAGCGGCCGTCGAGCGCGGAACTATAGAGCTGCGGATGTGCTTTTACATCTGCCGCAAGCTGAAAAAGTTCTTGAACGCGCGCGGCGTTCCACTCCGTACCGGTCAGCAGATCGGTGGTGACAGGAAGGCGAATGGGCGTAGTTGTCATAGGTTTATCGGGAAGCTGCGAGGGCCGTCCGAATGCGTCGATCGCTGTCCTCAATTGGGATCGTCGGCGGTCGCTTGCTCTTGGTCAGTACCTGCCGAAAACGTTGAGCGAATTCGCTGATTTGACGCTCGCTGATAATAAATGGCGGCAACAGCCGCAAAACGCGATCATGAGTGCAGTTGATGATTAATCCTGCGCGCAGCGCGTTTTCCACGTACGGTTTGCCCTCTACCGCCAGTTCTATTCCCAATATCAATCCTTCTCCGCGCACTTCTCGAATGAACTCCAGTTCCTGCGCCAACCGCGCCAATTCCGACCGCAGTTGCGACCCGCGTTGGCGCACGTTGTCGAGCAGGTTTTCGTCTTCGACTGTAGAGAGGAATTCCAGAGCCACGGCGCAAATCAGTGGTCCGCCGCCGAAAGTGGAGCCGTGCAAACCGGGCGAGAATGCCTCTGCAAAGCTTTCGCGCGCTAGAACGGCCCCCAAAGGCAGGCCACCTCCCAACGGCTTCGCTACCACAACGATATCCGGTAAGCCGGTTAGCCTCTGGTATGCGAAAGGCCTGCCGGTCCGTCCTAGGCCCGACTGAATCTCGTCGGCGATGAGTGCCGCACCATAGTGCGTGGCTAATTCGCGAGCACGCGTCCAGAATCCTGTGCTGATGGGATAGATCCCACCTTCTCCTTGTATCGGTTCGATGATTATGGCGCAAACTGAATCGTCAAATTTCGCTTCCAGGTCAGCAACGTCATTGAAGCGAACGAACTCCACGCCAGGCACGAGCGGCGCAAATGGCTCCCGGTATTTCAATGGATGTGTCACCGAAAGCGAGCCATAGGTTCGGCCGTGGAACGAGTTCTCAAGAGCCAGAATGCGAGTTTTTCCTTCAGTACCGCGCTTATGGGCCGCAAGACGCGCCAGTTTCAACGCCCCCTCAACGGCTTCCGTACCGCTGTTGCAGAAAAATACGCGTTCTAAGCCGGACCACTCGGCTAACTTCCGCGCTAAGGGACCTTGATACGCATGATGAAACAAATTCGAAAAATGAATAGCGCGACCGGATTCGCGGCGAATGACGCGCGTCAATCTCGGGTGTGCATATCCGAGCGCATTCACGGCGAGCCCGCCAAGAAAGTCGAGATACTTGCGGCCTCGATGATCGTAGACATAACAGCCGCTGCCCCGCACGAACACAATAGGAGGCCGCCGGTACGTGTTCATCATGTACCGGTCGGCCAAGCGATGCGCTTGTTCAGGTGGCACGCCTTGCTTTGCGGGTTTAGGCTTCCGCGTTTTCACCGGCCCACTCCGGCCGCCGCAGGATAAGTGGCGGTCACTCGCGTTCCCGGCCCCTTCTGACCATTAATAGCCGAAATTAGACTGTCTTCACTTGTGCCGCCAACAATGCGCACTTGTTTGACCCCTGCTGCAAGTGCACGCTTGCAAGCTTCGAGCTTCAACACCATGCCCCCGGAGACCTTATTCTGCCGAATCAGCGCCTCCACATCGCTGCACGAAACGGCCTTCATCACCTTGGATCCGTCGAGTACGCCTGCAACGTCGGTCATGTAAATCAAACGGTCAGCATGGATGAATTCGGCACAAGCCGCAGCCATATGATCCGCATTAATGTTGTAAAGCTCGCCGTCGGCGCCCAAGCCCAGGCACGACGCCACAGGAACGATGCCCGCCCGCCACAGCGATTCAATAAATTCGAGGTTCACGCCTGTAAGGTATCCAACGAATCCCAGAGCGCCTACGACTTCGTTGTGCTGCATCGGTTCCGCAAGAAAACAGCCGGAATCCGAAGCGCACAACCCGATTGCCGGCTGTCCCGCGGCAGAAATGGCGCCAGCCATCCGTTTATTCAGCAGGCCGCCGAGCACCATCACGGCAATGTCCCGCGTTTCGCGATCGGTCACGCGCAGGCCACCGATAAACCTGCTCTCGATGCCCATGCGCTTGAGCGTGGCGGTGAAAATTTTTCCACCGCCGTGAACTACCAGCAGCTCATGTCCCTGCTGCGCAATCTGAGCGATCTGTCTGCCTAGTGAGCGAACTGCCTCAGGATCATCCAACAAAGCCCCGGCGATCTTCACGACCATTCTCATTGGAGAGCTGTTGCCTCCTCGAAGCTCATCATTGCGTTCATATTCTGTACAGCCTGGCCCGCAGCGCCCTTGCCCAGATTATCGAGGCAGCTCACGATTACCAGCCGCTCGCCACTTGGATCGAGCGCAAAACCGATGTCACAGAAATTTGTATGCGCCACGTGCTGGATTTCTGGCAAACGTCCTGCCGGCCACAGCCTGACCATCGGCTTACCGGCATAAAACTGCCGGTATAGCGTTTCTATCTCAGATGCTTTCCGCCGTGGCTCGAGCCAAACGTAAATCGTCGAAAGAATGCCTCGGGCCAACGGCAGCAAATGGGTTGAGAAGATGATTTCGTTCGGAGCGATGCCAACATGCTCGGTGACTTCCGGCGTATGCCGGTGCGTGAATAGACCGTAAGCGCGAAAATTTTCGTCTACCTCAACAAAATGTAGCTCCCGCTTTGGCTCTTTGCCGGCGCCGGACGCTCCCGATTTGCAATCGCACACAATCCCGCGTCCCGATGCGATCCATCCTGCATCCGCGAGCGGCCGCAGACCCAAAATCACCGAAGTGGGGTAGCAGCCCGGATTCGCGACCATCTTTGCATCCGCAATAGAGCTGGCGTATAGCTCGGGCAAACCGTAGACCGCTTGCGCCAGCAATTGGGCGTCCGGTGCCGGCAGCTTGTACCAATGTTCGTAAACAGCCGGATCACGGAAGCGAAAGGCGCCACTCAAATCCACGACCCGAAGCCCGGCCGCTAACAACCGAGGCGCGATCTCCGCGGAAGCTTCATGCGGCGTCGCCAGAAACGCAACCTCAGCTCCGCTTTCTGCGATAGCTTCCACTGAAAACGGACGGCAAGGCGCCTCTCCCCATCCACGAAGCTGCGGGAAAATCTCCGTCAGACAATTCACCGGCTTCGCCGTGTCGCGCAAATAAAACGTCGGCTTTGCGATTTTCGGGTGCCGAAGCAGAAGTTGCGCCAGCTCGAATCCTGCGTAACCGGTTGCTCCGACGACGGCCACCCGCTTGGGGCCGTTCATCGGAGCAAGACCTCCAACCGTTGCTGCACCGCCGTCCTCGCGACGCGTGATGGCGTAATTACGAGAACGGTGTCGTCGCCGGCGATCGTGCCAGCAACCTCGGCCAGCTTTTCGCCATCCACAGCCGCAGCTAGAGGTTGGGCGCCACCCGGGGGAGTCTTAAGAACCAGCAGGTTGTCGGCTGGCCGCACGTCCAGCACGTATTCGCGAACCGCCCTGGCCAAGGCGGGAAGCGGCGGCTGTGCACCGTCGTCGTGCGGCTTGAAGGGCTTATATCCCTCTGCCGTTTTCACCAACCGTAACTCGGCGATGTCCCTTGAGAGGGTCGCCTGCGTGACTCGTAGCCGCATGTGCCCGAGCCTCCGCCGCAATTCATCCTGGCTTGAAATGGCTTCGCTCGCGATCAATTTAAGTATCTGTCCTTGACGGAAGCGCTTTTGGCTTGCCAATCCCAAACCTGCTAAGTTTTATGCATTTGATTGCATAATTATGCGGAGGGGATTAACCCTTGTCAATGAGAAAATCGATCTAGCGGATCGGGATTGTGGATCGCAGAATCCCGTTCGCGCATTGAGCGGAATTAGCCCCGGTGCTATGCTCTTCTGCAATGAACGAGCTTTCCGTGAAGGCCTCTCCGGCAGAGACAGTTTCGTCCCGCTCGCAGGCGCTGCTTCAAGTGTCCGAGGCAATTGCGCATCATCGCGAGCTTGGCGAGCTATTCCACGATCTTGCGGGGCGCCTGCACGACGTCGCCCATTTTGATTACCTCAATCTCGTTTTGCACGATCCCGAACGCCAGGTCCTGCGCTTGCACCTGCTCGAGACCCTGCGCGAACGGCCCAGTCACATCCGCATTGGTTTGGAACTCCCTATCGGGGCAACTCCTTCTGGACGTGTTTTCGAGACTCAGGATCCGGTTGTCGTCCCGGACGTGGAACTCGAGCCTTCGTTTCCGGATCTGATGGAGACGCTTCGGCTCGAAGGCGTCCGATCATTCTGCGTGGTTCCTTTGACTACGGCACAGCGCCGGCTTGGCACATTGGGTTTCGGAAAGCTTGAGCCGCATCATTACAACCGCAGCGAAGTCGATTTCATGGAGCAGGTGGCGCGCCAGGTTGCTGTCGCTGTGGACAATGCTTTGAACTTTGAGACGGCGCGCGCTTATCAGCGGCAGTTGGCGCGTGAGCGCGACCGTTTGCGTGTCTTACTCGATATCAATAATGCGCTGGTTTCCATCCTCGATCTCCGCCAGCTTTTCCGCGTAATCGCCACCAGCTTGCAACGGGTTCTTCATCACGAATACACCAGTCTGGCTTTACTGGACCCCAAAACAAATCGGCTGCGTGTGCGCGCGCTCGAATTTCCCGGAGGACAGGGGTTAATCCATGAGGAGATGTCGGTTCCCATAGACAAGTCTCCCGGCGGGCACGCCTTGGCAGCACGGCTGGCCCAGCGATATACCCGAGCCGACTTGGAGCGATTCGATTCCGACATTACACGCCGGCTGATCGCGGAGGGTGTTCGGGTTGAATGTTGCGTTCCACTCATCACGCGTGAGCGTGTGCTCGGGACATTGAATGTCGCTAGCTTTCGTGATTCGGCCTTTCCACAGGAAGATCAGGACCTCCTCTGCCAGGTCGGAGCGCAAGTAGCTATCGCTGTCGAGAATGCGTTGGCTTTTCAAGAAATTGCAGAACTCAAGAATAAGCTCACCGAGGAAAAGCTCTATCTCGAAGACGAAATCCGCACCGAGCACAATTTCGAAGAGATCGTTGGTGAAAGCGCCGTTTTGAAGGCGCTGCTCTCTCAAGTACAGACGGTAGCGCCGACCGATTCCACAGTTTTGATCACCGGCGAGACCGGAACCGGCAAGGAATTGATCGCCCGAGCCCTTCACAACTTAAGTGCTCGCCGCGACCGAACCTTTGTGAAGATCAATTGCGCGGCGATCCCCACGGGTTTGTTGGAATCCGAACTGTTCGGACACGAAAAAGGAGCATTTACAGGCGCCATCGCTCAGAAGCCCGGCCGCTTCGAACTCGCCGATAAGGGCACTCTCTTTCTCGATGAGGTCGCCGACATTCCCCTGGAACTCCAGCCCAAACTCTTACGCGTTTTGCAAGAGCAGGAATTCGAACGCCTTGGCAGCACGCGGACCCGCTATGTCGACGTACGTGTCGTTGCTGCCACCAACCGCGATCTTGCACGAATGGTTGATAGTGGTGCGTTCCGCAGTGATCTTTATTATCGTTTGAACGTTTTTCCTGTTTTTGTTCCGCCCCTCCGTGAGCGGCCCGAGGATATCGCCACTCTGGTGCGCTATTTTGCTCAAAGGTACGCCCGCAGGATGAACCGGCACATCGAAACAGTGTCGACTGAAACGATAGCCGCGCTCGAGCGCTATCACTGGCCTGGAAACGTCCGCGAATTGGAGAACCTCATCGAGCGCGCAGTCATCCTGTCTCCCTCGCCCGTCCTGCGTATCCCCGTTTCAGAGCTGAAATCGAATCCCGATGGGCAGCCGGCCGGGCTCCCTACTTTGGCTGAAGCGGAACGAGATCACATCGTTCGCGCGCTCGAACAGGCGAATTGGGTCTTAGGCGGGCCGAAAGGGGCTGCGGCCATGCTGGGAATGAAGCGGACAACCCTGCAGTCGCGCATGCAGAAGCTGCGAATCTCCCGGCCCCGCTAACCCTACGCAGCGTTCACTACGTCCCATCTTTTTCGAACTGCGATTTCAGCCACCGGCCGTTTATGTGCGATGTCCCGAGAATCGCCTTCGAAATAGTGCAACATTTCCCAATCTTGAAAATACTCCTTCAATTCGTCTGGGCGAAGACGATGTGCTGACGCCTCTTCATCAGGACCTGCCAAGTGAGCGATTGCTATTAGGATTCCACCACCCACGATGCCGTTTTTCGCCGGTTCGAACAGATCGCGCTGAAGGTAATAACAAATGGCGATCAAGTCCCAGGCTGCGGGTTTGATTTTGAATTCGTGGTTTTCCAGGTCGCTAACATGGGCATTTATGTTCAAGCGCCGTTCAGAAGCATGATCAAGCAGGACGCGAATCGCGGTCCGCGAGCCGTCTACGGCAGTAACTTTCCAGCCTCGCTCGGCGAGCCATAACGCGTTGCGTCCGGTGCCACATGCAAGATCGAGAGCCTTCGCGGGATCTATATTCGCAGCTGTCTCGACCAGAAGACGTGATGGCACCAGACTAAAATCTTCGGCGGGACGCTCTCTCGATTGGTAACGCCTTTCCCAGCCGGAGATCTGCATATTCCTCGCGCTTGAAAAAGTACGCCTTATAGCTCCCGCCATGGCCGTTCGAGACCTTGTTCCTGATCTCGAAAGCCCTGTCCCACACTGCAAGCAAGGCGGCGTGAATTCGAGTCGGCGGAGGGTGCGCATGCGTGTTGTACTCGCTCCACTCCGATCGATGCTTAGTATTCCTAAGCGCCTGCTGTGCGTCCCTGAGCGTCGTTCAGACGCACGTGATAGCTCTTCTGATGAGGCGTAATGACGAGCTTGTCCTCTCGCGCCAGCCAACCTATCGCCCAATCGAATACGGGAGATTTCGCATCTATCCGCTTCTTCAATGTCGGCAAAGACAATTCCCCGTGTTCATTGAGAGATTGCCAGATTGCTCCGGCAGTTCTGCCGATTGCTTCTTGCATTTTCATTTCTCCCGTACGTCACAAATTACCGTACTCGCTTGGCCAAATTAACGCGAGGTCCCATCGCGACCTAGGAGTCATGAGAAGTCTAGCACGCCTTTTCGCCGGGTTCGCTGACCCGGCGGCAAGCAGGTTTGCGGTTGTAGTAAAGGCAAGTCAGAGGTAGACTCTCGTCCCGTGTTCAGCAAACTGAACAGTGCAGCCAGGATGAAGTTGGAGCCCGAGAAGCCGCAGGCATCGGCGCAGAGCACTGCTCTGTCCGAACCCAAAGTGCCCGCGGGTCAATATCTTAAGGCAGTCCGCGAGAGGCTGCAGATTGGCATGCGCGAGGTCCAGGACGCCAGCTTGGTGATCGCCTCCGAAGAGGGTAACGAGAATTTTTACGTTTCACCAGCCCGGCTGACGCAGATCGAAAACGAAGAATCCGTTCCCAGTTTTTACAAACTTTTCAGTCTCTGCTCGATTTATGGTCTGGACCTGAACGATGTCCTCGGCCGCTATGGCGTGAATGCCAATCGCACCCGCGCATATCGCACACGCTTCCTGCCGGACGTCACTCGAATAACTTCCGCGGAGGTTTACGGAATCGAAGATAAGGTTCTGGTGCCAGTACGCATCGATCCAACCTTCCGATGGGAAACGACGCAATTGGTGAATCGGGTGGTGGCCATGTGGGGAGAGATACCGGCCGCATTTTTGTTGAGTACGAACCCACGCAGACACACTTATGGATATGTCGGGCTCGCCGACAGAACCATGTTCCCCTTATTGCGTCCAGGTTCATTGGTGATGATCGATCCGGAGCGCAGGCGCGTGGTGCATGATGGATGGAAAAACGAATTCGACCGGCCAGTTTATTTCGTCGAACTCCGGAACGGATACCGTTGTGCGTGGTGCCAAGTGGAAGGTTCGCGCTTGATCCTAATACCTCATCCTGTGTCGAATGTGCCCGTCCAGAGCTTTAATTTAACCACCGAGGCCGAGGTTCTGGGGCAGGTTGTGGGAGTGGCGATGCGGCTGGTTCCTCCAAATACGTCCAGCCCGGCGCCTGGATCAAAACTTCCAGTGCCGAACGAAATTGCGAGATAAAAAACCTTCGCGCCAGCATCGAACATCCTTCTGGAATCATTTCATAATACGGTTCTGTTTCCAGCCACAGATTTGCGACGCGAACTTCTACCTGACCCAAAGAATTAAAATGCTTCCGCAGTTCTCGCGATAAATCCATCAGCGAAAGATTAACCACGGCTTCGAAAACGGAGCGATGAGTTTCACCAAGCGCTCGGTTGACTTCTTCCGGCGAGGAGACACTGGCCCAACCCTCGTGCAGATAGCGTCCAGTGTATGGATCTCGAAGCGATGACAGAAATACCAACTGTGCGAAAGCACTCGGCAATGCATCCAGCACGTTTTGCAAATAACGTGAGATCGGTTTTTCTCGAAGCATAACGAGCCGGAATTCTAGGACAAGTTTAGCACGCCGCGCAATTCTTTCGTTTTCAGCCTACTGAACAGATTACGAGAAGATTACTAGCGCTCAGGGAAACCTTGTAGAGTGCACTCGTCTTTGCGACACAAAATCTCATTCGAGGTGATGACGATGGGCGGGCACCTTCCTCAATTTCCTGAAGATTGAAATTGCTTTAGTTGCGGCATCTGATAGGAGGGGGGGCATACGCTTCCCCCTTGCAGTTTTTACTTCTTCCGTTTCCACTTCGTTCACTCTATCCCTGTTTCGCGGATGATCGTCCCGGAGCGCAAGGGACCGAGAGTCCCGGCGGGATAGTACCTTCGTACGTTAAACCTTGCGCGGCACTGAGACTTATCTGAGTCTCGCTTTAAATGTCAGTTGTTATATACTACGCCAACCATGGACCTCGCCATCTGCCTAACGGCTGTCCTCTTGGAGCTAGGCGCGGTGGTTCTTCTCCTGCGCAGGAGCTTATGGCGCGAGTATCCGTTCTTTTTTCTTTACGCGATTTGGCTTCTGTTCGCCAACTCTGCAATTCTCCTTGCCGACTTGCGATTCTCATACGCCTACGCGGCGGTTTACTGGTACGTTGACACGAGCGACATCGTTCTGCGGCTTCTGGTCGTGTGGGAAGTATTCCGCCAAGTATTTCCAAAGAAATCAGCACTAAACAGGAGCTTTTCGAAAGGCCTAGCCATGGTCGCGGCTGGTCTTCTGGCCGCTGCGTGTGTAGCATTTTGGGCTTATCAGACCTACGTATTGCCTTCGCTGGCATCTCCGGCACAAGCTCGGCTGGCATCTTGGAGGCCGCATCTGGCTCTGGACAGGAGCTTCGGTTTTGCCGAGGCCCTTATGATTCTCGGAACATTGGTTGTCGCCCGCTACTATGGCGTGACATGTGGGCGGAATATTCGTGGCATTGCGCTTGCTTTCGGTGCCTGGGCGTCTATCTCCACTGCTAACGACGCGATGATCGATCTTGCGAATTCCTTTGTTCCGCTTTTTTACTACCTGCGGCCGTTAAGCTTCGTGATCATGCTGGTTGTTTGGATTTGGGCACTATGGGTTTACGAACCGAATCCGCCAATCAAGGAGAGCGAGGGGTTGGAATTGAGCCGATGGACCGAAGATTGGAATCGGACAATTTCAACCGCTCGAAAACTATACGGTCATGATTAATCTCATCTTTTTCGCAATTCTCGGATTCGTACTCTTCGGCAGTTTTGTTTTCCTCGCCCTGCAGGGCGGCCCGAAGAGTTTGCCGGAGTCCTCGGCTCTTCAGGCGGTCGCTAACATTATCAGCCTGGAAGGCACTTCGTTTGCGAACGCACGCCGGCTCCTTGACGACACTGACTATCAGGTTTTGTGCTCGAACCCGGATTTGAGACGTCTCGCCGAACGGCTCCGCGACGATCGCAAACATCTCGCACTCGCCTGGATTTCGCTGTTGCAAGCGGATCTCATAACATTGTGGCGCTTCCGCCGGTTCCTTATTCATCGCGGCGTATCTTCCAGCGTTAGCGAAGAACTCCGTACGTTGCAATCGCTCGTGTTCTCGCTCGCGCTCCTCGCAGTCCTTCGAATCTCAATATACACCGTCGGACCTTTTGCTCTGCCTCGGCTCACGCGGCAAGCCGGCCAGTTGGTGGACAGCATGTCTGAGGGCGCGGCAGTTGTTCTGGGCCGTATCCCCGCTGCAGGCTGGGCGGATATCGAACGGAGCTGGGCCAAGAGCGCGGCCTGACCGGAGCGATACAACAGCTCGTATTAGCTCGCTTCGATTGCAAATTGCAGCTTTATTGTGAGCCGTGCACTCTGAATCACAAGCGTTGCGTCAACCACACCAAGGTCGCCTCGTGGGCATCTCTGCCTCGATGCAGCGGATTTACGCCCTGCTTCATCAGACCAGCTCCTATTCGTATCCGCTTTTGATTACGGGTGAGACTGGCACGGGCAAAAAGCTAACCGCCGAGACTCTCCATTCTCTTGGCCCGCGTAAGTCGAGAGCGCTCGTTGTTGCGGACTTTTCCAAAATGGCACCCACGCTGGCAGAGTCAGAGCTTTTCGGATATGAAAGAGGCACATTCGCAGGCGCAACCCATGCTCAATGGGGCCTGTTGGCATTCGCGCGTGAAGGTACGATACTTCTAAAAGAAATAGGGGACCTTCCCTTGCATGTTCAGGCTAGAGTCATGCAGATGTTGCAAGACAAGGAATTCAGCCCGATCGGCTCCTCCCTTACGCTTCCCTTCACAGCAAGGATTCTTGCCACCAGTTCGCGAGACTTACAGGCAGAAGCAAGGCGCGGCACGTTTCGCGAAGATCTTTTGCTCACCCTGAACGCGATACATATCAAGCTTCCGCCACTTCGAGAACGCACGGAGGACATACCGGTCCTGGCCGACTATTTCCTCGATCGGTACGGCGGCAGTGACCAACGAGCACTAAAATTTTCGAGCACAGCCATGCGGCACTTGTGTACTTACCATTGGCCTGGCAATGTCGCCGAACTTGAGGAAACCGTTCGATCTGCAATATCGACGCGATCCGGAAACACCATTGAGGTCAGCGACCTGGGACTTACGCGCGGATCCCCGGACGACTGCCGCTGGGCTGCGGGATTAACGTCCTACTTCGATGACCGTGAGCGTGAGGCGATCGTACAGGCGCTTCGCAATTCCCAAGGGAATAAAGCGGCTGCCGCAAAGCTGCTCGGAATCGCGGAATCCGCTCTTCAGAAGCGGCTTCAGTATTACCATTTGTAGTTTTTGCTGGTACATCATTTAAAGACCGGATTCTCCGCCATCCGTTAAACTTGTCCTATGGCTATTCCGTACATTTGCGAAGGGGTGCGCACCCCGATTGGACGATATGCCGGCGCGTTGTCTCAGGTTCGCACCGACGACTTAGCGGCTGTGCCGCTGAAAGCCTTGCGCGAAAACTTCGGGAAAGCCGATTGGGAGCGCCTTGACGAGGTTATCCTCGGCTGCGCCAATCAAGCCGGTGAAGATAATCGCAACGTCGCGCGAATGGCCCTATTGCTCGCTGGAATCCCACACACAGTCCCGGCCATGACTGTTAATCGCCTTTGTGGTTCCGGAATGGAAGCGGTAGCGGTGACCGCACGGGCTATCACAGCTGACGAAATCTCGTTGGCCATTGCGGGTGGGGTGGAAAGCATGAGCCGCGCTCCGCTGGTCATGCCCAAGGCATACTCGGCCTTCTCCAGGGCAGCGGAGATCTATGACACTACGATCGGCTGGCGATTCGTCAACCCTGAGTTGGCAAAGCGGTATGGCACCGCTTCCATGCCTGAAACTGCTGAAACCGTAGCTGCCGCGCACCGCATTGACCGTTCTTCGCAGGACAAATTCGCGTATCGATCACAGCATCGGGCCGCAGCAGCTCAGAAAGCGGGAATCTTCGCACAAGAGATCGTGCCCGTTCACGTTCAGCAGCCGAAAGGTCCCTGCAAGATTGTCTCCGAAGACGAGCATTTACGGCCCGACACAACCCTGGAGGTCCTGGCAAAGTTGCCGACGCCTTTTCGGCAGGGCGGTACTGTCACGGCCGGGAATGCCTCCGGAATTAACGATGGCGCCTGCGCAATGTTCTTGGCATCAGAGGACGCACTTGCCCGGTTTGGCCTTGCGCCGATTGCGCGTGTGATGGGCGCCGCGACTGCGGGCGTGCTGCCGGACGTAATGGGCATGGGCCCAGTACCTGCCATCCAGAAGTTACTCGCGCGTCATAACCTGAAAATAGCTGACATTGACGTTCTGGAAGTGAACGAAGCATTTGCGGCACAAGTTGTCGCAGTCTTGCGCGCCTTGGGATTGCCTGATGATTGCGAAAAAGTGAATCCAAACGGCGGCGCAATTGCCCTCGGCCACCCGCTTGGGATGAGCGGCGCGCGCCTCACATTGACCGCTGCGCGCCAACTGCATCGGGCGAAAGCGCGCTATGCAGTCGCTTCCATGTGCATTGGCGTGGGGCAGGGAATAGCTGTCTTGCTTGCTCAGCCCTAGGCTGGCAAAACAGCGGATGCGCCGGTTGCTGTTGAGCGAGCCGCGGCCGATCCTTATGCCGACCGGGGAAGCGACCGGAGTCGGCGTGCACGCGGCGCTTCTCGGAGTGTCCGAAGTGCTTGCGCTTCGATTTGCCGGGTACGTTCGCGGGTGACACCCAGACAGCGCCCCACTTCCTCGAGGGTGTGTTCGTCCCCGTCTTCAAGACCAAAGCGCATTCGGATAACCTTCGCCTCGCGTGGCGTTAGTTCATCCAGCATCTCGATCGCATGTTGTTTCAGATTGCGATCGATGACGGCCTCGGAAGGTGAAGCGGCTTGCTTGTCCTCAATGAAATCCCCGAGATGAGACTCTCCGTCTGTCCCAATGCGAGTCTCGAGCGACAGAGGCTCTTGTGCGATCTTCATCAGCTCCCGCACTTTCTCGACAGGCATTTCGAGCCGCTGAGCAATTTCGACTGTCGTGGGCTGCCGTCCAAGTGATTTGACTAGTTCCCGATTCGCCTGCATGAACCGGTTAATATGTTCGATCATATGTACCGGCACACGGATGGTACGCGCCTGATCGGCAATGGCCCGCGTGATCGCTTGCCGAATCCACCACGTCGCATAGGTCGAAAATTTGAACCCGCGTTGCCACTCGAATTTCTCGACCGCTCTCATCAGTCCGATATTGCCTTCCTGAATCAGGTCGAGAAAGCTCATACCGCGGTTCAAATAGCGCTTGGCGATAGATACCACCAGGCGCAGGTTCGCCTCTGTCATTTGTTTTTTGGCGTGTTCCGCGATCGCTTCGCCTTTGCCGATGCGGCGCATCAGATGCTTTTCTTCGCTTGCGGGTGGATTGGTTCCAGAAGCGGTTTTGCGGCTGTTCTTTCGTCCCACGCTCTTCTGGCGCTCGATACATTCCTGCAGGCCGCTGCGCGTGAGTTCAATGAGTCGTGCTCTCTCAAACTGTGTGAAGTCGATGGAATTGATCAGTTGGGAGATGCGGACCCGCAGCCGAGCGATGCGCCAGTTCGGTTTGCTCGACGCGGAGCGCTTTTGTTGTTGGTTAGCTTGCGAATAAAGCCTCGATACTTCCGCAATGCTTTTGCGAATGCGTCTAAGTTCAACCTTCTCAGCCGATGCCGCCTCGCTATCAATTTGAACGACCGATTTGACCGGTCGCGTGCCGTTGTGCAGTTCCTCGCCAATTCGAAGGACGGCTTCGACGCCGACAGACGAACGTCCGACGGCTGTCATAACCAGCTTCTCGCCCCGTTCAATCTGCTTTGCCAACGCAACTTCTTGCTCACGCTTCAGCAGTGGAACGGCGCCCAGCGCGGCCAGATAGGTGCGTACCGGATCGTAGGTATCGTCCTTGCCCGGCTCATACTCGATAGCGTTTTCGTCGAGCAAGCCCTGCCCTTCGCTGGCTTGCTCAGCTTCCGAGAAGCCGTTGCCCTTGAGGACGTCCTCGTATTCATCCTCTCTCAAGTGTTGCATGTTATCTATAAGTCCCATTTTCAGATCGCCTCGCCTCTTGCTGTGAGACAGAGCCGCACGGTGCTCAGGGAGATGGATATAGTGACCTGTTACCGTCGGTCGATATTGCTAGATAATTCAACGAGATGCGGAATTAATCGCCCGGTCGACTCTGAAGCTCTTCTTTTCTGGCTTTTTATTTAGATGCGGCCCCGCAATAAAAGATGCACCTGATTTTTGACCAGCAGGTTACACTCTCTGCGGTATTGCCTACGTCTTTGCCAAGTCATAGTGTACGGCCAATGCCTTACGGTCGGAAGCTTTTTTTCGCGGTTTCTTCATCGTTCCTTCTGTTAATTGTGTGCGTCGGTGCGGCTCGTCCGGCGGACACACCTTTAAACCCGAACGAATTGGTTCGCGAGACCGTCCAAAACGCCCTTCGAGTTAACAGGGACGCGGTTCATTGGAGCTATCGCGAACTTGTGCGCAAAGACGGGCGGCTGGAAACGCGTGAAGTCGTCCAGACGGCTGGCGGGACAATAGACAGGCTGATTGCGATCGATAATCAGCCATTATCGCTCGACCAGCAGAAAAGAGAGAACGCGCGCATCCGTGCACTCCTCGCCGATCCCGCCGAAATCCGCCGGGACATGCAAAAGCAGCGCGAAGACGCCGCTAGGCAAATGCGCATGTTTGCGACATTTCCTAATGCCTTCAACTACGAATATGCCGGCTCCGAGGACGGTCTGGTAAAACTTACATTTCAACCCCGGCCTGATTTCATACCGACTAGCCGCCAGGAAGAGGTTTTTCATCATCTTGAAGGGACGATGTGGATCGATCCCCAGCAGAAGCAATTAGCACGTATTGACGGCAGGCTGATTGGCGAGGTCAGGTTCGGGTACGGTTTGCTTGGCCATTTGGATAAAGATGGCGTTTTCTCCGTCAGGTTCACGCACTTGGAATCAGGCCAGTGGGTCATGGCCGCGCTCCATGTTGAAATGAGCGGAAGAGCCCTCTTGTTTAAGACGATCTCGGTGCAGGAGCGACGCGACTTTGAAGATTACCGGCGAGTGGCCGATACCGTCACCTTATCGCAAGCTGCTGAACGTCTCGAAAAGGAAGCAACTGCATTTCGGCAAACGGCTGCGAATACTTCTAAACCGGAATAACCGTCATAACATACTGGATGACCTGATCGATGGCGCAGGTTTCAGCCGAACGTCATCACCTAGTATCTTGTTTATTTTGCTCTCAAGCTCATAACGTATGCGACGAGCGGTTGGTGATCGGGGCTGTCGGTTGGGATGTCAGGCATGCCTTTGTTCTGTGCGTCCACACTCGGCTTTTGCAGAAATTTCGAAACCTGCTCTGCCGTGAGCTTCGAATGCGTCAGGTTTGGCGCGTCATCGGTGCCTTCGCCATTCTGGCCATGGCAGTCATAACATTTGTACGCTTGGAACCGTGCTTTACCCTGCGCCACTAAAGCCGATTGCTGACCGGTTGTCGCCGACCCACCCGTCGCGCCCACCGGCTTCGACGGAGCAACCGGTTTCGCTGAAGGTGCAGCAGCAGCCGACGCTTTGACACCCGCTCGCAGGCTCATAACGTACGCGACCAGCGGTTGGTGATCGGGGCTGTCGGTTGGGATGTCAGGCATGCCTTTGTTCTGTGCATCCACACTCGGCTTTTGCAGAAATTTCGAAACCTGCTCTGCCGTGAGCTTCGAATGCGTCAGGTTTGGCGCGTCATCGGTGCCTTCACCATTCTGGCCGTGGCAGTCATAACATTTGTACGCCTGGAACCGTGCTTTGCCCTGTGCCACTAGCGTGCTTTGTTTGTCGCCTGTCGCTGAATTTTTGGCAATTCCCGCGGCGGGCGCTTGCGCATGCAAACCCAGGGCAATCCCGGCTGCCGCAACCAAACCCCACCCGATCATTCGTAGTTCGCGGATTACCATGCGTCCTCCGTCGGCGCGATTATACGTAAGCGTGCCTCTGAGGTGAAGGTTTGCTAGGAACGGCTCATGGGCCGTAGTCGTGCCCGTAGCACATCAGTTGCCGGCCGTTCGCCAGGATTACCTTCGATAATCGCATTTTGTAGCTACCGTCACTAATCCGATTACCCACAATCGTGATTTGATCGCCGGGATGAAGCGTATCTTTCGTCCATCCCGCATTTGCCATGCGGCTGGGGCTGGGGCCTCCGGCACTCCATTTTTCTATTTCGCCTTTTTCGTTTTTCACATCCAGATACATCCAAACGTGTGGATTGCCGAAGTCGAATCCGGTAACCGTGCCCGTCATCGTGGATACAGCTTTCATGTCGTATCCACGCCAGGCATGATGCGCGAAAGTCGGAGCGGCTATAACGAGCAGAGAAATGAGTGATGCGAAAAGCGTGAAGACTTTGATTCTCATTCCGCCACCTCTTACGTGCGACTATATCACGCCTCCCTGGGCTACCATCACCCGTCGCTGGGCTGGGCTACCGGCTTGGGTCCCCCTCGAACCGTAACTTATCCTTCCAGTTCGTGTGAAGGTATTCCTTCAGAAAATGAAAACAAATCGTGTTTTCGCGCTGATTGAGTAGAATGAGAAAGTGCAAGTGAAGGCGATTTTAGCTCAAGAGCTTCGATGCAGACCCACGCAACGAGTGACACCCAAGGAGGAATGAACGAATGATTCGCAAGGCTTCAGCAGTATGGAAAGGCTCGCTCAAGGATGGCAAGGGCACTATATCGAGTGACAGCGGTGTGCTTTCCAACACCCCGTACTCATTTTCGACTCGGTTTGAAAATGCGAAAGGAACGAATCCCGAAGAGTTAATAGCAGCGGCGCACGCCGGGTGTTTCACCATGGCGCTTTCCGCCCAACTGGGCAATGCAGGTATCACCCCGGAGAGCCTCGAAACCACGGCTTCCCTCACACTCGACAAGTTGGATGCCGGCTGGACCGTAACAAAAATTCACCTGGATGTGACCGCGCGCATTCCCGGCGCAGATAAGGCCGCGTTTGACAAAGCTGCGGAGAACGCGAAGGTCGGCTGCCCGATTTCTCGTCTCCTCAAAGCTGAAATCACCATGAGCGCACGGCTTGCCGGCGGACAGGCGACCAGCGCCTAAACACAGGTGCAGTTCTCACAGTAAACGCTTGGGCAGAAGGTCGGAGAAAGTCGAGGCCCCGCATGTTGCGCGGGGCCTTTTCTTTTACGGGGGTCCGCGAACCTCTGCCGCTGTAAGTTCTGTCAATTGACTACTACAGACATCTCCTGACGGCTCTCTACAGCAAACGCTCTGCAATCGATCCGCGAAAAATCTTAAGGCTTCTCCGGCCTCGGTTGTATTCCGCGTATATCTCCTTCCGCGTATGGTCCTGAGGTCCGGTGCAAGTATCTGCCGAAGCCCTGAGTCTGCAAAATAGCCGGCCCTCACGGAGGAAATATGTGTAATGGCACGAGAGTGTTGCGCCGACTTCTTCTCGCGACCGCAACCTGCTGGGTCGCGTTGGCGCTGCTCTCATCGGTTGTGCAAGCACAAACCTTTACGGTCTCAAATCTGACGAAGAACCCGGCCGGCACGAAAGCTTCTTACCCGAGTTTGGTGGTCGACGGGAAAGGGAACACTTACCTGGCATGGGCAGACCCTGTGAATGGCATCGTAGTTCTTGCTAACTTCGATGGCACGAAATTCACGACCCGGCTAACCGTGCCGACCAGCGCCACCCTTCTCGCCGCCTTCCAGCCCCAAATCGCGGTTTACGATAATTCCGGACCGATGCCGGTAGTCGAGGTCGTGTGGGCTTCGGTGCACCCCGGGTCTAGCCCTACGACCTATGACGTATATGCGAGTCGATACGAGCCAGGCGCGGGCGCCACCAATTTCACACCACCTTTATTGGTTTCAGGGACGCCTCCGGTTGGCTCCGGTCCCGTGCCGCTGTATGACTCCCCACGCGTGGCCTTTGATTTCTCCGGTCGAGTAAACATCGTGTGGGGCCAGACTGGCGTCTGGATAAGCCAATCCGTGAACGGAACGACATTCGGAGACTCAACGAGTTTGGTCCGGCCCGCAACGCCGCCTGCACAGCCAGCCCCGCTAAACACTGGCGGTCCGCGCATCGCCGTTTCCGCGGACAATCACATTTTTGTTGCTTGGACTGATGAGGCAAACAAGAATGCCGCAGGTTCTTACTGCACAAGCCAAGAACCGCCGGACGGAACACCAGTATCTAACACCACGGGTGGCAATTTGTGGATCAATGAAACGTTACCTTCGCAGCCTGCACCCACTCCTAATAACACGCGCAGCCTGTCCAGCAACGATTGGGCGAATGGCGTAAACTCACATTTTCCTCTCGGATTCTACGGGTGCTCCTATGACAATTTGAACCTGTTCATGGATGCCACCGGTCGCATCCATTTTGTCTGGTCCGACGACAGCCCCATTCAAGACGTCTTGACAAGCGAAAGCCATGGGACAAACCCAGACGGATTAACCCAATTTTCGTTTCCTTACAATCTGGCGAGCTTCTCCGCAGCCTCTCCCCAAGTCGCCGTCGATAAAAACGGCAGTTTTTACGTTGTTTGGTCGGGAGGGCCTGGTGGTACCGCACATTCAAATGGCATTTTCTTCAGCCGTTCCGACGATGCTGGCGAATCGTTCACAACGGATGTAAACGTGGCGGCTGCTAACGCAAACGGTGCGTACCCTCAGGTCGCTGTCGACTCCAATAGCAACGTCAGCATCGCCTGGGAACAGGTCGATCAACCAAGTCTGTCGGCGAACAGCACGTTTGACGTTTTCTTCGCGCGTTCGACTGACAGGGGCGATACTTTCCCAACCGTTCTGCAGGTTTCCAGTACTCCGTCAGCTTTATGCTTTGTGCCTGCGAATCCGATTCAGACCACCCCAGACAACACCACCTGCGGAACAGTCCAAGTGGGAGTCGGCAGCAACTCCGTTCCAGCCATGGCGTGGGTCAGTCAGGCGAGCGGAAGCACAGCAGCGGACATAGAGCTTGCAACCGCCAGCCTTCAGGGCCAGCCCACAACCGATTTCACTCTGGCCGCAACTCCCACCAATCAGAACGCCCAGGCTGGGCAAACATCGACCTTCACGGTAAATGCGACTGGAACGAGCGGCTTTTCCGGCGCCATCACGTTGGGCTGTGACAACTTCGTTGCTGTCCCGCAGAATGGTGTCGCTCAGAGTCTCACGTGCTCGTTCTCTCCACCTGCAATCACTGCCGGCGGTTCTTCGACTGCATCAATTTCACTGCCGTCAACTGTCCCTCAGGGACTTGTGAACTTTTCCATCGAAGGCACCAGCGGCGGAACGACTCATCGCCTCCACGAGTCCCTGAACGTCACGACTACAAATTCGCCGGGTTCGGTCTCGCCTACTTCCGCGACCTTAACCGCGGCGAGTCCAAGTGCCAATTTTAATGTAACGGTAAACCAGAGCAGTTTCACCGGAACAGTCTCATTCTCATGTCTGAATGCCGACACAGGCGCATGGCTTCCAAACTGGCTCGCCTGCAGCTTTACCCCAGGCCAAATCAATCCGGCGCAGACGACAACAACTACGTTGCAAATCCAACGCAAAGCTACACCAACTCCAGCGTTCATTTGGACGCGGCAACTGCACAGCCTGCCTCCGGAATCAGGACCGACGGCGTGGATCATCGGTGCTCTGATGTTCGGACTTGTGACCGCAGCCCTTTTGATCGTGACTCGCCGTCGCGTGTTAAGCGCGTCTGTTCTTGCCCGCAGCTTCGCTGTCATGACGCTAACTCTCATTCTGGCCGCCGGACTCATCTCCTGCGGCGGCACTACTTCAACTTCAAGCACAACCGCCACCACCAGCGGTTCGGGCGCAACAACTGGCAGCGGTGGTACGGGTGGAACGGGAGGCACCGGAGGCACGGGTGGCTCAGGGGGTACCGGCGGAACAGGAGGTACTGGTGGCACCGGCGGTGCCGGCGGCGGCAACTCCGTAACCATTCACGTGGCGGTAACCGCTCAGAGCAGCGCCGGAGTCGTCAATCTCGGCACGGTCACGATCACTGCTCAATAAAAACCGCGAGGCTTCGGCCAAACGGACGCGCAAACGGGCGGACCCTGAACGTGCCAGGGCCGCCCGTTTTTTCCGCATCAGCCCCCACCGGCACGCTGGGCTATACTTCGTCTCATAATGCGGCTGCGCAGGGTTTGCCCCTTACTCGGGATTCTCACGACAGTTTTTCCAGCCTTTAGTCAGGTTCCTCGCGGCATTCCGCAACAACTGGCGGAAAGGCGCGCATCCCAAATCTCAAACATCAGATATCGTCTGGCATTTACGCTTGAGCCAAATGCGGCGACAACATCGGGTGAAGAAGAACTAGAGTTCGATCTGAAAACACTTGGGCCGGTGCTTCTGGACTTTCGTGACGGACGGCTGCTCAGCGCGTCGCTGAATGGCGCCGATCTGAACCTGAACTCCGAAAACGGTCATTTGGTGTTGCCGGCGCAAAACTTGCGGTTAGGCGCGAATAGCTTCCACGCGCGTTTTGTCATCCCGGTCGCGGCTGCCGGAAAGCCGCTCACGCGCTTCGACGATCACGACGACAACACCGAATACATTTACAGCCTCTTTGTACCTATGGATGCAAGCATGGCATTCCCATGCTTTGACCAGCCCGATTTGAAAGGGCGGTTTGTCTTGGAACTAACTGCGCCCTCGAACTGGACCACAATTTCGAATACGCCCGTTGAAAGTTTCGGTCAAATTGGCGCTAATCAGACGCGCACGCGCTTTGCGGAAACGCGTCCGATCAGCACGTACTTATTTGCATTTGCCGCGGGACCTTTTCGAAAGTTAACGGCGGCGCCCGGTTTGCCGCCGATTTATGTCCGAAAATCAAAGCTCGCACGTGCTCAGTCCGAAGCTCCCGAAGTACAGCAGATTGCGGCCCGGGGCTTGCAATATCTTTCGAGTTTTTTTGCCCAGCCGTTTCCATTTCCGCAGTACGACATGCTTCTCATTCCCGGGTTTCCGTACGGCGGCATGGAACATGCCGGCGCGACCTTTTTGCGCGAAGAGTCGGTGTTGTTTCGCACTGCGCCCACGCACAGTGATCTGTTGAATCGCGACATCCTGGTTCTGCACGAACTCACCCATCAGTGGTTCGGCGATCTAGTCACAATGCGCTGGTTCGACGACCTCTGGCTGAAGGAAGGATTCGCGCAGTACATGGCTTACCAAAGCCTTGCCGCCCTCAAGCCCGACGAAAACATCTGGAAACGTTTTTATGAGTCTATTAAACCGGAAGCGTACGCCATTGACTCCACGCAAGGCACCACTCCAATCTATCAACAGGTTCCGAACCTGGAGGACGCCAAATCCGCTTACGGTGCGATTGTTTATTCGAAGGCACCCGCCGTTTTGAAGCAGCTCGCCTTCATTTTGGGCGCTGAGAAATTTCAAGGCGGACTCCGCTTGTATCTCAAAGAGCATGCTTACGGAAACGCTGAATGGAGTGATCTGGTACACGCGTTCGAACGCGCCTCTGGCAAGCCGCTCGATCACTGGGCGGAGATGTGGATCCGCCACCGCGGCATGCCGCAAGTCGATGTCTCATGGACTTGCAACGGGGGCCGCCTAACGTACCTTTCTGTTTCCCAGCATGACGTGCTCGGCTCTAGCGACCTCTGGCCGCTGTCGATGCAAATGGGCCTGAACTATGTAAACCGCGAGCCTGCGCTGATTCGTGTGGACCTCAACGGCAAAGACATGCAGGTACCCAGCGGCAAGGGTACAGAATGTCCGCAATTTATCTTTGCCAATGAAAATGATTATGCCTACGGCCGCTTTTTGCTCGACGGCCGCAGCCGCGATATCGTCCTTCAGAACATCGACAAAACAAACGACCTTTTTCTCCGAACGCTCCTTTGGGGTTCGCTGTGGGAATCGGTGCGCAATTCCGAACTGCCGCCAAAGGGCTACCTCGCGGAAACCGTCAGGCTCCTGCCTGCCGAAACAGACGAAATGCTCGTCCGCAGTTTGCTTTCCCATTCTGCGAGGGCGTTACACCGCTACCTCAGCACGTCCACGCGACGCGAATTCGTGCCGCAGTTCGAAAGGATCGCAACCGATCGCATGCTGCATTCCGCAAGCCTGGATTTGCGGATTGCCTGGTTTCACAGCTTGGTAGCCATCGCCGAAACACCGCAGGGACTCACGGCCTTGAAGCAGCTCTTGCTCGGGCAGCTTACGCTTGCTGGCGTTGAACTGCGCCCTCTCGACCGGTGGAATATCGTAACCACTGTGATCGCTCATGCCGACCCCGACGCGGAAGCGATCTTCGTTGCCGAAAAGCAGCGAGATCCGGCTGGAGATGGTCCGAAATATGCCTATGCAGCGGAAGCCGCAAAGCCCGATGCTGCCACCAAGCAGCGTTATTTCGGCGATTTCCTCCACAATCAGTCTCGTCCCGAGGATTGGATCGAGCAAAGTCTTTATCCATTCAACTACTGGAGCCAATCCCAGCTCACTGCCCTCTATCTCACGCCTGCATTGCAGGCTCTTCCGCAGATCAAGAGAGAGCGAAAAATCTTTTTTCTGCTTGATTGGTTGGACGCCTTCATTTATGGCCAGGACTCTGCCGAAGCGCAAGCGACCGTCTACGCTTACCTCCGTTCAGAAACCGTTGACCGGGACCTCCGCCTGAAAATCCTTCAAGCTGTGGACGAGCTCGATCGGTCTGTCGCCATTCGCAACAGGTTTCCCAATTAGTTTCCTGATTTGACGATTCTTCCGTGCATACCGGGTATATACCCTAGGGAGTCTCCCGCGCCTGCTTAACCTGCTTAGGGTATCGAGTCGCACTGGCCAAAAGTTATACCGTCTT
The DNA here is from genome assembly GCA_035651555.1 of Terriglobales bacterium. Taxonomy (GTDB): domain Bacteria; phylum Acidobacteriota; class Terriglobia; order Terriglobales; family Acidobacteriaceae; genus Gp1-AA145. The sequence goes on from DASRFL010000024.1 coordinate 46,611, forward strand.
AACCAATGGCCTTGCCCCAAAAACCACTTCGGAAGTTCCCATGAAAACTGGCCTGGTACTTCGCTTTGATGACCTTTGTGCAACTGCAAACTGGCCCATTTGGGATCGCGTAGAAGAACTCCTAGACGAATTCGGTGTGCGTCCAATCGTTTCCGTTATCCCGGATAACCGCGATAAGGCGCTTTGCGTCGGCCAGCAGGGCGAGAATTTCTGGGAACGCGTGCGATCATGGCAGAGCCGAAGGTGGACCCTCGGCCTGCACGGATATCAGCACTGCTATTTGACCAAGAAGGCCGGATTGTACGGCCGATCAGCCATGAGTGAGTTTGCCGGGCTGCCTTACGAAGTTCAGGAGATCAAGCTTCGGAACGCGGTGAGAATATTTCAGGAGCATGGACTGAGACCCGAACTCTGGGTTGCGCCGGCACATTCGTTCGATGCAAATACCGTCGATATTTTGTTGCGATTGGGAATCCGCGTCATCAACGACGGGTATGCATTGTATCCCTATGAAGACGACCGCGGCATGGTGTGGATTCCACAGCAGGTCGGCCGTTTCAGAAATCTTCCTATTGGTATCTGGACTATCTGCTTTCATTTCAATCGATGGAATGAAGAACAGGTGAAGCAGTTCCGACTCGATCTGCAAAGGTTTAGGCCGCAGATTCTTGCCGTCGAAGACGTCCTGCAGTTGTGTAAGCGGCGGACTTGGGTGCACGCTGGTGCGGCCCGGCTGCTCGATGCCGGCCTCAGGATCGGTAGGCCCCTCCGCGAAGGTTTAAAGCCCGCAAACTGGCAGGTCTGGCCCAAAAGCCTTCGACGCGAAAGTCAACATTAGCGGCTCGCTTTACTCTCACCAATTCCGTTCTATACTCGGCGGTCGCGTCTAAATCGCACGAATGAATTCTGCCTGTCCAATCGACTCATGGTGACCGATCAACTGCCTCGAAATCGGAGAGCCCTTGATCAGTATCTCGCCAGCGAGCGGCTGACCAACATCGATTTGCCTCCTGCTTTGCAGCTTCGGCAACTCGCCCAGGCCATTGAATGTGTAATGGCCGACGGCACGAGAGAACAGGTTCGTGTTGCCTGCGCCAATTTTTTGGCCGCTGCAGCCGCTTTTTACGGCGTTCGAACTCCGGAGGTTCGCGCCCTGGCTGCGCGGCCGCGTCGCGTGCGAGAGGGCTGGCAAACGGAGCTGTTTGGCGACTATTGGCTTGCTGATGCGCGAATTCGCATCTGGACGCGCACTGCCGTACGAAAGCAGGTCACGTCTTTCGGCACGTTTTTGAGCACGCTCTCACACGAATTCTGCCATCACCTTGATTGTCAGAAATTCGGCTTTCGCCGCTCTCCACACACTCGCGGCTTTTACGAACGCGCCGCCCTGCTGTATCACCACGCGCGCGGCACTCCAGTTAAGAAGCTCTTCTGGGTGCAGATGCCTGGAGGGCGATGGCGCATCGATTGGCGCCGCACAAACGCTGTCCAGCAGATTGCCGATCAGATTCGGCGTTTCAGTTCACGCTCATACTCAGGGAAGTAGCGACCGATCAGCGGCAAATCAAATCTGGGAAGGATCGACTCTTTACCCTCCCGCGCCAGCAGGAATTCAAAGGAGCGTTTGATCAGTTCGGCCGCCTCGATTTTGCCGCCGCTGAGCCTCTGGTAATCCTTTTGGCTCAGAGTCACGAGGTGCTGGGACTCGGTCGCGCCATCGTTTATGCGCACTCGGAATTCGTCCTCTCGCAATTTTTCGATATCAATCTGAGCTGCCATTTTCAGAAAAGCTTCTATTCCAAGCCGTCCCCGAGGACCCCTTTTGCGATTAAATCTTTGCGTTCGTCCTCGTCGTGGCTGGCGACTATGTAAAGTTTTTTTTCGGTTTCAGAGAGCCCACGAAGCCATTTCAACTGCGCCAGAATCGCAGGTTCATCTTCCTTCACCCACGGCGCAGCTTTGCCTTTGATCAGCCGCACGCTGTCCATATGCCATGCCGTGTCGGCGATAAACAGATACTCTCGCCCCGATTCGAGCGCGACATACACCATTTGCGAGCCCGGCGTATGCCCGGGCGCCCTGATCAAAGCGATGCCCGGTCCGAAGGGCAGATATTTATCGTAGTCGACGACGTTATACCGGCTTGCCGTCTCCGGCGTGATCTTGATCTCGGGCATTTGGGGATTCGTCTCGAGACCTTCGACTTGAGCGCGTGTAAGCAGTGTTTTCGGTGCGATCTCAGCGAGATGTTCGGTGCGAATCACGCCTGCGACATGATCTCCATGCTCGTGCGTGATAATGATCGATCTCGCGTTTAGAAGTGCGCGCTCGACCTGCTTTGCGGCGTCCGCATAGTAAGGCTCAATCGTTCCACGACCGAAAAACCGATGCACCTGCTCATCCATTCCCGAGTCGATCATCACCGTGCCGTCTGGAAAAACGATCTGAAACACGGTCCGCGCCTGGATGCTCGGTTCATCCGCGGCACCTTGGACGGAGAATTTCTTCGAACGGTGGCTTTCTGCAAATTTCAGCGCGTTGATGCGCAACGCACGTCGCCCCGGAATCATCCGGGCAACTTGGCGTATTTGCTCGATCTGCGCCGACCATGGCGCTTCTGGCGTTTGATTTTGTGAAGATTGCCCGAAGACCGTTGGCGCAATGAAGCCTAGGATCGCGAGCAGGAGGCAGGTTTTACGGATGAGTTCCACGTTTTTAACCCGGCACTTCAGGATGCAGACGCAAGGGACCGAATAGCAACGCCTGCTTGGTTTAGCCGCCGCGCAACCCCAGAAGCAATGTTAACCGCTTCCGAAGTATCGCTGTGAATGCAAATTGTTTGAGCCGCGACTTCAATCTCTGTCCCGTCGCGTGCAATTACACTGGATCTTTCCGCGATGCGCAACGCCTGCTCAGCGGCGGCCTCGGCATCGTCAATTAATGCATCCGCAAACTTACGGGAGCGGAGCGTCCCATTCGGCTCATATCGCCGATCAGCGAAGGCCTCCGCCGCCACCTTGAATCCAGCTTCCCGAAAAACCCTGAGCATTGTCGAACCGGCAAGCCCCACCAGAACCACACCGCGATTCCAGCGCGCTACGCCTTCGGCAAAAGCCGCCGCGATTCGTATGTCTCGTGCCGCTTGATTGTAAAGTGCCCCGTGTGCTTTTACGTGCAGGATGCGTGCGCCACAATTCGCCGCGAATTCCGCGAGCTTGCTTGTTTGTTCGAATACGCTCGTGGTGATCTCCTTTGATGGGAGGTCAAGTTCGGCCCGGCCAAAATTAACGCGATCGGCAAATCCGGGGTGCGCGCCGATTGCGATGTTGTGCCGTAGCGCCTGCTCGATGGTCGTTGTCATGGTGAACTCATTGCCCGCGTGCCCACCGCAAGCAATGTTGACGGAGCTCAGGTATGCCATAAGAGCCTCTTGAGTCCCGTTTGCAACCGCTTCAGGCATTTCGCCCATATCACAGTTCACATCGATACGTTTCACTCCCGAATCATCTCCTTTGACGCAAGCAGCGCTGCCTGTTCCATGAGCAACGATCGTGCTTCTCCCATGCCAATCCGCTCGAAGCGAACCGAGTCACGCGGGCGCAGTTGTCCCAAACAATGCAGGTCTGCCGAGATCACATTGGCAATCTTCGGGTAACCGCCCGTCGTTTGTTGTTCGACAAATAAAATGATCGGCTGACCAGACGGCGGTACCTGAATAGCCCCGAGAGAAACACCTTCCGTAATCATTTCCCGAGAGCTGTCAAGTGGAATTGGTGAACCTTCCAGGCGTATGCCCATGCGATTGGATTTCTCGCTCACCTGAAATGCATTCGCGCAAAAAATCTTCCAGGCAGAGTCGGTAAACCAATCGCTTTGCGGGCCGTCGGTGACCCGTATGGTCAACCGGGGCCGTAAGCTCTCAAGCCCTTCAGCGGAGAGCCACCGTTTGCGAAAGGGCCACTCGGCTGTTCCGAGTTCGATCCTGTCGCCCTTGCGCAAGGCTCTGCCATTAAAACCGCCCAACCCGCTCAGCACATGCGTCGATGCACTGCCCAGAAAAGGTTCGACTGCAACTCCCCCCTGAATACATAAATACCCGCGGGCTCCCGATTGCGCGGCGCCCATCTTGAGCGTCTGACCTTTCTGGACTTCTATCGATGTCCACATTGGCGCGGGAGCAGCATCGATGCAAGGCCCAAAATCTGTTCCGGTTACCGCAACCACCGCCCGCCGTTCGAACACAAATTCGCCGCCGACCAGCGTCATTTCCAGTGCCGCAGCACCGTCCGGATTTCCCACAAGCCGATTCCCGATGCGCAGCGAAATCACATCCGCGGCGCCCGATGCCGAAACGCCCAGCGGGCCGAAGCCGTCGCGTCCCAGGTCCTGCACCGTTGTGAAGAAGCCGGGAACTTCGACCAGAATTCCCGTCATTGCGGCCTAAGCTCTGCAAACTCTTTTTCAGAAATCACCCGGAATCGCACATGATCGCCGATTCGCAAAAAATTCATGGGATTCCGATCGCGGCGAAACAGGGCCAGGGGCGTCCGTCCGATAAGTCTCCACCCTCCCGGTGTGGCCAGCGGATACACGCCGGTTTGATTGCCGCCGATTCCCACGCTGCCTTCGGGCACTTTTGCCCGCGGCGTTTGCAGACGGGGTGATGCCAAAGCCTTCGGCAATCCCCCCAGGTATGCGAACCCTGGTGCGAATCCCAGGAAATGGACAGTATAGGTCGAAGAAGCATGTAGTTCGATCGCTTGCACAGGGGTCAGTTCATGCATGGTGGCCACCTCATTCAGGTCGGGCCCGAATTCGCCCCCATAGCAAACAGGGATTTCCACTTGCCGCGGTATCGGCAGCGGAGTTTCTTCAATCCGATTCAGGTACGAGTTCAGTTTCGCTCGCAATTGATCGTGATTGAGATGGAGCGGGTCAAACGTGATCAGCAGCGAGCAATAGGCGGGATGAAGATTGCGGACGCCCTCGACCGCTTCGCGTTCCAGCAGGTAAAGCAGCTTCAATACCTGCTGGTGAGTCTCGATCGAGATTTGATGGCCAAGGTAGACGATCAGCGATTGATCGCCCGCGGCCCGGAACTCGGCATTCATTGATATGGTTTCGTCCTGAAGATCTCAGCCCGAAACCAGTATACGGCTAATCGTAGACTCCAATTTCGCCTGGTGATCGCAACCGAAACTAATGATGTTAAGATTGCCCGTCGCATTCTTAGGTGCGGTAATCGGCTTTTGGACGCTCGCTGACAGATCATGATCACAGAACTGCTGCCCGCTTCTCTCGTTGGTTCTTATCCCCAGCCTGATTGGCTCATCGATCGCCAGAAGCTTGCGGGCCGTTTCCCGCCGCGTGTTAGGGCGACAGAATTGTGGCGCGTTTCGCCCGAATGGCTCGAAGAAGCCCAAGACGACGCCACGATTTTGGCTATACGCGATCAAGAACGCGCCGGTCTCGACATCATCACCGACGGCGAAGCTCGCCGCGAAAGTTATTCGAACCGTTTCGCAACCGCCCTCGAGGGCGTCGACATCGACAATCCCGGAACAGCCCTCGACCGCAGCGGCCATCCCAACCCCGTTCCGCGTGTCACCGGCAAAATCCGCCGAAAGCATCCAGTCGAATTGCGCGACCTGCAATTCCTCCGCGCCCACACGAACCGCAAAGTCAAGATCACGATTCCAGGCGCGTTCACCATGGCCCAGCAGGCGCAAAACGACTATTACAGCTCTGAAGAAGATCTCGCCATGGCTTATGCGGCGGCTCTGAACGAAGAGATAAAGGATCTGTTTGCCGCCGGCGCAGATATCGTGCAAATGGACGAGCCCTACATGCAAGCGCGTGCGCCAAAAGCGCGCCAGTATGGCATCAAGGTGTTGAACCGCGCACTCGACGGTGTGAAGGGCACCACCGCAATCCATCTTTGTTTTGGATATGCCGCGATCATTCACGAGCGCCCCTCGGGCTATTCATTTCTCGCGGAATTGGCCGATGCCCCAGTCGACCAGATTTCCATCGAAACCGCTCAATCTTCTTTGGATTGCTCGATTCTCCAGAAGCTGCACGGCAAAACGATCATTCTCGGGGTCCTCGATCTCTCCACAATTCAGGTGGAAACGTCTGACATTGTTGCCAATCGCATTCGTAGGGCACTTCCTTTTGTGAGCGTCGATCGGCTTGTAGTAGCGCCCGATTGCGGTATGAAATATTTGCCTCGCGATGTGGCTTTCAGAAAGCTACAAGCCATGGTCGAAGGTGCCAAACTGGTGCGGTCCGAATTCGGGACCAGAACCACGGCCGTTTAGCTTCCATCCCCATACTGATGCGGGTACGGTCGGATTTCCACGTGAAAACCTACGACGCTATCGTGATTGGCTCCGGTCAGGGCGGAAATCCGCTCGCCTATGGCCTCGCCGACCACGGCTGGAGCGTCGCGCTAGTGGAGAAATCGGTTTTGGGCGGCACGTGCGTCAACACCGGCTGCACGCCTACCAAAACCATGATCGCCTCTGCTCAGGTGGCCTATTACGTGCGCAACGCCGCGCGTTGGGGCGTACGCACAGGCCCCATGAGTGTGAATCTCTCTTTTGTCGTGGACCACAAAAACGATGTGGTGCGTCGATGGCGCGACGGCGTGGAACGAAGTGTCGCCCGCCGTACAAGTTTGCACCTCTACCGCGGTTACGCCCGTTTTCTCTCGTCTCATGAAGTGCAAGTCGAAAGTGATATCCTGCAAAGCGACCGCATCTTCATCGATACGGGCAGCCGCCCTCATCCGCCTAAATTCGTCGGCCTTGAGAACATCAACCACTTGACTAACGAATCCCTGATGGAAGTCCGCGAATTGCCGGAACATCTCATCGTGCTTGGGGGCGGTTATGTGGGGTTGGAATTCGGCCAAATGTTTCGGCGCTTCGGAAGCCGTGTGACGCTGGTACATCGCGGGCCGCAGATCCTTCCGCACGAAGACGAAGACGTTGCCACGGGGCTGCAGAAATGCCTGACGGACGAGGGCATCGAGTTCCGCCTGAATTCGAACACGGTGCACGGCGAAAAAAGTGGTACCCAGATCGTGCTGACGGTCGAAAGTGCGGGACGCCGCGAAAAAATCAGCGGCTCGCATCTATTGGCTGCCACGGGCCGCCGCCCCAATACAGACGATCTCGGAATAGATAAGGCCGGCGTAGAGGTCGACGATCGCGGCTACATTAAGGTGAATTCGCGCCTCGAAACCAACGTCCCCGGCATATGGGCGCTCGGCGACGTTAAAGGCGGTCCCGCGTTCACGCATATCTCCTATAACGATTATCAAATCATTTTCGGCAATCTCATCGAAGGGAAAAATCTAAGCATCGCCAATCGCTACGTGCCTTATTCTCTTTTTACAGACCCGCAGCTTGGGCGCGTTGGTATGACTGAAAAGCAAGCACGCGCATCCGGTAAGAAGCTCAAGATCGGTTGCTACCCGATGTCAAAAGTCGCCCGCGCTATCGAAAGGAATGAAACCGCTGGTTTGATGAAGGTTATCATTGATGCGGAAGGCGATAGGATTCTCGGTGCCGCCATCCTCAGCAGCGAAGGCGGCGAACTTGTCCAAATTCTCGGCGCCTTGATAATGGCAGGCGCACCCTACACCGTCCTTAAAGGCGCGGTTTACATCCATCCCACTCTTGCCGAGGGCTTCTTCGGATTGATGGAATCCGTGAAGCTAGTCCCGTAGTGCTTTATGATTGCTAACTACGCCGCAATCGCTTGCTGCTGGTGCGAGTGCTGGCTGCGAATCTTCGATAATCTCGCCCGCAGATCGTCCGCATTCAGCCCTGCGGATTGGCAAACCAGCGCAAAGTCCTTGTCCTCGAAAATATAGTGTTCAGCCTGTCGTTGCTGCCGCGTCGGGCCCGATATCCAATCCTGAATTGCCCGCACCACCACTGCTTGCCACAGCCGTAATTCCCCGGCCATTTCGGCCCCGATAAGGTCTGTTCCAATCGTGTTCTCAGCCATTTTCTTTGCCCCGATTTGTTTCTGCTGCGCCCAATTCAAAGGCATGACAATGGCCAGATCCAATGCGCGCGAAGAGTGAAAACAAACCACCTAGCGCACTGCTCTGACGATACCGGTGCGAGCGACTGTTTCGAATCGCGTCATCAGTGTGCCGGAGCGGAACGTCATCCCCGACGCATCCGCACATCTCTCATGGACCGCTCTTTGATGCGTCGCTGGCTACGCCGAGAGGATTCTTTCAATTTGGCTCAAGTGGTTGATGTCGTGGCCCGCATTCAGCTTCGCGATTATTTCGATAGATTCCTCCCCGCGCTCGGAATGCATGCCGTGATATTTCCATTGTGTGGGCTTCAGCGATTTCAAAAGAAACAGGTTGGCTTTGCGCAACGCGCTGAAGGATTCTAGCGATTTGCGTGCGTCGCGCTTCGAATACGCCATGGCGTGCGCCCATTTATCCTGATCGAACCCCTGAATCGGTGCGCCTGGGGCGCCTAGGATGGTGCGCATGCGGTAGCCGACCACGAGTTCAACATCGGCCAAATGAGCCAAAATTTCGGCGATCGACCATTTCCCCGGCGCTGGCTGTTTTCGCAACTTGGACGTCGACGCACGAGAGATCAATCGGCTGAGCTTCTTCGGCGTTGCCGACTGGATCTTCACGGGATCCCTGCCTGCCACATACCCGAAGATCCGCTGCTTGTACTCTTCCGCTGTCTCCTGCATGCATTCTCCCCATGGCATTTGCGACTGCGCATTCTAACTCATTCAGCTTCCCCAGAGTTCGCCTGGCCAATGCTTGGAAGAGCCTACTCACATCGTATCCCCCTAGCGAGATTGAAATGCTTGAGTGAAAAGAGGCGGAGGGAGATGGAGTTGTTGTTGAAGGGGGCAGGGAGATGACCGCCGCCGCGGCGGTGGGAAAGTGGAAATCCCGCG
>DASRFL010000025.1:0-5816 GCA_035651555.1 Terriglobales bacterium
CGGTCCTGAAGGTTCCCGTCCCGCAATTCTGGGTGCTCACACTCTGATGTAACCAGCCAATTCCATCCATACCACCGTTCCTGTACTCTGCTCAGAGTTGATAACGTACTTACCGGATGGTAAACAGCGACGACTAGTCGCGAGTGGTTGCGTAAGGGGTGTGATTTCGCAGCGAGCGGCGCGTGTGTGGACTTTTTCCGCAGCAAACGCTAATTTAAAGATTAAGGGCGCGGTACCCAAGTGGTAAGGGAGAGGTCTGCAAATTCGCGGGAAGTCAGCGGCCTTACTTTTTATCAATACGTTGCAGCGGAAAAAATGCACTTCAGCGGGTGCAATCGGGTGCAGTTGGGACGAAAAATGCAATGAATTATGCAACGAAACAAAGGCGAAAATAGCTGAGGTCTAACGAACCTCTCTACACACCGTCTGTTCGCCCATTCCGTTCTAGTAAACGCACCTAACTTCGGTTTCGCATAGGAGCCATGGCAAACAAACCACCGCAACCGAGATACCCGTTCGTTCGCGGGAACGGCGACGGGCCACACGTATCGTGACCGATTCTGAATACTGGAAAGAAGTCCAATTCTTGTCTGTTGAGATTGAGGATGCAATTGCTGTTTTTCACACGTATGAAGAGATGAATCGGTTCGCAGTTGAAGATAGCAACGTTTATGATGCGCTGAATAGAGACCCGCTGTTCTGGAACGTCCAATCCTTCGCCCTTCAAATTACTCTGTTTATTGTCTTGGCTCGGCTCTTCGATTCATCATCGGAGACGCACTCTATTCACAAGCTCCTCAACGATACCCTAGGTAATGTGGCGTTCTTCTCTAAAGAAGCGTTAGCACTGCGGAAACTCGCAATTCGGCCTAATGAGGCTAGACCCATTTGGCTTGATGATTTTCTTTCAACTGCATGGGAGCCGAAAGGTGCGGCAGATTTGCGCCCGTTGAAAAAGGCGTTGGCTCCGCACGCGAAAATGTTTAATCAGATTTACCAACCGATCCGCCACACCATAGCCCATCGCCTAGCCGCCGACAAACATACGCACGCTCCGCTTTGGGAAAAGACGAACAGAATAGAGCTAGGCAAGATGCTGGACTTTCTGCATGACCTGATCACTGCGATTGAACAGCTTTACTTGAACGGCACCAAACCCGAACTCGGCACCCGCTTCTTTGAAAAGCATAATCAGAAGATCAGGGATGAGGTGAGAAACGTGCTTGGGAGGATCGCCACTTCGTACCAGTAATAGGTTACTTTGCTTCGTTCTTCTTGTGGTGGTCGTCAGTATCGGTCTAGGCTGATGCTCAAACGGTTGTTCTTGTGGTCAAAACTGATCTCTACCTGCGACAAAGGAAATGATTGCGACTCAGTTGAACCGGCACTCTTAAGCGTTACAAAAGAGGGGTTGCAGTCAACGACCACAGTATCGCTTCCCCAATAGCTATTTGACTGTCGATTCGTGACAGTGACAGATTTACCCTTCGCCGACAAGATCATTTCGAGCTTCGGGTCGTTCGTCGATCTGTGTTTATCCGCTTGACTCCTGATGAAATCACGATTCAGTTCCTCAATCTCTTTCATTAAGGAATGCGGAAAAAGTTGTGTTTCAATGTCGGCACGTCTCAATTCAAATTGTCCCATCCCTCTGATGTCTGGATTGGGGTCTAGCATTCCGATAAAAACACGGGCCACTCCTCGTTCGGCCAGTCGCTCCGCACAGGGCACTTTGGGATGCGTGCGTGTCGTGCACGGCTCCAGAGTGGCGTAGACCGTTGCGCCGACAATCGAAACATCTGGCAATTTTCTTTCTAGTGCTATGAACTCTGCATGCTCCTTTGGGAACTCGCCGCGATGCGCCTTAGCCAATACACGACCGTCCTTGACTACCACCACGCCGACCTTGGGATGTATACGTCCATCCGATTCTGGGACACTGAGTTTTGCTTCTTCAATTGCCGATCTGGCGAATTTGGCAATGTCATTCTCAGTTGCTGATGTGGATTCGTGCATCTCTATGAGCTTGTGAGTGGGTCGTGCGGATGCTCCCGTCACCTGTTCAAGTAATCCGCGTTCACCTAATAGCCAAACGTAGCGCTTCACATCTGCGGTAGTCACACCTAAGTATTCCAACTCAATTGGAGCATCGAACATAACCAGGAGGCCGGGATTGGCGGTGTGCTTGAAGCCGAGCCAGTACGCTTCATATTCAATTAATTCTTGTATCTCCTCAGCGGTAGCTGGCTTTTGTGGTTCGAAGTCCTCCGTTTTCAATAGAATCTCAGTGTACGTGTGCGGATCGTAAGGACCGTCGAAACTGAGTCGTCCTATATCGAAAGCCCTACGGATAGTGTTCAATAAGACTGCTTCCACACGATCCTTAAAATTCGGCCCATAGAATTGCTCCGGGCCGAACCTGAAGACGGACACGAGGCGTTCTCCCCTTTGCCTCTCGCTCACGTCTTTAAGATGGAAGAGGTAGAAGGCACCGTCACGATTTGAAGCGACTTCCTTGCGCTGGAAGCTTATTTGAAAACATTCGCCTTTCCGAGTCACCAGCGTGTATCGTTTTTCATTCATTCGTTGTTCTCTGTCTCCCAGTACTCGATTTTACGATTCCGAGTAGCCAGATCAACAGTGTGTAACTGAGATTCCGCTGCACAACATTCGCCAGCATCCCTATTGCGGTAGAATCCTGCCGTTCAGGCAATGAGTGTGAAAGCGATTATCCGATCTCCACTGCGATTCGTTATCGGACTATGAAGACCGTGTGAGAAAAAACTCGTGGGCGATTGGCGGGATCAAGCTACGTCGTTGAGCGACTTGCAGCGGGAATGAAGACTTTGGACTTCAGGCAACTCGCTTCCAGTTCGCGGATGATCGGGGGTCAACACGAACCTCCACCTCAGGCTAACATAGATGTGAATACGATGCGCGAACGGACGGTTCTCGCCGACCGTTCGCATTGTCCCGTTGAAACGTTAGTGGGTGGCAGGCTTTGTACCGCGTTTCCCCGTGTACGGGTTAATGTTCCCCTTGGTTGAAAAATTGTTAGTCCGGGTGCTATCCGCGTGGCTCCGGGTGTATGGTTTTACGACCGTTCCATTACGTTTCGTGTATCCATGGACGTGAGTGTCACTTGCGCTTTTCGAGCAGCAGGTTGACGAGCTGGACGAATGCTTGCGCTGCGCAAACATTATTGAGGGTGCCGAAAAGCAGAGTAGCAATGTCGCGCATACGAGAAGACGCTTCATCTGAACCTCCTTCTCTATATCAACAAACGGAATTGGCACACTACTTTGTCAGGAACTCTTTGAAGTGTTTGGCTACGGCTTCTGCCATCGATTGCTGATTCTTTCCTCCGCCCCTTTGTTTATTGACCGAGTACGCCCACAACATCTTGCTGGAACTACTCTCAATAAGCTGGACGGAGACGCTACCCTTGTCTTCGATCCCGGCGCAATATGCGAACAAGCAACGTGCGATCTTGCCGCCGGTCGATTCCTGCTTAATCTCAACCGGTGCTGCCTTCAATACGCATGTAGCCTTGGTTGGGTCGGTCACAACATCTACAGGAACTTCCTTCTTAGCCATCGCTGCCGCAAGATATGTCTCGAAGCCGTTCTGCGGCTCGATATACACGGTTCGTCGAGCAAGCTGGGTAGCAAAAAGCGGACATTGTCGCAAAGGCTATTACTGTTAAGGCAAAGTGTCTCATGCTACACACTCCTCCAATTAGTGAGCGTACACGTTTTCACAAGCGTGAAAAAGTTACAAGAGTACGTGGAACCATTGTGATAAGTAGTAGTTAATACTCACCCCAATCTGATATATGTGGGCCAGACAATAGAGCAATGCCAACTGCGTCGGCCTGACCGGTAAGAGATCGGATAGACGTGGGGAGAGCGTCAGGAGAGAGTGGAAACAAATCGCTGAAGTAACGCACATTCACACAGGAGGCTGTTTTACAAATGATTAGCTGGATAGTGCTTGTGCTCCTGTTCACAATCTCATTTCCCGCCTTTGCACAGTCCGATTCCCGCAAACCGTCACTAGAACTCGGGACTGTGATAGCGCGACTTGGGATGTCGCGTCAACAAGTCGTTAGTTTGTGTGCAAATGCCGGATTCAACCAGGTTCTATTTGAAGAAAATGAAATCGTCTTTGAGAATGGCGGACAGGCATATACCACAGCGTTTCAGAATGGGAGACTCGTATATGCAGACCGCGATTGGTACTCGAAGCAGAATGACTTTGATGCCTTTCAGAGCACCATGGCTGCGTTAGCTTCGATTGCAGGTTCAGAGGGTAATCGAGGACTGTCCACCTGCACCATCAGTCATCAGCCGCGCAATACTCCTGACAGCCAAGCGAATCGAGTTGTTATCACTTGCGGGAGTAGGTCATTCTTGCTGCTAGACAGCAAAATGGGAGGTAAAACCTACTATGGAGTCTATGAACGTATCGGGGAGATGGTGCAGAAATAGCAAAGCGTCTCGTTTAGTTTTTCGCTGCGCGTTCCTTCAGCGCATGTTCGAGTAGGATGCGCACCATGGTCCCCCGCGTCCGTCGTTCCTGATCCGCAAGCCGGTCTATTTCCCTGAGCATCTCTGTTGGAATCCATACTGATACGCCTCGGTTTCCGGCTCTCTTCGTACGGAAAAACCCCGTCTGGCGTGTGTTGGCGCACTTGACCAGTGGTCATTTCGGGATATAATCCAGCTACATAGCCCTCCCCTAAAGGTGCCACTGTGGAAACCGAGAAATCTACCCGTACTTGGCAGGAAATTGCCGAGGAAGCATCCCGCGAATTAGACGGCAACAAACTTCAAAAGCTGAGCGAAGAACTGGAACGTGCGCTGGATGAACGAGCCACAGGATTGCGTCAGAGTAAATGAGCACTCCTGAGAAAAGGCACAAAATCGAGCGGCGTATTCGCGTTTTATCGGCCAGCGTTGACCCCGGCCTGAACCGCACCCGTGGTCTGCTTCTGCGACATCACGGCTTCGATGTTGTAACCTCTGACTCGCTCCAGCATGCACGCGAACAGATCGAGAATGGGGTTTTCGATGTGCTCATCTTTGGTAGCACTTTCCCAAGTGACACGTGCTGGCAACTGGCCGGAGCATTTCGCAAGCATAATGCAACGGGTAGAATCATTGAGATTCTTCCTTCCCCTTGGGCTGCTCCGAAGAACCGACCGGATGCTACGGTTGCCAGCGACCAAGAACCTACAAAGCTCATTACACTCATTCGGCACGGGATGTCCGCCTAGCGTAAATATGCGGGAGCCGCTCTGTGAGTCCGCAAAGCAAGCAACCGAGCCAATGTGTGCTTCAGGACCCGCTTTGTTTCGACCGACTGTCAATTCTCGATAACCCTTCAGTCGGAGTCTGCCAAAGCGCGTTTTTCCGTTTCCAGAGCCGAGCGGTAGAGCGCAAGCGCCGATTCGACGGCGCTGAGTCGCGTCTCAAGTTTGTTGAGCTTTCCGTTGGTGATCGTATTCATGATCTCCGTTGCAAGCTCCTTTCGTTTTTCCTCTAAGACCCGGATGTGTTCGCCAACCGGCTTATCCATTCGAGCTATTCTCCTTTGACTGCGCCGGAAGGAGAGAACGCAAGCATCGTGCCGAAAGCAGAAGCACTTCTGCGTCATCGAAACTGGCACATACCGCAAGACTTTTCCAGCAATCCTTACAGTAGCAAGAAAGACTCTGTACGAAGAAATTACTCACACGTGGGAGACGATTCGCCCTTCATTCAGTGGACAGCGAAGGGATGCTTTAGAACCCACCAAAGGATAAGGAAGCAAAG